>NZ_KB897778.1:289124-611392 GCF_000377145.1 Streptomyces sp. CNT372 | reverse complement strand
CGGCCCCGAGGGGCCGAAGACCGGCGGCAACTGCCGCCAAGTACAGCCCGTCGTGGCAACGAAGATGATCGCGGCCAGCACCTCGCGATCCCCGTACCGGCGCCGGCCGCCGCCCTGCGGCCGCGCTGGAGCAGGCGGAACCACCCGCTGGAACAGCTCCCACAACTCGTCCGGCACCATGCGCTCGACCATCACCACACAGTGCAGACTACCCAGCATTCCAAATGAGACGACGTCTAAGAGCTCGTAACACGATCATGTTCGGGCCTTCTTGAGGCGTCTCCAGCAGATGAGGCTGCAGGCGAGGGAGACGAAGGCGTCGTGGAGTTCGGTGCGTCGTTCCCAGCGGACGGCGAGGCGTTTGAATTGGTGGAGGAGGGCGAAGGTCTGCTCCACGACGTAGCGGAGCTTGCCCATGCCTTCGATGTTCGGGGCACCCCGGCGGGAGATCACCGGCAGGATTCCGGCGCTTACGCAGTACACGGCGGTTGGGATCGGAGTCGTAGCCCTTGTCGCCGAGCAGGGCCTCGGGACGTCGTCGGGGGCGGCCGGGACGACCCGCGACGGGCGGGATGCCGTCGACCGGAGCGAGGGTCTGGGTCACGTCGTTGACGTTGGCCGCCGTAGTGATGACTTTCAGCGGGGTGCCGCGTCCGTCGCAGATCAGGTGGTGCTTGCTGCACGTCTTCCGCCGGTCGACCGGCGACGGACCGGTGTCGGCTCCCCCTTTTTCGCACGGACGTGAGAGCCATCCGCGCACGCACGCGACCAGTCCAGCGCGCCGGCCGCGTTCAGCTCGGCGAGCAGGATTCGATGCAGCCGGTCGAAGACCCCGGCCTTCTGCCGCCGCTCAAGGCGCCGCCAGCAGGTCTGCCCGGAGCCGAACCCCAGCTCCAGTGGCAGCAGTTGCCAGGCGATGTCGTTGTGCAGCGCGTACAGGATGCCTTGCAGGCACTGCCGGTCCGGCACCGGCTGCGGGCCGGGAGCCTTCTCGGGCCAGGGCGGCAGCAGCGGCTCGATCAGCGCCCACAGGTCATCGTCCACGATCCACGGCCTGGTACTCACACCATCCCGAACGGCCGAATCGTCACACCGGTCACGACCGACCAGGGGCGTTCAACAAGATCGTGTTACGAGCTCTGAGAGCTCGTATCCCAATCATGTGCGGGCCTTCGTGAGTTGTCCCGGCCGATGAGGCTGCAGGCGAGGGGGACGAAGGTGTCGTGGAGTTCGGTGCGGCGTTCCCGGCGGATGGCGACGCGTTCGACCTGGTGGAGCAGGGCAAAGAGCCTTCCCGGGCCAGGGCGGCAGCATCGCTTCATCAGCGCCCACAGGCCATCATCCACGAGCCAATGCCGGGTACTCACACCATCCCGAACGGCCGAATCGTCCTATCGGTCCGGACGAGCAGGAACGCTCGACAAGATCGCGTTACGAGCTCTCAGCGTGCGTTATTAGCCAATCGCCGCCCCGCCTGCACGAGACTCCAAATGGCAACAAAATACACCCTTCCAACGTCCAAACTGCAATCAATAGGGCGGAATCTATCTCTCCGATTTCCGGGCGAATCGGCCACGAAGATAAAATACTCGATCATCTAGGGCGATTCGGTTTAGGGTCGCGTTGCCAGCAGGTGTTGCCGGAGCACTTGAACGGCGGCGCCCCGGCCCGCTTGCCCTGAAACGAGCGGTAGCAGGCGGGATCTCGAGTGTGAATGTGGGGGTAAATGAAGAGAGTAAGGATGATGACTGCCGCCGTGGGCCTGGCTTGCGCCATGTCCCTGACTTTGACGTCGACGGCGCACGCAAACCCAAATGACGAGAACTTGTACAGCCCTGAAGGCTGTAAAGAGCCGGGAGCGTCCCAGTTCAAGCTCACCCTGTGGTAAAATTCGGGGCAGAACGGTGCTCATCGAAATATTGGGTACGCCGTGTACGACTTCAACGCGGTCAAGCCTGGCGGCACCGACCCGGGCGCGTACCCGATCAAGTACTGCGGCGGCGGCGGAAGTTCTCCGCTGCCGGGATCGTGGCAGCGGGTCAAGAACAATGCTGCTTCAGGCGAGAACTTCCACTACAAGTACACGGCACGCGTGTACTTCAGCAGTGGCTACAAAGGCAATCAAGACGTGATGGCACCATACCAGCACATCGGTCAGTTCCGGTACGTGTACAACGAAAATGCCTCTTTCAGATGGACCTGAGCGACAGGGATAGTTGTATCGGAGAGGAGAAAGCAGTGAATTCGCGGGGGTTGATTTTCAGGGTGGCTATCCCGGCCCTGGCGGCAACGGCGGTGGGTGCCGTCGCAGTCGCCGGAGTCGCCTGGGACGCGCAGAGGGCGGAGAAACGCCTTCAGCACAGCAACGTGCTCAGACGCCGACTGCGGTTGAAGCCGCGGCTGCACTGATGCCGGACCAGGAGGATCCGGCGACGTGGAGGCTGCCGATTGAGGCGTATCTTCCGACGGCAGCGCAGACCCGGCAGATCAGCGGTGCGAGAGACCGTCTGATCGACGAGTGCATGAAGCAATCCGGATTCGAGGAATGGAAGCCTGCACCAGATCTTCCCCCGCTCGGTGGCGAGACGCTGACTGACTGGCGCTACGGGATCCACGACACGGAGCTGGCGTCGAAGCGGGGCTACAAGCCGGCCGCAGAGGAGCAAGCCGCCTACGACAGGGCCATGAGCGAGGGAGCTGTCGATGAGTCCGGTGCCGACGAGACAGTACTGCGGGCATGTGTTTCGGAGGCGGACGGCCAAGTCCCTCTGGTGGCAGAGGACAGCGTCGCACAGGAGGTCCGTAGCGGCTCGTATGAGCAATCGATGAAGGACCCGCGGGTCGTGGCGGCGTTCGCGAAGTGGTCGTCCTGCATGAAGGAAAAGGGGTTCTCCTACGACGAGCCCCTGGACGCCTCTGACGACACGCGCTTCTCCGACCCTGCCTCTGTGACCAAGCTTGAGATCGCCACCGCGACCGCTGACATTGCCTGCCGCGAGCAGCACGACGTGGCCCAGATCTGGTTCAAGTCCGAAGTGGCATTGCAGAAAAAGGCCATTTCCCAGAACCAGGTGGCTCTGAACGGCCTGAAGGCCGACAGCAAGTCGGCCGTCGACAAGGCCGCAGCTGTCGAAGCCGACTGACATCTCGGCCGGGTGCGGGCGGCGGTCGGCAGTGCCGCCGCCCCTCCTCTCCTGTTCTGGCACATTCCTGAGTCCGGCATGCGCTGCGCCGCAAGTCGCCGCCTAAGCTTCTGTCGCTCTTGACCCCGCGCATCCCGAGTACTTCGAGGCCGTTCCGACTCCCGATCAGTCCTGCGTAGAGAAGTCAGCGGTGACCGCGACGAACTGTTCCTGTTGTTGGCGGCCATCTGCCTGTTCATCGGCTCGATCGGCATCGCCAACACTTCCCTGGTCGCGGTCCTGAAATGCACGGGCGAGATCGACCTAAGACGTGCCCTGGGAGCACGGGGCCGCCACATCACACGACAGTTCCTGGACGAGTCCGGCGCCGGTGCCTTGGGCGGGCTCGTGGGGCCATCTCGCCGCACTCTGACCGTCTTGTTGCCGCATGCACCGGTGACCTGGCAGTCACTGCCGTGACTAGGGATAGCGACCGAGAAGTTGTGCCCGTCGGCGACATCAGCCGAGTCGTCCTGAACAGCCCGTCGCTGACGTAGCCAGACCACGGGCGCCGCGGGCTGCAGCCGGAGGAACAGTAAGCCCTCGCTCCGTAAGCGCCAGCACGATATCCGCGACAGCCCGCGCATCGCGAGGGACGTCCCAGGCAGCCCCCCCGGAATCAGCGTGACCCTGCCTAGCGAGACCGGCTGCCTGGGCGCGCGCAGCCGCCAGGAGTGTCTGCGGTAGAGATCCGTCCGGTTGTCAGCCGGACCTGGGCGGACCGTCCGTTTCAATCTAAGGAAGAGTGTGAAGATACCCATAAGACGGCGGCGGGTGCCGGTGGTTGTCGCTGTGGCGACAGCTCTGGCGATTCCGCTGACCATGCCCACACAGGCGGCCGAACCGAAGCCGCCGAAGGACGCTGCCCAGCACCAGGCCCCGAAGACCGTGGACATCGACGAGCCGGAAGCTGTCGCCGCCAAGGACCGGCCCGCGCTGCTGGGCTCCAACTACCGTCAGTCTACTGACAGGGCGTTCATCACATCTGGCGACGGGACGGGCTTCCACCTCCTCGTCGCCGACGAGGCAGGCGGGTACGCGTGGAAGACCGCTGCGTCCCTGTCCGAGCCCGGTTTCGACACCGACACCTGGATCGGTAATGCCTGTCTGACCGCCTCAGGGAACCGGGCAGCCGTTGCCTATGCACCGCGGACATTCACCAACAAGCCTGAGTTGATGGCCCGAGGCGCGTTCGCCGCGATGGTGGACCTGACCAACGGCCAGGTCACCAAGCTGCCTTTCCAGGTTTCCTTGGCCTACTTCAATCCCGGGTGCGGCGCGGGCGAGCAGGCCGTGTTCACCCAGCTCTCCTACGAAGGCGACACCAAGCAGCAGACCCGCCTGGTCACCGTCGACACCACCACCGGCAAGGCCAGTTCACCAGTCGCTTACACCGGGCAGGTCACCTCCGCAGTTCCGGTGAAGGAGGGCATTGTTGCCGCTCACGGCAATCGGATCGTCAAGGCCGGCGCCAAGGGCAAGCTGACGGAGATCACCCGCACACGGCAGATTCCCTTCCAGTTCACCATCGACAAGGACGGCGGTCTGACCTACATCGACCGCACCCAGTCGAAGAACAGCAAGAGGACGTCCAACAGCTACGCGCAGTACCTAGCGGCGCATCAGCTCCACGCCAAGGGCGCGAAGCCCGCCACGGTCGCATCCGGATCGCTGACGGACTGGGATCTGACCTCTACCAGCCAGGGAACGGTGTTCGTCACCGGCAAGGCGGCCAGCAAGGGCAAACTGCCCAGGACGGTGAGAAACCCCGGCGGTGTCGCCAAGGGCGCACTGGTCTCCAGCCACGGGCGCGCGGCAGTCACGACCGCCTGGGCGGATGGCAAGGACACTCGCATCCGCCCTGAGGAGGCGCTGACCGAGCGGACCGTGCGCACCACGGTCAAACTCCTCGACGTCAAAAAGACGGTCATGCTCGACGCCCACCCGGGGAAGATGCGCATCGGCGGAAAAAGGGCAGAGGCCCAGGGCAAGGCGGTCTCGCCAGCACTGCCAGAACTGAGGAAGGCTAAGCCTGCTGTAATTGACAGCGGCGGCGGTATGTCGGCACAGACGATACAGACCCGGCTCATCGCCGGTTCCCCCGACGTCCCGACCGAGGACGGGTCGGAGCGGACCTGTTCCGTCCCCCGAAATGACGTGAAGAAGCAGGCCTTCCAGCCCACGCCGCGTCAGGTCGAGTGGGCAGTGAATCAGGCCGTCGTCGGCAAGCTCGACTTCTACCGCGAGCCGAACTGGAAGAACACGGGGACCGGCGGCTACACCCCGCAGAAGCTGTTCCCGCCGATCGTGCTGGCCGGTGACCCGAACGGCAAGCTCGACACCGAAGACGGCACAAACGACCGCTGGCACATTCCCTCCCAGGTCCTCCTCGGCGTCACCGCCCAGGAGTCAAACATGTGGCAGGCCACACGCTTCGCCGTCCCGGGAGTGACGTCAAACAGCCTGATCGGCAACTACTATGGCGTCGACTACGCCCCCGACGGGGAACAGCTCGACCCCTGGCGCATCAACTGGGAAGATTCCGACTGTGGATACGGCATCACCCAGGTCACAGACGGAATGCGCCTGCCGGGCCACAACCAGGCCACGCTGAGTCCGCTGGCCCAGGAGGCCGTGGCGTTGGACTACACCGCGAACATCGCGTCCGGCGCGCAGATCCTGTCGAAGAAGTGGAACGAGACCTACCAGGCAGGGATGACCGTGAACAACGGTCATCCGAAGTGGATCGAGAACTGGTTCTTCGCCCTGTGGGCGTACAACTCGGGCTTCTACCCAACCGCCGACTCCGCCGGCCACTGGGGAGTCGGCTGGACCAACAACCCCGCCAACCCGCTGTGGAAGGCGAACCGGGTCCCGTTCCTGCAGCACGCACTGGATGCCTCGAGGGACGACTACTCCCACGCAGCGCAGCCACAGCATTGGCCGTATCAGGAGAAGGTGATCGGCTGGGCCGCACGACCGATCTCGGCGATGTTCGCCCCCGGCGACATGCAGGCCGGGTACCGCGCGGCATGGTGGAACAGCGTCACCGACCGGGCTACCGCGAAGCCGCCCATCGACCTGTTCTGCAACTCTTCCAACTCCTGCGACCCGGGCAAGATCGCCGACAATGACTCCAACGACCCCGGGAAAGGCGCCTGCACGCTGGATTCCGGCAACAAGGACACCAACCCGCACTGGCTGCACTGCTGGTGGAACAAATCGGTGGAGTGGAAGAGCTGCGACCAAGGGGCCCAGTGCGGCTACCAGGTCCACCGCTTCAACACCTCCTACCCGGAGCAACCGGACGCCAACTCCTACCCGCCCCGCTGCTCCAGCGGCCTCCCCGCCAACGCTCTGATCGTCGATGACGTCTCCAACGGGGTAGTCCCGGCCGGATCAGCGTCACGGAGCTGCGGCCCGGTGAAGTCGGACGGCACGTTCAAGTTCCACTTCGTCGAGTGGAACGGCACCTACCCCGGCAAAATGGACACCCACCAGATCGGTGCCGCCTACCAGAACCACTTCTGGTTCACCCACACCCGCCAGCCCGAGTCCTACCCGGGCAACGCCAACCGGATGAAGGTCACCGGCACCTGGAAGCTCGGCCGGCAGATCACCGAGCACGGTGGTCAGGCGAAGGTGTTCGCGCATATCCCGGACCATGGCGCGCAGACCGCGGAAGCGAAATACGAGATCAAGCATGCCAACGGCACGACGACGAAGACGATTTCGCAGACTGCCAATGAAGACAACAAGTGGGTTGACCTCGGGGCATACTTCTTCGCTGGAATGGTGCCGGAGGTCTCGCTGTCGAACTTCAACAGCGGCGGTACCGGGGACAAGGATGTTGCTTGGGACGCAATCGCGTTCGTGCCTGGCGACTACTCCGGCATCCCCGCCGACCTCACCTTCGGTGATCCGGACGTAAACGCGCCCGACCCAGATTTAGTCGAACCTCCCAATACCATCCCGGGTCGCTTCTTCGACCTTGTCGGCGCCGCTAGTTCCAGCGCACATAAGCTCGCCCGGGCAGACGGTCCAGCGCCCCCAGCGGTGTTGGCGGCCTCGGCGTCCGCTTCAACTTCCAGCTGTACCGTCAACCAGATCTCCATGACATACACGCGAACCGACGCGTGTGTCGTGGAAGAGATCTACCTCAACCTTCTGCCGGCTAACGGGCAACCCGGAAGAAGCGCAGGGTTTGACTACCGGCACGAGATCGACCTGGACACACGGAGTGACACGTTCACGCAGACAGTGACCGTCGGATTGAAGAGCCTGTCCAACGCAACCAGTGCCACCTTCGAGGTCGACTTCAAGTGCCGCGGCTACTGCCAAGAGGTATCCCGAGTCGAGAGTGGATCCAACACGTTCGTCGGACTGGCCGACACCCACTTGTACAAGATCACGCAGAAGGTGAAGTGGAATAAGGGCAGTGGCGAGTCCGTCATAAGCCCTCACTGGTCCTACAGTGGGAAGGTCAACGGTTCATCCATCGATCTGACACCCACAGCAGAGAAAAGCGAGCTCGATATCCGCTGCGATAAGAGTGTGCTGGCAACACCAGGTTGCGTTTTTCCGGGATACAAGCCGACCTACACAATGGACCACCAGAAATACCCCGCGGCGGCGGCACACGCCTGGCTCATGCAGCAGAAGCTCCCCGGGCACTTCGGACTCAAAATCGCGAACAAGCCGCTGACCTACGTCGGTTCTGACGTTCTCGCTCCCCCGGAGGTGCAGAACACAGGCGGGGACAAGAAAATGAGTGACGCAAACCGGGAAAGCATTTGCCCGTCCACCTGGGCGAAGAAGTACAAAGGCACTGTGGGGCTCTCGCCAGAACTGAATGCCTCCTCAGGCACCGACACAGAGAGCTGTGATGAGTTCGCTTTCGCGTCCACTTACCAGAGCGCAGGCATGCAGACCAATTGGGGAGGGAAGAACCCAAACCCCGTCAAGTCTGGCAACGCTTGCGTCAACACCATCGCCATAAAGAACGCCCAGGGTAAATGGAGACTCATTCCCAATCCGGACTACCACGTTCCCACTTGGACGGAACCGTGTGGCCGGTCAGCCATGTCTAACAACCAGAACACTGGCTCGATGCGGCCATTCGGAGCATTCATCAAGGAACAACGCCTCATCGACGGAGACAACTACTGGCTGAACGTGCAGAAGCCAGTCTAGCTGGCTGACTAGGCATGTGTGGGGCGTCGGGCGTCTTCTCGACGCCCCACACACTCTTGCAGCGTCAGCTCCAGACAAGTCTCCCATCAACGATCCGACACGCCGCAATCCCCTCTGCCGCAATGCGCTCCAAGCCTTCAGCGACTCGATCGAAGTATGCGGCCAGCGACGGATACTGACCAACCTCAGGCAGCGAGCCCTCGCTCCAGCGCCCCACGCGACCGTCACGCGCGTCCACGAACTGCCCGTAGAATCCGTCGCCTTCAGACATGAATGGAATCCACTCTTGACGCCAGTTCGGGTAATCCGGATCGTCAGACGGCTCCATCACCTCGGTCCCCATTTGGTGAAGGTAGACCCTTTCGATATCCCGGATGCCCAGCAGAAAGGCATCCTGAGAAACAATCCCGCCGCACCCCCAGGAAACCAGACACCCCACAGGATCGGGGCTTCCCTGGCCCATGCTGTTCATCAGTAGCCATTCCCGCAAGTCCTGCGGCAACGACACCCCTATACGCTCCTCAGCGTCAGTGATGCCCTTCTCACTCGCAGGTCCACTGATAGCCTCATACGTCACCGGAGCGTTTTGCTCCAGCCAGCTGGTCACTCGCCCCCAAGCGCGCCGGACGTCATCCGTACGTGACACGTTGTCACTCATCTGCACTCCTTCTTGACTGGATGAACCGCTCCGGGATCGGTGGAGGCTCTATGCGTTGACTCCAGCCGCCGGTTGGGGCTGGTGTTGAGCGTAGTGGTTGGTCTCGTGCTCGTGGGGCGGGATGTCGCCGATCGCTGTGTGGAGGCGCTGGTTGTTGAACCAGTGGACCCATTCCGCGGTGGCGAGTTCAACGTCGGCCAGGCCGTGCCAGGGCCTGCGCGGCTTGATCAACTCCGTCTTGTAGAGGCCGATCTGGGATTCCATGAGCGCGTTGTCCAAGGCGTCGCCGACGGTGCCGATCGAGGCGTCGGTGCCGGCCTCGATCAGGTGCGCGGTGAACGCGAAAGACGTGTACTGACTACCCGCGTCCGAATGATGAACCAGCCCCGGGCCAGCGGGAGTTCCGGCGCGGTCGCGACGCCACAAGGCCATGTCGAGCGCGTCGAGGACGAGCTTGGCCCGCTTGCTGGTGGCGGCGGACCAGCCCACGATCGCCCGGGAGAACACGTCCACGACGAACGCGACGTAGACGATCCCCGACCAGGTGGCGGCATAGGTGAAGTCAGCCACCCACCGCTCGTTCGGCCTGGACGCGGTAAAGTCGCGTTGCAGCAGGTCAGCGGACCGCTCATGGCCATCGTCCCGGACGGTGGTGCGGATCTCCTTCCCGCGCCGGGCGCCTTCGAGGCCGAGGTCGCGCATCAGCCGGGCGACGGTGCAGCGGGCCACCGGTATGCCCTCGCGGTGCAGCTGACGCCAGAGCTTCCGGACCCCGTAGACGCCGAAATTGTCGGCGTGGACGCGGCTGATCTGCGTCTTCAGCTCCCGGTCGCGGACCGACCGGTCGCTGGGGGTGCGGTTCCTGGCGGCGTAGTAGGTGCTCGTCGCGATCTTCAGTCCGTGGTTGGTCAGGACTCGGCAGATCGGCTCGACCCCGAACACCTGGCGGTGTGCGTCGATGAACGCTACGAGCGCTTCGACGGCCGGTCGAGCTCGGCCGCGAAGAAAGCCGAGGCCGCCTTGAGGATCTCGTTCGCCCGTCGCAGTTCGGCGTTCTCGGCCCGCAGCCGCTTGATCTCCGCGGCCTCTTCCGACGTGACTCCGGGCCGCTGGCCTGCGTCGACCTCGGTCTTGCGGACCCAGGTCCTCACCGTCTCGGCGGCACCGATCCCCAGCTTGGCCGCGACCGCCTTCATCGCGGCCCACTCGGTGGGGTAGTTCGGGCGGATCTCCGCAACCATGCGCACCGCGCGCTCGCGAAGCTCGGGAGGGCAAGGGGACGGACGTGCCATGACTCGATCCTCTCAGGGAATCGAGCCTCCATCAGACCCGGAGCGGTTCACAACCAGACCGGTGCCTTCCTGGACTTCGTCCGAGACGACTGGCTGTACAACCTGTGGCACTCCTTCATCCTTCTGGGGCCCCGCCGGATCGAGATGGCCGCCCAGCCGCTGGGCGAGGTCGACCTCGCCGATCGCTGGCTGCGCATCTCGGCTCAGATCGTGGAGGTGGACTACCGGCTGTACGGCGAAGCCCTGAAGGCCGACAGTATCCGCACCCTGAACCAGAGCGAGGGGACAGCCGAGGTCCTGGGGCAGGCACGAACCCGGCGCCAACAGCGCGAGAAGAGTGGTCGGCAGCAGAAGCCTAGGTCGAGTCGGACCTGGCCGGCATCAGGGTCCTGTCGGCGAACAAGGTCACCGCACATCCGCCAGAGCTCGGGAAGCGTCCCCACGTGGCCCGCTCTGTCATCGACTGCAAGGCCGAGATGGGGCTCGTAAGCCTGGCTCGCGACCTGCTCGAAGCCGAGGAGCAGGGCCAAGATCCCGTCTGCTGAAGCCGCAGAGTCACCTGGGGGACCCAGGTGGCGCGCTCCGGGTCCCTGGATCTTGGCCTGAACGGATGAACGGGGGTCGCCACCCTGGAGTGGCAACCCCCGTCTTCGCGTTCCGCAGGTAGAAACGGTTCTCTGGGAGAGCCGCGTGGTGGGGCGGGTGGGACTCGAACCCACGGCCGACGGATTATGAGTCCGCTGCTCTAACCGGCTGAGCTACCGCCCCTCACGGCGCGGCGCGCACATGTGTGCGCGTCGTCTGCCGCAGCATAGCCGGTCATACGATCTCCTGCCCTCGCATGGTCGACAACGCCTGACCATGAGGACTCCGCTGGTCGCCGCGTGGTTCCGCTTCCCGCTCGGGATCATCCGGAAGGTCCCGGGCCGGAGGTTCCGGAAACGACGAAGAGGGCCCTCGCGGGCCCTCTTCGTCTCCGTGCTCCCCCGGCTGGACTCGAACCAGCAACCCTCCGGTTAACAGCCGAATGCTCTGCCAATTGAGCTACAGGGGATCGCGCTCCCCCGACTGGACTCGAACCAGTAACCTGCCGGTTAACAGCCGGCTGCTCTGCCAATTGAGCTACAGGGGATTGCTGCGTGTGCACCGAACGTACCTACCGGGGTCGTCCTCGGAGGGCGTCCGCTCGCTGCGACACATACATTAGCGCAAGCAGGGGGGTGCTCCGCCAATCGGTTCGGCACCGGGTGATCACGGGCCACGCCGGGTAAGCGGGCAGCACCGACGCAACGGAAGGTGACACCCATGCGGTACAAGCTCACGTTCGTCGCCGGACTGGCCCTCGGCTTTGTGCTCGGCGCACGGGCCGGGCGCGAGCGGTACGAGCAGCTCAAGAAGTCCGCGCGGCAGGTCTCGCAGAACCCGGCGGTGCGCAACGCGGCCGAGTCCGCCGCGCACAACGGGCGCGAGGCGGCCGGCAAGGCGTTCCACGCCGTGAGCGGCAAGGTCGGCGACCATGTGCCGGACTCGGTGGCCGAGCGGGTGCGCGCCCTGAAGGACCGCGGCCCCGGCACGGAGGACGACTGGGGGACGACCAACACCTGACACCCCCCTCACCGCTGCGCAGCACCGCACCGCAGTACCGCACAGCGCAGCGCAGCGACGATTCTGCCGCCGCTTCCCCGGGCACCGCGTCCGCCGGGAGCGTGCGGCAGAATTCTTTGCATGGGGATAGTCGCCGGGTTGGACAGTTCGTCCGAGTACACACGCATCGTCGTCTGCGACGCGGACACAGGCGCCGTGCTGCGCCAGGGATACGCGCCGCATCCCGTCGAGCCGAAGTCGACCGAGGTCGACCCGCAGGTCTGGCTGCTCTCGCTCGGTGAGGCGGCCGGGTCCGGCCTGCTGGAGGGCGTCCAGGCGATCGGCGTGTCCGCGCAGCCGCACGGGCTGATCCCGCTCGACGCGCAGGGCGCGCCGGTCCGCCCGGCCCTGGTGGGCAACGACAAGCGCGCCCAGGTCGCCGCCGCCGACCTCGTCGACGCGCTCGGCGGGCGCCGGGCCTGGGCCGAGGCCGTCGGCTCGGTGCCGCAGGCTCCCCAGCCGGTGGCCAAGCTGCGCTGGCTGGCCCGCACCGAACCCGACGCCGCCCGGCGCATCGCCGCGGTCCTCCAGCCGCACGACTGGCTGGTGTGGCAGCTCCTCGGCCGGCCCGCGCGCCGGACCACCGACCGCGGGGCCGCGTCCGGCACCGGGTTCTGGTCCGCCGGCGCCGGTGCGTGGCGGCCCGACCTGGTGGAGATCGCGCTGGGGCACCCCTGCGCCCTGCCGGAGGTACTCGGCCCGGCCGAGGCCGCCGGGACCACCCCCGAGGGGCTGCTCATCTCGGCCGGCACCGGCGAGACGATGGCCGCGGCCTTCGGGCTGGGCGTCGGTGTCGGGGACGCGGTGGTGTCGCTGGGGGCGTCCGGCTCGGTGATGGCCGTGCACCACGAGGCGCTGGCCGACCCGTCCGGGATGATCACCTCGTTCGCCGACGCCACCGGGATGCACCTGCCCGTGGTGCACACCCTCAACGCCGTACGGGCGCTGCGCGGTACGGCGGAGCTGCTCGGTCTCGCGGACCTCGCGGAGCTGTCGGCGCTCGCCCTGAAGTCGACCCCGGGCTCCTCCGGTCTGGTGCTCCTCCCCTATCTGGAGGGCGAGCGGACCCCGCAGCTCCCGCACACCGCGGGGACGCTGAGCGGACTGCGGCGCGAGTCGATGAAGCCCGAGCACCTGGCGCGGGCCTCCTTCGAGGGGATGCTCTGCTCGCTGGCCGACGCCCTCGACGTGCTGCGCGGGCGGGGCGTCGAGGTGCGCCGGGTGTTCCTGCTGGGCGCGGCCGCAGAACTGCCCGCCGTGCAGGCGGTGGCGCCCGCGGTGTTCGGCGTCCCGGTCGTGGTGCCGCAGCCCGCCGACTACGCGGCGCTCGGCGCGGCCCGTCAGGCGGCCTGGGCCCTGGGCGTCGCGCGGGGCACCCACTCCCCCGCCGCCCCGCCGGCCTGGCAGGCCGCGTCCGTGCAGGTCTTCGAGCCGGGCGAGGAGGCCGCGGTCGGGCAGGCGGTGCGCCAGCAGTACGGGGCGACCCGCGACCAGATCCACCCGGGGGCGTTCACCGAGCCGCTGTCCTGAACACGGCGGCGGGCGGGGCTGCTTGCGCGGACCGCCGGGGCGGGGCCGGGCGGGGCCCCGCCCCGGGGCCGGGTGGAGTCTTGACCCCGGCTTGGCCGAAACCCCTGGGGTTCCGGCGGGCGGGTGCCGGAAGATGGGATCTCCTCCGATCTTGCCGAACGTGCCGATCCTGCCGAACCGAGAGACAGCACCGTGCTGATACGACTGCTGCGGACCCGTCTGGGCCCGCACAAACGCCCCCTCGCCCTGCTGGTGGTGCTGCAACTGCTGCAGACCAGCGCCACCCTCTATCTGCCGACCCTCAACGCGGACATCATCGACAACGGTGTCGTGAAGGGGGACGCGGGCTACATCCTGTCCCTCGGCGCGCTGATGATCGGTATCAGCGTCGTCCAGGTGCTGTGCAACATCGGGGCCGTCTTCCTCGGGGCGCGTACCGCCGCCGCGCTCGGACGGGACGTACGGGCCGCCGTCTTCGACCGGGTGCAGAGCTTCTCCGCGCGGGAGGTCGGGCACTTCGGGGCGCCGTCCCTGATCACCCGGACCACCAACGACGTCCAGCAGATCCAGATGCTGGTGCTGATGGCGTTCACCCTGATGGTCTCGGCGCCGATCATGTGCGTCGGCGGGATCGTGCTCGCGCTCGGGCTGGACGTGCCGCTGTCCGCGGTGCTGCTGGCGGTGGTGCCGGTGCTGGGCATCGCCGTCTCCCTGATCGTGCGGCGGATGCGGCCGCTGTTCCGGACGATGCAGGACCGGCTGGACACCGTGAACCGGGTGCTGCGCGAGCAGATCACCGGCAACCGTGTGATCCGCGCCTTCGTCCGCGACGGCTACGAGAAGCGGCGGTTCGCGGGGGCCAACCAGGAGCTGACGGACGTCTCCATGGCGACCGGCCGGCTGATGGCCCTGATGTTCCCGACCGTGATGACCGTGGTGAACGTGTCCTCGATCGCGGTCGTCTGGTTCGGCGCCCACCGCATCGACGCCGGGGACATGGAGATCGGCGCGCTCACCGCGTTCCTCGCGTACTTGATGCAGATCGTGATGGCCGTGATGATGGCCACCTTCATGTTCATGATGGTGCCGCGGGCGGAGGTGTGCGCGGAGCGCATCCAGGAGGTGCTGGACACCGCCTCCGGCGTCGTCCCGCCGCTCGCGCCGGTGCGGGAGCTGCGCGCCCGGGGGCTGCTGGAGGTGCGAGACGTCGACTTCCGCTACCCGGGGGCCGAGGAGCCGGTGCTGCACGCCGTCTCCCTGACGGCCCGGCCGGGGGAGACCACCGCCGTCATCGGCTCCACCGGCAGCGGCAAGTCCACCCTGCTGGGGCTGGTGCCCCGGCTGTTCGACGTGACCGGCGGCGAGGTGTTCGTGGACGGCGTGGACGTCCGGGAGATCGACCCGGCGCTGCTCGCCCGCACGGTCGGGCTGGTGCCGCAGAAGCCGTACCTCTTCTCCGGCACCGTCGCCACCAATCTGCGCTACGGGAACCCGGACGCGAGTGACGCGGAGCTGTGGGCGGCCCTGGAGACCGCGCAGGCCGCCGAGTTCGTGCGCGGGCTGGAAGCCGGTCTGGACGCGCCGATCGCGCAGGGCGGCACCAATGTCTCCGGCGGCCAGCGCCAGCGGCTGGCCATCGCGCGGACGCTGGTGCAGCGGCCGGAGATCTATCTCTTCGACGACTCCTTCTCCGCCCTCGACTACGCGACGGACGCCGCCCTGCGGGCCGCGCTCGCCGCCGGGACCGCCGACGCGACCGTGGTGATCGTGGCCCAGCGGGTGTCCACCATCCGCGACGCCGACCGGATCGTGGTCCTGGACGAGGGCCGGGTCGTGGGGACGGGCACCCATCACGCGCTGATGGAGACCAACGAGACGTACCGGGAGATCGTGCTCTCGCAGCTGACGGAGGCCGAGGCGGCATGAGCGCACCGGGTGTGGCGGGACGGATGATGGCGGGCGGGGCGCCTGGCGACCGCTCGATGGACTTCACGGGCTCGGGCAAGCGGCTGCTGCGGCGGCTCGCGCCCGAACGGGCCGCGCTGTGGGTGATGCTGGGTGCCTGTGTGCTGAGCGTCGCGCTGTCGGTGGTGGGGCCGAAGATCCTCGGGACGGCGACCGACCTGGTCTTCGCGGGGGTCGTCGGCCGGGAGCTGCGCGAGGGGACCACCAAGGAGCAGGCGGTCGGGAACATCCGCGCGGACGGCGACGCCGGTCTCGCCGACATGCTCTCCGGCGTGGACTTCACCCCGGGCGAGGGCATCGACTTCGCGGCGGTGGGCAACGTCCTCCTCGCCGCGCTGGCCGTGTACGTGGCGGCGGGGCTGCTGATGCTGGTGGCGACCCGGCTGTCGATCACGGTCATCAACCGGACCGTGTACCGGATGCGGGAGGACGTGCAGGACAAGCTGTCCCGGCTGCCGCTGTCGTACTTCGACCGGGCGCAGCGTGGTGAGGTGCTGAGCCGGGCGACCAACGACATCGACAACATCTCCCAGACCCTCCAGCAGTCGATGGGCCAGCTCATCAACTCGCTGCTGACCATCGTCGGCGTGCTGGCGATGATGTTCTGGATCTCCCCGCTGCTGGCGCTGGTGGCCCTGGTGACGGTCCCGGTGTCGGTGGTCGTGGCGACCCGGGTCGGCAAGCGCTCGCAGCCGCACTTCGTGCAGCAGTGGAAGTCGACGGGCACGCTCAACGCGCATATCGAGGAGATGTACACCGGGCACTCCCTGGTCAAGGTCTTCGGCCGCCAGGAGGAGTGTGCGCGGGACTTCGCCGAGCAGAACGAGGCGCTGTACCAGGCCGGGTTCCGGGCGCAGTTCAACAGCGGGATGATGCAGCCGCTGATGTTCTTCGTGTCCAACCTCAACTATGTGCTGGTCGCGGTGGTCGGCGGGCTGCGGGTGGCCTCGGGGACACTGTCGATCGGCGATGTGCAGGCGTTCGTGCAGTACTCGCGGCAGTTCTCGATGCCGCTGACCCAGGTGGCCTCGATGGCGAACCTGATCCAGTCGGGCGTCGCCTCCGCCGAGCGGGTCTTCGAGCTGCTGGACGCCGAGGAGCAGGAGCCGGACGCGCCCGTGAAGGCGGTGGGCGAGGACGGGGCGGGGACCTCGCCGGCCCGGGCCGAGGGGCGGGTGGCGATGGAGAAGGTGTCCTTCCGCTACGAGCCCGACAAGCCCCTCGTCGAGGACCTGTCGCTCACGGTGGAGCCCGGCCACACGGTCGCGATCGTGGGCCCGACCGGCGCGGGCAAGACGACCCTGGTCAATCTGCTGATGCGGTTCTACGAGGTGACCGGCGGGCGGATCACCCTGGACGGCCGGGACATCGCGTCGATGCCGCGCGAGGAGCTGCGGTCCGGGATCGGGATGGTGCTCCAGGACACCTGGCTGTTCGGCGGCACCATCGCGGAGAACATCGCCTACG
The DNA here is from genome assembly GCF_000377145.1 of Streptomyces sp. CNT372. Taxonomy (NCBI): domain Bacteria; kingdom Bacillati; phylum Actinomycetota; class Actinomycetes; order Kitasatosporales; family Streptomycetaceae; genus Streptomyces; species Streptomyces sp. CNT372. The sequence continues at coordinate 594,461 of NZ_KB897778.1, read as the reverse complement.
GGGCCTCCCGTGAGGTGACCCGTGAGGAGATCGAGGAGGCTGCCCGGGCCGCGCACGCCGACCGGTTCGTCCGCACCCTGCCCGACGGCTACGACACGGTGATCGACGACGAGGGCTCCGGGGTGAGCGCCGGTGAGAAGCAACTCATCACCATCGCGCGGGCCTTCCTCTCCGATCCGGTGATCCTGGTCCTCGACGAGGCGACCAGTTCGGTGGACACCCGCACCGAGGTGCTGATCCAGCGGGCGATGGCGCGTCTGTCCCACGGCCGGACCAGCTTCGTGATCGCGCACCGGCTCTCCACGATCCGGGACGCGGACGTGATCCTGGTGATGGAGGACGGCGCGATCGTGGAGCAGGGCACGCACGGTGAACTGCTCGCGGCACGGGGAGCGTACGCGCGGCTGTACGCGGCGCAGTTCGCCCAGGCGGTGGCGGAGGTCGACTGAGCGGGGCCGGCCGGGGCGGGCGTTTCCGGCCCGGCCCGGCCGGGGCCGACTGCGCCGGGGCGGCGCTTGCGGCCCGGGCCCGACCGGTGTTGCGCCGTTCGGTCGTTCGGTCGTTCGGTCGCAGTCGTTCAGTCGCTCCGGTCGTTCAGTCGAGGTAGCCGCGGAGCTGGTCGGCGAAGGCGTGGTCGCGCAGCCGGCTCAGCGTCTTGGACTCGATCTGGCGGATGCGCTCCCGGGTGACGCCGAACAGCCGCCCGATCTCCTCCAGGGTGCGGGGCCGCCCGTCGGCCAGCCCGTACCGCAGCTGGACGACCTTGCGCTCGCGTTCCCCGAGGGTGGAGAGGACCGCCTCCAGGTGCTCGCGCAGCAGCAGGAAGGCCGCGGACTCGACGGGCGAGGCCGCGTCCCCGTCCTCGATCAGGTCGCCGAGCGCCACGTCGTCCTCCTCGCCGACGGGCGCGTGCAGGGAGACGGGCTCCTGGGCGAGGCGCAGCACCTCGCCGACGCGCTCGGGCGGCAGGTCGAGCTGGGCGGCGACCTCCTCGGGGGTGGGCTCGTAGCCGCGCTCCTGGAGCAGCCGGCGCTGGACGCGGACCACCCGGTTGATCAGCTCCACCACATGGACCGGGACCCGGATGGTGCGGGCCTGGTCGGCGAGGGCGCGGGACATCGCCTGGCGGATCCACCAGGTCGCGTACGTCGAGAACTTGTAGCCGCGGGCGTAGTCGAACTTCTCGACGGCCCGGATCAGGCCGAGGTTGCCCTCCTGGACCAGGTCGAGCATGGTCAGCCCGCGTCCGACGTACCGCTTGGCGACCGAGACCACGAGCCGCAGGTTCGCCTCGATCAGCCGGCGCTTGGCGACCCGGCCCATCACGACGAGCCGGTCCAGGTCGACCGCGAGCTGCGAGTCCGGGTCGGTGACCGCGAGGCGTTCCTCGGCGAAGAGCCCGGCCTCGACCCGGCGGGCGAGTTCGACCTCCTCCGCCGCGGTCAGCAGCGGGATGCGCCCGATCTCGCGCAGGTACTGGCGGAACAGGTCCGAGGAGGGGCCCGAGGCGTCGGCGGCCCGGCCGGTGGGCCGCGGCGGCGGCTCGGGCAGTTCGGGGTCCTCCACCAGCTCCGCCGGTGCGGCGGGCGGGGGCTCGGGCGCCTCCGGGTGCCCGGCGGGCAGGCCCTGCGCGGGCACCTGGTCGGCCGCGCGGCCGGCGGGTGCCGTCACCGCCGGGGTCTCGGTCTCGCTCAGGGTCCGGGTCTGCACGGGGGCGACCTCCAGGGTGATCGCTGCCGGATCGGGGGCGTACGACAGCTCCGAGGGCTCAGGCACCGCCAGTGTGGGGTACGGCACATCTCCGCCACGAGGGGCGTGCGGCGACTTTCTGGAACCCGGCGTGACCGGACGGTTACACGGATGCCCCCTGTGTGGCGGTCTGCCACGATCGGCCGGTGCGGCCAGCCCGGACCGCGGTGGGACGGCCGGCGGTCGCGGCGCGGGCGGTGGGGGCGGTGAGGGGCGGGGAGGTGGGGGCTAGAGCGCTGCCGCGCCCTGGTTGCGGAGGGCCTGGGCGTACTGCTGGAGGACCCAGAGGTCGTTGGCCACGGCCGCGTACTGCTGGGGGTCGGCGTTGTGGCCGAGGCGGGCCAGGGCGCCCTGGATCTCGCTGATGCGGCGGTCGACGGCGCGCAGGCGGACCTGGACGAGCTGGACGCCCGCGTAGACCTCGTCGACGGTGCGGGCGTGGACGGCCTCCACGGCCAGTTCGGTGACGAGGGCGCGGACGGTGTCGTCGGGGGCGGTCTCGCGGACGCGGGCGAGGTAGCCCGGGGTGTCGGCCGCGCCCTGCTCGGCGCCGCCGGCCTCCTCGATGGTGCGGCGGACGGCCGCGTACGGCGGGGCGGTGAACTCGTCGGCGCCGTAGGCGTCGAAGGCGGGCGAGACCAGGGCGGGGTGCTGGAGGGCCAGCTTGAGCAGCTCCCGCTCGGTGCGGTGGGCGGGGCTGCGCAGGTTGAGCGCCGGGCCGGACGGCGCCTGGGGGGTGGCGGGGGTCTCCGCCGCGCGGTGCGCGGGGGCGCGACGGTCCTGCGGGCCCGAGCCGGGGCCCCGGCCGCCGCGGTCGCGGGCCCAGCGGGCGAGCTGGGCGACCCGTTTGACCACGAACTGGGTGTCCAGGATGCCGAGGATGCCCGCGAGCTGGACGGCCGACTCGTGCTGGATGGCGATGTTCTTGATGCCGGCGACGATGGGCGCCGCCTCGTCCAGCGCCGCGGCACGGCCCGCCGGGGTCTCCAGGTTGTGGCGGGAGACGGTGTGCCGGATGGCGAACTCGAAGAGCGGGGTGCGCGACTCGACGAGCTTCTGCACCGAGGAGTCCCCCTCGGCGAGCCGCAGTTCGCAGGGGTCCATCCCGCCGGGGGTGATCGCGATGGAGGTCTCGGCGGCGAACTTCTGGTCGTCCTCGAAGGCGCGCAGGGCCGCCTTCTGGCCGGCCGCGTCGCCGTCGAAGGTGAAGATCACCTCGGCGGTGGCGTTGTCCATCAGCAGCCGCCGAAGGATCTTGATGTGGTCGCCGCCGAAGGCCGTGCCGCAGGTCGCGATGGCGGTGGTGACACCCGCGAGGTGACAGGCCATCACATCCGTGTACCCCTCGACCACGACCGCCCGGCTGGTGCGGGCGATCTCCTTCTTGGCCAGGTCGATGCCGTAGAGGACGTGCGACTTCTTGTAGATCGCGGTCTCGGGGGTGTTCAGGTACTTGGGGCCGTTGTCGTCCTCGCGGAGCTTGCGCGCGCCGAAGCCGACGACCTCGCCGGTGATGTCCCGGATGGGCCACATCAGCCGGCCCCGGAAGCGGTCGATCGGGCCCCGGCGGCCCTCCTGGGAGAGGCCGGAGAGGACCAGCTCCTTGTCGCTGAAGCCCTTGCCCCGCAGAAAGCGGGTGAGGTGGTCCCAGCCGGCCGGGCTGTAGCCGACGCCGAAGTGCTCGGCCGCGGACTGGTCGAAGCCGCGCTCGGCGAGGAACTTCCGGCCGATCTCGGCCTCGGGCGAGCCGAGCTGCTCCACGTAGAACTGGGCGGCCACCTTGTGCGCCTCGACCAGGCGGATGCGCTCCCCGCGCTGGTGGGTGGGGTTGTACCCGCCCTCCTCGTAGCGCAGGGTGATGCCGGCCTGGGCGGCGAGGCGCTCCACCGTCTCGGAGAACGACAGGTGGTCGATCTTCATGACGAAGGCGATCGTGTCGCCGCCCTCCTGGCAGCCGAAGCAGTGGAAGAGCCCCTTGCTGGGGCTGACCTGGAAGGAGGGGGACTTCTCGTCGTGGAAGGGGCAGAGGCCCTTGAGATTGCCGCCGCCCGCGTTGCGGAGCTGGAGGTACTCGGACACGACGGCGTCGATCGGGACGGCGTCCCGCACCGCCTTCACGTCGTCGTCGTTGATCCTGCCTGCCACGCGTGAATTCTACGGGGGTGCGGGGACACTCCTGCCCGGCCCGGCGGGACCGGCCGCCGGGACGCGTCAGTCTCCCCGGGGGCCGCCGGGACGCGCTCAGCCTCCCCCGGGGACCGCCGGGACGCGCTCAGTCTCCCCGGGGGCCGCCGGCCAGGTCGGTGATCGCCACGTCCGGGTCGCCCAGGGCCTGGGCGTCGACCGGGGTGCGGTCGCGGATCAGCTGCTGGATCGGCTCGGTGACGTCCCACACGTTGACGTTCATCCCGGCGAGGACCCGGCCCTCGGAGAGCCAGAAGGCGATGAACTCGCGCTTGCCCACATCGCCCCGGAGGACGACCTGGTCGTAGGAGCCGGGCGGGGCCCAGCCCGAGTACTCCATGCCCAGGTCGTACTGGTCGGAGAAGAAGTACGGGACGCGGTCGTACGTCACGTCCTTGCCGAGCATGGCGCGGGCGGCGGCGGGGCCGCCGTTCAGCGCGTTCGCCCAGTGCTCGACGCGCAGCCGGGTGCCGAACAGGGGGTGCTGCTGGGCGGCGACGTCTCCCGCCGCGTAGATGTCGGGGTCGGAGGTGCGCAGGGCGGCGTCCACCGCGATGCCGCCGCCGTGGGCGCGGTCGGCCAGTTCCAGGCCGGCGCCCTCGGCGAGCGCGGTGCGCGGGGCGGCGCCGATGGCGGCGAGGACCTCGTGGGCGGGGTGCTCCTCGCCGTCGTCGGTGCGGGCGGCGAGGACCATGCCGTCCTGGCCGGTGATCTCGGTGAGGCGGGCGCCGAAGTGGAAGCGGACGCCGTGCCGCTGGTGCAGATCGGCGAAGACCTGGCCCAGCTCGGGGCCGATCACGCCGTGCAGCGGGGTGGGCTCGGGCTCGACGACGGTGACCTCCGCGCCGTATCCCCGGGCGGCCGCGGCGACCTCCAGGCCGATCCAGCCGGCCCCGGCGATCACCAGATGGCCGTTGTCCCGGCCGAGGGTGGCGAGGACGCGGCGGAGCCGGTCGGCGTGCGAGAGGCGGCGCAGATGGTGCACACCGGCGAGGTCGGTGCCGGGGACGTCGAGGCGGCGGGGCTCGGCGCCGGTGGCGATCAGCAGCTTGTCGTAGTGGAGGAGGGCGCCGTCCCCCAGGCGGACCGACTTGGCCGCCCGGTCGATGGACACGGCGGTCTGGCCCAGGTGCAGTTCGACCTCGGAGCGCGCGTACCAGGCGGGCTCGTGGACGAAGACGCCGTCGCGCTCCTCCTTGCCGGTGAGCAGGCCCTTGGACAGCGGTGGACGCTCGTACGGGCGGTCCCGTTCGTCTCCGACGAGGATCACCCGCCCGGTGAAGCCCTCGGCGCGCAGCGTCTCGGCGGCCTTGGCCCCGGCCAGTCCGCCTCCGACGATGACGAAGGTCCGATCTGCGTCGACCACGGTGTTGCCTCCTCGTATGTCCCGGCGCCGCGTACGTACCGGTGCCGTTCGGCATCTGCGAGCGTCCCGCACTGAGCGTGATGGCGGAAGGGGGAGTGCCCCTCGGGAGTGTCGTACCGGACGAAACGGCAAACGATCACGGCCCCCGCCGCGTTCCCGGACGGCGCGAAGGCATCGGCGCGCGCCGTGCACGGGCGCGCGCCGCGCGCCGACGGGAGCGCGCGCCGGGGGCGTTCACGGGGCGCGCCGGGATCACGGGGCGTGCGCCGAGGGGCGGGGCGGCGCACGCTGGGGCGCACTCCAGGGCGCGCGCCCTCCGGGGATACGACGCGGACGGGGTCAGCGGCGCTGCGGCAGGCGCTCGTGCAGGGTGCGGGCGGAGGCGTCGGTCAGTGAGGCGAGCTGGTCGACGATCACCCTCTTGCGCGCACGGTCGTCCGGCGCCGCGTCGAAAAGGGCCCGGAACTGCGGCTCCAGGCCCTCCGGGGCGCGGGCGGTGAGCGCGGCGGCCAGTTCGGCGAGGACCACCCGCTGGTCGGCCCGGAGCACCTCCTGCTCGGCACGCTGCATCACATAGCGGTCGGCGACGGCCTTGAGGACGGCGCACTCGTTGCGGGTCGCGCGCGGAACGACCAGCTCCGCGTCGTAGCGGGTGAGCCGGCCGCCGCCGAACGCCTCCCGGGTCGCTCCCTCGGCCGCGAGCGCGAAACGGCCGATGAGCTGGCTGGTCGCGTCCTTCAACCGGGCCTGGGCGACCGCCGAACCGTCGTAGTGGTGCGGCCACCAGGGGGCGTCGATCAGCCGGTCCAAGGCCTCGGACAGCTCGTCGGGCGAGGTGTCGGCGGGTACGTAGCGGCCGATGGCGACCGCCCAGATGCCCTCCCGTTCGGTCGCGGAGAGGAGGCAGTTGGGGTCGATGTGCCCGGCGTGCAGGCCGTCCTCGAAATCGTGGACCGAGTACGCCACGTCGTCCGACCAGTCCATCACCTGCGCCTCGAAGCACTTGCGGTGCTGGGGCGCGCCTTCGCGCGCCCAGGCGAAGACCGGCAGGTCGTCCTCGTACACCCCGAACTTGACGTGGTCGGGGCCGGCCGGATGACCGCCGCGCGGCCAGGGGTACTTGGTGGCCGCGTCGAGAGCGGCGCGGGTGAGGTTGAGTCCGACGCTGACGTGCTCGCCGGTCTCCGGGTCCCGGCTGAAGCGCTTGGGCTCGATCCGGGTGAGCAGGCGCAGGGACTGGGCGTTGCCCTCGAAGCCGCCGCAGTCGGCGGCGAACTCGTTGAGGGCCTGCTCGCCGTTGTGGCCGAAGGGCGGGTGGCCCATGTCGTGCGCGAGGCAGGCCGCCTCGACGAGATCCGGGTCGCAGCCGAGGGCCGCGCCCAGCTCCCGGCCGATCTGGGCGCACTCCAGGGAGTGGGTCAGCCGGGTGCGGGGGCTGGCGTCCCAGGAGTGGCCGCGGCTGCCGGGCGTGACGACCTGGGTCTTCCCGGCGAGACGGCGCAGTGCGGAGGAGTGCAGGACCCGGGCCCGGTCGCGCTGGAACGCGGTCCGGCCGGGGCGCTTGTCGGGCTCGGGGGCGTACCGCTCGACGGCGTGTTCGTCGTACCCGTCGGCACCGGAGGCGTCGGGGGTGTGGCCGGCGACGGCCCGCGACTCGGGGGCGCGGGCGGGTGGGCGCTCCCCCGCCCGGTGACCGCCGCCGGCCGCGCCGGGCGCGGTGGCGGGTGCCTCGGGGTCGTGCGGCCAGGTCCCGCCGTGCGGGGGGCGGGGGGCCGCCGCCTGGGGGTCGTGGGGCCAGGTGATGCCGTCGGTGCCGGTGGTGCCAGTGCCGTCCATGCACCGAAGGTAACCGGCGGCGCGGGCGGCCGGGACCAGGACGTGGCTGATGTGACGCGGTCCCGGGGGCGGCTCCACCGGAGTTCGAGTCGGGCCCGGCGGGGCTCAGGCGGGTACGAGGCCCTGCGCTCGGGTGGACGCCGGTACGCCGGGGCGGGCCAGGGCCTCGTCGTAGCGGTGCAGGACCAGCCGGGCCAGGGCCGGGTGCGCGCCGAGGGGTTCGGCCGCGATCCAGGGCGAGGCGGCGGCGCAGCGCGTGGCGAACAGGCCGGGTGCGGTGAAGCACGAGGCCACCGCGATCCGGTGCCGGCCGCGCGCGGTGAGGGCGCGGACGGCGGCGGGGACGGCGGGCGCGAGGGCGGAGGCGTACGCGGCGACGACCGGCACCCCGAGCCGTTCGGCGAGCAGCGCGGCGATCCGGCGGGTGTCCTCGGCGGACGCGGGGGCGCGGGACCCGGCGGACGCGAGGACCACACCGGCGCTGCGGCTGCCGCTGTCCCGGTCCGACCAGCCGGCCTCGGCGAGCCGGGCGGCCAGGGCCTCGACCAGCAGCGGGTGGGGGCCGAGCGGCGCGGCGACGCGCGGCGCGTCGATGCGCGGACCGGCGGCGGCGGACGCGGCGCGGGGCAGGTCGTGGGTGACGTGGTGGCCCCGGCCGAAGAGCAGCGGCACCAGCACCGCCGGCGCGCCGCGCAGCCCGGCGAGGGTGTCGTCGAGCCGGGGCTCGTTCAGCTCGATGTGGCCCAGGCGGACGTCGAGACCGGGGCGGAGCTCGCGGACCCGGTCGAGGAGCGCGGACACGGTACGCGCGGCGCGCGGGTCGCGGCTGCCGTGGGCGACGGCGACGAGGACGGGCCGGGCGTCGGCGGCCCGGAAGCTGGTCCGGTGCATGCGGTGCGGGTTCCGTTCAGTCGGACGTGACTCAGCTGGGTGCCGAGCTGAGCGGTGATGCGGGTGAGGAGCTGCGCGGTGGTGTCGAACTGGGCGACGCCGTACGGCGCGACGCTGGCGGCGGGCTTCTCCCGGTCGGCGGCGGAGGTGGGAAGGGGCAGGGACTCGCGAAGGTGTTCCGGCTCCGTCATAAACCGATGGTGTCCGCCGCAGGTTGCCTCCTTGTTGCGCGACGGTGACGGACCTTTTCGCCTGACTCACACGGGGAATTCGCCGGCTGAGCGGTGTACGGATGCGGGCGGCGCGAACGGGTCGCGGCCGGGGGCCGCGACCCGTTCGCGTGAGGGTGGACCCGCGGGGCGGTCGTGCCCTCGCGTGCGAGGGCCGACGCGAGGGGGGCGCGCCCTTGCGGGCCGGGCTCGCCCTGGCCGGAGTGGAGCGGGCCCGCCTGGCGGGTCGGGCCTGCCTGGCGGGTCGGGCATCCGCCCCGGCGGGCGGGGGCCGGCTCGGGGCGGCGTTGCGACCCGTTCGCCTGAGGGTGGGTGCGAGGGGTGGGCCCGCACTGGCCGAAGGGGCGGGCCTGCCCGATGGTTCTGCCTGACGGCTCGGGCCACCACCCCGGCGGACGGGGGCGGGGGCGGGATCGATGGGTGAGCGCGCACTGGCCAAAGGGGCGGGCCTGCCCGATGGTTCTGCCTGGCGGCTCGGGCCGCCGCCCCGGCGGGTGGAACCGGGCCGGCCGTAGCGCGACCCGTTCGCGTGAGGGCGGGCGCGCCTCTGCGGGGGCGCGCCCTTGCGGGCCGGGCTCGCCCTGGCCGGAGTGGAGCGGGCCCGCCTGGCGGGTCGGACCACCGCCCCGGCGGGCGGGGCCGGCTCGGGGCGGCCGTCGCGCTGCCCTTACCGGGCGCGCGGGCCCGGCGGGGCGGCACGGCGCGAAGGCAGCGCGCGGCGAAGGGTGGCCCGGCCTCAGGATTCGGCCGGCCCGCGCGCGCAGCGTCGGCGGTGACCGCACCAGGGCGGTCGAGCGGGCCCCGGCGGTCGCCCGTCGCGAAGGGTGCCCCGCCTGCGGACTCGGCGGGGCGCGGCCCCCGCGGTCAGGACGCGGTCGGGACCCAGACCCGGAGTGGGCCCGTCGCGGTGCAGCCGTGCTGGGTGGCGGCGGTGAGGGGCGGGCCGGCCTCGTAGCCGACGACGGGGAGGGTGGGGTGGCGGACGGTCACGGCGGCCAGGCAGCCCGCCCACGCGGCGTCGAGGTCGTCGTCGGTGGCGAAGAGGTTGGAGATGCCGGCCGCTCCCCCGGCTGCTGTCAGCACCGCGCCCGCCACCGGGGGGCCGGCGCCCGGTTCGGGGTGTGCGGCGAGCACCGTGGTGGACGGGTCCGTGAGGAGGGCGCGGTGCCAGAGGGTGGCGGGGCCGTCCGGGCCGGCCCAGGCGTGCGCCCACTTGGCGAGTCCGGCCTCGGTGGTCACCGCGGACCAGTGGGTGCGCGGCGGGGCCGCAGGGGCGGGGGCGCCGACCGGGCGGTACAGCCAGTTCGCCTCGAAGAGGACGGAGAATCCCGCGTCCGAGAGGTCCAGCGCGGCGAAGGAGTCCTTGACCGAGGCGCCCGGGGCGCGGTCGCCCAGCGCGTCCAGCACCTCGGTGGCGGAGGCGTCCGGGGCGAGGGTCACGGCGTCCGGGTACAGCGGGGGCGCGGGGCGCGCGGCGGACCACACACGCTCTCCGAGAACTCCCGGTACGCCGTGCGCACGGCACATGGTGGCGCACCACAGGGCGTTGTTGCGGGCGGCGGTCGCCACTCCGGCGGCCAAGGCGGAGGAAGAAGTGGAGCCAGAGAACGAGGCAGAGGCGGAGGCAGAGGTCGACGCGGAGGCAGAGGTCACGGCGCCGATCCTGCGGCCCCGCCCGCCCGGGAGCGAACCTTTTTCCGCCGGAACACGTCCTCCCTGCGGGAGGGGATCATGAGAGAGAACGTCCGAAGACTGGCCCACGCGGTGGCGCGGCCGAGCCGGCGGGCGCGGCGGCGGGCCGTGCAGGCGGTCATGCTCGGCTGCGTCCTCGCGCTGCTGCCCGCGACGTGGCTGCACGCGAGCGCCGAGAGCCGGCTGCGCACGGTCGAGGCGGCACCCGCGCGGGACGTCGTGGTCGTCTTCGGCGCCGGGCTGTGGCACGGCCGTCCCACCCGCTACCTCGCGCACCGGCTGGACGCGGCCGCCGAGCTGTACCGGACCGGCCGCGCCAAGGTCGTCCTGGTCTCCGGCGACAACAGCCGGGCCGAGTACGACGAGCCGGACGCCATGCGGACCTACCTCACGGAACGCGGCGTCCCCGGCGACCGGATCGTGAGCGACTACGCCGGGTTCGACACCTGGGACTCCTGCGTCCGCGCGAAGAAGATCTTCGGCGTCGACCGGGCCGTGCTGGTGACGCAGAGCTTCCACATCCGCCGGGCCGTCTAACTGTGCCGGGCCGCCGGCGTGGACTCCTACGGCGTCGGAGTCTCCGAGCGGCACGACCGCACCTGGTACTACAGCAGCGGCCGCGAGCTCTTCGCCGCGGGCAAGGCGACGCTGGACCTGGTGTTCAGGCCGGACCCGCACTTCCTGGGCGCACGGGAGCCCGGAGTCCGCGACGCGCTGGACGCGGCGTCGGCGGCCGCGTCCCGCTGAACCGGCCCGCGGCGCGCCACAGTTGCCGCATGGACAACGACACTGCCGCGCTGCTCGCCCGCCACTGCGAAGCCCTCGACCTCTTCTCCGCCCGGGTCCACGCGGTCGGGCCCGACCAGTGGGACGCCCCGACGCCCTGCGCCGAGTGGTCCGTGCGCGATCTGGTCAACCACCTCACGGCCGAGCAGCTCTGGGTGCCGGAGCTGGTGACCAGGGGCGCGGACCCGGAGGCGGTCGGCGACGCCTACGACGGGGACGTCCTCGGCGCGGACCCGGTCGCCGCCTGGGACACGGCGGCGGCCGGCGCCCGGAAGGCGTTCGCGGCCGAGGGCGCGACGGCCCGGACGGTGGTGCTCTCGTACGGGGAGACGCCCGCGGTCGCCTACTGCGCCCAGATGACGGCGGACGCGGTGGTGCACGCCTGGGACCTCTCCCGCGCAATCGGCGCCCCGGACCGGCTGCCGGCGCGGCTGGTCGACTTCGCGCTGGCCGAGGTCACGCCGTACGCGGACGACCTGGCCGGAACCGGTCTGTTCGCGCCGCCGGTCGAGCCCCCGCCGGGCGACAGCCCGCAGTCCCGGCTGCTGGCCGTACTCGGCCGCCGCGGCTGACCGTCCGGCCCCGGCCGGGACCGGACGTACCAGGTCGCGGACCGCGCGCCGGGGCCCGGACCCGTCCCCGCGCACCTCACCGCTGCGGCGGGCTCGCGCGGAGGGGCGCGTACCGCACCCGTAATGCGCCGCTCCCGCCCGCGTAACACGCGCGTCGCACGCTGGCCGGTATGCGCGACGAGACCACCGGGACCGGCACCCCCACCCACTGCCCCTACTGCGCCCTCCAGTGCGGGATGAACCTGCGCGCCGTGCCGGGCGGCGCAGCGGCGGGCCCCGAGGCGGTCGCCGAGGTGGTGGAGCGCGCCGACTTCCCCGTGAACCGGGGGGCGTTGTGCGGCAAGGGCCGTACCGCCCCCGCCGTACTCTCCTCCCGGGTGCGCCTGACCGAACCGCTCGTCCGGTCCCACGCCACAGGCCGGCTCGAGTCGGCCACCTGGGAGGAGGCCCTGCGGACGATCGCGGACGGACTGTCCGGCGTCCGGGCCGCGCACGGCGCGGACGCCGTGGGCGTGTTCGGCGGCGGGGGGCTGACGAACGAGAAGGCGTACACCCTCGGCAAGTTCGCCCGGGTGGTGCTCGGCACCTCCCAGATCGACTACAACGGCCGCTTCTGCATGTCCTCGGCCGCCGCCGCGCACCACAGGGCCTTCGGGCTGGACCGGGGGCTGCCGTTCCCGCTGGAGGACGTGCCGAGGACCGGCTGTGTGATCCTCGTCGGCTCGAACCCGGCGGAGACCATGCCGCCCGCGGTGCGCTATCTGACCGAGCTGAAGGAGAACGGCGGCCGGCTGATCGTGGTCGACCCCCGGCGCACCCGCACCGCCGAGCTGGCCGATCTGCACCTCGCGCCCCGCCCCGGCACCGATCTCGCGCTCGCCCTCGGGCTGCTGCACCTCGTGGTCGCACAGGGCCGCGCGGACGAGGAGTTCATCGCCGCCCGGACGACCGGCTGGGCGGACGCCCGGGCGGCGGCGATGGCCCACTGGCCGGAGCTGGTGGAGCGGATCACCGGCGTCGGCGTGCCGCAGCTCCGCGAGGCGGTCCGGCTCTTCTGCGACGCGCCGACGGGCATGGTGCTCACCGCCCGCGGACCCGAGCAGCAGTCCAAGGGGACGGACACGGTCAGCGCCTGGATCAACCTCTGCCTGGCCACCGGCCGCGCCGGACGCCCGCTCTCCGGTTACGGCTGCCTCACGGGCCAGGGCAACGGCCAGGGCGGGCGAGAGCACGGCCAGAAGGCGGACCAGCTCCCGGGCTACCGGCGCCTGGACGACCCGGCGGCCCGCGCCCATGTCGCCGGGGTGTGGGGCGTGCCGCCCGAGTCGCTGCCGGGACCGGGCCGCAGCGCCTACGAACTCCTCGACGCCCTCGGCGGGGACGTCCGGGCCCTGCTGCTGATGGGGTCCAACCCGGTGGTCTCGGCCCCGCGCGCGGCCCACGTGGAGGAGCGGATCAGGTCCCTGGACTTCCTCGCGGTCGCGGACGTCGTCCTCTCGGAGACGGCGGCGCTCGCGGACGTGGTGCTGCCGGTGACCCAGTGGGCCGAGGAGACCGGTACGACGACCAACCTGGAGGGCCGGGTCCTGCTCCGCCGCCGGGCGCTCGACCCGCCGCCGGGTGTGCGCAGCGATCTGGACGTGCTGCACGCGCTCGCCGGGCTGCTCGGGCACGAGAAGGGGTTCCCCGCCGACCCGGAGGAGGTCTTCGGCGAACTGCGCCGGGCCTCGGCGGGCGGGCCCGCGGACTACTCGGGGATCACCTACCGACGGATCGCGGCGGAGAACGGGGTGTTCTGGCCCTGCCCGGAGGGTCCGCCCCCGGCCGGGGCCGGGGACACCGCCGGAGACAGGGACGGGCACGCGGCCGGGGACGGGAACACCGCCGGGGACAGTGACGGGCACGCGGCCGGGGACGGGAACACCGCCGGGGACAGGGACGGGCACGCGGCCGGGGACACGGCGGCGCCCCACCCCGGCACGCCCCGGCTGTTCCTGGACCGCTTCGCGACACCGGACGGGCGGGCCCGGTTCGTCCCGGTGACCCACCGGCCCGCCGGGGAGGAGCCGGACGCGGCCTACCCGGTGCTGCTGACCACGGGCCGGGTCGTCGCGCAGTACCAGTCGGGGGCGCAGACCCGCCGGGTGGACGAGCTGAACACGGCCGCTCCCGGGCCGTTCGTGGAACTCCACCCCCGGCTGGCGGAACGGCTCGGGGTAACCGAGGGGGAGCCGGTGGCGGTGGTCTCCCGGCGGGGGCGCGCGGAGGGCCCGGCCCGGATCACCCGCTCGATCCGGCCGGACACGGTGTTCATGCCGTTCCACTGGCCCGGCGCGGGCCGGGTGAACACGGTGACCAATCCGGCGCTCGACCCGACCTCGCGGATGCCGGAGTTCAAGGTGTGCGCGGTGCGCGTGGAACGGGTGGAACGGGTGGCACCGGTCGAGCGGGTGACCGGGGGCGAGGTCGCGGCTCCGGCCTGAGGGACCGGGCCGCGCGGGACGGCCTCAGGCCGGGCCGGCCGTGCGCCGCCCGGCCCAGTCGCCGTCCGGGACGAGGGCGCCGCCGGTCAGGAGCCCGCGCGCGACCTCCGCCCCGGCCACGTAGACCCAGGCGGGCAGCGGCGAGCCGCCGCCCGGGCGGACGACCTCGCGCACGACCCGCTCGTACAGGTTGCGCAGGTCGCCGGGCGCGCGGTACTCCTCCAGCCGGTCCAGCTCGGCGAGCAGCCGGGCGTACTCCCCCGGGCGGGCCGTGACCACCTCCCCCGCGACCCGGCCCGCACCCGAGGGGTCGTCGACCGCGTACGGGTAGCCGGGGCCGCCGTAGAGCAACGCCCCCGGCAGCAGGGCGGGTTCCTCCGCGACCGTGCGGCCGGCCAGGAAGAGCGCGTGGTTGGGGCCGCCCGGCCGCAGGGTGCCGTAGACGAAGAAGGGGAGCGGTCCGGTCACGGCGCCGCCGTCTCCGCCCGCGCCCACGCCGTGTACGCGGCCGAGGCGCGCACCACGGGGAAGGCGATGATCTCCGGGGTGTCGTAGTCGTGCGCGGCGGTGAGATGGGCCTCCAGGGCGGGGTAGCAGTCAGGGGTGGTCTTGAAGAGGACCTGCCACTCCTGGCTGCTCTCGATCGCGTTCTGCCAGCGGTAGACGGAGACGACCGGCGCGGAGACCTGGGCGCAGGCGGCGAGCCGGGCCTCGACGGCGCCCCGGGCGAGAAGTTCCGCCTTCGCGGCGCTGTCGGTCGTGGTCATGACGGCCAGCAGGGGCGGCGCGGCCTGCGGTTCCTCCACGGTGCGGTCTCCTCAGCCAGGGGGTCCGGGTGGACGCGGGCGCGCGGGCCCGCGTCGGGTCCACCGTACGCACCGGGGCCCGGGGAGGTCACCCCGTGTAGGGCCGCACCGCCTTGGCGTCCCGGAGCGCGACGGCCCACCAGGCCAGTTGGTCGAGCATCGCCTTGGCCGCCGCATCGGGCCCGGCCGGGTCGCGGTGGTTGCCGGCGTCGTCGAAGAGGGCCCCCGCGTGGTGGAAGGAGACCGTGTCCCGGACGGTGACGGCGTGCATCTCGGCGAAGACCTGGCGCAGTTGCTCGACGGCCCGCAGCCCTCCGGACATGCCCCCGTAGGAGACGAAGGCGACGGGCTTGGCCTGCCACTCGCCGTAGTGCCAGTCGACGAGCGACTTGAGGACGGCGGGGAAGGAGTGGTTGTACTCGGGGGTGATGACGACGAAGGCGTCCGCCGCGTCCAGTTCGGGTGTGACGGCGGCGAGCCGGGCGGCTTCGGTGGGCGACGGGGTGGCCGTCAGGGCGGCCGGCGGCGGGGTCTCGCCGAGGTCGACGTAGGAGACGGCGAAGTCCTCGCGGCCGGCGGCACGGGAGAGGAACCATTCGGCGACGACCGGGCCGAAGCGTCCCTCGCGGTTGCTGCCGAGGATCACGGCGAGGCGCAGCGGGGCGCGGTCGGTCCCGGTGGTGGCCGGAGTGAGCGTGGTCGGTGCGGTGGTGCCGGGCGTGTCGGTGTCCATGCGCAGCAGGATTCAACCTCAATCTTACTTGAGGTCAAGCTCCGGGGGCGCCCGGCCGCCGCGTGACCCACCGTGAGGGGGTCGTCACCGGACCGTCACCCGTTCGCCACGCCGGCCACCGCGCCCGGGAAACCGCACGGACACCGCTCCGACCTGCGGGAATCCACCGTGTCCAGTGCGACACGCACACCACGGCCGATTGATCTGATACCTCATCAGCAGGCAGCGGCCGTGCCGGGCCACTTTTCTCGGAGGAGACGCAGCCCGCATCCCGCGCTCCACGGAGGATCACATGCGCACCACCGTCCGCCTGCTGACCGGCGCCGCGCTGGTCGTCGCCTCGACGGCTCTGGGCGCCCAGGCGACCCACGCCGGGGACTTCGGCTCGCTGGAGATCTACCCGAGGACCGTCGCCCCCGGCGACACCGTCACCGTGAGCACCGAGGCGTGCGGCAAGAACGGCCGCGGGGTCGGCGACGCCGGTTCGCTGGGCGCGGGCGAGTTCAAGCTGTGGCCGGGCACGCACAAGGAGCTCGTGGTGGGCGAGTTCACCGTGCCGCACGACACGCGCTCCGGGACCTACGGGATCGGCGTGCTGTGCAAGAACGGCAAGGAGGCCACGGGCGACGTGACCGTGCGCCACCACAAGCCGGACACCCCGAGCGGCCACGTCAAGACCGGTGTCGGCGGCAGCGTCGGCCCGGACACCACCCAGATCGCGGCGGGCGTGGCGGTACTGGCCGCGGCCGCCGTCGGCGGGGGCCTGTTCCTGCGTCGCCGGGCGAGCGGCACGCAGGGCGGCTGACGGGGGCGGCCCCGGCCGCGCCCGTACCGCCTGAGCCCCCGCTCCCGCCAGGTCCCGAGCCGGCGGGGGCGGGGTGCCGTCCGTCCGCAGAAGGCCCCCTCGCGCAAGGACCGTTCGCACGAAGGACCGTTCGCACCAAGGACCGTTCGCACGAGGACCCTTCGCGCACGAACCGTTCGCACCTAGGACCTTTCGCACCACCGGAGTTGTCGATGACCGCCAAGGTGAAGGGCTGGGCCCTGGTCCTCGCCGTCTGCGCCGGCCTCTGGCTGGTCCACAACGGCGTCCAGGACGTCACCCCGCCGATGCCGACGGCCGCCGAGGCGTTCGCCGCCGGGCCCAACCAGCACACCGACGCCGCCGCCGACCCGCTGCCCGCCTCACCGCCGGTGCGCCTGCGCATCCCCGAGATCGACGTGGACGCCCCGGTGAGGGGGCTCGGCCTGAACGGCGACGGAAGCCTGGAGGTCCCGCCGGCCGGGGACCGGAACCTGGCGGGCTGGTTCCGCGACGGGACGACGCCCGGCGCCAAGGGCACGGCGATCGTGGCCGGCCATGTCGACAACGCGCAGGGCCCGTCCGTCTTCTACAGCCTGGGCGCCCTGAAGAAGGGCAACCGCGTCGAGATCGCGCGCGAGGACGGCCGTACCGCGGTGTTCACCATCGACGCGATCGAGGTCTACGAGGCGGACGCCTTCCCCGACGAGAAGGTCTACGGACCCAGCGACCGCGCCGAGTTGCGGGTGATCACCTGCGGTGGCGGCTTCTCGGAGAAGACCGGCTACCAGGGCAACGTGGTGGCGTACGGACATCTGATCGGCGTCCGCCCGGCGTGACCGGGCCCCGGCCCGCCGGGGGCCGGACTCACGCGTTCCACTGGTCGAAGCCGAGCTTGGCCACCAGCGAGAAGACCACCACCAGCAGCACCCCCCGGACGAACCCGCTGCCCTTGCGCAGGGCCATCCGTGCGCCGAACATGCCGCCCGCCAGGTTGAACACGGCCATCAGCGCGGCGAGCTGCCACAGGACCGTGCCCTGGTACGCGAACATCGCCAGCGCCCCGGCGTTGGTGCAGACGTTGACGATCTTGGCGGTCGCGGAGGCGGTGACCAGGTCCAGATGGAGGACCGCGGTCAGCGCGAGGACCAGGAAGGTGCCCGTGCCGGGGCCGAACAGGCCGTCGTAGAAGCCGATCCCGCCGCCGACCAGCACGATCGCCGCGACGGTCCGCGCCCGGGTGACCTTGCGCCGGTCCTCCGGGGCCGCGGTGCCGAACGTGGGCCGCAGCATCACGAAGGCGGCCACGCCCAGCAGGACCACCATGATCACCGGACGCAGCACCTCGCTGCTGATCCCCGCCGCGAAGAAGGCGCCGCCCATCGAGCCCGCGAGGGCGGCGAGGCCGATCCGTACCGCCGTGCCCACCTGGACCGGCGCCTTGCGCACATAGGTGACCGCCGCGCCGGTGGTGCCGACGATGGCCACCGCCTTGTTGGTGCCGAGGACGTGCGCGGCGCCCGTCTGCGGGAGTCCGAGCAGCAGCGCGGGGAGCAGCAGCAGCCCGCCGCCGCCCACGACCGCGTCGATCCAGCCGGCCAGCGCGGCCGCGATGCACAGGAGGACCAGGGTGGTCAGCGATATGTCGGGCACTCGCAGAACCCTACGAACGGGATAGGTGGCCCGTCCAACGATCTCCGAAGAGTTGAGCGCGTTCTGAGCTTCGCCGCACCGTGGTGCCGGCCCGCACGGCCCGATGGGTTCGCCCCGCGGCCCGCCCCGACCGACCGGCGCGCGAAAACAGTAGCCATGTACATAGTAGCCATGTACTGTTTCTTCAGTGAGTTCAGCAGAAGCGAGGAACGACCCCGAGGACGGTCTCCCGGGGCCCACGGCCGGCTTCCTGGTCTGGCGCCTGTCCACGAAGTGGCGGGTGGCCGTGGACCGGGCGGTCGCCCCACTGGGCCTGACGCACGCCCAGTACGCGCTGATGGCGTCGCTGTACGGCATGGCGCGCTCCGGGTTGCGGCCCAGTCAGCGCCGCCTCGCCGACCACACCGGCCTGGAGGCGCTGTACGTCTCCAAGCTCGCCCGCGCCCTGGAGGCCGCCGGGCTCGTCGCGCGCACCCGTGACCCCGACGACCCGCGCGCCATGCGGCTCTCCCTCACCGGTCAGGGGGAGGACACGACCCGGCGCGCGATCACGCTGGTCCAGGGTCTGCTGGACCAGCTCGTGGAGCCGCTGGGGGGACAGGACGGCCCACGCGCGCGGCAGTTCACCCGTGAGCTGGCGGCCCTGCTCGACGCACCTCTCGATCCGTTCGCCGTGAACGACAAGGAGCAGTCATGACCAGTACCCCTGCCGCGCCCGCCCCCGGTTCCGCCCCCGGCCCCGTCGGCTCCGCCCCGGTCAGCGCCCCGGTGAACGGCCGGGTCGTCGCCCTGGCGCACTACGCCTCGCGCGCCCTCCTGGAGCGGACGCTCGCCCGCCACGGCGCCACCTTCCACCAGAGCGTGACCCTCCGGGCCGTGGCGGTCGCGGGCGGGAGCGTCGGCCGCGACCGGCTCGTGGGCGAGGTCGACGGCTCGCTGAAGGCCGGCGAGCCGGTCGTCCGCGAGGTGATCGAGGAGCTGACGGCCGCGGGGCTGCTGGAGGCCGGTCACGCGGGCCGGGTCCGGCTCACCGACGCCGGGCGGGCCCGGTACGAGACCACCGCCGCCGAGTCCGCCGCGATCGCCGCCCGCCTCTACGCGGACATCCCGGCGGGGGACCTGGCCGTGGCGGGCCGCGTCCTGGCGCTGGTCACGGAGCGCGCCGACGCCGAACTGGGCGCCGCCTGAACCCCGGTGCGGGTACGGGCTGCCCGCACCCGCACCGGAGACGCACCGGAGCCGCGCTCAGCGGTGGTGGAAACGCACTTCCGGGTGGCGGGGGCCGGGCCCGTCGAGCAGCGGGCGCGGCACGCCACGCAGTTGCCGGTCGAGGAACGCGCCGACGTAGGCGCGGGTGACCGCGACCGCCCGGCCCGGTTCGATCTCCCCGGCGGGCAGGCCGAAGCGGCTCTGGAGCAACGGCCCGTCGGAGAAGCTGAAGTGGTCCGATCCGGCCACCGTCAGCCAGCGCTTCCAGCCGTCCAGTTGCCCCCAGGCCGTGTCCCAGGTCGAGTCGGTCCCGCCCGGGCGGTGCACCTCGTCGTCGGTGCCGAGCAGCAGGAACGGCCGCCCGTCCAGCGCGGCGGGGGACGCGTCCCAGAACGCGCCGTCCATGTTGACGCCCGCGTCGATCCGCCGGTCGCGGGCCATGGCGGTGGCGGCCGCGGCCCCGCCGATGGAGTGCCCGGCCATGCCGATCCGGGACCGGTCGATCGAGGAGGCGCCCGCCCAGGCGGGCCGCGTGCCGGTCAGCCGGTCCAGCAGGAACCGCATGTCCGCCGCCCGGGTGTCCGTCACGACGCTCGCGGGCACCCCGTCCTCGTCGAGGGCCTCACAGGCCACGCAGGTGAGGACCCGCCCGTCCGGCACGACCGTCCCCGACGACTCGTACGCGTGGTCGACGGACGCGACCACGTAGCCGCGCGAGGCGAGGTCCTCCGCGAGGGTCGTCAGGGTGAAGCGCGGCACCCCGAAGCCCGGCGACAGCAGCACTGAGGCCTGTCTGACACATAGCGTCGTTCGCCCGGAGGGCGGGGCTGCGGTGTCCGGTGCGTGCGATCGCAAGGCGGAGGGTGGGGGCACCTCCCGCGCCGCCAGGCGCAGGGGGAGAGAGCGCAGCGGGCTGCGCCGACGACCGACAACGCGGCATGGGGGCACCGCCCGGCGAAGCCAGGGGGAGTGCGTGCAGGGCGCCGCAGCCCAGACGGGATGTGTCAGACAGGCCTCAGCGGGTGCCGTCCCGGGGCGGGCCGCGCCCCGGCCGTGGCATGGGTGCGGGTGCGCGCCACCTCGCGGACAGCGGCCGGGTCCGTCACCCCGACGCCCTCCAGCAGCAGCCGGGCCTCCGTCGCGGCGGCGTACCGGACCGGACGCGGATGCCCGGGGCCGTGGCCGTGGCGGGCGGCCGGGTAGGTCAGGGTGACCATCAGTTCCCGCCCGTCGGCCCCGGGCACCCAGGGGTCGGTCCGGGACCGGTCGACGAGGTGGAGTTCGGCCCGCCCCAGGCGGTGGGCGCCGGTGGGGGCGGGCAGCGCGAGCCGGTCGGCGGGCGCGGTCACGGTGGCGGCGGGTGGCCGCTCGGTGGTGGAGGCGGCGGCGGAGCCCGCCGGTAGGACGACGGCGGCGAGGGACAGGATCGTGGCGGCCGCGGCCGCCCGGGTCGGTCGGATCATGCCCGGACGCTACGGGCGAAGGCGCCGGCCGCGCGTCGCCCCCGGGACGTACTCCGCGACGGCCGCCTACGACCCGGGGCGGAGACCGGAACACGCCACCACCCCGGGGAACCGGCGCCTCCGCTCCTGATGGCGCCCGGGAACAAGGCGGGCGCGCCGGTCGGCGCCCGTACACCCGCGCCGCGCTCACACCGTGCGCGGCCCGCCGCTGAGGTCTAGGTTCCCCACGGGAAACAACGGGGATCCGGCCGGGAAACACCGGCGACGCACGCTGTCCGCATGACTTCGGAGATCGTGGTGATCGGCGCCGGCCCGGCGGGGGCCCGGCTCGCGCGCCGGCTCGGTGACGCCGCCCGCGTCACCGTCGTCGGCGAGGAGAGCCACGCCCCGTACAACCGCGTGCTCCTCGCCGAGGTACTGGCGGGGCGCTACGGGCCCGAGGTGATCGCGCTGCCCGGGGTGCCGGTGCGGCGGGGCGTACGGGCGCTCGCCGTCGACCGGGACCGGCGCCTGGTGCACTGCTCGGACGGGGCCGCCCTCCGCTACGACCGGCTGGTCCTCGCCACGGGCTCCAACCCGGTGCTGCCGCCGCTGCGCGGCCTCGGCCCCGGCCTGCCGGACGGCGTCCACCCGTTCCGCACCCTGGACGACTGCGCCGCCCTGGCCGCCGCCACCGCCGTGCCCGGCACCCGGGCGGTGGTGGTCGGCGGCGGGCTCCTCGGCGTCTCGGCGGCGCGGGCCCTGGCGTCCCGGGGCGCGAAGGTGGTCCTGGCCCAGCAGGGCGAGCACCTGATGGAGCGCCAGCTCGACCCGGTGGCCTCGGCGTTGCTGCGGGTCCATCTGGAGGGCCTCGGCGTGGAGGTGCACACCGAGTGCCGGGCGCGCGGGCTGCGCACGGGCGGGGACGGGGCCGTCCGGGCCGTGGTCCTCGCGGACGGCTTCCCGCTGGACGCGGAGGTCGTGGTGCTGGCGTGCGGTGTGCGGCCCCGGGTGGGCCTGGCGGTCGACGCGGGGCTGGACGTCCGGCGCGGGATCGTCGTCGACGACGAGCTGCGCACCTCGGACCCGCGCATCCACGCGATCGGGGACTGCGCGGAGCACGACGGCGTGGTCCACGGCCTCGCGGGCCCGGCCCTCGACCAGGCGGACGCCCTGGCGGGGGTGCTGCTCGCCGAGGTGGACGGCGGGACGGCCCCACCGCCCCGCTACACCGGCACCCGGGCCCTGACCAGACTCACCCTGGCGGGCGCCGTCCCGGCCCCTGGACCGGCCGCCGGTCCCGTCCCGGGACGGGCCCCCGCGCCCTCCGCCGGGCCGGCCGCCGGCTCGGCCCCCGAAGCGACCCCGGTACCGGCCGCCGCCGGACTGCCGCCGGGAACGGCCGGGGAACCGGCCCGTGCAGCCGCCGGACCGGTTCCGGGAACGGCCGGCCCGGCCCCGGGACCGCCCGCCGGACGGGCCGGGGCACCCGCCCCGGACCTCGCCACCGCACCGGCCCCCGGGCCGGTCACCCCGCAACCCGCACTCGACATCGCCGCGTTCGGGGACCCGGTCCCCCGTCCCGGGGACGACGTCGTGCAACTCGCCGACGCCACCCGCGGCGCGTACCGGAAGGTCGTCGTCCGGGAAGACCGGCTGGTCGGGGGCGTGCTCCTCGGCGACCTCGGCGCGGTCGGCGACCTCGCCCGGGCGTGGGAGGGCGACGAGGCCCTGCCCGCGTCCGTGCCCCTGCTCCACCTGCTCACCGATGATGGAGGCCCCTGACATGGCTGCGACCCCCGCGACGTCCGTTTCCGCGACGCCCGCCCCCGCCCCCGGCCGGGCGCCGGACGCCCGCCCCGCCGCGGGTCCGGACGGCGACGCCGCAGGCCCCGTCATCGTGGTCGTCGGCCACGGCATGGTGGGCCAGCGCTTCCTGGAGGCCCTGGCCGACCGCGGCATCACCGGGCGGGCCGCGCGGATCGTCGTGTTCGGCGAGGAGCCCCGGGCCGCCTACGACCGGGTGCGGCTGACCTCGTACTTCTCCGGCAGCACCCCCGAGGACCTGTCCGTCGTCGAGGACGGCTTCCTGGAGCGGCACGGCATCGAACTGCGCCTGGACGACCCGGTGGAGTCCCTGGACACGGCCGCCCGCACGGTCACCGCCCGTTCCGGCGCCAGCCTCCGCTACGACACCCTGGTGCTGGCCACCGGCTCGTACCCCTTCGTCCCGCCGGTGCCCGGCAAGGACGCAGAGGGCTGCTTCGTCTACCGCACCATCGAGGACCTGCTCGCGATCGAGGCGTACGCGAAGACCGCCCGCACCGGCGCGGTCGTCGGCGGCGGCCTGCTCGGGCTGGAAGCGGCGGGGGCGCTCAAGGGGCTCGGGCTGGAGACCCACATCGTGGAGTTCGCGCCCCGGCTGATGCCCGTACAGGTGGACGAGGGCGGCGGCGCCGCGCTGCTGCGCACCATCGAGGGGATGGGCCTCGCCGTCCACACCGGCGTCGGTACCCAGGAGATCACCACCGGCGCGGACGGCGCCGTGGACGGCATGAAACTCTCCGACGGGTCGGCCCTCGCCACCGACCTGGTGGTCTTCTCGGCCGGTGTCCGGCCCCGCGACCAGCTGGCCCGGGACGCGGGCCTCGCGGTCGGCGAGCGCGGCGGCATCGTCGTCGACGAGCGGTGCCGCACCTCCGACCCGGCCGTCTTCGCGATCGGCGAGTGCGCCCTCGCGGCGGACGGCCGGGTGTACGGACTGGTGGCGCCGGGCTACGAGATGGCCGAGACGGCCGCCGCCGCGCTCGCGGGCGAGGTCTCCTCGTTCACCGGCTCCGACCTCTCCACCAAGCTGAAGCTCCTCGGCGTGGACGTGGCCTCCTTCGGCGACGCGCACGGCACCGCCGAGGGCTGCCTCGACGTGGTGTACTCCGACTCCCGGGCCGGCCTCTACAAGAAGCTGGTCGTCGCCCCGGACGGCACGCTCCTCGGCGGGGTCCTCGTCGGCGACGCCGAGAGCTACGGCACCCTGCGCGCCTTCACCGGCTCCAAGCCGCCCGTCTCCCCCGAGCAACTGGTCCTCCCGGCGGGCGCGGGCGCGCCCACGGCGATCGGCCCGGCCGCCCTGCCGGACGAGGCGGTCGTCTGCTCCTGCCACAACGTCACCAAGGGCACCATCCGCGGGGCCGTGACCGAGCACCGCTGCACCACCGTGCCCGAGGTGAAGAAGTGCACCAAGGCCGGTACCGGCTGCGGCAGTTGCGTCAAGGTCCTCGGGCAGCTGGTCGACGCGGAGCTGGAGGCGTCCGGCGTCGAGGTCGACAAGGGCCTGTGCGGCTGCTTCGCGCAGACCCGGCAGGAGCTCTACGAGATCGTGCGCGCCCTGCGCGTCACCTCCTACCAGCGGCTGCTGGACGAGTACGGGCGCGAGGAGGCCCGGGGCGGGATGGGCTGCGAGGTGTGCCGGCCGACCGTGGGGTCGATCATCGCCTCGCTCGCCCCGACGATCGGCGCCAGCGGCTACGTCCTGGAGGGCGAACAGGCCGCGCTCCAGGACACCAATGACCACTTTCTCGCCAACCTCCAGCGCAACGGCTCCTACTCGATCGTCCCCCGCATCCCGGGCGGCGAGATCACGCCCGAGAAACTGATCGTGATCGGCGAGGTGGCCCGGGACTTCGGCCTCTACACCAAGATCACCGGAGGCCAGCGGATCGACCTGTTCGGGGCGCGCGTGGACCAGCTCCCGCGGATCTGGGGCCGGCTGGTGGACGCGGGCTTCGAGTCGGGCCACGCCTACGGCAAGGCGCTGCGCACGGTGAAGTCCTGTGTGGGGCAGACCTGGTGCCGCTACGGGGTGCAGGACTCGGTGCGCATGGCGATCGACCTGGAGCTGCGCTACCGGGGGCTGCGCTCCCCGCACAAGCTGAAGTCCGCCGTCTCGGGCTGCCAGCGGGAGTGCGCGGAGGCCCGGTCCAAGGACTTCGGCGTGATCGCCACGGCGGGCGGCTGGAACCTGTACGTCGGCGGCAACGGCGGCGCCACCCCGCGCCACGCGGACCTCCTCGCCCAGGACCTGTCGGACGCGGAACTGGTCCGGCTGATCGACCGGTTCCTGATGTTCTACATCCGCACCGCGGACCGGCTGGAGCGGACCTCGGCCTGGCTGGAGCGCGTCGACGGCGGGCTGGACCACGTCCGGGACGTGGTCGTGCACGACTCGCTGGGTATCTGCGCGGAGCTGGAGGCCCTGATGGCCGAC
Organism: Streptomyces sp. CNT372; assembly: GCF_000377145.1. Classification (NCBI taxonomy): domain Bacteria; kingdom Bacillati; phylum Actinomycetota; class Actinomycetes; order Kitasatosporales; family Streptomycetaceae; genus Streptomyces; species Streptomyces sp. CNT372. Next base: position 569,763 of record NZ_KB897778.1, on the reverse strand, counting down.
CATGTGGCCGGCTACCGCGACGAGTGGGCCGAGACGCTGAACGACCCCGAGCGGCTGCTGCGCTTCGTGTCCTTCGTCAACGCGCCCGATGTGCCCGACCCGACGGTGCGGTTCGTGCCCGAACGGGACCAGGTCAAGCCCGACCTGCCGCTGCTCTCCCTCCGTCCGCCCGCCCCTTCGTCCGGCCGCCCGCTGGACGACGCCCTGGAAGGTTCCGCCGCCCGATGACGACCTCTCCCGCCCTTCCCGCCCCGGCCCCCGCTCCCACCGCTGCCGAGGGACCCGAGCTGCGGCTGCTGCTGGACGGCGACTGGCTGCCCGTGTGCGCCCGGGCCCGGCTCGCCGCCGGGCGCGGCGCCGCCGCCCTGCTGCCGGACGGCCGTCAGGTGGCGCTCTTCCTGGACCGGGACGGCCTGCCGTACGCGATCGACAACCGGGACCCGTTCACCGGGGCGCAGGTGCTGTCGCGCGGTCTGGTCGGCTCGGCGGCCGGCCGCCCCTTCGTCGCCTCACCGCTGCTGAAGCAGCGCTTCGACCTGGCGACCGGACGCTGCCTGGACGACGAGGCGGTGGCGGTGACGGCGTACCGGGTGCGGCTGGACTGACCCGCCGCGGCGGCCGGACCGCCGGGCCGCCCGGCCCGCCCCGGTCCGGGGCGGGCGCGGCAGGGGGTGCGGCCTCCGGGCGGGCTCGACGGGACGGTGCGGCAGCCGGTCGGGCGCGACAGGACGGTTGCGGCCTCCGGGGGCCCGACGGGAGGTGCGGCCTCCGGCCGTCACTCGCCGCCTTCGGCCATCGCCTGCTGCATCGCCTCGACGTCCATCCACACGACCTCCCAGTTGTGGTGGTCCACGTCCTGGAAGGCGCGGCCGTACATGAAGCCGAAGTCCTGGGTCTCGCCCGAGGGCGAGCCGCCGGCGGCCAGGGCGCCGTCGACCAGGGTGTCCACTGCCTCGCGGCTCTCCGCGCTGAGCGCGAGGATGACCTCGGTGGAGGTGGTGGCGTCGACGATGTCCTTCTTGGTGAAGTCCTTGAAGCGGGCCTCGGTCAGCAGCATCGCGTAGACGGTGTCGCCGAAGACGAGACAGGCCGCGTTCTCGTCGGTGAACTGCGGGTTGAAGGAGTATCCGAGCTTGGTCCAGAAGGACTTGCTGGCCTCCAGGTCCTTGACCGGCAGGTTCACGAAGATGCTCTGGGACATGATGGGCTCTCTCTCGTCGTGCGCTCCGCGGTGCGGTGCGTTCGAAGGGATAGACGGGCGGGCCGCCGACAACTCATCGGCGCCGGGCGGGGAAATTTCGCCGCACCCGGATCTCGCCTCACCGTCACCCTCCGTTGAGGACGGCGCAACTCAGCGCGCCTAGGGTTCCCCGACGCCCGACCCCGCGGCGCCGCCCGGCGCGTGGGGTAGTCGTCCCCACCCTGGAGTGACAAGTGGAACGTCGCAGTCTTCTGCGCGGAGCGGTCGTCGGCACCTCGGCCGCGGCCTTCGGTTTCACCCTGTGGCAGGGGGCCGCCTCGGCGGCCCCGGCCCAGCCCGGCCCGGGCCCGTACGGGGCGCTGGGCCCCGCCGACCCGAACGGCGTACAGCTCCCGTCCGGTTTCACCAGCCGGGTCGTGGCCCGGTCCGGCCAGAAAGTCGGATCGACGTCCTACACCTGGCACCCGGCGCCGGACGGCGGCGCCTGCTACGCGGACGGCACCGGCTGGATCTACGTCTCCAACTCGGAGGTCAACCCCTCGGGCGGCGCGGGCGCCATCCGCTTCAACGCCTCCGGCGCGATCACCGGCGCGTACCGCATCCTGTCCGGCACCCGGCAGAACTGCGCGGGCGGCAGGACGCCGTGGAACACCTGGCTCTCCTGCGAGGAGGTGAGCAGGGGCTTCGTCTACGAGGCCGACCCGTACGGGGTGAACGCGGCGGTGCAGCGCCCCGCGATGGGCCGCTTCAAGCACGAGGCGGCGGCGGCCGACCCGGTGCGCCGGGCGGTGTACCTGACCGAGGACGAGTCCGACGGCTGCCTCTACCGCTTCCTGCCGGACACCTGGGGCGACCTGTCCTCGGGCCGCCTCCAGGTGCTGCGGGCCGGCTCGGCCACCTCGGGCACGTACACCTGGGCGGACGTACCCGACCCGGACGGCTCCCCCACGGTGACCCGCAACCAGGTCTCCGGCGCCAAGCGCTTCAACGGCGGCGAGGGCTGCCACTACGCCAACGACACCGTCTGGTTCACCACCAAGGGCGACAACCGGCTCTGGCAGCTGAACCTGACCTCGGGCACCTACGAACTGGCCTACGACGACTCGCTGGTGACGGGCGGAAACGCCCCGCTGACCGGGGTCGACAACGTGACGGGGGCCGCCTCCGGGGACCTGTACATCGCCGAGGACGGCGGGAACATGGAGATCTGCCTGATCACCCCGGGCGGGGTGGTCGCGCCCTTCCTCCGGGTGACCGGCCAGTCCTCCTCGGAGATCTGCGGCCCGGCCTTCTCCCCCGACGGCCGCCGGCTGTACTTCTCCAGCCAGCGCGGTACGACGGGCAGTTCCTCGGGCGGGATCACCTACGAGGTGACGGGCCCGTTCCGGGCGTAGCTCCGGGGCTCCGGTGAGGCGCCGCCGCGCAGCAGGGCGGCGCCCAGCGGGGTGAGCGTGTGCAGGACCGCGTTGCCGTGGCGGAGCGTGACGACGAGCCCGGCCTCGCGCAGGACCGCGGCGTGCTGGCTCGCGGAGGCGAGGGACACCCCCGCCCTGCGGGCCAGTTCGCTGGTGGTGCAGCCGTGCCGGATGGCCTGGAGGACGGCGGAGCGGGTGTGACCGACGAGCCGGCCGAGGGAGGGGCCGACGGCGTCGTCGGCGAAGGCGGACTCGGAGCCGTGCTGCACGGGGTAGACGAGGACCGGCGGCAGGGCCGGGTCGCGCAGCACCACGGGGGCGCCCCGGCAGAAGAACGAGGGCTGGAGGAGCAGCCCCCGGCCGCCCAGGTGGAGTTCGCGGTCGACGGGGTAGTCCGCCTCCAGCACGGGGGCGCGCCAGCGCAGCACCGGGGGCAGGGAGTCGAGGAGTTCGGCCGCGCCGCCGTCGAGCAGCGCCCGCCCGCGTACGGCCCGGTCCGCCTCGACGCGGGCCCGGACGTGGGGCCAGTACGGTTCGAGGGCGGCGCGGAAGTAGGCGCGCAGGGTGTCCACGAGGCCGCCGACGGCGTCGGAGCGGCCGTCCGCCAGAGCGAGGAAACGATTCGGCAAAGTGCGGCGCGGGGAGCGCTGCGCGGCCGCGAGGGCCAGTTCGGTGCGCAGCCGGGCCGCCGGGGTCTCCCGGAGCGCCTCCAGGCCCGTCTCAAGGCCGTAACGGGCCTCGGCGGGCGTGAGAAAGTCCGGGAAATACCCCCTGGGGGGAACGAGTTGCCCCAGCAGTCGTGCTTCACCTTTCAACCGGGCACGGGCCTCGGATCGCCATTCGCCGAAGTGGAGAACGCCCCTGCGGTCCCGCAATCGATGAAAACTCAGAATCGATTCCCAGAGCGGGTCGGGACCGGCGGCCATCCTTACCCGCGCCAGGTCATCCGCGTGGAAATGAATACGAAGCACCGAACCCCCACCTGTTGCACCCGCAATCGCCCCCCATCGAAGAGTATGCATGCAATCACAGGTTGTTACCACGGTGTTTCGGCCACAGTTGAAACGCCTCGCGGGACCACCACGACAACCGAAAGGCTGTACGACGTCGGGCACGAAACCTACTTCACCGATGTGACGCAGCAAGGACCGTGGGGGGCCTGTGCGTCCGGCGGCGGTGACGGAGGTTGCGGCTCCGTGTCCGGCACGGGTAATGGAGCGCGGTCGGCGGGTGGGGATCCGCCGGCCGCGCTCCGCCACTTCTCCCGACCGGTCGGTATTGAATGACCGTCAATTCGATTCCCCCTGGACGTCCGGAATTCAACTGAACGCCGGGTCAGCATGCATGCCCCGCCGCAGCGCAGACACGGGCCGGGCCGCCGCCGAGAGGCCCACCGCCCTTGGGGCGCCGCGAAGGGCACGCCCGCCCACGGGGCACCGCGGAGGAAGCGCCCGCCCCTGGGGGCTTCCGGGGTGCGCCTGCCCCGGGGGCCGCGGACGCACACGGGGCGGCACCGGCGCCGGGCGTTCCCGCCCACCCGCCCCCGGCCGCGCCGGACGCGGGTGAACGGCGCCGTGCGACCCGCGGGCCCCCAACGCGCGCCGAAGGCGCGGGCAGGCCCCGCCCCGGGGCCCGTTGCCCGTCTCCCGCCGGCCGAGCCACGCGGGCGCTCATGCGGGCCGCCCCGGGCACAGGGCCCGAACCCGGCGAGCCGGGGCCCGTCCCCGCCCGACGTCGGGCCGACCGGTGACGCCCCCGGGCCCGGACAGGCGGTGCCGCTCCCCGGCACACCGAAGGGGCCGCCCTCCTCACCGCCGCCGAACTCAGCGGTCCCGACGCTCCTCGCGCACACCGAAGGAACCGTCCCCCTCACCGCCGCCGAACTCAGCGGTCCCGAGGCTCCCGGCGCACGCGGAAGGGGCGGGCATCCTCGTCGATGCCCGCCCCTTCCGGGTGTGATGGCCCCACGACGCCGTCGCCGCGCCCCGGTGAGGGTCGGCGGGCCCGTCGGAACGGACCCGCCCCGGGTCCGGCGTGGTCACGGGGCCTGCCGGGTCCGGCGCGCCGACCCGCGCCGGACCGGCGGTCCGCCGCCGTACGGGGCGCATGCCCCGTACGGCCCCCGCGTCAGCGCGAGTCGCTGCCCGCGGACTCCGCCGCCGCGCGCCCCGCCTCCAGGCGGGCCACCGGGATGCGGAACGGGGAGCAGGAGACGTAGTCCAGGCCCACCTCGTGGAAGAAGTGCACCGACTCCGGGTCGCCGCCGTGCTCGCCGCAGACGCCCAGCTTCAGGTCCGGACGCGCCTGCCGGCCCGCCGCCACCGCGTCGCGCACCAGCGCGCCCACGCCGTCCTTGTCGATCGTCTCGAACGGGCTGACACCGAAGATGCCCTTCTCCAGGTACGCCGTGAAGAAGCTCGCCTCCACGTCGTCCCGGGAGAAGCCCCACACCGTCTGGGTCAGGTCGTTGGTGCCGAAGGAGAAGAACTCGGCCGCCTCCGCGATCTGCGCGGCCGTCAGCGCGGCCCGCGGCAGTTCGATCATCGTGCCCAGGGCCAGCTTCAGTTCGACGCCGGTCCGCTGCTGCACCTCCGCGATGACCTGCTCCGCCTCCTCGCGGACGATCTCCAGCTCCTGGACGGTGCCCACCAGCGGAATCATGATCTCCGCACGCGGGTCGCCCTTCGCCTCGATGCGCTGCGCCGCGGCCTCCGCGATGGCCCGTACCTGCATGGTGAACAGGCCGGGGATGACCAGCCCGAGGCGCACACCGCGCAGACCCAGCATCGGGTTCTGCTCGTGCAGCCGGTGCACCGCCTGGAGCAGGCGCAGGTCGTTCTCGTTGTGGTCCTTGCGGGCTTCCGCGAGGGCGACCCGCACCGACAGCTCGGTGATGTCGGGCAGGAACTCGTGCAGCGGCGGGTCGAGCAGACGCACCGTCACCGGCAGCCCGTCCATCGCCTCGAAGAGCTCCACGAAGTCCGTGCGCTGGAGCGGCAGCAGGGTGGCGAGGGCCTCCTCGCGCTCCTCGTCCGTGTCGGCGAGGATCAGCTTCTCGACCATCTCGCGGCGCTCGCCGAGGAACATGTGCTCCGTGCGGCACAGACCGATGCCCTGCGCGCCGAAACGGCGGGCGCGCAGCGCGTCCTCGGCGTTGTCCGCGTTGGCCCGTACGCGCAGCCGGCGTACCCGGTCCGCGTAGGCCATGATCCGGTGGACCGCCTGGACCAGCTCGTCGGCGTCGTCGGCGCCCGCGTGCATCCGGCCCTCGAAGTACTCCACGACCGGGGAGGGCACGACCGGCACCTCGCCGAGGTAGACCTTGCCGGAGGAGCCGTCGATGGACACGACGTCGCCCTCCTCGACCACCGTGTCGCCGACCGTCATGCGCCGCCGCTTGGTGTCGACCTCCAGCTCCTCCGCGCCGCAGACACAGGTCTTGCCCATGCCGCGCGCCACGACGGCCGCGTGCGAGGTCTTGCCGCCGCGCGAGGTCAGGATGCCCTCGGCGGCGATCATGCCGTCCAGGTCGTCCGGGTTGGTCTCCCGGCGGATCAGGATGACCTTCTCGCCGGAACGCGACCACTTGACGGCCGTGTAGGAGTCGAAGACCGCCTTGCCGACCGCCGCACCAGGGGAGGCGGCGATACCGCGGCCCAGCCGTTCGGCGTTCGCGTTCTCGTCGAAGCGCGGGAACATCAGCTGCGCGAGCTGCGCGCCGTTGACCCGCTGAAGGGCCTCGGCCTCGTCGATCAGCCCCTGGTCCACGAGCTGCGTGGCGATCCGGAACGCGGCGCCCGCGGTCCGCTTGCCGACGCGGGTCTGGAGCATCCACAACTGGCCGCGCTCGATGGTGAACTCGATGTCGCAGAGATCCTTGTAGTGGTTCTCCAGGGTCTCCATGATCTGCATGAGCTGGTCGTACGACTTCTTGTCGATCGACTCCAGGTCCGCCAGCGGCACCGTGTTGCGGATACCGGCGACGACGTCCTCGCCCTGCGCGTTCTGGAGGTAGTCGCCGTAGACGCCCTGCTGCCCGGAGGCGGGGTCACGGGTGAAGGCGACACCGGTGCCGGAGTCCGGGCCGAGGTTGCCGAAGACCATGGAGCAGACGTTGACCGCGGTGCCGAGGTCGCCGGGGATGCGCTCCTGGCGGCGGTAGAGCTTGGCGCGGTCGGTGTTCCAGGAGTCGAAGACCGCGTGGATGGCGAGGTCCATCTGCTCGCGCGGGTCCTGCGGGAAGTCGCGCCCGGCCTCGGACTTGACGATCTTCTTGAAGTGCTTGACCAGCTTCTTCAGGTCGGCCGCGTCGAGGTCGGTGTCGACGGTGACCTTCTTGGCGGCCTTGGCCTCGTCGAGCGCCTCCTCGAAGAGCTCGCCGTCCACGCCGAGTACGGTCTTGCCGAACATCTGGATGAGGCGCCGGTAGGAGTCCCACGCGAAGCGCTCGTCGCCCGCCTGCGCGGCGAGGCCGCCGACCGACTCGTCCGAGAGGCCGATGTTGAGGACCGTGTCCATCATGCCGGGCATCGAGAACTTGGCGCCGGAGCGGACGGAGACGAGCAGCGGGTCGTCGGCCTGGCCGAGCTTCTTGCCCATGGCCCGCTCCAGGGCGTCGAGGTGCGCACTCACCTCGTCGCGGAGGGCCGGGGGCTCGTCGCCGCTCTCCAGGTAGACCTTGCAGGCCTCGGTGGTGATCGTGAACCCGGGCGGGACCGGCAGACCGAGGTTGGTCATCTCGGCGAGGTTGGCGCCCTTGCCGCCGAGCAGGTCCTTCAGGTCCTTGTTGCCCTCGGTGAAGTCGTAGACGAACTTGTGATCTTTGTTTTCCGACACGGGTCTCGACTCCTCGAGGACTCGGTGGCTGCCCTGACGGCGAGGAACATACCCAGATCGAAGGCTCCTGGGTACGTCCACTTGCGCGTCATACGGCCTTAACCACTCGTCCGCCAGCAGATCGAAAGTGATCACAGGGGGTGGACACGCCGCGATCCGCGTTCAACACCTGAACGGAGGAGCGCCCTCCGTGATCGTTGATCGATCATCGGTCACTGGTCGTGAGGTTTCGGTCCAGGAAGCGAAGGTGAACAGGGTGGCACTGAGTGCCACCCTTTGAGAGTCGCAACCAACACGCAAATGCTCATCTGAGCGCGACCCCTATCAAGGGTGGCGAGGATCACGCCGCCCGGAGCCACCGGATTCCATCATCCGGACCCCTCCGCCCGGCCCGGCGACGGTCCCTCGACGGCCTTCTGACGGCCACTTGACGGCTGCTTGACGACCCTGCCGCAGACACGTCGCGGGCCCGCCGAGGGCCCGCCCAGGGCCCGCCGCAGACACTCCGACGGGCTTCCGAGGCCCCTCAGCCGCCCGAAGTGTCCAGTTCCGCGTCCTCGCCGACCCCCGCACAGTCGAACGGGTCCCTCAGCCAGCCGTCCGGCAGCACGACCCGGTTGTTGCCGGAGGTCCGGCCGCGCGGCCCGTCCGCACCCGCCGGCCACGGCTGGTCCAGGTCCAGCTCGCTCAACTGAGCGCCCAGCTCCGCCAGGGACGAGGTGACCGCCAGCCGCCCCCGCATCTCCGAACCGACCGCGAAGCCCTTGAGGTACCAGGCGACGTGCTTACGGAAGTCGATGACCCCGCGCGCCTCGTCGCCGATCCACTCGCCGAGCAGCGTGGCGTGCCGGAGCATCACGTCCGCGACCTCCCGCAGGGACGGCCGGCGGAAGTCCGCACGCCCCTCGAAGGCCGCCACCAGGTCCGCGAAGAGCCACGGCCGGCCCAGGCAGCCGCGGCCGACGACCACGCCGTCACAGCCGGTCTCCCGCACCATCCGCAGCGCGTCCCCGGCCGACCAGATGTCGCCGTTGCCGAGCACCGGGATCTCCGGGACGTGCTCCTTCAGCCGGGCGATGGCCTCCCAGTCGGCCGTGCCGCCGTAGTGCTGGGCGGCGGTGCGGCCGTGCAGGGCGATCGCCGTGACGCCCTCGTCGACCGCGATCCGGCCCGCGTCGAGGTAGGTGATGTGGTCGTCGTCGATGCCCTTGCGCATCTTCATGGTGACCGGCAGGTCCCCCGCGTTCCCCACCGCCTCGCGCAGGATCGCCCGCAGCAGGTTCCGCTTGTACGGGAGGGCCGAACCGCCGCCCTTGCGGGTGACCTTGGGGACGGGACAGCCGAAGTTCAGGTCGATGTGGTCGGCCAGCCCCTCGTCCACGATCATCCGGACGGCCTTGCCGACCGTGACCGGGTCCACCCCGTACAGCTGGATCGAGCGCGGGGTCTCGGTCTCGTCGAAGTGGATGAGCTGCATCGTCTTCTCGTTGCGCTCGACCAGCGCCTGCGTGGTGATCATCTCGCTCACGAACAGCCCCTTGCCGCCGCTGAACTCGCGGCACAGGGTGCGGAAGGGCGCGTTGGTGATACCGGCCATGGGCGCGAGCACCACGGGCGGCTGCACGGTGTGCGGGCCGATGGCGAGGCTGGAGGTGGCGGGAGCGAGCGTGGTCATCCGCCCATTGTCCCGCATCACGGGTACCACCCCGGGGCGGTTGGCCGACGTGCGCTCGCTCACACCGGGGGACGCCGCTCCGGGGCGGGGCAGGGGGGCGGGGGCGGGCCCGCCCGCACGGGGCGCGCGAAGAGGGCCCTGTCCCCGGGCGCTTCGGGCGGCGGCTGCGCACGCCTGGCGCGCGTCCGCCCCGGACTGGGCGCGGAGAGCGGACCTGCGCGAGGCGGAAGCGCCTCGGGTCGTCGGCCGGCGGGACGCCCGTGGCCTGGCCCCGCCCGGGTCACGGGCGCACACATATCCGGCCCGAGCGCCGAACCGGCGCAGGCGCGCGCCCGGCCAGGGCCGGTGGGGCGAGGCGGGCTCGGGCGCTTCGGGGGACGCGGGCGGTCAGGGGCCGGCCCGACCGGGGACGGGGCGCGCGAAGAGGGCCCGCCCCGGGGCACTTCGGGCGGCGGCTGCGCACGCCCGGCGTGCCGCCCCGGACTCGGCGGCGCGCGCCCACATGACGCGGGCCCGGACCGCGAGGAGCGGTCCGGGCCTGCGAGAGGCACTGCGCGGGCGGTGCGGGCGTCAGGAGGACGCGCCCTCCTGGCCCGTCCCGGCCTGCGACGGCGCGGCCGCGCCGTCCGCGGCGTCCGCCGCGTCCGGCGACGCCTCCGCGCCGCTCTGCGCGCGCTCACGCATCCGGCGCAGCAGTTCCTGCTTCTGGTCGGCGGCCGCCTTGCGGTCGGCGGTGCCCTGCGGGCCGCCGCCCTGCTGGTCGGCACGGGACAGCTTCCTGCGCTGCCCGCCGACACCGAGGAGGTTGTTGCGGCTCTTGGCCATGGGGTTCTCCCGTCGGGGTGAGAAGTGACTGCGGAATTCGTCGGGCGGGGCGGCCGGGCCGCCGCGCTCTCACTCGTAGATCTGGAAGAACGAGGACATGGGGCCGACCGTAGCGCGGGCGGGGCGCACCGGGCACCCGATTTTCCCGCCGGCACCCCGCCTCCGGACCCGCCACCCGCCCGCCGTGCACTCGATCGAGAGATAGGCAAATGACAGACATTGAAATCTGTCATCACACATGCCATGGTTGACGCACGGGCACCGCACGGCACACGGCCGCGCCACGCCGCACCACACACCCGGGAGACCCGATGACCTCCGTCGCGAACGCCACCCCTGCCACCGAGCCCGCCGCTCCCCCTTCCACCACCGCCCCGGCCGTCCGCACCACCCGCACCCTGGGCGCGACGGGCCCCCAAGTCTCGGCGCTGGGCCTCGGCTGCATGGGGATGTCCGCGCTGTACGGGGACGCCGACCGCGGCGAGTCCGTGGCGACGATCCACGCGGCGCTGGACGCCGGCGTCACCCTGCTCGACACGGGCGACTTCTACGGCATGGGCCACAACGAACTGCTGATCAACGAGGCCCTGCGCACCGCACCTGCCGCAGCCCGTGAGCAGGCCCTGGTGAGCGTGAAGTTCGGCGCCCTGCGCACGGTGGAGGGCGCCTTCACGGGCTATGACGGCCGCCCGGCCGCCGTGAAGAACTTCGCCGCGTACAGCCTCCAGCGGCTCGGCACGGACCACATCGACGTCTACCGCATCGCCCGGGTGGATCCGGACGTGCCGGTCGAGGAGACCGTCGGCGCCATCGCGGAGCTGGTCGAGGCGGGCCATGTCCGGCACATAGGCCTCTCGGAGGTGGGCGCGGAGACCATCCGCCGGGCGGCGTCGGTGGCCCCGATAGCCGACCTCCAGATCGAGTACTCCCTGATATCCCGGGGCATCGAGGAGTCCATCCTCCCCACCGTGCGCGAGCTGGGCATCGGCGTCACGGCGTACGGGGTGCTCTCCCGGGGCCTGATCAGCGGGCACTTCGCGCGGGACCGCGAGCTGGCGGCGAACGACTTCCGCGGGATGAGCCCCCGGTTCCAGGGCGACAACCTCGCGCGCAACCTCGACCTGGTCGAGCGCCTGCGGAAGGTGGCCGAGGGCAAGGGTGTCAGCGTCGCCCAGACGGCGATCGCCTGGGTCCTCGCCCGCGGCGAGGACATCGTGCCGCTCGTCGGCGCACGTACCCGCGCCCGGCTGGCGGAAGCGCTCGGCGCACTGGAGGTGGAGCTGACGGACGAGGACCTGGCGGCGATCGAGGAGGCGGTTCCCGCGGGCGCGGCGGCCGGCGAGCGGTACCCGGCCGCGCAGATGGCGCATCTCGACAGCGAGCGCTGACGAGCCCGGCCCGCCCGGTACTGTCGCACCATGCCGACCGAGACCCTGACCGCCGAGCGCATCCTCGAAGTCACCGAGGAGGTGCTGCGCCGCTACGGCCCCGCCAAGGCGACCGTGGTGGACGTGGCGCGCGCCCTGGGGGTCAGCCACGGCAGTGTCTACCGCCACTTCCGCACCAAGGCCGCGCTGCGGGAGGCGGTGACCCACCGCTGGCTCGGCCGCACCGAGCAGACCCTGGAGGAGCTGACGGCGGCGCCGCGAGAGGCGCCCGAGAAGCTGCGCGACTGGCTGGCCACACTGTTCGAGACCAAGCGGCACAAGGCGGGCGACGACCCGGAGCTGTTCGCGACGTACAACGTCCTGATCGACGAGAGCAGCGGCGTGGTCGACCAGCACATCACGGTGCTGGAGGACCAGGTCCGCCGGATCGTCGAGGAAGGCGTGGCGGCGGGCGCCTTCGCGGCACCGGACCCGTCCGCGTCGGCCCGTGCCGTCTTCGCCGCGACCGCCCGCTTCCACGACCCGTCCTACGCGCCGACCTGGCGCTCCGCCACGGTGGACACCGAGTTCGACGAGGTCGTCACCCTCCTCCTGCGCGGTCTGCGTCCCTGACCCGGCGCTCACGCGCCCACGCACCCCGCCCGCGCCGCCCGGCCCCGGACGCCGCGAAGCCCCCGGACTCCGGTGGGGAGTCCGGGGGCTTCGCGGAAGGCCCTGCGGGTGGCGGCGGGCGGGGCGGCCCGCCCGCCGCCACCCGGGGTCAGCAGCCGAGGAGGCGGGAGCCCAGGTAGCCCTGGATCTGGTCCAGGGAGACCCGCTCCTGCTTCATCGAGTCGCGCTCGCGCACGGTCACCGCGTTGTCGTCGAGGGTGTCGAAGTCGACGGTGACGCAGTACGGCGTGCCGATCTCGTCCTGGCGACGGTAGCGGCGGCCGATCGCGCCCGCGTCGTCGAACTCGATGTTCCAGTTCTGCCGGAGGTCCGCCGCGAGGCCCTTCGCCTTCGGCGAGAGCTGCGCGTTGCGGCTCAGCGGCAGGACCGCGACCTTGACCGGCGCGATGCGCGGGTCGAGGCGCATCACGGCGCGCTTCTCCATGACGCCCTTGGCGTTGGGCGCCTCGTCCTCGTTGTACGCGTCGAGGAGGAAGGCGAGCATCGTCCGGCCGACACCGGCCGCCGGCTCGATGACGTACGGCGTCCAGCGCTCGCCGGCTTCCTGGTCGAAGTACGACAGGTCGGTGCCGGAGGCCTTGGAGTGGGCGGTGAGGTCGTAGTCGGTGCGGTTGGCCACACCCTCCAGCTCGCCCCACTCGCTGCCGCCGAACTGGAAGCGGTACTCGATGTCGGCGGTGCGCTTGGAGTAGTGGGAGAGCTTCTCCTTGGGGTGCTCGAACCAGCGCATGTTCTCCTCACGCAGGCCCAGGCCGGTGTACCAGTTCCAGCGCTGCTCCATCCAGTACTCGTGCCACTGCTCGTCCTCGCCGGGCTTGACGAAGAACTCCATCTCCATCTGCTCGAACTCGCGGGTGCGGAAGATGAAGTTGCCGGGAGTGATCTCGTTCCGGAAGGACTTGCCCACCTGCGCGATGCCGAAGGGCGGCTTCTTGCGCGAACTCTGCTGGACCTGGCCGAAGTTGGTGAAGATGCCCTGCGCGGTCTCGGGACGCAGGTAGGCGACGGAGCCGGAGTCCTGGGTCGGGCCGAGGTGCGTGGAGAGCAGGCCGGAGAACTGCTTGGGCTCGGTGAAGGTGCCCTTGTTGCCGCAGTTGGGGCAGTTGAGGTCGGCGAGGCCGTTCTCGGGGAGGCGGCCGTGCTTCTCCTCGTACGCCTCCTCCAGGTGGTCGGCGCGGTAGCGCTTGTGACAGGAGGTGCACTCGGTGAGCGGGTCGGTGAAGGTCGCGACGTGCCCCGACGCCTCCCACACCTCGGTGGCCAGGATCACCGACGAGTCGATACCGACGACGTCCTCGCGCGAGGTGACCATGTACCGCCACCACTGGCGCTTGATGTTCTCCTTGAGCTCGACACCCAGCGGTCCGTAGTCCCAGGCGGCGCGCTGACCACCGTAGATCTCACTGCACGGGTAGACGAAGCCACGGCGCTTGCTCAGGTTGACGATGGTGTCGATCTTGTCGGCGGCCACGGTGCTCTCTTCATGACGAGGACGAACGGAGAATGACTCAGGGTACCGGCGGCCATGCCCCCCGGATCAAATCGGATCGGCTGTGAAGCGGCGGCGGATCGGGTGAGAAGCCCCCTACCCAGGTTTATTGACAATCGTTTCCGTTTTTGTTGAAAATGACAGTCATGAACGTACGTCGCCTCATACCCGCCACCGCCACCGCCGGAGCCGTCGCGCTCGGCCTCATGGCCGTCTCCGCCTGCTCCACCTCCGACGCCGCCGAGCGCACGGACGACGGCCGGCTCAAGGTCACGGCGTCGTTCTACCCGATGCAGTTCCTCGCCGAGCGGATAGGCGGCGAGCACGTCTCCGTCACCACCCTCACCAAGCCGGGCGTCGAGCCGCACGACCTGGAGCTGAAGCCCCGGCAGACCGCCGAGCTGAACGACTCCGGCCTGGTCCTCTATCTGAAGGGCATCCAGCCCGCCGTGGACGAGGCGGTAGCCGAGTCCTCCGTCCAGCACAAGGTGGACGCCGCGAGCCTGACGAAGCTGGTCAGCCACGGTGCCGAGGGCGGCCACGACCACGAGCACGGGGCGGAGACCCACGACCACACCCCCGGTGCCGAGGAGAGCCACGACCACGACCACGGCCCGGACGAGCACGCCGACGAGCACAAGGACGAGCACGGCCACGAGGAGTCCGGCGCCCCCGGCGAGCACACCGGGGAGCCCGGCGCCGACGACCACGGCCACGACCACGCCACCGAGGGCGGCGCCGACCCGCACATCTGGCTGGACCCGGTGAAGTACGCGGAGGTCGCCGAGGGCGTCGGCAAGGCCCTGGAGAAGGCCGACCCGGACCACGCCGCCGACTACGCGAAGAACACCGAGGACCTCGTCGGCAAGCTGAAGGACCTCGACACCGCCTTCGCGCAGGGCCTGAAGAACACCGACACCCGCACCTTCATCACCACCCACGCCGCCTTCGGCTACCTCGCGGACCGCTACCACCTGGACCAGGAGGGCATCGCCGGCATCGACCCCGAGGCCGAGCCCACCCCCGCCCGCATCCAGGAACTCCAGAAGATCGCAAAGCAGGAGAAGGTCACCACGGTCTTCTTCGAGACCCTCGCCAGCGACCGCACCGCCAAGACCCTCGCGCAGGACACCGGCCTCAGGACCGACGTCCTCGACCCGCTGGAGGGCATCACGGACTCCTCCCAGGGCCGGGACTACATCGAGGTCATGGAATCCAACCTCGCCGCGCTGAAGAAGGCACTCGGCGCCAAGTGACCGCGCCACGTACCACCGCGCCACGTACCACCGCGCCACGCACCACCGAGCCGCGAAAGGGGCAGCCGATGGACCCGCAGTCCCCCACCGACCCGCGGCCCGCCGCCCGGCCCACCGGACCGGGGCAGCAGCCGGTCGTCTCCGTCCGCGGCGCCCGGGCCGTCCTCGGCTCGCGCCCCGTGCTGCACGGCGTCGACCTCACCGTCGGACAGGGCGAGGTCGTCGCCCTGCTCGGAGCCAACGGCTCCGGCAAGTCGACCGCGGTCCGCTCGTTGATCGGGCAGGTGCCCCTCACCGACGGCTCGATCGAGCTGTTCGGCACCCCGCTGCGCCGCTTCCGCCAGTGGGCCCGCGTCGGCTACGTCCCCCAGCGGACCACGGCCGCCAGCGGGGTCCCCGCGACCGTCCGGGAGGTCGTCTCCTCCGGCCGCCTCTCCCGCGTGCGCTTCGGCTTCACCGGCCGCACCGACAGGGCCGCCGTCGAGGACGCCATCGACCTCGTCGGCCTCGGGGACCGGGCGAAGGACTCCGTCGCCGCGCTCTCCGGCGGACAGCACCAGCGGGTGCTGATCGCCCGCGCGCTCGCCTCCGAGCCCGAACTCCTGATCATGGACGAGCCGATGGCCGGCGTGGACCTGGCCAGTCAGGAGATCCTCGCCTCGACCCTGCGCGAGCAGGTCGCCGGCGGTACCTCGGTGCTGCTGGTCCTGCACGAGCTGGGCCCGCTGGAGCCCCTGATCGACCGCGCGGTGGTGCTGCGGGACGGCTGTGTGGTCCACGACGGGCCGCCGCCCGAGGCGGTGGGCCAGCACGCCCTGCCCGGCCACGACCACGTACATCCGCACGCGGCCGGTGAGCCGCTCCGCACGGGACTGCTGACCTGACCATGGAAATCCTCGACTCCGCCTTCATGCAGCGGGCGCTCCTCGCCGCCCTGCTGGTCGGCATCACGGCTCCCGCCGTCGGCATCCACCTGGTGCAGCGCCGGCAGGCCCTGATGGGCGACGGCATCGGCCATGTCGCGATGACCGGTGTCGGCCTCGGCTTCCTGCTGTCGACCAGCCCGGTGTGGATGGCCACCCTGGTGTCGATCGTCGGCGCCCTGCTGATGGAGCTGATCCGCGCCTGGGGCCGCACCCGGGGTGACATCGCCCTGGCGATGCTGTTCTACGGCGGCATGGCCGGCGGTGTCCTGCTGGTGAACCTCTCGGAGACCGGCTCGACCGGCAACCTCAGCTCGTACCTCTTCGGCAGCCTGTCCACGGTGTCCCAGGAGGACCTGACCGCGATCGCGCTGCTCGCCGGCTTCGTGGTGCTGGTCTCGCTCGGCCTGAGCCGTCAGCTCTTCGCCATCAGCCAGGACGAGGAGTTCGCCCGGGTCACCGGCCTGCCGGTGCGCGCGCTGAACCTGCTGGTGGCCGTCACGGCGGCGGTCACCGTCAGCGTAGCGATGCGGGTCGTCGGCCTGCTGCTGGTGAGCGCCCTGATGGTGGTCCCGGTGGCGGCGGCCCAGCAGCTCACGCGCTCGTTCCGGGCCACCTTCACGGTGTCCGTGGCGATCGGTGTGGCGGTCGCGCTGACCGGGACCGCGACCTCCTACTACCAGGACGTGCCGCCGGGAGCGACCATTGTTCTGCTGGCCATCGGTGTCTTCGTGCTGACGACGGCGGCCGCCGTGCCGCTGTCCCGGCTGCGGGCCCGGCGGGCGGAGGTCCCGGCCCCGGCCGAGGCGGCGGACTGCGCGGTCGGGCTGCTCCCGACACGCCGGTCCGGCGACGATGTGAAGATCTGACGCCCCCGCCCCGCGCGCCGTCACCCGGGCGCGGAGCGGCAGCGGACCGGCAGTCGACGGGCAGTCGGCCGCGGAGGGGGCAGGACCGGGTCCGCGCACGGGACGCGACCGTGCGCGAGCCTGGCAGAATGGCCCGACGTATGTGCGGGCGAGGCAAGGAGGCTCCTGTGACCACGGCGCCAACCGGCGGGAACACCGCCCCGGTGCGAGGCCGGTCCACCCGGCAGCGCGCAGCGGTGGCGGCGGCTCTCGACGAGGTGGACGAGTTCCGCAGTGCTCAGGAGCTGCACGACATGCTCAAGCACCGCGGTGATTCCGTGGGGCTCACCACCGTGTACCGCACGCTCCAGTCCCTCGCCGACGCGGGCGAGGTCGACGTCCTGCGCACCAGTGACGGCGAGTCCGTCTACCGGCGCTGCTCCACCGACGACCACCACCACCATCTGGTGTGCCGCCTCTGCGGCAAGGCGGTCGAGGTCGAGGGCCCGGCGGTCGAGCAGTGGGCGGAGTCGGTGGCGGCCCAGCACGGCTATGTGAACGTGGCCCACACGGTCGAGATCTTCGGCACCTGCGCGGAGTGCGCGGCCAAGTCCGACTGACGGCACCGCCACCACCGCCGTACGGCGAGGGGCCCGGGCGTATCGTGCGATACGCCCGGGCCCCTCGCCGCAGCAAAAGGCCCCGGAAGGCCCCCGAAAGCCGGCCCGGAGAGCCGCCCCGGAAAAGGCGGCCCGGCCCGGAAGGGCGGCTCAGACGCCCTCGGCCGCCCCGTCCTCCGGGCGGCCCCGCATCGCGGCGAGCTCCTCGTTCGGGATCGCCCCGCCGAAGCGCCGGTCGCGCTGCGCGTACTCCAGGCAGGCGCGCCACAGGTCACGGCGGTCGAAGTCGGGCCACAGCACGTCCTGGAAGACCATCTCGGCGTAGCTGGACTGCCAGAGCAGGTAGTTGGAGGTGCGCATCTCGCCGCTGGGGCGCAGGAAGAGGTCCACATCCGGCATGTCCGGGTAGTACAGGTACTTCTGGAAGGTCTTCTCGTTGACCTTCGACGGATCCAGCTTCCCCGCCGCCACGTCCCGGGCGACGGCCTGCGCCGCGTCCGCGATCTCGGCGCGTCCGCCGTAGTTGACGCAGAAGTACAGCGTCATCCGGTCGTTGCCGACGGTCTGCTCCTGGGCGACCTGGAGCTCCTGGACGACCGACTTCCACATCTTGGGCATCCGGCCCACCCAGCGGATACGGATGCCCAGTTCGTCCATCTCGTCCCGGCGGCGGCGGATGACGTCCCGGTTGAAGTTCATCAGGAAGCGGACCTCGTCGGGCGAGCGCTTCCAGTTCTCGGTGGAGAAGGCGTAGAGGGAGAGGTTCTTGACGCCCATCTCGAGGCAGCCCTTGAGCACGTCGAGGACGACGCCCTCGCCGACCTTGTGCCCCTCGGTGCGCGGCAGGCCCCGCTCCTTGGCCCAGCGGCCGTTGCCGTCCATGACGCAGGCCACATGGTTGGGCACCAGCTCCGCCGGGATCCGGGGCGGCCGGGCGCCGGACGGGTGCGGCTCGGGGACCTTGTACTCGCGGCGGGGCCGGCCCAGGATTCCGCGTACTGCCATGCGGCTCACAACTCCTAGCTTCTGCTTCCTACGACTTCTCGACGTACCGCAACGAGCGCAGCCCGCGCTCCAGGTGCCAGTGCAGATACGCGGACACCAGCCCGCTCCCCTCCCTGACGTGGCGCGCCTCGCAGGCGTCCGCGGTCGGCCAGTCGCCGGTGAGCAGCGCACTGAGCAGGGCGATGGCCTCCGCAGAGGGTACGACGCTCCCCGGCACCCGGCAGTCACCGCATATGGCGCCGCCCGCGGCGACCGAGAAGAAGCGGTTGGGGCCGGGGAGGCCGCAGCGCGCGCAGTCGTCGAAGCTGGGCGCGTAGCCGTTGACGGCGAGGGAGCGCAGCAGGAAGGCGTCGAGGACCAGGTTGGGCGCGTGCTCCCCGCGGGCGAGGGTGCGCAGCGCGCCGACGAGCAGCAGGTACTGCTGCACTGCGGGCTCCCCCTCGTGGTCGGTGAACCGCTCGGCGGTCTCCAGCATGGCGGTGCCGGCGGTGTAGCGGGCGTAGTCGGTGACGATGCCGCCGCCGTAGGGGGCGATGGTCTCCGACTGGGTGCACAGCGGCAGCCCGCGCCCGACCAGTTCGCTGCCGCGGGCGAAGAACTGCACGTCGACGTGGGAGAACGGCTCCAGCCGCGCCCCGAACTTCGACTTGGTCCGCCGCACCCCGCGCGCCACCGCCCGCACCCGCCCGTGCCCCCGCGTGAGCAGCGTGATGATCCGGTCGGCCTCCCCCAGCTTCTGGGTGCGCAGCACGACCCCGTCATCACGGAACAGACTCATGCGCCCCATTCTCCCGCACCGGCCCCCGCCCGAGGGCCGAGGGCCGAGGTCCGGGGTCCGGAGTTCCGGCCGCCGGGGCGGGAAGGGAGCCGACCCGGGTACTACTGAGCCGGTCAGGTCACCTCGCCGCGGCTGCGGGCGTTGACGTAGGCGGTCGTCGCGCTGATGCGTTCCGCCGCCGTCGCGGGGCGCACCTCGTCCGGGGCGCACTCCCACTCGCGGCCGCCGCCGACCGGTCTCAGGGACAGGCAGGGTCCGGCCGGCCCCATGAACCGGCCGACCCGGCCCGTGCGGATGTCGACGACGTACGTACCGATGGGCAGGGTCATGACGTGCGACCCCCTTCCCTGGCAGAGCTGCGGCGATCAGACCGACAGTGTCCACCGTGTGCTGCCCCGATCCGGCGAGGGGACACGGCGTGTCACGGGTGTAGGACGCCGGTTCGACACCTTGCGAAACGCTTCGGCGCAGGGCGGGGAGCACGGGTCCGCCGGTCCGTGCGCCCGGGGTCGCGGCGGCCCGCCAGACTCATCAAGCAGGACTTTGAGAGGCCATAAGTCAGCCTTATGAGGTCATAGACAGGGGGCGCGTACCAACTTAGGCTTGCCTTAGTTTAAGATTCCCTTCGAGCTTGTTGTCGCCGCCCGAAGGGACCCTGTCATGACCCGCCCCCTGCGGGTAGCCATCGTCGGAGCCGGCCCCGCCGGCATCTACGCCGCCGATGCGCTGCTGAAGTCCGAGGTCGCCGCCGACCCCGGCGTCTCGATCGACCTCTTCGAGCGGATGCCCGCACCCTTCGGTCTGATCCGCTACGGCGTCGCCCCCGACCACCCCCGGATCAAGGGCATCATCACCGCCCTGCACCAGGTGCTCGACAAGCCGCAGATCCGCCTCTTCGGCAACGTCGACTACGGGACCGACATCTCCCTGGACGACCTGCGCACCTTCTACGACGCCGTGGTCTTCTCCACCGGCGCGACGGCCGACCGCGCGCTCGACATCCCGGGCATCGAGCTGGACGGCTCCTACGGCGCGGCCGACTTCGTCGCCTGGTACGACGGGCACCCGGACTGGCCCCGCACCTGGCCGCTCACGGCCGAGAAGGTCGCGGTCCTCGGCGTCGGCAACGTGGCCCTCGACGTCGCGCGCGTCCTCGCCAAGACGGCCGAGGAGCTGCTGCCGACGGAGATCCCGCCGAACGTCCACGAGGGGCTGAAGCTCAACCGGGCCAAGGAGATCCACGTCTTCGGCCGCCGCGGGCCGGCCCAGGCGAAGTTCAGCCCGATGGAGCTGCGCGAGCTGGACCACTCCCCGAACATCGAGGTCATCGTCGACCCCGAGGACATCGACTACGACGAGGGCTCGATCGAGACCCGCCGCGGCAACAAGCAGGCGGACATGGTCGCCAAGACCCTGGAGAACTGGGCGATCCGCGACATCGGCGAGCGCCCGCACAAGCTCTTCCTGCACTTCTTCGAGTCCCCCGCCGAGATCCTCGGCGAGGACGGCAAGGTCGTCGGCCTGCGCACCGAGCGCACCGTGCTGGACGGCACGGGCAACGTCAAGGGCACCGGCGAGTTCAAGGACTGGGACGTCACCGCCGTCTACCGCGCGGTCGGCTACCTCTCCGACGAGCTGGTCAAGCTCCCCTGGGACGTCGAGACGGGCACCGTCCCGGACGAGGGCGGCCGGGTGATCCAGGAGTCCGGCGAGCACCTGGACTCCACGTATGTCACGGGCTGGATCCGCCGCGGCCCGGTCGGCCTCATCGGCCACACCAAGGGTGACGCCAACGAGACGATCTCCAACCTGCTGGCCGACTTCGCAGGGGGCCGCCTCCAGACCCCGGCCTCGCCGGAGCCGGACGCGGTCGAGGGCTTCCTGTCCGGCCGGAACGTCCGCTGGACCACCTGGGAGGGCTGGTACAAGCTCGACGCCGCCGAGAAGGCGCTGGGCGAGCCCCAGGGGCGTGCGCGCGTGAAGATCGTCGAGCGCGAGGACATGCTCCGCGAGAGCGGGGCGTGACGCCTGCGGCGCGCGGAAGTGTTCCCGAGGGCCCGGTGGCTGCTGCCACCGGGCCCTCGGGCTTGCGGGGCACCGGGTGTGCGGCCGGATGCCCCGGGCGCGATCCGGTGCCGTGGGGGGCCCGCCCGGGTCCTCGGCCGTGGCCCGGGGCGGCCGTCAGCGGTCGTCAGCGGCCGTCGCCGCCCGGGACGACCAGGCGCGACTCGCAGGCCACGATGACCAGTCGGGCGGGCCCGGGCCCGGGCCCGGCGAGGGCGGGGGCGCGGCAGAGCGCGGCAGAGCGCGGCCGTGCAACAGGACGTGGCCGTGGCTCGGGCGCGGCCCGGTAGGGCCTCAGCGGGCGCAGCAGCGCGACGGCCCCGGGGCACAGCCCCTACCGGGAGCGGGCCCGGGCCCGGTGGAGGGCGGGGCGGGTGCGGGGGGCTGTCCCGAGGTGAAGGGCGGTGGGTGGGTCAGAACGGCGCGCGGGCCGTCTCCATCAGACGGGCCGTGTCCGCGTCGGCCAACCGCAGCGCCGCGCCCACGATCGTCAGGACGTCGCGTTCGGCCTGGGTGTAGGGGCCGTCGGCGAGTGCGATGCGGGCGCCCTGGAGGAGGATGGACTCGCGGCCGGAGGGGGCGAGGTGCGGGGCCAGGGGCTCCAGTGCCTCGTGGAGTTCGATGGCGAGGGCGGCGCCGTACGGCGTGGTGTCGTCCGTCAAGTAGCGGCCGGTGTCGGCGGCGAGGGCCTCGATCAGGGCGACGAGGGAGTCCTCGGTGCAGTCCGCGAGGCCGCCCGCGCGGACCGCCTGCACCGCCGTCGCGCGCACCGCGCCCGAGGAGGTGCCGCCCGAGGCGAGGACCGCGAGCGCGACGGTGTGCACCGCGTCCCTGAGCATGGCCGAGAAGCGCGCGGTGGTGGGGTGGTCAAGGACGTCGGGGCCGAAGTGGGCGTGGCAGGCGGCGCATTCGACGACCGGGCCGGTGACTCCGCGCCCCAGCAGCGGTACGCCGAGCAGGGTGAAACGGCGGCGCCCGGTCCGGCGGCGGTAGTTGCGGTCGCCCCCGCAGCCGGCGCAGAAGAACTCGCCGTCCCCGACGGTGCTCCATGACGTGCGGATGCCGCAGACCCGCGCATTCCGGCCGAACAGTCCCCGGTCCTGCAGCACGTCACACCTCCGTCATGCTGCGGCAACATTGCCGCGTGGACGTGATGTTAGCCACACCGGCCGGGCCGCGTCAGCACCCTGTCGGCAGGAGGCCGGGCACATGGCCGGATCCGCGCGCTCCGCCGAGGGGGTACCGGACGGGCGGAACCGCAGGAAACCACCCGGTTCGGGGACCCGGTGGCACGGACGCGCCCCGGGTGACCGGCGCCCCGCCGCCTTGACCGGCGGGGCGAGCGGAGGCCCGGGGCCGGTGGTCAGCGCGCCGCGCGGTTGACCGCCGAGACGACCGCCTTCAGCGAGGCCCGGGTGGTGTTCGCGTCGATGCCGATGCCCCACAGCACCTTGCCGTCGATCGCGCACTCGATGTACGAGGCGGCCTGCGCGGACGCGCCCTCGCTCATGGTGTGCTCCTGGTAGTCCAGCAGGCGCACATCCACCCCGATGGCGTTCAGGGCCGCGAAGAAGGCGGAGATCGGACCGTTGCCGGTGCCGGTCAGGACGGTGTCGACGCCGTCCACGACCGCCTCGACGGTCAGGGTGTCAACCCCGTCCTTGTCGGTGGTGGTCTGGCCGGAGCGGATCTGGATGCGGCCCCAGCGCTCCGCGCCGTCCTGCGGGTTGGGCAGGTACTCGTCCTGGAAGACGGACCAGATCGCGGCCGGCGTGACCTCGCCGCCCTCCGTGTCGGTCTTGGCCTGGATGATCCGGGAGAACTCGATCTGCATCCGGCGCGGCAGGTCCAGCTTGTGCTCGTTCTTCAGGACGTACGCGATCCCGCCCTTGCCGGACTGGGAGTTGACCCGGATGACCGCCTCGTAGGACCGGCCGACGTCCTTGGGGTCGATGGGCAGGTACGGC
Organism: Streptomyces sp. CNT372; assembly: GCF_000377145.1. NCBI lineage: Bacteria > Bacillati > Actinomycetota > Actinomycetes > Kitasatosporales > Streptomycetaceae > Streptomyces > Streptomyces sp. CNT372. Next base: position 546,801 of record NZ_KB897778.1, on the reverse strand, counting down.
ACCGCCCACTCGATCTCGTCGACCGTCTTCCCGGCGGCGGCCGCGTCCGCCTCCATCGCGTCGAAGCCCTTCTTGATGGCGTCCTGGTGGGAGCCGGAGAAGGCCGTGTAGACCAGGTCGCCCGCGTACGGGTGGCGCGGGTGGATCTCCATCTGGTTGCAGTACTCGCTGGTGCGGCGGATGTCGTCGATCTGCGAGAAGTCGATCTGCGGGTCGACGCCCTGCGAGAACAGGTTCATCCCCAGGGTGACCAGGTCGACGTTGCCGGTGCGCTCGCCCTGACCGAACAGGCAGCCCTCGATACGGTCCGCGCCCGCCATGATCGCCAGTTCGGCGGCGGCGACCGCGGTACCGCGGTCGTTGTGCGGGTGGACGGACAGGCAGACGTGCTCGCGGCGGGTCAGGTTCCGGGACATCCACTCGAAGCGGTCCGCGTGCGTGGACGGCGTCGAACGCTCCACCGTGGCCGGCAGGTTGAGGATGATCTCGCGGCCGGGGCCGGGCTGCCAGACGTCGCAGACGGCCTCGCAGACCTCCAGGGCGAAGTCCAGCTCGGTGTCGGTGAAGATCTCGGGGCTGTACTGGTAGCCGAAGACCGTCTCGTCGCCCAGCAGCTTCTCGGCGTACTCCATGACCAGCCGGGTGCCGTCGACGGCGATCTGCTTGATGTCCTCCTTGGAGCCGCGGAAGACGACCCGGCGGAAGACGGGGGCGGTGGCGTTGTACAGGTGGACGGTGGCGCGCCTGGCGCCGGCCAGGGACTCCACGGTCCGCTCGATCAGGTCCTCGCGGGCCTGGGTCAGCACGGAGATGGTGACGTCGTCCGGGATCGCGCCCTCTTCGATGATGGAGCGGACGAAGGCGAAGTCGGTGTCGCCGGAGGAGGGGAAGCCGACCTCGATCTCCTTGTAGCCCATGCGTACCAGCAGGTCGAACATCTCCCGCTTGCGGGCGGGGCTCATCGGGTCGATCAGGGCCTGGTTGCCGTCGCGCAGGTCCGTGGAGAGCCAGCGGGGAGCCTTGGTGATGCGCTGCTGGGGCCAGGTGCGGTCCGGGATGGCGACGGCTTCGTAGCGGCCGTACTTGTGGACCGGCATGCCGGACGGCTTCTGCGTGTGCGTCGTGTTGGTGATCGGGGTGGGGCGGCCGATCCACTGCGACTGCGTCATGGCGTAGGGCTCCTCGGGGTCCTGCGGGGATGGGGGCCGACTGGGTCGAAGCAGCACCAGACTCCGCGGGGAGGGGGTCGGCCTACGACTACAGGCCCTCGCCGCGGCGGCTAAGGAGAAGCAGCCCGAAACGCATGATGCGGAGCAGCCTAACCGAGCTTCGGCGTGAGCGCGGCCCCTGTTTCAGTATGCGGGACGACCGATCGGCAACGGGCAGATGTGGTCAATCCCTCCCTTCCTTCCGTCACCCCTGACGGGGAGTGACGGAGCGGGTGCTCGCTGACACATTGGCCGGTATGGACTCCCGCACCCCGCTGCCCGCCCCGTCCGCCGCCCCGGTCTGCTGCGGCATCGTGCCGCCGCACCTCCTCGACCGGCTCGCCCGCTCCGGCGACCCGGCGCTCGCCGGCCCGGCCCGGCGCACCCTCCAGGCGGACGCGGCCCAGCGCACCGCCCGCCGGCTGACCACGGTGGCCGGCCCCGCCGGCGCCCGGTCCGCCGCGGGAGCCCGCTCTCGCCGCACGGTGTACGACGCGGGGAACCGCACCGCCCTGCCCGGCACCGCGGTCCGCGCCGAGGGCGGGGAGCCGGTCGCCGACGCCACCGTGAACCGCGCCTACGCGGGCCTCGGCGCCACCCTCACCCTGCTGCGCGAGGCGTACGGGCACGAGTCCGTCGACGGCGCGGGCCTCCCGCTGGAGGCGACCGTCCACTACGACGAGAAGTACAACAACGCCTTCTGGAACGGCGAGCAGATGGTGTTCGGCGACGGGGACGGCGAGATCTTCCTCGACTTCACGGTCGCCGTCGACGTGATCGCGCACGAACTCGCCCACGGCCTCACCCAGTACACGGCCAACCTCGGCTACTTCGGCCAGCCGGGCGCGCTGAACGAGTCCGTCTCGGACGTGCTCGGCTCCCTCGTCAAGCAGCACACCCTCGGGCAGAACGCGGACGAGGCGGACTGGCTGATCGGCGCCGGCCTCCTCGCGCCCCGGGTCACCGGCTCGGCGCTGCGCTCGATGAAGGCCCCGGGCACGGCGTACGACGACGACGTCCTCGGCAGCGACCCGCAGCCGGCGACGATGGCGGACTATGTGCACACCGGCCGTGACAACGGCGGTGTACACATCAACTCCGGCATCCCCAACCACGCCTTCCACCTGCTGGCCGTCCGCCTCGGCGGCCCGGCCTGGGAGCGGGCCGGGCAGATCTGGTTCGACGTGCTGACCGGCGGCGAACTCGCGGTGGACGCGGACTTCGCGAGCTTCGCCCGCCTCACGGTCGCCGCGGCCGCCGCGCGGTACGGCGAGGGCGAGGAGCACGACGCGGTACTGAAGGCCTGGTCCCAGGTCGGCGTGGACACGACCGGCCAATAGAAGGTGTCCGAGGCCGTGCTGTCCGGTGTCGGTCCGGCCGCATCCGTACTAGAACGGGAACCATGCGAATCCAGGTAAGGCGTACCGGCGGCTTCGCCGGGATCGAGAAGGTCTCCGAGGTCGACACCACCGCCCGGGCCGACGCGCGGGAGGTCCGGGACCTCGCCGAACGCGCCGTCGCCGAGGCGCACGAGATCGCGCCGGTCGGGGTCCCGGACGGCTTCGGCTACCAGATCACCGTCGACGGACGGACGGTGCACTGCGCCGACCCCCGGCTCACCGAGGCGCAGCGCGACCTGATCTCGCTGGTGCTGAAGGAAGGCGCCTGACCCGGCCGCGGCGCCGGGGCGGGGGCGCGGACCGGAGCCGTCAGAAGCCGAGCTTGCGGAGCTGCTTGGGGTCGCGCTGCCAGTCCTTGGCGACCTTGACGTGCAGATCGAGGTAGACGGGCGTGCCGAGCAGCGCCTCGATGTGCTTGCGGGACTTGATCCCGACCTCCTTGAGCCGCTTGCCCTTCGGGCCGATGATGATGCCCTTCTGGCTGGGCCGCTCGATGTAGACGTTCGCGTGGATGTCGAGGAGGGGCCGGTCCGCCGGGCGGTCCTCGCGCGGGATCATCTCCTCGACCACCACCGCGATGGAGTGCGGGAGTTCGTCCCGGACACCCTCCAGCGCGGCCTCGCGGATCAGCTCCGCGACCATGACCTGCTCGGGCTCGTCGGTGAGGTCGCCCTCCGGGTAGAGCGGCGGGCTCTCGGGCAGCAGCGGGATCAGCAGATCGGCGACGAGCTGCACCTGGCTGTCGCCCACGGCGGACACCGGCACGATCTCCGCCCACTCCATGCCCAGCTCCTTGCCGAGCCGGTCGACGGCGATGAGCTGCTCGGCGAGGGTCTTGGAGTCCACCAGGTCGGTCTTGGTGACGATCGCGACCTTGGGTGTCTTCCGGATCTCCGCCAGCTCCTTGGCGATGTACCGGTCGCCGGGGCCGAGCTTCTGGTCGGCGGGCAGGCAGAAGCCGATCACGTCGACCTCGGCCCAGGTGGTGCGGACCACGTCGTTGAGCCGCTCGCCGAGCAGCGTGCGCGGCTTGTGGAGCCCGGGGGTGTCCACGAGGATCAGCTGCGCGTCGGGCCGGTGGACGATGCCGCGCACCGTGTGCCGGGTGGTCTGCGGCCGGTTGGAGGTGATCGCCACCTTCTGGCCGACCAGAGCGTTCGTGAGGGTGGACTTCCCCGCGTTGGGGCGGCCGACGAAGCAGGCGAAGCCCGCCCGGTGGGGGGCTTCGGAGGACTGGGTACGAGCGCTCATGGCGCCCATTGTCCCTGATCCCGGACGCCCCCCGGTACGCGGCCGGGCCGGGGTGGCGGGGCTCCGGGCGGGCGGGCCGCCCGGGGGCTCCTCAGCCCGCCGCGACCGAGGACTTGAGCTGGCCGTCCGGGCCTGCCAGGAGAACCGGCGTCCCGGCACCGCCGAGGTCGCGCACAGCGGCCCGGTCCGCGTCGGAGGCGGCGTCCGCCTCGGAGACCACGGCCGCGGCCTCCAGGGAGGTCGCACCGCTGGCGACCGCCATCGCCACGGCGGTCCGCAGGGCGCTGAGCTCCAGCGACGGGAGGGCGACGGTCCCGGCGACATACGTGCGGCCGGTCTCGTCGCGCACGGCCGCGCCCTCGGGGACGCCGTTGCGGGCCCGGGCGCTGCGCGCCAGCGTGATGATCTTGCGGTCCTCGGGGCCGAGGTCGGCACTCTGCGTCATACCGGTGAGCATAGAGCGGCCCCGGGGCGGGCACGGAGCCGCCCCGGGGCCGGTCGTCACGCCTCCGGGAGGCGCGGGTGTCAGCTCTGGGCGCCCTTGGCCAGCTTGTCGCCGATCTTGGTGACGAGGTCGCCGAAGTTCTTCTGCGCCTCGGCGCCGCCGTCGTTGACGTAGGCGACCCGGGTGGCGCCGGTGCCCTGCTGGGCGACGAGCATGTTGACCTTGATCTCCATGCCCGGCGCGAACTCGATCGCCATGGTGAAGGCGTGCGAGGACTCGGCCGCCTTCGGGGCGTCGATCCGGGCGATCTTGACCGGGATCTTCTCGCCCTCCATGTCGAAGGGGACGGTGGTGCAGGAGTTCAGGGCGGTGTCGAAGGACTTCACGTAGTCCGCGGCTCCGGTGCCGGGGAAGGTGAAGACCTGCTGGCTCAGCTCGACCTCGGTGCCGGGGCCCTGGTAGTCGACGTCGCCGCCCTTCTCGGCTCCCTCGACCTTGTCGCCCATCATGTCGGCCAGCGGCTGGCACTCGGGCTTGTCCGCCTTGGGGGCCGCGTCCTCGCCGGCCGGAACCTTGCTGACCTTCCAGCCGGACGGCAGGTCGCCGAGCTCCAGCGTGGCGGCCTTCATCTGGGCGGCCGTCAGCGGCTCGGTGGACGCGGGCTTGTCCTCGGCCGGGGCCGAGGACTTCTCGCCGGCCTTCTCGGCGGCCGCCGGCTTCTTGTCCTCGTCCCCGCCCCCACCGCAGGCGGCGGTGAGACAGAGCGCGGAGGCGGTGAGCACGGCCGCGGCGGCACGGCGCATACGAACAGACATTCAGGGTTCTCCCGGTACACGGTGATTCGCGGGGAGAGATCCCCCCCTCCCCTCAGGTGATCACAGAGAATACACAGAAACCCGAACACCCGTTCACTCCCGAAGCCGGGGGCGACGGGCCGGTGCTACGGCCGGTCCAGCCGCAGCCGCTCCGCCCTCGGCAGGCCCGCCACCACCAGGTCGTAGGAGTCCTCCACCAGCTCGCGGACGGCCCGGGCGGGCAGTTCGGAGACCGTCACGGTGTTCCAGTGCCGCTTGTTCATGTGCCAGCCCGGCACCACCACGTCCGGGTACTGGGCGCGCAGCCGGATCGCGTTCTCCGGCTCGCACTTGAGGTTGGCCTTCAGCGGCGAGGCGCCCAGCGCGCTCAGCGCGAACATCTTCCCGCCCACCTTGAACACCGAGGTCTCCGGCCCGAACGGGAACTCCTCGACGGCCCCGCCGAACTCCAGGCAGAGCGCCCGCAGCGCGGCCGCCCTCATCCCCCGGCCTCGTCGTCCGCGGGCTTCTCCACCGGCTCGGTCAGGACCGTGACGATCCGGTTCCGGCGGCCCGCGGGCGACTCCGCGGTCAGCCGCAGCGACCGCCCGTCCGGGAGGTCGACCACCGCGCCCGCGCCCGCGATCGGCACCCGGCCGAGCGCCTTGGCGAGCAGCCCGCCGACGGTCTCCACGTCCTCGTCGTCCAGCTCGTCCGCACCCAGCCCGTACAACTCGCCGAGGTCGCCGATGTCGAGGCGGGCGGTGACCCGGAAGCGGCCCTCGCCCAGTTCCTCGACCGGCGGCAGCTCCCGGTCGTACTCGTCGGTGATCTCGCCGACGATCTCCTCCAGGATGTCCTCGATGGTGACGATGCCGGCCGTGCCGCCGTACTCGTCGATGACGACGGCGACGTGGTTGCGCTTCTGCTGCATCTCGCGGAGCAGGTCGCCCGCGTTCTTGGTGTCGGGGACGAAGACCGCGGGCCGCATCGCCGTCGACACCAGGTCGGACTCGGCCTCGCGGTTGACGTGCGTCTTGCGGACCAGGTCCTTGAGGTAGACCACGCCCACGACGTCGTCCTCGTTCTCCCCGGTGACGGGGATACGGGAGAAGCCGGACCGCAGTGCCAGGGTGAGGGCCTGACGGACCGTCTTGAAGCGCTCGATGCTCACCAGATCGGTACGCGGCACCATGACCTCGCGCACCAGGGTGTCCCCCAGCTCGAAGACCGAGTGCACCATGCGCCGCTCGTCGTCCTCGATCAGTGACTCCCGCTCGGCCAGGTCGACCATGGCCCGCAGCTCCGCCTCGGAGGCGAACGGGCCCTTGCGGAAGCCCTTTCCGGGCGTGAGGGCGTTGCCGATGAGGATCAGGAGCTGCGGGACGGGGCCCATCACCCGGGCCAGCGGCACCAGCACATAGGCGGCCGCCGTCGCCGTGTTCAGCGGGTGCTGGCGACCGATGGTGCGCGGGGAGACCCCGACGGCGACATAACTGACCAGCACCATCACGGCCATCGCGACCAGCAGCGCCGCCCAGGTCTCCTCGAACTCCTCCAGGCAGGCGTAGGTGACCAGAACGCCCGCGGCCATCTCGCAGGCGACCCGCACCAGCAAAGCCACGTTCAGATAGCGGGTGGGATCGGCGGCCACCTGCTCCAGCTTCGCCGCCCCCCGCCGGCCCGAGCGGACGGCCTCGGCGGCCCGGAAGGCGGACACCCGCGCGAGGCCCGCCTCCGCGCAGGCGGCCAGCCAGGCGACGACGACCAGCGCGACCGCGCCGGCGACCAGGGTGGCGCTCATGACAGGGTCGGCGCCGGCGACGGACCGGTCAGGCCCCGCTCACCACGCCAGCCGTCGACGATCGCCGCCTGGAGGCCGAACATCTCCGCCTTCTCGTCCGGCTCCTCGTGGTCGTAGCCGAGCAGATGCAGCACCCCGTGGACGGTCAGGAGCTGAAGCTCCTCGTCCATGGAGTGCTGCGTCGGCGCCTCCGCGCCCTGCTTCTCGGCGACCTCGGGGCAGAGCACGATGTCCCCGAGGAGCCCCTGCGGAGGCTCCTCGTCGCCCTTCGCCGGCGGGCGCAGCTCGTCCATCGGGAAGGACATGACATCGGTCGGTCCGGGGAGGTCCATCCACTGGATGTGGAGCTGCTCCATCGCCTCCGCGTCCACCACGATCACCGACAGCTCGGAGAGCGGGTGGATGCGCATGCGCGCGAGCGCGTAGCGGGCGACATCGAGGATCGCCTGCTCGTCGACCTCGGTTCCGGACTCGTTGTTGACGTCGATCGACATGGCGCGCTGTGACTACTTCCCGTTGTCGTACTTCTCGTAGGCGTCGACGATACGGCCGACGAGCTTGTGCCGTACGACATCCTGGCTCGTGAGCCGGGAGAAGTGCACATCCTCCACCCCGTCCAGGATCTCCTGGACCTGGCGCAGACCGCTCTTGGTGCCGTTCGGCAGGTCGACCTGCGTCACGTCACCCGTGATCACGATCTTCGACTCGAAGCCGAGCCGGGTGAGGAACATCTTCATCTGCTCGGGGTTCGTGTTCTGCGCCTCGTCGAGGATGATGAACGCGTCATTCAGGGTCCTGCCCCTCATGTACGCGAGGGGCGCGACCTCGATGGTGCCCGCGGCCATCAGGCGGGGGATCGAGTCGGGGTCGAGCATGTCGTGCAGGGCGTCGTAGAGCGGGCGCAGATAGGGGTCGATCTTCTCGTAGAGGGTGCCCGGCAGGAAGCCGAGCCGCTCCCCCGCCTCGACCGCGGGGCGGGTCAGGATGATGCGGTTGACCTGCTTGGACTGGAGCGCCTGGACCGCCTTGGCCATGGCCAGGTACGTCTTGCCGGTGCCCGCGGGGCCGATACCGAAGACGACCGTGTGCTTGTCGATGGCGTCGACGTAGCGCTTCTGGTTCAGGGTCTTGGGGCGGATGGTGCGGCCCCGGCTGGAGAGGATGTTCTGGGTGAGGACCTCGGCGGGGGTCTCCTCGGGGCCGTCGCCGGCCTCGCTCGCCTTGAGCATGGCGATCGAGCGTTCCACTGCGTCCTCCGTCATCGGCTGCCCGGTGCGGAGCACCAGCATCATCTCGTCGAACAGGCGCTGGACCAGGGCGACTTCCGCCGGGTCGCCGACCGCGCTCACCTCGTTGCCCCGGACATGGATGTCGGCCGCCGGGAAGGCCTCTTCGATCACGCGCAGGAGGGCGTCACCCGAACCCAGGACGGTCACCATCGGGTGCTTCGCGGGGACGGTGAACTGGGCTCGCGCCTGCCCCGGCGCCGGGTTCTGGGCTGTGGATGTCCGATTCATGGGCCGGCCCTGTGGCCTGCGCATACCTCCCGTTGCAGGGGCGTCGCCGATCGACAGCCTCCGGACCACCAAGGGTACGACTCCCTCCCGGCGGAGGCCGAGGGCTTTTCCCGGGGTCCCGCCGCCGGAGTGCCCGGCGTCAGCGGGCGCATATCGCCGCAGATGCTGACATTCTGTCCGGGTGGGGACGAACGGTCCCAGCCACTGGCGGTGCGAGGAGGAGTCATGGGCCACGGAGTGCACGTCCAGGAGCTGCCAGGGGTGGGCAAGCGCTACGACATCGACCTCGGCCGTGCCGACCAGCGGATCTCGATCGTGGTGCGGTCGGGGAACGTGCGGGATCTGTACGTGTTCACCGAGGGCTCCCCGGACCCGGCGGCGGTGATCGAGCTGAGCGACGAGCAGGCCCGGAAGGTGGGCGCGGTGCTGTCGTCCACGTACTACGAGGACTGAGGCCGCGCGGTGCACGCCGACCTGATCGGGCTGGGGCTGGCCGTCCTGGTCGCGGGGCTGGTCGCGCGGCTCGCCCGCCGGGTGGGACTGCCGTCGGTGCCCTGCTACATGCTCGTCGGCATCCTGCTGGGGCCGGGGACGCCCGGCCCGGTGGTGGTCGCGCATCCGGAGGACCTGTCGCTGCTGGCGGCGCTCGGCCTGGTCCTGCTGCTCTTCCACCTCGGCGTGGAGTTCCCGCTGGAGCAGGTGGTCGGGGGCGGACGGCGCCTCTTCCTGGCCGCCGGCTGCTACATCCTGATCAACGTCAGCGCGGGGCTGCTCTTCGGCTTCTCGCTGGGCTGGGGCGTGGCGGAGGCCCTGGTGATCGCGGGCGCGCTCGGGGTGTCCTCGTCCGCGATCGTCACCAAGCTCCTGATCGAGCTGCGCAGACTGGCGAACGCGGAGACCCCGGTGATCCTCGGGATCATCGTGATCGAGGACCTGTTCCTCGCCTTCTACCTGGCCCTGCTGTCGCCGGTGCTCTCCGACGCGGACTCCCCGCTGGAGCTGGTCCGCGAGATCGGGGTCAGCTTCGGCTTCCTGGTTCTCCTCTTCGCGATCGCCCGGTACGGCGCTAAGGCCGTGTCCGGGCTGGTCGGCAGCCGGGAGGACGAACTGCTGATCGTGGTGACGATCGGCCTGGTCGTGCTGGTGGCGGGGCTCTCGGAGGAGGTCGGCGTCTCGGACGCGATCGGCGCCCTGATGATCGGCCTGGTGATCTCGCGGACCGCCTACAAGGAGCGGCTGGAACGGCTGGTGCTGCCGCTGCGGGACGTGCTGGCGACGGTGTTCTTCGTGGCCTTCGGACTGAACATCGAGGTCGGCGCGCTGGGCGAGGTGATCGTCCCGGTGGTGCTCGCGGTGCTGGTGACACTGGTGGGGAACATCGCGGCGGGGATCGTGGCCGCCCGGCTGTTCGGCTTCAACCAGCGCGGGGCGGCGAACATCGGGCTCACGGTGCTGGGCCGGGGCGAGTTCTCGCTGATCCTCGCCACCCTCGCACTGGACGCCGGTCTGGACGGGCGGATCGGCCCGTTCGTCGCTCTGTACGTGCTGGTGCTGGCGGTGGTCAGTCCGGTCCTGGCGGCGCAGTCGCGGCACCTGGCGCGGATCATGCCGGACCGGCTGCTGCGGTCGAACTGGACGTATGTGCGCGAGGAGACGATCAGCACCTCCTGCACGCACCTGGACCAGATCCGGGTCACCGGCACCGACACCCGGGAGTGCGCCGAGTGCCGGCGCCTGGGGTCGGACTGGGTACAGCTTCGGCTCTGCGTGACCTGCGGATACGTCGGCTGCTGCGACGACTCCCCGCACCGGCACGCCCGCGGCCACGCCGCCGGGGCCCGCCACCCGATCGTCCAGTCCGCGCAGCCGGGCGAGGACTGGCGGTTCTGCTTCGTGGACGACACCCTGGTCCGTGCTCCGCTGGGGGCGCCGCGCAAGAAGTGACGCCGTGCGCGCCGCGAGCGGCCGCGGCCCCGGCGCCCGCGCACGGCCCCGGTCGCGTGCGCCCCCGGTGCCTCGGCCGGCGCACCTCAGCCGGTGCACCTCAGCCGGTGCGGCGGAACCCGATCGTCGGGACCGCGCGCCGCAGCGGCCACGGGCGGACCGGCGCGGGCAGCAGGCGCTCCAGGAAGGCGTAGCGCCGCAGGGCGGCCGGGTCCTGGCCGGGCAGGCTCTGCACCGACTGCCACCAGGCGGCCACCTCCCACCAGCTGGGCGCTGAGAGCGAGCCGCCGAACTCCTGCACGGAGAGGGCGGCGGTCAGCCCCGCGAAGGCGAGCCGGTCGGCGAGCGGCCAGCCGGCGAGGGTGCCGGTGACGAATCCGGCCATGAACACGTCCCCCGCCCCCGTCGGGTCCAGGGCCTCCACCGCGATGGCGGGCACCCGGGCGCTCTCCCCGGTCGCCGCGTCCACCGCGTAGGCGCCCTCCGCGCCGAGGGTGACGACCGCGAGGCGGACGCGTTCGGCGAGGGCGTGGGCGGCGGCGCGGGGGCAGTCGGTGCGGGTGTAGCGCATGGCCTCCCCGGCGTTCGGCAGGAACGCTTCGCAGTGCTCCAGGTCCGCGAGGTCGGCCGGGTCCCAGCGGCCGGTCTCGTCCCATCCGACGTCGGCGAAGACCCGGGTGCCGGACCGGGCCGCGCGGGCGATCCAGTCGGCGTGCACGCCCTGCGTGAGGGAGGCGACGGCGGCCCGGGCGGGCGGCGGGCTGTCCGGCGCGGACTCGTGGACCGGTGCCTCGTGGCCGTGGGAGACCATGGTGCGTTCTCCCTCGTAGGCCATGGAGACCGTGACGGGCGAGTGCCAGCCGGCCACGGTCCGGGAGAGCGAGAGGTCGATGCCCTCGCCCTGTTCGAGGGCGTCCCAGCAGTACTCGCCGTAGTGGTCGGCGCCGAAGGCGGCGGCGAGGGAGGTGCGCAGGCCGAGCCGGGCCAGCGCGGTGGCCATGTTGGCGACCCCGCCCGGGCTGGAGCCCATGCCGCGCGCCCAGGACTCGGTGCCGCGCACCGGGGCGCTGTCCAGGCCGGTGAAGACGATGTCCAGGAACACACTGCCGGTGAGATAGACGTCGCAGGCCGGATCGGCCGGGGTCCGCAGAGCCGCCAGCGGGTCCAGGCGGGCCGTGTGGTGGTGCTGCGGCTCTCCGTCGTGTGTCGTCACCGTGGCGCTCCCGTGGGTGGTGCGTTTCAGGCCAGTCTGCCCGAACCCCGCTCCCCGCCGGTGGGCATCGGGACCCGTTGCAGATCCCGCGCGACGGTGATCTCGCCGGTGAACCCGGCCGCACGGGCCTGCGCCTCGAAGGTCTCCTCCGCGTCGGTGTAGCGCTGGGAGAAGTGGGTGAGCACGAGGTGCCGCACCCCGGCCCCGGCGGCGGCGGCGCCCGCCTGCCCGGCGGTCAGATGGCCGTGGTCCTTCGCCAGGTGCTCGTCCTCGTCGAGGAAGGTGGACTCGATGACCAGCAGGTCGCAGCCCTCGGCGAGCACATGCACGCCCTCGCAGAGCCGGGTGTCCATGATGAACGCGAACCGCCGGCCGCGCCGCACCTCGCTGACCTCCTCCAGGGTGACCCCGCGCAGTCCGCCCTCCCGCTGGAGGCGGCCCACGTCCGGCCCGGAGATGCCGTGCGCGGCGAGGCGTTCGGGCAGCATCCGGCGCCCGTCCGGCTCCACCAGCCGGTAGCCGTAGGACTCGACAGGGTGGGAGAGCCGGTGGGCGTGCAGGGTGTACGTGGCCGCCTCGGCGAGCGGGCCGTCGGCCAAGACGGGCTCCTCGCGCAGGGCGACGGTCTCGCGGTAGGCGGTGGCGTAGCGCAACCGGTCGAAGAAGCGCTGCCCACTGGCCGGGTAGTGCGCGGTGACCGGGTGCGGGACCTGGTCGAGGTTGATCCGCTGGATCACCCCGGCCAGGCCCAGCGAGTGGTCGCCGTGGAAGTGCGTGACGCAGATCCGGTCGATGTCGTGCGCGGACACCCCGGCGCGGAGCATCTGCCGCTGGGTGCCCTCACCGGGGTCGAAGAGGATGCCCCCGCCGTCCCAGCGCAGCAGGTAGCCGTTGTGGTTGCGGTGCCGGGTCGGCACCTGGCTCGCGGTGCCCAGCACCACCAACTCGCGTACGGACACGTCTCGTTACCCGGGAGGCCATTCGAGCCCGCGGCCGGCGAGCACATGGGCGTGGGCGTGGAAGACGGTCTGGCCCGCGCCCGCGCCGGTGTTGAGGACGATCCGGTAGCCGGAGCCGGTCACCTTCTCGTCCTCCGCGACCGCTCCGGCCTCGCGCAGCACGTCGGCGGCGAGTTCCGGCGCACCGGCGGCCAGCGAGGCGGCGTCCGGGTAGTGGGCCTTGGGGATCACCAGGACATGGGTGGGCGCCTGGGGGTTGATGTCACGGAAGGCGACCGTGGTCTGCGACTCGCGCACCACGATGGCGGGCACGTCCCCGGCGACGATCTTGCAGAACAGGCAGTCCGCCTGCGGTTCTCCGGCCATGCGCGGGCCGCCTCCTCGCGGTGTCGGTCACAGGTGACGTCATGCTAGCCGCCCCGCCGGCGGGTCCAGGTGGTGTCCGGCGGGGCGGCGCGGTTCAGAGGCGTGGCGGCGGGGTCTTGGCCGGGTTCTCCGCGAGGACCGCGAGGGCCATCCGGATCGCCTCGTCGAGCTGCGGGTCCCGCCCGGCGGCGTGGTCCTGCGGGGTGGGGACGACCTCCACGTCCGGCTCCACGCCCCGGTTCTCCACGTCCCAGCCGTAACCCTCGAACCAGAAGGCGTACTTGGGCTGGGTGACCAGGGTGCCGTCGACCAGCGAGTAGCGGCTGTCGATGCCGACGACCCCGCCCCAGGTGCGGGTGCCGACCACCGGGCCGATGCCCAGGGCCTTGATGGCCGCGTTGACGATGTCGCCGTCCGACCCGGAGAACTCGTTGGCGACGGCGACCACCGGGCCGCGCGGCGCGTCCAGCGGGTAGCTGTACGGTTCCCGGCCGCGCGGCAGGTCCCAGCCCACGATCCGGCGGGCCAGCTTCTCGACAACGAGCTGCGAGGTGTGGCCGCCGCGGTTCTCCCGGACGTCCACCACCAGGCCCTCGCGGGCCACCTCGATCCGCAGGTCCCGGTGGATCTGCGCCCAGCCGGGGGCCTGCATGTCGGGGACGTGCAGATAGCCGAGCCGCCCCGCGGACTGCTCGTGGACATGGCGGCGGCGGTCGGCGACCCAGGCGTGGTAGCGCAGCGGCTCCTCGTCGGCGATCGGCACCACCACGGCGTGCCGCTGCTCCCCGCCGCCCGCCGGGGAGACGGTCAGTTCGACGGGCTGGCCGGCCGTTCCCGCGAGCAGGGGCCAGGGCCCGCGCACCGGGTCGACCGGGCGGCCGTCGACGGCGACCAGGGCGTCCCCGGCGCGCAGCGCGACCCCGGGGGCGGCGAGCGGGGAGCGGGCGTGCGGGTCGGAGGTCTCGGAGGGCAGGATGCGGTCGATGCGCCAGGAGCCGTCCGCCGCGCGGGAGATGTCCGCGCCGAGCAGTCCCATCCGGGTGGACCGCGTTCCGCCCCAGCCCGACGGCATCACATAAGCGTGCGAGGTGCCCAGTTCGCCGTGCACCTCCCAGAGCAGGTCGACCAGGTCGTCATGGGTGGCGACCCGGTCCAGGACCGGGCGGTAGCGCTCCAGGACGCCGTCCCAGTCGGTCCCGCCCATGTCCTCGCGCCAGAAGTGGTCGCGCATCAGGCGGCCGGTCTCGGCGTACATCTGGCGCCACTCGGCGGCCGGGTCGACGGTCCGGCGGACCCGCGAGAGGTCGACGGTGATGTTGCCGTCGCTGTCCTCGTCGCGGGAGGCGCGCCGGTCGCTGGGGACGACCTTGAGCTTGCCGTCGGTGCGCAGCAGGACCCGCTTGCCGTCGCCGCTGACCTCGAACCAGGCGGCGTCGCCCACGAGTTCCTCGACCCGCTGCTGGGCCAGGTCGTAGCGCTCCAGGGAGGTGTCCGGGGCGGGGTCCTCGGGGGTGGCCCGGGTGGCGCCGAGGACGCCGTGCAGGGGGTGGCGCAGCCACAGCAGCCCGTCCTTGGCGGCGCGCAGGGCCGAGTAGCGGGCGGCCTCGACGGGGAACGGGACGATCCGGTCGGCCAGGCCGTCGAGGTCGATCCGGGTGGTCGGCGGCGCGGTGGCCTCGGCGTCGGACTCGGAGTCCTCGCCGTCCGCGTCGAAGGGGCGGCCGTGGCGCTGCGGGCCGAACGGGGAGGGCGTGGCGGCGGCCAGGGTGATCAGGTGCGGACGGCAGCCGCCGACGAAGGCGAGGTCGAAGACATGGGTGTCGTAGACCGGGTCGAAGGCGCGCTCGGAGAGGAAGGCCAGGTGCTTGCCGTCGAGGGTGAACACGGGCTGGTAGTCGGCGAACCGCAGAGGGGTGGCCTCGCTGACGGTCAGGTCCCCGGTGTTGGCCAGCTTGATCTGCCGCAGCGGGTCGGGCCCCGCGTGGGACCAGGCGAGCCACGCGGAGTCGGGCGAGAAGGCGAGCCCCTCGGCGTCCCCGTGGGGGCTGCGGTCGACCTCGCGGACCTCGCCGGTCTCACGTTCCACCAGCAGGACGCGCCCGTCGTGGGAGGCGACCGCGGCCCGGCTGCCGTCGGGGGCGACGGCGAGTTCCACGACGCGGCCGAGGCGTCCGGCGGCGAGCCGGCGCGGCGGGGCACCGGCGGGGGCGCCGGTCGCGGGGGCGAACTCCAGGGCGTCGTCGCCCTCCGCGTCGGTCACCCAGACGACGTGCTCCTCGCCGTCCGCCCGGAAGGTGCGGGGGGTGCGGGCGCGGACGCCCGGTTCGGCGGCGAGTTCGCGGGCGGGGCCGCCCCGGTGGGTGATCCAGTGGACCGCGCCGCGGATCTCGGCCGCGCTGCCGCGGCCGGTGTGGTCGGGGGCCGCGGAGCCGAGCCAGTGCTCGGCGGAGACGGGCCGGGGGCGCTGGTCGGTGCGCTGACCGCCGAGGCGGACGTCGAGCCGGCGGGGTTCGGTTCCCTCGTCGAGGCCGTCCAGGAGCCACAGCTCACCGGCGCTGGACCAGATCACCCGGGTGCCGTCGGTGGCCGCGTGCCGGGCCCAGAAGCCGTCCAGGGGGCTGTGGCGGCGCAGGCCGGAGCCGTCGGGCAGGGAGGAGTAGAGGGCGCCGGTGCCCTCGTGGTCGCTGAGGAAGGCGATCCGCTCGCCGACCCACAGCGGGTACTCGGTGTTGCCGTCCAGGTCCTCGTGGACGCGGGCGAACTCCCCGGTGCCCTCGGCCGTCTCGATCCACAGCTTGCCCGCGGTGCCGCCGCGGTAGCGCTTCCAGGCGGTGGCCTCGCGGCCCATCGTCGCGGAGAGCAGCAGGGTACGCGGCCCGGGGGCGACGTGGCCGACGGGCCCGTACGGCAGGGTCTCGGCCGGGCCGCCGTCCAGCGGGACGGCACGGGCCCAGGAGCGGCGCAGCGACGCCTGGCCGTGGGTGGTCAGCGCGAGGACCCGCCCGTCGGGCGTCCAGCCGCGGACCGAGGTGCGGTGACTGCCCCAGTGGGTCAGCCGGTCGGCCGGGCCGCCGTCGACGGGGGCGGCATGGACCTCGGGAGCGCCGTCGCGGGTGGAGGTCCAGGCGATGCGGGTGCCGTCGGGCGAGAAGCGGGGGTGGTTCACGGGCATGTTGTCGGCGCTGACGCGCCACGCACGGCCGCCGTCGAGCGGGGCGACCCAGACGTCGTCCTCGGCCGTGAAGGCGATCAACTCGCCGTGCAGATGCGGAAACCGGAGGTAGGCAGGGTGCGTCACCCTGCTCACCCTAGGTGCGGAGCCCTCCCGCGCGGAGGGCTTTGGATCACTTGGCCGGAACGGGGGTGACGGTGACGGTCTCGGTGACCGTCACCGTCACGGTGGGGCCCGGGCCCGGCCGGGAAGCGTCGCCGGGGGCGGTCCGGGTGGGGCGGGCGCTCGGGGAGGCGGCGGCAGAGCAGTCGCCGAGCATGGTGGCCTCGAAGACCACCTCGCGGTCGATCCGGGCGGTCATGTCCCCGCGCACGCAGGTCCCGTCGCGCTCCTCGGTGACCGTTCCGTCCAGGGTGATGTCCTGGCCGGATTCGGTCTCCCCCTCGCAGTCGACGCGGGCCCGGCCGGTGCCGGGCGAGGCCGTGGCGTCCCCGGAACCGGCGCGGGACGCGGTGGCCTCCCGGTCGAGGTCCGCGGTGCAGGTGAGCCAGGCGACCTCGAAGGTCAGCCGCTCCAGGGTGCTGGTCGCGGTGCGGTCGGTGGTGAACGCCACGGCGGAGGCGCTGAGTCCGCCTGCCGCGGGTTCGCAGGCCGTCGCGCCGACGGCCACCAGTGCGCACACGGCGAGCCCCGCCGCGCCTCTGAGCACGTTCATGGAGGGCAGGGTCCCACCGGCGGGCGCGCGGGAGAAGGACGGTTGCGGCCAGTTTGCGCGCCGGGGCGCCCGGGCGCCCCGGCGGGCGCGGGACGGGGTGCCGGTCCGGGCGCGCAAGGACCTGAGGATCTCCGGTTCTTCGGATTTCCGGGTTTTCGGTAAACGACCTTCCCTGCCGCCATATCTGCCTATTATCTGCGCTACGCCGGGCCCGAAGTCCTTGGGGGGCGCCCGGTGTTCTCTCATCGCAAAGGAACGTTGATGCTCCGTATCCGCACGACGGCCGCCGCCGCCACGGTGGCGGCCGTCGCCGGTCTCGTCGCCCTGCCCGCCCCGGCCCACGCCGCCGGCTCGGTCCACCTCTACAAGATCTACTACGACAGCCCCGGCACCGACCGGCGCACCAACGCCAGTCTCAACGCCGAGTACGTCCAGATCCGCAACACCACCTCCCGGGCGGTGAACCTCAAGGGCTGGGTGCTGGTGGACAAGGCGAACCACAAGTACACCTTCGGCACCTACAGCCTGGGCAAGGGCAAGACCGTCACGGTGCGCACCGGCAAGGGCAGGGACACCGCGGCCACGCGCTACCAGAACCGCGCCGCGTACGTGTGGAACAACGACAAGGACACGGCGACGCTGAAGAAGGCGAACGGGTCCACGGCGGACACCTGCTCGTACAACTCGACCCGGGTCGACTACACGATGTGCTGACCCCCGCGGGCGCGCCGGCCGGTTGGCTGGTTGGCTGGTCAGGACCAGCGGCCGGTGCGCCCCAGCAGCAGGGCCGTCGCCGCCGTGCCGGCGGTCGAGGTGCGCAGCACGGTGCGGCCCAGCCGGTAGGGGCGGGCGCCGGCCTCGGCGAAAAGCTCCAACTCCTGCGGGGCGACGCCCCCTTCGGGCCCGACGACCAGCACGATCGAGCCGGACGCGGGGAGTTCGGCGGTCGCCAGGGGTTCCGCGCCCTCCTCGTGCAGCACGGCCGCGAAGTCGGCCGCCGCCAGCAGGGCGGCGACCTGCTTGGTGGTCGCCGCCTCGGCGACCTCCAAGAAGCGCAGCCGGCGCGCCTGCTTGCCTGCCTCGCGGGCCGTGGAGCGCCATTTGGCCAGGGATTTGACGCCCCGCTCGCCCTTCCACTGGGTGATGCACCGCGCCGCCGCCCACGGCACCACGGCGTCGGCCCCGGTCTCCGTCATGGTCTCCACGGCGAGTTCGCCGCGGTCGCCCTTGGGCAGCGCCTGCACCACGGTGATCCGGGGCGTCGGTTCGGGCTCGACGGGGCAGTTGCGGACCTCCACGGAAAGCCGGTCCTTGCCCTCGGTGGCCAGCACGGTGCCGGCGGCGCCCCGGCCCAGGCCGTCCGTGAGGACGACCTCCTCGCCGGGCGCGAGCCGCCGCACCGACACGGCGTGCCGGCCCTCCGGCCCGTCCAGGGTGACGACGGAGCCCGGGACGACGCCGTCGAGGCTGTCGGTGACGAAGACGGCCGCGGTCACCGGGCGCCGCCCGGGACGAGAGCGGCGCCGGCCGCGTCGAGTTCGGCGGCGAGGACCTCTACCAGACGTCCGGCGGGCAGGTCCCGGGCGAGCCGGTGGCCCTGCCCGGCCCACAGGGCCATCCCCTGCGGGTCCCCGGCCGCCGCGGCGGCCTTGCGCAGCGGGCTGGTGAGGTGGTGCACCTCGGGGTACGCGGCCGGGGCGTAGCGGCCGTGCTCGCGCATGAACCGGTTGACCAGGCCGCGGGCGGGCCGCCCGGAGAAGGCGCGGGTCAACTCGGTCCGGTGGAACAGGGGGTTGGTCATCGCCTCCTTGTGGAGGGCGTTGGCGCCGGACTCCGGGCACACCAGGAAGGCGGTGCCGAGCTGGGCGGCGCTCGCCCCGGCGGCGAGCACGGCGGCGATCTGGGCCCCGCGCATCAGGCCGCCGGCGGCGACGACCGGCACGTCGACGGCCTCGCGGACCAGCTGGACGAGGGAGAGCAGGCCGAGCCCGTGCCCGTCCGCGTCGGGGTCGTCGCGGTGGGTGCCCTGGTGGCCGCCCGCCTCGACGCCCTGTACGCACACGGCGTCGGCGCCCGCCCACTGGGCGGCCATGGCCTCCTCGGGCGTGGTCACGGTGACGACGGTGGTGGTGCCCACCCCGGCGAGGGCGGCGAGGTCGTCGCCGGACGGGCAGCCGAAGGTGAACGAGACCACGGGCACCGGGTCCTCGAGCAGCAGCGCCAGCTTGGCCGCGTAGGCGTCGTCCCGGCCCGCGTCCGGGTCGCCGAGCGCGGTCTCGTACCAGGCGGACTCCCCGGCGAGCTGCTGCCGGTACACACTGACCGCGGCCTGGTCGGCCGCACCGGCCTGCGGCAGGAACAGGTTCACCCCGAAGGGCAGGGTGGTGAGCTCCCGCAGCCCGGCGATCTCCTGGCGCATCCCGTCCGCGCTCTTGTACCCGGCAGCGAGAAACCCGAGCCCCCCGGCCTCGGACACGGCGGCGGCGAGAGCGGGGCAGGACGCCCCGCCCGCCATCGGGGCCTGCACGATCGGATACCGGCAGAGTTCGGTGAGCGCGGAGGACATGCGTGCCATCGTCCCATGCGGGCACCGCGCGCCCGCACGGGGCGGCCGTACGGGGCCGGGGCCCGCGGGGGCCGGGTCGGCCCCGGGCCCCGCCGCGACCGGGCAGCCCCGGGGCCCCGGCCGCCGCCGAGGCGGGCGTTCCTGATCCAGGACGGCGATCGGCCGTATGCCGGGCCATGCCCGTGCCGCCGCCGGGGCCCGCCGGAGGCCGGCGCGACGGCAGCACCCGGGACGGGAGCCCCGGCGACAGCCCGGCCAGGCCCCCGCCGGGCCCCGCCGGCCGGGAAGGCGGGCGCGGGCGCCCGCCCCGCCGCGAACGCCTGTCCCGCAGCCCCCGCCGCATCCCACCGCACAGCGACGAGCCGCCCCCGCCGGTTGGCGGGGGCGGCTCGTCGGGACGGGCACCGGCCGGACCGGGGCCCGGCGGGGCGGACGGGCTAGCGTCCGTTGAACGCGTCCTTGAGGCGGGAGAAGAGGCCCTGCTGCCCCGGCTGGAACTGGCCCTGGGGGCGTTCCTCGCCGCGGAGCTTGGCCAGGTCGCGCAGGAGGCGCTCCTGCTCCGGGTCCAGCTTGGACGGGGTCGTGACCTCGACGTGCACGATCAGGTCGCCCCGGCCGCCCCCGCGCAGGTGAGTGATGCCGCGCCCGTGCAGCGGGATCGACTGGCCGGACTGGGTGCCGGGCCGGATGTCGACCTCCTCCAGGCCGTCGAGGGTCTCCAGCGGGCACTTGGTGCCCAGGGCCGCCGCCGTCATCGGGATGGTGACCGTGCAGTGCAGGTCGTCGCCGCGCCGCTGGAAGACGGGGTGGGGCAGCTCGTGGATCTCCACGTACAGGTCGCCTGCCGGGCCGCCGCCGGGGCCGACCTCGCCCTCGCCCGCGAGCTGGATACGGGTGCCGTTGTCGACGCCCGCCGGGATCTTCACCGTCAGGGTGCGGCGGGAGCGGACCCGCCCGTCACCCGCGCACTCCGGGCACGGGGTCGGCACGACCGTGCCGAAGCCCTGGCACTGCGGGCAGGGCCGGGAGGTCATGACCTGGCCCAGGAACGACCGCGTGACCTGCGAGACCTCGCCGCGCCCGCGGCACATGTCGCAGGTCTGCGCCGAGGTGCCGGGGGCGGCGCCCTCGCCGGAGCAGCCGTTGCAGACGACCGCCGTGTCGACCTGGATGTCCTTGGTGGTGCCGAAGGCCGCCTCGTTGAGCTCGACCTCCAGGCGGATCATGGCGTCCTGGCCCCGGCGGGTGCGCGAGCGCGGGCCGCGCTGCGAGGCCGTGCCGAAGAAGGCGTCCATGATGTCGGAGAAGTTCCCGAAACCGCCCGCGCCGAAGCCGCCCGCACCGGGGCCCCCGGCCTGGGAGAGCGGGTCGCCGCCGAGGTCGTAGACCTGCTTCTTCTGCGGGTCCGAGAGGACCTCGTACGCGGCGTTGATCTCCTTGAAGCGCTCCTGCGTCTTCGGGTCCGGGTTCACGTCCGGGTGGAGCTCACGGGCGAGACGGCGGAACGCCTTCTTGATCTCGTCCTGCGATGCGTCGCGGCGTACGCCGAGTACGGCGTAGTAGTCCGTGGCCACTTACGACTCCGCCAGGATCTGTCCGACGTAACGTGCCACTGCGCGTACCGCTCCCATCGTTCCGGGGTAGTCCATGCGGGTCGGTCCGACCACGCCGAGTTTGGCGACTGCTTCGCCGCCCGAACCGTAACCGACCGAGACGACGGACGTGGAGTTCAGTCCCTCGTGGGCATTCTCATGCCCGATTCTCACGGTCACGCCCGATTCCGGGGCCTCGCCGAGGAGCTTGAGCAGCACCACGTGCTCCTCCAGCGCCTCCAGCACCGGCCTGATCGTCAGGGGGAAATCGTGTCCGAAGCGGGTCAGATTGGCGGTGCCGCCGATCATCAGCCGCTCCTCGGTCTCCTCGACCAGGGTCTCCAGCAGCGTCGCCAGCACCGTGGAGACCGTGCCGCGGTCCTCCGCCTCGAAGGACTCCGGCAGATCCTGCACGAGCTGCGGCACATCCGCGAAACGGCGGCCCACCACACGGCTGTTGAGCCGGGCGCGCAGGTCCGCGAGCGCGCTCTCGCCGAACGGCGCCGGGCAGTCGACCATCCGCTGCTCGACCCGGCCGGTGTCCGTGATCAGCACCAGCATCAGCCGGGCGGGTGCCAGGGACAGCAGCTCCACGTGCCGGACCGTGGACCGGGTCAGCGAGGGGTACTGGACGACGGCCACCTGCCGGGTGAGCTGCGCGAGCAGCCGCACCGTGCGGCCGACGACGTCGTCGAGGTCGACCGCGCCGTCGAGGAAGTTCTGGATGGCCCGGCGCTCGGGCGCGGACAGCGGCTTCACCCCGGCGAGCCTGTCCACGAAGAGCCGGTAGCCCTTGTCCGTGGGGATGCGGCCGGCGCTGGTGTGGGGCTGGGCGATGAAGCCCTCCTCCTCCAGCACCGCCATGTCGTTGCGCACGGTGGCCGGGGAGACGCCGAGCTGGTGCCGCTCGGTCAGCGCCTTGGAGCCGACCGGCTCCTCGGTGCCCACGTAGTCCTGGACGATGGCGCGCAGCACCTCCAGCCTGCGTTCGCTGAGCATCGCGCACCTCCAGCGGTGGTTCGTGTCCTCGTGGCCGAGCTTCGTAGGTCGTGCTTCCCGGGAGCGTCCCCGTACCGTCCGGGTCGGCTCCTGGGCGCCTCCGGGTCGTCTGGCACTCGTTGCGTCCGAGTGCCAGCGGTGCCCCGGCCAGTGTACGGCTGCCGGGTACACCCCAAGCAAGGGCGGCGGCGCGCGACTCGTCACACCGCCCGCCCCGCACCCGCCGGCGCGGCGGGCGGATAGCGTCGGGGCATGGGTACGGACACGGCGGCACGGGACATCGCCTGGGAAGCGGCGGGCTGGGAACGGCTGGCGGACGGGGTGGGGCGGCGCAGACTCCCGGTCTGGGACGCGACCGCCGGCCTGGTCGTCGGGCGGGACGCGGTACTGCTCTACGACACGGGCTCCTCGCTCCGCGAGGGCGCGGAGCTGCGCGCCCAGGTGGCGGCCCTCCTCGGCGAGGCCCGTCACTCCCCCGCCGCGCCCGTGCCGCACGTGACGCACATCGCACTGAGCCATCCCCACTTCGATCATGTCCTCGGCACCCCGGCCTTCCCCGGGGCCGCCGTGCACGCGGCGGTGGGCGCGGACACCCTGCTGGCCCGGGACCGGGACGCGCTCCGCGCGGACGCGGTGCGCCACGGCGTCCCGCCCGAGGAGGCGGCCGAGGCCACCGGCGCCCTGGTGCTGCCCGGGCACACCGTCACCGGGGAGTGCACCCTCGACCTGGGCGGCCGGCAGGTGCTGCTCGCCAACGTGGGCCCCGGCCACAGCGGCCACGACCTGGCGCTGCTGGTGCCCGGTGAGCGGGAGGTCGTCTTCTGCGGCGACCTGGTCGAGGAGTCCGGGGAGCCGCAGGCGGGACCGGACGCCATCGCCTCGCGCTGGCCCGCCGCCCTCGACCGGCTGCTCGCCCTCGGCGGCGAGGACGCGCTGTACGTACCGGGCCACGGGGCCGTGGTGGACGCCGCGTTCGTGCGCCGGCAGCGCGAGGAGCTGGCCGCGCGCTTCGGCGTGTCGTAGGGCGACCGGCCGTATTGTCGGGCGAATGCGCAGCTACAGCCCTGATCTGACGCCGCCCTGGAAGCGTTCGGCTCCCGCCCCCGAGGTCCCCGCGGAGCCCGACCTGGTCGTGGAGGAGGTGGCCACGGGCTTCTGCGGGGCGGTGATCCGCTGCGAGGCGGGCACGGTCACCCTGGAGGACCGGTTCGGCAAGCACCGGGTCTTCCCGATGGAGCCGCGCGGCTTCCTGCTGGAGGGGAAGGCCGTCACCCTGGTCCGCCCCGCCGCCGGCCCGGCCCGGCCCACCCGTACCGCCTCGGGCTCCGTCGCGGTCCCCGGCGCGCGCGCCCGGGTCGCCCGCGCGGGCCGGATCTACGTCGAGGGCCGCCACGACGCCGAGCTGGTGGAACGCGTCTGGGGCGACGACCTGCGCATCGAGGGCGTGGTCGTGGAGTACCTGGAGGGCGTCGACGACCTCCCCGCGATCGTCGCCGGGTTCGGCCCCGGGCCGGACGCCCGACTGGGCGTCCTCGTGGACCACCTGGTGGCGGGCTCCAAGGAGTCCCGGATCGCGGCCTCGGTGAACGACCCGCACGTCCTGGTGGTGGGCCACCCCTATGTCGACGTCTGGGAGGCGGTGAAGCCCGCCTCCGTCGGCATCCCCGCCTGGCCCGCCGTCCCGCGCGGCCAGGACTGGAAGACGGGCGTCTGCCGCGCCCTCGGCTGGCCGGAGAACACGGGCGCGGCCTGGCAGCACATCCTCTCCCGCGTCCGCAGCTACAAGGATCTGGAACCGGAACTCCTGGGCCGCGTCGAGGAACTCATCGACTTCGTGACGGCCCCGGAGGAGCCCCTTTCCTGACGCCCCGTCACCCACCTACCGGAAAAGGGGATTCACACCCTCTACTCTGCTGTACCGGAACGTGGTGGTCCGCGCCCGAGGCCGGACCGGGCCCGGCACGGCGACCGCGGCGGACCCCGCTCCTGCCGACCCGAACGGGAGCCCTCCGTTGCGCCTCTACGCCCAGACCCCAGCCCGCCGGAACCGCCAGCTGCTGGTGGACCTGACCGCGCTGGCCCTGATCGCCGTCACGGTGTGGGCGGCCCTGCACGTCCGCGACACGATCCTGCGGCTGGCCGCGCCGGGACGGAAAGTCGAGGAGTCCGGCGACGGCCTCGCCGAGCAACTCGCCGGCGCCGGGGAAGCCGCCTCGGACCTCCCCTTCGTCGGCGGAATCCTGGAGCGGCCCCTGCGGTCGGCCGCCGAGGCGAGTGCCGGGTTCGCGGACGCCGGGGTGTCGTTCCAGGAGACCGTCACCCAGGTCGCCGATGTGACGACCGCGGTGCTGATCGCCGCCCCGGTGCTGCTGCTCCTGCTGCTCTGGATCCCGCCGCGCCTGCTCTGGATGCGGCGCAGCGCACTCGTCCGCCGTCTCGCCGACCAGCCGGGCGGCGCCGACCTGCTGGCCCTGCGTGCCCTGACCGGGCCCCCGGGCGCCCTCGCCGGGCTGCCCGTCCCGCCCGGTGGTTTCGCCGGTGCCTGGCGCCGGGGCGACCCGGAGGTCATCGCCGCTCTCAGCGCGGCCACCCTCGCCCGGACCGGCCTCCGCCCCTGAGCTGCGCTCCCCCGGCCGGGGAGGGTCAGTCCACCAGGTCGCGGACCACCGCGTCCGCGAGGAGGCGTCCGCGCAGGGTGAGGGCGGCCCGGCCGTCGGCGTAGGGGGCGGGGTCGAGGAGGCCGTCCGCGAGGGCGCGGGCGGCGGCGGCCCGGCCCGCCTCGCGCAGCAGGTCGACGGGGACGCCCTCGCGCAGGCGCAGTTCCAGCAGGACGCGCTCCACCCTGCGGTCCTCGTCGGAGAGGAGTTCGCGGCCCGCGCCCGGCGAGCGGCCCTCGGCCAGAGCGGCGGCGTACGCGCCGGGGTGCTTCACGTTCCACCAGCGCACACCGCCGACATGGCTGTGCGCGCCGGGGCCCGCGCCCCACCAGTCGGCACCGCGCCAGTACAGCTCGTTGTGGAGGCAGCGGGCGGCCTCGGAGCGGGCCCAGTTGGAGACCTCGTACCAGTCGTAGCCGGCCGCGCCGAGGAGCTCGTCCGCGATGAGGTAGCGGTCGGCGTGCACATCGTCGTCGGTCATCGGGACCTCGCCGCGCCGGATGCGGCGGGCGAGCCCGGTGCCCTCCTCCACGATCAGCGCGTACGCCGAGACATGGTCGGGGCCCGCCCCGGTCGCCGCGTCCAGGGTGGCCCGCCAGTCCTCGTCGCTCTCGCCGGGGGTGCCGTAGATCAGGTCGAGGTTGACGTGCTCGAAGCCCGCCGACCTGGCCTCGGCGACGCATGCCTCGGGGCGGCCGGGGGTGTGGGTGCGGTCGAGGACCTTGAGGACGTGCTGCCGGGCGCTCTGCATCCCGAAGGAGATCCGGTTGAAGCCGCCCGCCCGCAGCGCGGCCAGATAGGCCGGGTCGACGGACTCGGGGTTGGCCTCGGTGGTGATCTCGGCGTCGTCGGCGAGGGAGAACTCCTGGCGGATCACGTCCAGCATCCGCACGAGGTCGTCCGCGGCGAGCAGGGTCGGGGTGCCGCCGCCGACGAACACGGTCCGCACCGCGCGCGGGTCGTCGCCCAGCACCTTGCGGGCGAGGCGGATCTCGTCGGCGAGGGTCTCCGCGTAGTTGTCCCGGGAGGCGAGGACACCACCGGAGCCGCGCAGCTCGGTGGCGGTGTAGGTGTTGAAGTCGCAGTACCCGCAGCGGGTCGCGCAGTAGGGCACGTGCAGATAGAAGGCGAGCGGCCGCTCGTCCGCGCCGTGGAGCGCGGAGGCGGGCAGCCGGCCGTCGTCGGGCACGGGCTCGCCGTCGGGCAGTACGGAAGGCATTGGTCCATTGTCCGTCACCCGGGACGGTGACCGGGACGGAGGCCGGGGGCCGCTCCCGGGCGCCGCGCTCCGGGGCCGTGACCGCGACGGACGCCGGGGGCCGCTACTCCGGGGCGGCCGGGACCGGCACCCGGGCCCGCTACTCCGGGGCGGCCGCCTGGAGAACCAGCAGGGCCAGGTCGTCCCCGGGCGGGGTCTGCGCGAACGCGTGGACCGCCGAGCGGATCCGGTCCGCGACACCCTGCGCCGGCAGGCCCGCGCACTGGGCGAGG
The DNA here is from genome assembly GCF_000377145.1 of Streptomyces sp. CNT372. Lineage (NCBI taxonomy): Bacteria > Bacillati > Actinomycetota > Actinomycetes > Kitasatosporales > Streptomycetaceae > Streptomyces > Streptomyces sp. CNT372. Next base: position 520,708 of record NZ_KB897778.1, on the reverse strand, counting down.
ACCGCCGCGAGGCCGTCGCCGTCGTCGAACATCAGGGGCCCCGAGCGGCGCTCGGTCACCCCGTCCGTCACGCACAGCAGTGTCTCGCCGGGCCGCAGGTCGAAGGTCGAGCTCTCGTAGGCGACGTCCTCCACGACCCCGAGCAGCACCTGCGGTTCGCCGACGGGCGTCACCGTCCCGTCCGGCCGCAGGAGCAGCGGCAGCGGGTGCCCGGCGCTGGCGAGGGTGCAGCGCACACCGGACCCGTCGGGCGCGGGCACCACCTCGCCGTGCAACAGGGAGAGGAAGCGGGAGGAGTGCCGGTCGTCGGCCAGCCCCGCGCCGTGGCCGCCGGTGGCGTAGAGCGCGGCGGCCTCGGCGGCCTCCACGGCGTCGTCGAGGAGGAGCCCGTTGAGCCGGTCGAGGACCTGCCCGACCTGGTAGCCCTCCCGGGCGAGGAGCCGCAGCCAGGGCCGGGCGAGGCCGGTGACGACGGCGGCCTCCGGGCCGCTGCCCTGGACGTCGCCGAGGACGAAGCACCAGCGCCCGCCGGTTCCGGCCTGGAACACGTCGTAGAAGTCGCCGCCGACCACGCCGTCCCCGCTCGGCTCGTAGACGAGGCAGGTCTCCACACCGGGGATGCGGCCTACCTTGCTGGGCAGCAGGCCGCGCTGGAGGACCCGGCTGATGGTCGCCTGCCTGGTGTACTCCCGGGCGGCGCTGACCGCGAGGGCGACCCGGCGCGTGAAGTCCTCGACGAGGGCGGTGACCGCGTCGGGGAGCCGGCTCCCGCCCTCCCGGCCGACGACCAGCACACCGAGCCCGCGCGTCCCGACGGCCAGCCGGTACGCGAGGGCGGCCCCGGGGGCGGGGGCGAACGCGGCGCCGTGCTCGGGCGCGCCGGAGTCGTGGGCACCGTCCGGGCCTCCGGCCCCGGCGGCGGCCACGTCCGGGCGGGAGCCCCCGGGGGCGGGCTCGTCCGCGCCGAGGGAGTGGGCCGCGTCCGCACGGGAGCCGTCCGGGCCGGCGGGGGCGGGCCTCGCATCGAGGGCCGGGGCGGGCCACGGGAACGGCAGGGGCCCGGCCCCGCCCGGTTCCGGGGCGAGGGGCGGCCGCGCCGCCAGCACCGCCCGCAGCGGCTGGACCGCCGCCTCGTCCCGGTGCCAGACGCCCGAGAGCCGGGGCGCGGGCGCCGCCCGCCCGCCGGACGCGGGCCCGTGGTGGCCCGTCTCCGCGTCCAGCCACACGGCGCACCAGTCCGCGAGTCGGGGCACCAGCATCTGCCCGGCCAGCGCCGCGACCAGGTCCTCGTCCAGCTGTCCGGCCAGCAGGTCGGACGCCTCCGCCAGGAAGGAGGCCGCCCCGCCGCGCGCCAGCCAGTCCCACTCGTCCCGGCCGGGCGGGGTGCGGGGGACGACGGCCCCGGCGAGGGCGAGGGCCTGGTGCGCGGGGTGGTCGGCGTCGGGCCTCGGACGCATACCGCGCCCGTCGAGCGGCACCCGGGCCCAGACCGTCTTCACGGCGGCCCGGTAGCTGATCCCCCAGCAGTCGGCGAGGGCGGCCACCAGATGCAGACCGCGCCCGTAGTCCGGGGTGCCGGACTGCTCGGATCCGTGCGGGTGGCTGTGCACGGGCCGGTCCGGGTGGTGGTCGGACACCTCCACGACGAGGGCCGCGCACTCCTCGTCCCGGGCCTCGGCGTAGCGGCACCGCAGCTCGGCGGCGGTCCCCGCGTGCACGACCGCGTTGGTGACGAGTTCGCCCGCGACGAGCGCCGCGTCGTCCGCGAGGCGCTCGGGGCAGGGGACGCCGGCGGGGCAGCCGTCCGCCCCGGCGACCCGGCAGGCGCAGGCGTCGAGGAGCCCGACGTCGACCCAGTCGGCCACGGCGGCGCGCACCAGACGGCGGGCGGCGCCGGGGGCCAGCAGGCTGCCGGGCAGGCTGACGCGCACCCCGTCGGCGCCGGGATCGGACCATCCCGGCGCCGTGGGTGCCGTGCGGTTGCCGGTCTCTCGCTGCAACGGAATGGACCCCACCTGCGGCTCCTGGTCGGTGCTGTGTGCGCCGCTATGACACCGACAGGGTGACAGAACGAGCCCGCACATGTGCGCGGAGTCACCGAACTGGGCGAGGTCTTTCGTATTGTGGCTGGTCGCGCGACGGGTGCACGACGACGCCGCACGCCCCGTGTCGTGGGGCGTGCGGCGTGTCGGGCCTTCCCGGGGGCGTCCCGGCGCGGTCAGCCCTCGCGGGCCCCCGCGTACATGTCGTCGATCAGGTGCTTGTACTCCTTCTCCACGACCGGGCGCTTCAGCTTGAGGCTCGGCGTCAGCTCACCGTGCTCGATGTCCAGGTCGCGCGGCAGCAGGCGGAACTTCTTGATGGTCTGCCAGCGCTGGAGGCCCTCGTTGAGACGCTGCACATAGCCGTCGATGAGCTGCTCGGTCCGGGGATCGGCGACGACCTCCGCGTAGCTCTTGCCGCCGAGGCCGTTCTCCCCGGCCCAGCCGAGGATGGCGGCCTCGTCCAGGGCGATCAGAGCGGTGCAGAAGTTCCGGTCCGCGCCGTGTACCAGGATGTTGGAGACGAACGGGCAGACGGCCTTGAACTGGCCCTCGACCTCGGCGGGCGCGATGTACTTGCCGCCGGAGGTCTTGATCAGGTCCTTCTTGCGGTCGGTGATGCGCAGGTAGCCGTCGGCGGACAGCTCGCCGATGTCACCGGTGTGGAACCAGCCGTCCGGCTCCAGGACCTCGGCCGTCTTCTCGGGCAGCTTGTGGTAGCCCTCCATGATCCCGGGGCCGCGGAGCAGGATCTCGCCGTCGTCCGCGATACGCACCTCGCAGCCGGGCACCGGCTTGCCGACCGTGCCGGTGCGGTACGCCTCGCCCGGGTTGACGAAGGAGGCGGCGCTGGACTCGGTGAGACCGTAGCCCTCCAGGATGTGGATGCCCGCGCCGGCGAAGAAGAAGCCGATCTCGGGGGCGAGCGCGGCCGAGCCGGAGACGGCGGCGCGCAGCCGGCCGCCGAAGGCCTCGCGGAGCTTGGAGTAGACGAGGGCGTCGGCGACCTTGTGCTTGGCGGTCAGGCCGAAGGGCGCGGTGGCGTTGCCGGTGCGCTGGAAGTTGTCCTGGGTGACCTTGGCGTACTCGCGGGCCACCCCGGCGGCCCACTGGAAGATCTTGTACTTCGCGCCGCCGCCCGCGCGGGCCTTGGCGGCGACGCCGTTGTAGACCTTCTCGAAGATGCGGGGCACGGCGGCCATATAGGTCGGCCGGACGACCGGCAGGTTCTCGATGATCTTGTCGACCCGGCCGTCGACGGCCGTGACATGGCCGACCTCGATCTGGCCGGAGGTCAGCACCTTGCCGAAGACATGGGCGAGGGGCAGCCACAGGTACTGCACGTCGTCCCGGGTGACCAGGCCGGTGGCGGCGATGGCCTTCGCCATGTAGGACCAGTTGTCGTGCGGCAGGCGCACACCCTTGGGGCGGCCGGTGGTGCCGGAGGTGTAGATGAGGGTCGCGAGCTGGTCGGCTGTGATGGCCGCGACGCGCTCCTTGACCGCCTCGGGGTGCTTCTCCAGGTACGCGGCGCCGCGGGCCTCCAGCTCGGCGAGGCTCAGCACCCAGCCCTCGGGGTCGGCGGGGTCGGCCTCGACGCCGTCCGCGTCGATCACGACGACATGCGCGAGGGCGGGCAGCTCGGCGCGGCGCTCACGGGCCTTGGCGAGCTGGGTGGCGTCCTCCGCGATGAGCACCCGGCTCTCGGAGTCGGCGAGGATGTAGGCCGACTCCTCGGCGTTGGTGGACGGGTAGACCGTGGTGGTCGCGCCGCCCGCGCACATCACGCCGAGGTCGGCGAGGATCCACTCGACCCGGGTGGCGGAGGCGAGGGCGACCCGGTCCTCGGCACTGATCCCGAGGTCGATCAGTCCGGCCGCGATGCCGTACACGCGCCCGGCGGCCTGCGCCCAGTTCAGCGACTTCCAGTCGTCCGGCCCGGTTCCGGAGGCGGGCGGTACCGGGTAGCGGTACGCCTCGCTGTCGGGTGTCGCCGCCACCCGCTCGGCGAAGAGGGTCGCCACCGAGGGCGGCCGGTTCTCGATCTGGGTCTGGGTTTCGCTCACGACGTCCTCCGGGCCTGCGGGCAGCGTTGCACGACTGGCTGGTTGTTTAACTGGCGAGTAACCATCGAGCCGTGATCAGGGTAGAGCCCGTTCGATCGGCGCGTAAGTGTCTGCGGGGCGCCGCTTCATAACGAACGGAGCGCGGCTACGCCCTTCGGAGTACTGAATCTTTGCCATGGTCATGCGCACTTTTGATGAGAGCGGCGGGGCGCGGATGGCCGAGAAGCGCCCGTCCGGGACGGACGGGCGCTTCTGCGGGGGCGGCGGGGGCGGCGGCCGGCCGGGGCACTGGGTGCCGGGCCGGGGCGTTGCGGGCCGGACCGAGATGTCGCGGGCCGGGCCGCGGGCCCTTCGGGCCGGGGGCGGGCGCTACTTCTTCGGCTTGCCGCTCTCGTCGCTGGAGAGCACCGCGATGAACGCCTCCTGGGGGACCTCCACGGAGCCGACCATCTTCATCCGCTTCTTGCCCTCCTTCTGCTTCTCCAGCAGCTTCCGCTTACGGGAGATGTCACCGCCGTAGCACTTGGCGAGGACGTCCTTGCGGATGGCCCGGATGGTCTCGCGGGCGATGACCCGCGAGCCGATGGCCGCCTGGACGGGCACCTCGAACGCCTGCCGCGGGATCAGCTCGCGCAGCTTGGCGACGAGCCGCACACCGTAGGCGTACGCCTGGTCCTTGTGGGTGATCGCGGAGAAGGCGTCGACCTTGTCGCCGTGCAGCAGGATGTCGACCTTGACCAGGCTGGAGGACTGCTCGCCGGTGGGCTCGTAGTCGAGCGAGGCGTAGCCGCGGGTCTTGGACTTCAGCTGGTCGAAGAAGTCGAAGACGATCTCCGCGAGGGGGAGGGTGTAGCGGATCTCGACCCGGTCCTCGGAGAGGTAGTCCATGCCGAGCAGGGTGCCGCGCCGGTTCTGGCACAGCTCCATGATCGAACCGATGAACTCGCTGGGCGCGAGGATCGTGGCGCGCACGACCGGCTCGTACACCTCGTCGATCTTGCCCTCGGGGAACTCGCTCGGATTGGTGACGGTGTGCTCGGTGCCGTCCTCCATGACCACGCGGTAGACCACGTTCGGGGCGGTCGCGATCAGGTCGAGGCCGAACTCCCGCTCCAGGCGCTCCCGGATGACGTCCAGGTGGAGCAGGCCGAGGAAGCCGACGCGGAAGCCGAAGCCGAGGGCCGCGGAGGTCTCCGGCTCGTAGACCAGGGCCGCGTCGTTGAGGAGCAGCTTGTCCAGGGCGTCGCGCAGCTCCGGGTAGTCCGAGCCGTCCAGCGGGTACAGGCCCGAGAAGACCATGGGCTTCGGGTCCTTGTAGCCGCCGAGGGCCTCGGTGGCGCCCTTGGTGAGCTGGGTGATCGTGTCGCCGACCTTGGACTGGCGGACGTCCTTCACACCCGTGATCAGATAGCCCACCTCGCCGACGCCCAGGCCGTCGGCCGGGAGCATCTCGGGCGAGTTGGTGCCGATCTCCAGCAGTTCGTGGGTGGCGCCGGTCGACATCATCCGGATGCGCTCGCGCTTGCTGAGCTTGCCGTCGACGACGCGGACGTAGGTCACGACACCGCGGTACGAGTCGTAGACCGAGTCGAAGATCATGGCGCGGGCCGGGGCGTCGGCCACGCCCACGGGGGCCGGGACCTCCCGGACGACCCGGTCGAGCAGCGCCTCGACGCCGACACCGGTCTTCGCGGAGACCCGCAGCACGTCGTCGGGGTCGCAGCCGACCAGGTTCGCCAGCTCCTCGGCGAACTTCTCCGGCTGGGCGGCCGGCAGGTCGATCTTGTTGAGGACGGGGACGATCGCCAGGTCGTTCTCCATCGCGAGATAGAGGTTGGCGAGCGTCTGCGCCTCGATGCCCTGGGCGGCGTCGACCAGCAGGATCGTGCCCTCGCAGGCGGCCAGGGACCGGGACACCTCATAGGTGAAGTCCACGTGGCCGGGGGTGTCGATCATGTTGAGGATGTGCGTCCGGCCCTGCCCCTCACCCTCGGTGGGGCTCCACGGCAGGCGGACGGCCTGGGACTTGATCGTGATGCCGCGCTCGCGCTCGATGTCCATCCGGTCGAGGTACTGCGCGCGCATCTGCCGCTGTTCGACGACACCGGTGAGCTGGAGCATCCGGTCGGCAAGCGTGGACTTGCCGTGGTCGATGTGCGCGATGATGCAGAAGTTGCGGATCAGCGCCGGGTCGGTACGGCTCGGCTCGGGCACGGAGGGAGGAGTCGCGGGCACGCAGGGTCCTGATTCTTCGGCAGACGCCGGGTCGGTGAGGCTCGCCTCGGGACGGTGTCGGATCGATACGCAGGCTCCTATCGTCCCATGCGCGCGGGACTGCGCCCGGTTTGGGCCACCCGAGTGCCTGCTGGTAGCCTGACGAGCTGTGTCTCGTGCCCTCTCATGTGCGGGACGCACCCTGCAAGATCACAGATCATCGAACCTGAGAAGGCTCTTTTCGTGGCGAACATCAAGTCCCAGATCAAGCGGAACAAGACGAACGAGAAGGCGCGCCTGCGCAACAAGGCCGTCAAGTCGTCGCTCAAGACCGCGATCCGCAAGGCCCGCGAGGCCGTCGCCGCCGGCGACGCCGAGAAGGCGACCGTGGCGGCCCGTGCCGCTTCCCGTCAGCTCGACAAGGCCGTCTCCAAGGGTGTCATCCACAAGAACGCCGCCGCCAACAAGAAGTCGGCGCTGGCTTCCAAGGTCGCCTCCCTCCAGGGCTGAGCACCGCATCTGAACTGATCGCTGTCGGGGACCCAGCGGGCCCTCTCTTCCGCTCCCGGACAGCACCCTCCGCGCCGCACGCGGCCTGCGTTCGCCACGCGGGTGCGGCGCACCGAGCATGAGACAGGGGCCCCGGTGGCCGTCCTTCCCCAGGACGGCCACCGGGGCCCTTGTCATGGCCGCTCGCGTGCGCCGGGGTCCGGGCGGGGCGCGGGACGGGCGCGCCGGCGGCGGGCCGGGCGCGGCCGGTCATCGCGCGGGCGGGCCGGGCGCGGGCGGGAGGCCCCGGCCACGCCCGGGCCGGTGGGTCAGGCGCGACGGGTGCGGGCGGCGCGGGCGACGGCGACGACCGCCTTCTCCAGGGCGTACTCCGGGTCGTCGCCCCCTCCCTTCACGCCCGCGTCGGCCTCGGCGACCGCCCGCAGGGCGACGGCGACGCCGTCCGCGGTCCAGCCGCGCATCTGCCGGCGGACACGGTCGATCTTCCAGGGCGGCATACCCAGCTCACGGGCGAGGTCGGCGGGGCGGCCCCCGCGCGCGGTCAGCAGCTTCCCGATCGCCCGGACGCCCTGCGCCAGCGCGCTGGTGATCAGGACCGGGGCCACGCCCGTGGAGAGGGACCAGCGCAGCGCCTCCAACGCCTCCGCCGCCCTGCCCTCCACCGCCCGGTCCGCGATGGTGAAGCTCGACGCCTCGGCGCGGCCCGTGTAGTAGCGCGCGACCACGGCCTCGTCGACGGTGCCCTCCACGTCCGCCGTGAGCTGGGACACGGCGGAGGCGAGCTCCCGCAGATCGCTGCCGATCGCGTCCACCAGGGCCTGGCAGGCCTCGGGGGTCGCGGACCGGCCGAGGGACCTGAACTCCTGGCGCACGAAGGTCAGCCGCTCGGCGGGCTTGGTGGTCTTCGGGCAGGCGACCTCACGCGCTCCGGCCTTGCGGGCCGCGTCCAGGACGCCCTTGCCCTTCGCGCCGCCCGGGTGCAGCAGGACGAGGGTGATCTCCTCGGCCGGGGCGCCGAGATACGCCTTCACGTCCTTGATCGTGTCGGCGGAGAGGTCCTGCGCGTTGCGCACGATCACGACCTTGCGCTCGGCGAAGAGCGAGGGGCTGGTCAACTCGTCGAGGGTGCCGGGCTGCACCTGGTCGGCGGTGAGGTCGCGCACGTCCGTGTCGGCGTCCGCCGCGCGGGCGGCGGCGACCACCTGCTGGACCGCGCGGTCCAGCAGAAGATCCTCCTGGCCCACGGCGAGGGTCACGGGGGCGAGCGGGTCGTCGGTCGAACTGTTCCTGGCCATCGTGGCAAGCATCCCACGCACCACCGACAGCCTTGGGCGCCAGGGCTGTCGGCCAGCGTCCGGCCGCTCCGGTCCACGAGCCCCGGCGGGCACCTCCCGGTCAGGACTCCTCGCGCCACCCGTCCCAGCCCGCGACGAACTCGTCCAGGGCGAGCGCGTCCAGCCGGCCGTCCGGGTCCTCGACGACCACCAGCCACTGCGCGTCCTCGGCGTCGTCCTCCCCCGCGAGGGCGTCCCGCACCAACTGGGGCTCCTCGGCCACCCCGAAGCGGTCACCGAGGGACTCCGCGACCTCCTCGGCCGTGTCACGGTCGGGCAGCACCAGCACATGTCTCACTTCGCTCACCCCCGCATTGTGCCGCGCCCGTTCAGACGGCCACCGGCCCGGTCGGGGCGAACACCGCGACCTCCGGCACCTCACCCGGTTCCAGCCCGAAGTGCTCCCGGTAGGCGTCCAGCACCTCCCGGTCGCTCCCCAGTAGACGTTCCGAGCGCTCGCCGCGCACGGTCGTCACCAGTTTCCGCCCCGACAGGGTGACCCGGCCCTCCTCGGTGAACCGCGAACAGACCAGCGAGGCGGTGAAGTGCGAGGCGGGACAGGTGCGGTGGTACCAGCTGCCGACCTCGAACTCGGCGAGCGCCCGCGGCCTGGTGTCCAGCCGGAACTGCGGCACCCCGCCGCGGAGCAGATCGAGGTCCCCGTGCCCCGGGCCGTCCAGCAGCCGGAACACCCCGGCCGGGTCCTCCTGGTCCGACCGCGCGTCCAGCAGCAGCGGCCACCGGGAGTGGTCGCCGAACCCCACATCCGCCAGCCACGGCCCCGTACCGTCGGCCGGCTCCACCCGGAGCGCCAGATGGTCGTACGGGATGCCGAGAGTGCCGTCCCCGCCGAACACCCGGGCCTGGTGGAGGGTGACCCCGTAGCCCAGCGCCCGCAGCAACGCGGCGAAGGCACCGTTGAGTTCGTAGCAGAAGCCGCCCCGGTGACGCTCGACGATCTTCGCGACGAGACGTACCTCCTCCAGCACCACCTCCTCACGCCGGTGCACCGACAGGTTCTCGAAGGGCACGGACAGCAGGTGCCGTACCTGGAGCTCCCGCAGGGCCGCGCCGTCCGCGCGCTCCGGCCGGGCGGCTCCGATGCGCCGCAGATAGGCGTCGACGGCCTCCGCGGACAACCCGCCCGCCCGGTCCCGCCGTTCCTCGATGGTTCCCATGCGGACAGTCTTCCGAGGCGGACCCGGGTGACGCCAACCGGGTCCGTCCTAGGCCGTGCGGCGGAGACCGCCTCGGCCGGTCGTCCGAGGGCGCCGGGCGAGCCCGGCGGCCTAGCGTCGGGATCATGACGACCCCGGAGCCGGCGCGAAGCCGGGAACAGCGCGTGCGGGACGCCCTCCGCCGCCTCGCCGACGACGAGGACGCCTGGGTGGCGACCGCATCCCCCGACGGCCGGCCGTGCTCGGTGCCTCTCTCCTTCCACTGGGACGGGAGCACACTGCTGATGTCCACCCGCCGCACCAACCCGACCGCCCGGAACGTGACGCCGCGCGGCCGCTGCGTGGTCAGCCTCGGCCACACCCGCGACGTGGTCCTCGTCGAGGGCGACGCCGAGACCGTGGAGGGCGGTGACCTGGACGCCGCCTCGGCCGACGCCTTCGCGGCGAAGCTGGGCTGGGACCCGAGGGAGCAGAGGCGGTGGGTGTACCTGCGGATCACCCCTCGGCAGGTCCGCGCCTGGCGGGAGGTCAACGAGCTGGCCGACCGCCTGATCATGCGCGACGGCCACTGGCTCGCCTCACCGCAGGCGTGAACCCGGACCGGCGGCCCTCGCGGGAAGCGTGCCCCCGGGCCGGCCCCAGCGGGAGCGCGAGCCCGGACCCGCGGCCGGTCACGGGCCCTCCCCACGCGGCGGCCCGCGGCTCGTGACCGCCCGCAGCCGGGATCCCGTGCCGCTCACGGCGATCGAGCCGTCGCGGTCGGTCCGCAGGACCAGCGCACCCAGCGATCGCAGCAGCCCGACCGTGCGGGGTGAGGGGTGCCCGTAGGGGTTGTCCCGGCCGCAGCTCACGAGCGCCAGTCTCGGCCGGACCTCCGCGGCGAGCGCCGCGTGCTGGTGGGCCGAGCCGTGGTGGGCCACCTTGAGCACATCCACCCGGGGCAGCATCGGGCGGGCCCGGAGCAGTGCCTGCTGGGCGGGCGGCTCCAGGTCGCCCAGGAGCAGCAGCGTCGGACCGCCCTCGACGCGGACCAGCAGCGTCACACTGGCGTCGTTCGCGCCGCCGGCCACCGCCCCGGGCCGGTGATCCGGCCACAGGACCTCCCACTCGACGCCCCCGGCCCGCCGGCGCTCACCGGGGGCTGCCCGGATCACCTCCACCCCGGCCCGGGCCGCGGTCCGGTCGACGAACTCGGCCTGTGCGGCGGGTTCCTCCAGGTGCGTGGTCTGGATCGCGCCCACACTCCGCCCGCCGAGCACCCCGGGAAGACCGGCGACATGGTCGGCGTGGAAGTGGGTCACGACCAGCAGGGGCACGCTGGTCACGCCCAGTTCGCGCAGGCAGCGGTCGGCCGGCTCGGGGTCCGGCCCCGCGTCGACGACCACGGCCCTGCCCTCCCCCACCGACACGACGGTGCTGTCTCCTTGCCCGACATCGCACATCACGTAGTCCCAGTCGGGCGGCGGCCAGCCCGTGACCACCCGGGTGAGGGGCGCCGGGCGGGCGACCACCAGGAGGAGCAGCAGGACGCAGACCGCCCCGGCCAGCGGATGCCGTGGCAGCCGCCGGGCGAGGACGACGACCGTGAGGGTGACCACGGCGAGCAGCAGCCCTCCGGACCAGCCACCGGGCCAGTGCAGCCCCGCACCGGGCAGCTCCGCCCCGCACCGCGCGACGACGGCGATCCAGCCCGCGGGCCACCCGGCGCACCAGGCGATCACCTCCGCGACGGGCATGGCCACGGGTGCGGCGCCCAGCGCGGCGAACCCGAGAACGGTGGCGGGTGCGACGGCGAGCTCCGCGGCCAGGTTGCACGGGATGGCCACCAGGCTGACCCGGGCCGCGAACACCGCGACCACGGGTCCGCAGACCGCCTGCGCGGCGGCGGCAGCGGCCAGGGCCTCGGCGATCCGCGGCGGGACGCCTCTGCCTTGGAGGGCCGCACTCCAGCGAGGCGCGAGCGTCAGGAGGGCGCCGGTCGCCAGCACGGACAGCAGAAAGCCGTAACTGCGCGCCAGCCAGGGGTCGTAGAGCACCAGCAGCAGGACGGCCGCCGCCAGGGCGGGCAGCAGGGACCGGCGGCGCCCGGTGGCGATGGCGAGCAGGGTGACGAGGCCGCAGGCGGCCGCCCGCAGAACACTCGGCTCGGGACGGCAGACCACGACGAACGCCAGCACCAGGCCGCCGCCGAGGAGCGCCGTGTTCCGCAGGGTGATGCCCAGGCGAGGTGCCAGACCCCCTCGTTCGGCGAGCAGTGCCCGGCCAGGCGGGCCGATGAGCAGCAGGAGCACGATCGTGAGGTTGCTTCCGCTGACGGCGGTGAGGTGGGTCAGGTCCGTCGCCTCGAACGCCTCCTGGAGGTCGGCGGGCATCCGGGAGGTGTCGCCGACGACCAGACCGGGGAGCAAAGCCCTGGCGTCCGGCGGCAGTTCGCCGGTCGCCTCGCGCAGGCCGGCGCGCAGGTCCCCGGCGAATCGCTGGGCAGTGGTCGGCGGGCCGGTGACCCGTGGGCCCGATCCCGCCCGGACCCGCAGCACGGCGGCGAAGCGGTCGTCCGGACGCTGCGGGGGCGCGAGGCTCCCGGACAGCGCCAGGCGGGTCGAGGGCAGCAGACTCCGCCAGTCGCTGTCCCGCCCCGCGGCCGTGACCAGGACCAGCACCGGTGTGCGGAGGTCGGTGCTCTCGCCGTGCGGCCCCCGGACATGAACCGCCTCCGCGTCGAACACGATCGCCTCCGGTGCCGTGCGGTCGCCGACGGCCTTGGGCAGCAGCGGGCGCGGGTCGGAACGCACCGCCACCTCGGCGGTGACGACCACGCCCTGCCGGGCCAGCTCCGGCAGCGGGCCACGCCGCAGGTCCGCCACATGCAGGCCCGCGACGGTCGCCCCGGCGGCGGCGCACAGCAGGGCGCCCGCGACGGCCGTGGCCCGGAGCCGGAGTCCGGCACCGGGGTCGCGCAGGGCTCGGGCAGACGCGTCCCGCCCGGTCCGGTGGCCGCCGCCCGTGTGCCCGGCGAGCAGCAGCGCACCGGCCGCCGACACGGAGACGACCACCCCCACCGCGGTCGCCCGGCCCGGCACCCCGAGGGCCAGGGCGGCCGCGCCCCAGGCCGCGAGGGCGAGCGGTACGAGCCGGAGGTCGGCCGGGCCCTCCCCGCCCCACCGGGGCGGGTGCGGACCGTCGTCCGCGCGGCGAGCGCCCGTGGCGGCGGACGGCGGCCGCAGCACGGCCCCCGGTGCGGCCCGGTTCATGGCCGCACCTTGCCCTGCAGATCGGCGAACCGCCGTTCGCCGATCCCGTTCACGTCGCGCAGTTCCTCGACCGTGCGGAAGCCGCCGTTGCGCGTGCGGTGGTCGATGATGTGCTGGGCGAGCACGGGGCCGACGCCCGGCAGTGTCTCCAACTGCTCGGCGGTGGCGGTGTTCAGACTGACCGGAGCGGAGCCCCCGTCTCCCGCAGCCCCGGCCACCGGGCCTGCGGCGACGGCCATCGGCAGTCCGACCACCACCTGTTCGCCGTCGTTCAGGACGCGGGCCCGGTTGAGCCCGGTCAGATCCGCGCCGCGCTCCACTCCCCCGGCGGCCTCCAGGGCGTCGTCGACCCGTGAGCCGGCGGGCAGCCGCAGCACACCCGGCTTGCGCACCTTGCCGCTCACGTCCACGACGATCCGGGCCGAGGGCGCGGCGGTGACGGCCCCCGGGAGGGCCCCGCCGGGTGGGCCGGCGGGGCGATCGTCGTCCGCCGCCCGGACCTCGCCCTGCCGGACCACCTCCGGCGCGGCCACCGGTTGCGGGCGGCCGGACCAGAAGTGCTGGACGGCGAAGAGCCCGGCGGCCACGAGGACGACGGCCAGAGCCGCGAGAGTGCGCGGTTCGAGCCCGCAGCGGAGCTGCACCCAGAGCGGCAGCCGCTCCCGCAACGCGGTCCACCGCGAGCCCACGCCCGGTTCCGCAGCAGTGCCCAGGGCCATCCGCCCGCTGCCGGCCCCCGCGCCCGCTGCGTCGGGCAGAGCCGGCGCAGGGGGCCCATCTGGCAGGCCGGCCACGCCCGGCGTCGTACCTGGCGGGCCGGGCCGTGGTGGCTCGTCCACCGGGGCGCGGCCTTCCGCCCTCTGTGCCCCGCCAGGGCGAGGAACGGACGGCGGCCGGCCGGAGGGCCCTGCGCCCGGGACCGGCGCCGACGCGCCCGCCGGGGGCATGAACAGCGCCTCGGCACGGCGGCGCGAGGCGGTCACGGGCGGCGCGGCACCCCGGCCGGGGCGCGGGCCCGCCGACACCTGCGACGTGCTCCGCACAGGCCCACCGCGCCCACGCGCCCCGTCCCCGTCGTCCTCCGGGTCGTCGTTGGCGATGCCCAGGGAGGCCCCGCGCGGCCAGCCCGCGAAAGGCCCGCCCGGGCCGAGTTCGTCGGACGACGTGCCCAGCCCCGGGTCCGGCGCGGGGCCCGGTCCGCCGCCGCCCGCGCCCGCGCGATGGCGGCCGGTCGGCCTGCGCAGCGGGGCGAGGCGCCCATGACGGTGCCGGGCACGGCCGTCGGAAGCGTGCGGACGACCGGGACCACTGGTTGCGAAAGAGCTGCGAAAGGTCATGCCGAGAACGCTAGGGAGCGCCCCCGAACCCCGCTGAGCTGCGTCAAATCCCGTGGATAACCAGGCCCTTGTGGATATCCCGCTCACTCACACAAGTGAACAAAACCGCCCGCCCACCCCTTGTGGCCTCAACCCTCAGCGCCTCAGCGCACCGACTCTTCCTCTTCAACGCTTCAACGCTTCAACGCGAGGAGACCACGACCGCGAGCAGTCCCGGACCGGTGTGCGCGCCGATCACCGCTCCCACCTCGCTGACGTGCAGGTCCGCCAGGCCGATGACCCGGTCCCGCAGCCGGTCGGCGAGCACCGCCGCCCGGTCCGGGGCCGCCAGGTGATGCACCGCGATGTCCACGGGCGCGGTCCCCGCCCGCTCCGCCGCGATCTCCTCCAGCCGCGCGATGGCCCGGGAGGCGGTGCGCACACGTTCCAGCGGCCCGATCCGGCCGTCCTCCAGGGTCAGCAGCGGCTTGACCGCGAGCGCCGACCCCAGGAGGGCCTGCGCCGCCCCGATCCGGCCGCCGCGCCGCAGGAAGTCCAGGGTGTCGACGTAGAAGTAGGCGGAGGTGCCCTCGGCACGCTTCTCCGCCGCCGCGACCGCCTCGTCCAGCGAGCCGCCCGCCTCGGCCACCTCGGCCGCCGCCAGGGCGCAGAACCCGAGGGCCATGGCGACCATGCCGGTGTCCACGACACGGACCGGCACGGGCGCGTCCTTCGCCGCGAGGACGGCGGCGTCGTAGGTGCCGGAGAACTCCGACGACAGGTGCAGGGAGACGATCGCGCTCGCCCCGGCCTCGGCCCTCGCTCGGTACGCGCGGGCGAAGGTCTCCGGGCTCGGGCGTGAGGTGGTCACCGGGCGGCGCTTCTGCAGGGCCGCGGCCAGCGAGCGCGCCGAGATCTCGGTGCCCTCCTCCAGTGCCTGGTCACCGAGGACGACGGTCAGCGGCACCGCGGTGATGCCGTGCCGCTCCATCGCCGGGGCCGGCAGGTAGGCCGTGGAATCGGTGACGATCGCGACATGGCGGGACATGAGCGGGAGGTTACCCTCCGGGCGCGCCGGACGGCAGCCCAGGGCCCCTCCCGCCCCCGCCGGGCACTCCGCTCGGCCCGCGGTCGCGGCTCGGTTCGTGGCCTGGGCTCAGCCGCGGTCCCGCCAAGTTCGGAGCCTCGGCTCAGTTCGTAGTCACGGCTCGGTCGCGGTCTGGGCCCGGTTCGCAGTCACGGCTCGGTCGCGGCCTGGGCCCGGTTCGCAGCCCCGGCTCAGTTCGTGGTCTCGGGACGCGGGGACTTCTGCCAGGAGTAGGTGTTCAGCCGCGGGTCGGGCGCCGTGATCGCCTGGGGCTGCCCCTCGGCGGGCCCCCCACCGCCCTCCGCGGATCGCGCGGGCCCGCCCGCTGCCCCGTCGGCCGCCCCGGCCCCGGGCCAGGACGCCGTGCGGCCGGCGCCCTGTGCCGAGGACGCGTCCGCCTGCGCAGCCCCCTCCTGCGACCAGTGGCGCAGCGCCCCCGCCTCCATGTCGATCTGCGAGCTCAGCGAGTCGAGGTCGTCGGCGGCGAAGCGCTGCGCCCGGTCCCGGGCCGCCCAGCGGAGCGCGTCCGAGGAATGGGTGACCCGCTCGGTGCGCTCACGCAGCTCGGGCAGGAGCGAGGCGACCTTCGCACGGTCGGGCTCGCGCTCCAGGCGCTTGAGGTCGGCGTCCAGTTCGTGGCCGTGCGCGCTGAGGCGGCGGAAGAGGTCCAGCGACTCCGACAGCGAGGCGTCCTCGGCCACGCCCGCCTCCAGCGCGTCCTGGGTGGCGCGCATCGAGGTGCGCAGGGACAGCCGCAACTGGGCCAGCTCGCCCGCCGGGCCGGGCTGCCCGTAGGTGCGGGCGCGCAGGGTGGTGTCCTCGACCGTGCGACGGGCCTGGTTCACCGTGCGCTCGACTCCGCGCTTCGCCGCGCCCACCGCCTTCACGCCCGCGTAGACCCCGAGGGCCACCATGGCGAGGAAGAGCACCGCCAGAATCACGACGAAACTCTCCATGGACCCCTCCGGCGTCGACTACGGTCCCGCCGCGGCGCCCGCAACGGAATCCCGCGGCTGTTCTTCTCCCACGGTAAACGGAAAGGGCAGGCCGAGGGTTCCAGCGGAACCCCCAACCTGCCCTTAAGGGGTGTCCCGGGGCACTCTCCTGGCCCGTTGCGCGGGCGCCGTGTTGACTGCCCCGCCCGCGCCCCCGGCCTCGAACCCCCGGCGGAACCTACGCCGGCACGATGTTGACCAGCTTCGGCGCCCTGACGATCACCTTGCGGATCCCGGCGCCGCCCAGCGCCGCCACGACCGCCTCGTCACCCAGTGCCAGCTTCTCCAGCTCCTCGTCCGTGATCGACGGCGGCACCTCCAGGCGGGCCTTGATCTTGCCCTTGATCTGGACGACGCAGGTCACGGTCTCGTCGACCACGTACGCCGGGTCGGCCACCGGGAAGTCCGCGTGCACCACGGAGCCGGTGTGACCCAGCCGGTGCCACAGCTCCTCCGCGATGTGCGGGGCCAGCGGCGCGATCAGCAGCACCAGGCGCTCGGCGACCGACCGGGACAGCGGGGCACCGCCCTTGGTCAGGTGGTTGTTCAGCTCGGTGATCTTCGCGATCGCCGTGTTGAACCGCATCGCGGCAAGGTCCTGGCCGGCCCCGTCGATCGCCTTGTGCAGGGCGCGCAGGGTGTCCTCGTCCGGCTCGGTGTCGACGACGGTGACCTCGCCGGTCGACTCGTCGACGATGTTGCGCCACAGCCGCTGCAGCAGCCGGTACTGGCCGACGACCGCGCGGGTGTCCCACGGGCGGGAGACGTCCAGCGGGCCCATCGCCATCTCGTACAGGCGCAGGGTGTCGGCGCCGTACTCGGCGCAGATCTCGTCGGGCGTGACCGCGTTCTTCAGGGACTTGCCCATCTTGCCCAGCTCGCGCTTGACCGGCTCGCCCTCGAAGAAGAACGCGCCGTCCCGCTCCTCGACCTCGGCCGCCGCCACCGGGAACCCGCGGCTGTCCCGGTACACGTACGCCTGGATCATGCCCTGGTTGTACAGCTTGTGGAACGGCTCGGCGGAGGAGACATGTCCCAGGTCGAACAGGACCTTGGACCAGAAGCGCGCGTACAGCAGGTGCAGCACGGCGTGCTCGGCGCCGCCGACGTACAGGTCGACACCGCCGTGCGGCTTGCCGTCCCGCGGGCCCATCCAGTAGTGCTCGATCTCGGGGCCGACCAGCTTGTCGCTGTTGTGCGGGTCCAGGTAGCGCAGCTCGTACCAGCAGGAACCGGCCCAGTTGGGCATGGTGTTGGTCTCGCGGCGGTACTTCTTCGGCCCGTCGCCCAGGTCCAGGGTGACGTTGACCCAGTCCTCGTTGCGGGACAGGGGCGTCTCCGGCTGGGTGTCCGCGTCGTCCGGCTCGAAGGTGCGCGGCGAGTAGTCGTCGACCTCCGGCAGCTCCAGCGGCAGCATGGACTCGGGCAGCGCGTGGGCGATGCCGTCCTCGTCGTAGACGATCGGGAAGGGCTCGCCCCAGTAGCGCTGGCGGCTGAACAGCCAGTCGCGCAGGCGGAAGTTGATGGTGCCCTCGCCGACGCCCCGGGCGACCAGCCACTCGATGATGCGGCTCTTGGCCTCGGCCACGTCCAGGCCGTTCAGCGAGATCTCGTCGTTGGCGGAGTTGATCGCCGGGCCCTGGCCGGTGTACGCCTCGCCCTCCCAGCCCTCGGGCGGCTGCACGGTGCGGACCACGGGCAGGCCGAAGGCCTCGGCGAACTCCCAGTCCCGCTCGTCCTGTCCGGGGACGGCCATGATCGCGCCGGTGCCGTAGCCCATCAGCACGTAGTCGGCGACGAAGACGGGCACGCGCTCGCCGGTGACCGGGTTGACCGCGTGGGCGCCGGAGAAGACGCCGGTCTTGTCCTTGTGCTCGGTCTGCCGCTCGACGTCGGACTTGGTCTGCGCCTGCTTGCGGTACGCGGCGACGGCCTCGGCCGGGGTCGCGGCACCGCCGGTCCACGCCTCGGGGACGCCCTCGGGCCACGCGGCGGGCAGGATCGAGTCGATCAGGCCGTGCTCGGGGGCCAGCACCATGTAGGTGGCGCCGAACAGGGTGTCGGGGCGGGTGGTGAAGACGGTGATCGCCGCGTCGGGGCGGCCGTCGACGGCGAAGTCGACGCGGGCGCCCTCGGAGCGCCCGATCCAGTTGCGCTGCTGCAGCTTGATGGCCTCGGGCCAGTCCAGCGCGTCCAGATCGTCCAGCAGGCGGTCCGCGTAGGCGGTGATGCGCATGTTCCACTGGCGCAGCTTC
This sequence comes from Streptomyces sp. CNT372, assembly GCF_000377145.1. NCBI lineage: Bacteria > Bacillati > Actinomycetota > Actinomycetes > Kitasatosporales > Streptomycetaceae > Streptomyces > Streptomyces sp. CNT372. The sequence goes on along the minus strand of NZ_KB897778.1, from coordinate 502,460 downwards.
GCCTTGAAGACGGGGAAGTTGCCGCGCTCGGAGCGGCCGTCGGAGGTGACCTCCTCGTTCGCCAGCACGGTGCCCAGGCCCGGGCACCAGTTGACGGGCGCGTCGGAGGCGTACGCCAGGCGGTACTCGCCCAGGACGTCGGCGCGCTCACCGGAGGTCAGCTCGGCCCAGGCGCGCCCGCCGGGCAGCTCGCGGGAGCCGTTCTCGAACTGCTCGACCAGCTCGGCGATCGGGCGGGCCTTCTTCGCCTCCGTGTCGTACCAGGAGTTGAAGATCTGCAGGAAGATCCACTGGGTCCAGCGGTAGTAGTCCGGGTCGATCGTGGCGAAGGAGCGGCGCTTGTCGTGGCCCAGGCCCAGCCGGCGCAGCTGCGCCTTCATGTTGACGATGTTGGCCTCGGTGGAGACCCGGGGGTGGGTGCCGGTCTGCACCGCGTACTGCTCGGCGGGCAGGCCGAAGGCGTCGAAGCCCAGGGTGTGCAGGACGTTGTGGCCGGTCATCCGCTGGTGGCGCGCGAAGACGTCGGTGGCGATGTAGCCCAGGGGATGGCCTACGTGCAGACCCGCGCCCGAGGGGTACGGGAACATGTCCATGATGAACTTCGCGGGCCGGGCCGCGACGGCCGGGTCCCCGGCCAGGTCACCGCTCGGGTTGGGCGCCTCGTAGGTGCCGTCCGCGTCCCAGAAGTCCTGCCAGCGTGCCTCGATGTCGGCCGCCATGGCAGCCGTGTAACGATGCGGGGCTGCCGCCTCGGCAGCAGAGTTCGTCTCGCTCATGATCCTTGAAAGCTCCATCGATCGTCTCTGCCGGCTGCCGCGATTCATCCGCTCCGGCCGGTCGTCCGGTGATCCGGTGAAATGAAAAATCCCCTCGCACAGGAGGGGACGCCGCGCTGGTTCCGACGTTTTCCGTCATCCGTCGGGAGTGGTCAGCGCGGCTCGCTAAGCAGAAGGCGTACGGCACGCATGGCGTCAGGGTACCGCAGCCGGGGAACGGGCCGCATGCGCCCGGTGGCCGGGGCCGCGCCCCACCCGTCCCGCCCCCGGCCCAACCCTGCGGAGGGCATTACTCCGCGTATCGGCCGGATCCAGGGCAACCCCCGGGTCACTTGGCGCTCCTTCACCTCAGATAACGCCGAAACCCGCTACCACGCGGTATGGGTCGACCTAGAGTGCGTCAACGGGACCGCTTTCCCGCACCATTCGGAGTCGCCCCATGAACCCTCGTCTCAAACAGCGACTGTCGCCGGGCCCCGGGCCAGGACTCAGCCGCCCCGTCCAGGGCGGCCTCTACGCGGCCGCACTCGTCCTCATCCCGCTACTGGCCGTCCTCGGCAGCGACGACTTCCGCGCCGCGCTCGACTTCACCACCGGGGTCCTGTCCCTGGTGTCGCTGACCGCCTCCGTCGCCTGGGGGCTGCTCGCCACCGACCGGGTGCTGCTCGCCCCGCGGCACCGGCTGCTCGCCCAGGGCATCCACCGGACCACGGCGGTGGCCTCGCTCGGCTTCCTGCTGCTGCACGCCACCGTGAAGGTCTCGCTCGGGCACGTCGCGCTGGTCGGCGCGCTGATCCCCTTCAGCCTGGGCGTCACCGGCGCCTCGGCGCTGATCGGCTTCGGCTCGCTGGCCGGCCTGCTGATGGTCGTCGCGGCCACGACGGGCGCCCTGCGCAGCGCGCTCGCCGGCAACAGCAAGGTCGCCGGCCGCTGGCGGCCGCTCCATATGCTGGCCTATCCGGCCTGGTGCTTCGCCCTGATGCACGGACTCTACGCGGGTCGCCCCGCCGCCGGCTGGGTCGTCGCCATGTACTGCCTGGCCCTCGCCGGTGTCGCCGCCGCCGTGGCGGTACGGCTGCTGCCCCGGCCGATGCAGCGCCAGATCGCCGGCCGGATCCTCGCCCTGACCGGCGGCGGCGCCGTCCGGCCGCCGTCCGCGGAGGAGCAGGCACAGCGCGACATGACCCGCTCCCCGCTCCCCGGCACCTCCGGCATGGGCACGGCGGCCGGCATGAACACCGCGGCCGGCATGAACGCCGCTGCCGGAATGAACGCTGGGCGCCGCGGGCGCGTACCCGCTGGCATGGACCGTATGGACCGTATGGACCGGCCGGCCGGGGAACCGCCGGGCGGCGGCATCCCCCAGCAGCGCCCCTACGCGGACGATGCCCCTCCGCTGGGCGGCGGCCGCACGCAGGCCCCACGGCTCGCCGCGCCCTCGCCGCAGCTCTACGAGGTGCCCCCGCCATCGGAGGCCGACCCCTCCGTGCTGCCCGGCGGCGGCCGCGCGCCGGGGATGGCGGCCGCGTACCGCGCGGTGTCCCTGGCCGGGGACCCGTCCGCCCCGCTCGCGGAGCGGGTTCCGATGACCGAGGAGATACCCGTGGTCACGGAGTCCGGCCCGGCGCCCGGCTCCTGGCCCACCCCTTCCCCGCCGCCCCCCGCGCAGGCCCAGCGGACCGAGGCCCCGCTGTACGACACCCCGCCCCCGCCGCTGTTCGACCCTCCCCCGTCCTACGACGCGCAGCCCGCCTACGGCACGCCCGGCGACCTCGGCGACACGGGCGGCTACCCGCCCCACGACCCCGCCGCCGGCGCCCCGTCCCCGTACCCGCCCGGATCCCCGTACCAGCCCGGCGGCGGCCCCGCCTACGACCCGAACTCCCCGTACCCCGCCGCCCCGACGGCCGGGGCCGCCGACGACACGGCGGCCATGCCGGGACCGCTCTACCAGCCGCCGGCCGGGGAGCCCTGGAACGCACCCGCAGGAGAACGACCGTGAACGCCCCCCTCCCTGACGTCCCCGAGGTCCGCGTCGTCGGCCTCCCGCAACTGACGCAGGGTTTCGACCTGGTCGAACGGCTCGACCTCCAGATGCATCTGAAGGTCCACGGGCCGCTGGAGCCGGTCAGCGGCGAGCGGCTCGCCCAGCTCGCCGAGGAGATATCCCTGACCGGCCGGGGCGGGGCGGGCTTCCCGTTCGGCAAGAAACTGCGCGCGGTCGCCAAGTCGGCGATCCGCCGCGGCATCCGGCCGGTCGTCGTGGTGAACGGCAGCGAGGGGGAACCCGCCTGCCGCAAGGACACCGTCCTTCTCAACCGGGCGCCGCACCTGATCCTGGACGGCGCGCTGCTGGCCGCCGAGGCCCTCGGCGCGCGCACCCTGGTGGTCGCGGTGACGCGGAACTCCACGGAGATCTCCATGCGCGCGGCCCTCGCCGAGCGCGGCCTCTCCGACCGGCGCGGCCAGCAGCTGCGGGCGCGTGTGGTGCGCACCCCGGAAAGGATGGTCTCCGGCGAGGCGTCCTCCGTGATCCGCGCGGTCAACGGCGGGCCCGCGCTGCCGCCCGGCCGCCGGGTGCGCGCCGCCGAGTCCGGGGTCGGCGGCGCGCCGACCCTGCTGTCGAACGCCGAGACCTTCGCCCAGCTCGCGGTCGCCGCCCGGGTCGGCTCCCGGCGCTACGCCCACACCGGCCTGGACTCCGAGCCCGGCACGGTGATGCTGACGATCTCCGGGGCGGTCGCGCGGCCGATGGTCGTCGAGGTCCCGACCGGTGTCCCACTGCGCTACGTCCTCCAGCTCGCGGGCGCGCCGCCGCTCCCCCAAGGGGTGCTGACCGGCGGCTACCACGGCAACTGGATCGACGCCGCGGCCGTCCACGAGGCGGTGGTTTCCAAGGCGTCCCTGGCGTCCGTGGGGGGCGCCCTGGGGGCCGGGGCGATCCTGCCGATCGGCCCGGAGACCTGTCCGCTCGGCGAGTCCCTGCGGGTGGCGAACTGGCTGGCGGCGGAGACCGCCGGCCAGTGCGGCCCCTGCAAACTGGGCCTGCCGGCCGCCGCGGGCGGGCTGGCCGACGTCATCAACGGCGGCGGTCCCGCGGCCCTGGAGGCCCTGCGGGAGGTGACGCAGGCGGTGAAGGGCCGGGGCGCGTGCAAGCACCCGGACGGCAGCGCCCGCTTCTTCTCCTCGACCCTCTCGGCCTTCACGGACGACCTCGCCGCGCATGTCCTGCACGGCGGCTGCGGACGCCCCACGACCGGTGTGCTGCCGCTTCCCCTGCCGGGCTACGAGGAGGCCGAGGAGTCCATCCCCAGCGGGGAGAAGGTCTTCATCGACTGGACCCTCTGCCAGGGCCACGGTCTCTGCGCGGACATCGTCCCGGAGCTGATCCGGCTGAACCCGGACGGCTTCCCGTCGGTCGCGGACGCGGTGGTTCCGACGCACATGCGCGGGCGGGCGCAGCGGGCCGTGCGCCGCTGCCCGGCGCTGGCGATGCGGATCGAGCAGGTGGCGACCGCGGGGGCGCCGGAGCCGTCGTCCCGTCCGGCGCTGCCGAGCAGCAACCGCAAGGCCCTGGGCAGCGGCCGGAGTTGAGCGCGTGCCCGCCGCCCCGGGGCGGCGGGCACCCCGGACACGAGGAAGCGGGCCACCCTCACCGGGTGGCCCGCTTCCTCGTACTGTGGAGCTAAGGAGAATTGAACTCCTGACCTCCTGCATGCCATGCAGGCGCTCTACCAACTGAGCTATAGCCCCTTGCCTGTGTCCTCCGCCGATGTTCCCCGCGGCGACGTAGAGAACACTAACGCCCCCGTCCGCGCTTCTCCAAATCCTTTGCCCGCCGGGCCTCCGCCCGGCCTCCACCCGGCCCCAGCCCGGTCCGCGAAGGGCCTCCGCCGGGCCCGCGGGGAGACCCGGAACCGGCCGTTCAGGCCGTGGCCGAGGCCCGGGACCGGCCGTGTTCACGCCGTGGCCCGGGACCGGCCGTGTTCACGCCGTGGCCCGGAACCGGCCGTGTTCACGCCGTGGCCCGGAACCGGCCGTGTTCACGCCGTGGCCCGGAACCGGCCGTGTTCACGCCGTGGCGAAGGAGTAGAAGCGCTTGAGGGTGCAGTGCTCGTCCAGCAGACGGCCGTAGATCGGCTCGCCCTCCAGCTCGCGGTAGGTCTCGATCGGGTCGCCTTTTATGATCAGCGCCCGCGCGCACTCCTCGCACCAGTACTGGTACTCGGGGTTGACGGGATCCATGTCCCTGACGATGGGCGTACCGCTGCCGCACCAGTCGCATTTCCGCCTGTGTGCACCCATCAGTCAGCTCCAGCAGTGTCCGCAGGCCGTGCACACGTAGGAAACGCCTCCGTTGTCACCGAGGACCTGTGCGACATGGGACGAGCCGCAGGACGGACAGCTGAGATTCGCCCGCGTCTCCGCCGTGACGAGCAGCTCGTCGGCAGCCCTCTCGGCCTCCTCGCCGCTGGCGGACATCACGCGCTCCCTCCGGTACCGCCGGTGTCCCCCTCCGGCCGTCCGATTCTGCCACGGCGGCGCGGGGAGGTCAGCGGCGTTCCCGAAGGAGAAGGGCCCCTGATCACCGGGTCCGGGGCGAACCACCGGGAGAATAGGGAGAAGTGGGGACGTCTCACCGGGGCCCTCCGTTCCCGGAGGGAGCGGGCGCAGCAGCCGGGCGCGGGGACAGCACAAAGGATCCCGCCCCTGAGGAGGGACGGGATCCGATTGTGGAGCTAAGGAGAATTGAACTCCTGACCTCCTGCATGCCATGCAGGCGCTCTACCAACTGAGCTATAGCCCCGCGTGTTCTTCGCGCTCCGCGCTGCGAACAAGAAGAACTTTAGCCTGCGACCTGCCGGAAAGTGAAATCCGGTTCCGAGGCCGCCCCGGCACGCGGACGCCGGGGCACGCGCCGGCCGCCCCGGAGGCCGCCGGCGCCCCGGGCGGACCCTCAGGTGTCGTCGCCGAGGACCGGCTCGGGCAGCGTGCCGGCGTTGTGCTCCAGCAGCCGCCAGCCCCGGGCACCCTCGCCCAGCACCGACCAGCAGCAGTTCGACAGTCCGCCCAGGCCCTCCCAGTGGCGCGCCTCCAGACCGAGGAGCCGGCCGATGGTCGTCCGGATGGTGCCGCCGTGGCTGACGACCACGAGGGTGCCGTCCTCCGGCAGCTTCTCGGCGTGGTGCAGGACGACGGGCGCCGCCCGGTCCGCGACCTCGGTCTCCAGCTCGCCACCGCCGCGCCGCACGGGCTCGCCGCGCTTCCACGCGGCGTACTCCTCGCCGTACCGGGCGACGATCTCGTCGTGGGTGAGGCCCTGCCAGACCCCCGCGTACGTCTCGCGCAGCGCCGAGTCGTAGGCGATGCCGACACCGGTGAGCGCGCCCAGCTCGGCGGCGGTGGCCGCCGCCCGCTTGAGGTCCGAGGCCACGATGGCGTCGGGCCGCAGGGAGGCGAGCAGCCGCGCCGCGCGGCGGGCCTGGGCCAGGCCGGCCGCGGTCAGCTCGATGTCGGTGCTGCCCTGGAAACGGCGCTCCAGGTTCCACGCGGTCTGACCGTGCCGCCACAGAACGATCCGGCGCCCGGGCTTCCGCTCCGGTACGGGTACGGGTACGGGCGCGTCGGCGGTGACGGCCGTCGCCGCCGGGGCCCCTTCGTTCGTGCCGCTCAGCTCAGCTCACCTTCCGCGTCCTTGCCGGTCGTCCGCGCGTGCTCGTCGGCCTTGCCGCGCGTCTTCCGCGCGTCCTCCGGCAGCGGCAGTTCGGGGCAGTCCTTCCACAGGCGCTCCAGCGCGTAGAAGACGCGCTCCTCGCTGTGCTGGACGTGGACCACGATGTCGACGTAGTCGAGGAGGATCCAGCGGGCGTCGCGGTCGCCCTCGCGACGTACGGGCTTGGCGCCGAGATCCTTGTTCAGCCGCTCCTCGATCTCGTCGACGATCGACTTGACCTGGCGGTCGTTGGGCGCGGAGGCGAGCACGAAGGCGTCGGTGATCGACAGCACGTCGCTGACGTCGTACGCGATGATGTCGTGCGCGAGCCGGTCGGCGGCCGCCTGGGCGGCGGCGTTGACGAGCTCGATGGAACGGTCCGTAGCGGTCACTAGCAGGCTTTCGTCGGCGGTCGGGTCCCTCCAAGGGTCTCATGGGCCGCCGACAGGGCACGCCTTCATTGTTCGGTACGCGTCACCGGCCCGGTGCGGGCACGGGCCGGTGACGCGTACCGGCGTCAGCCCTCGTAGTCGGAGCCAAGGACCACGGAGACATCCGCGTTCGTCGCGGGCTTCCCCTTCTGCACGGCACCCGCCGGCAGGCCCAGCGTCTTGGCGACCTCCTCGGCCTGCGGCTTCTGCGCCTCGTCCGCGTAGGTGACCTGCGAGGTCCCCGCCGACGAGGCCTTCCCGCCGTCGATGACGGTGTAGCCGCCGTTGACGAGGGAGATCCGGGCCTGCTCCGTCGCCCCGGCCTCGCCGGTCGCGTTCCGGATGCCGACGCGCACCGCCGAACCGGGCTCGGGCGCGGTCACCGAGCCGCCGAGGACGTCCTTGACCACGCTGCTCGCGGCCTGCTCGGTGAGCGTCCCGTCCTGCTGGACCGGCAGGACGGCCGTCGTGTAGTCGCCGCCCTTGGCGTGCTCCGCGAGCTTCGCCAGCGAGGTGCCGAGGGCCCGCTCGTCGAGGGGCGGTTCCAGGATCTGGCCCAGGGTCTCGACGATCACGGTCGCCGAGCCGGGGTCGTCGGGCAGCTTCTTCAGTACGGCCTGCATCACCTGGCCGAAGCGCTGGAGCTGCTTCTGCTCGGGCTCGCCGCTGTTCAGGTGGGTGGCGTAGGCGACAGCCGCACGCCCGTCGAGGGTCTGGTTCTCCCCCTCGCGCACCAGGGGCTCCTCCCCCTTCTTGGCGCCCGGGACGCCGGTGTCCGTCGTCAGGTCGATGGTGCCGACGAGTTCGACGAGGTTCTCCAGGTACGGGGTGTCCAGCCGCCAGGTCCCGGAGACCTCCGCCCCGAGGAGGGTGCCGATCGCCTCGCGGGTGCCGGTCGACCCGTCGTCCTCGACGGACTTGCCGAGGGTGGTGGCGGTGCCGTCGTCGTTGGCCACCGAGAGGGTGTTGGGCAGCAGGACGGTGGTGCCGTGCTTGGTGGTGACGTTGTCGACCAGCAGCGCCGTGGAGGTGCGGTCGCTCTTGGTGCTGTGCAGATGGACCACGATCACATCGCGCTTCTGCGCGCCGCCGGAGGCCGTCTCCGCGCTCTTCCCGTCGGACATGCCCGGCAGCTTGCCCGCGTACCAGAGGTAGCCGACGCCACCGGCCAGGACGAGGGCGAAGGTGACGGCCAGGGCAACGATCCGGTTCCGGCCGCGGCGCTTGGCCTCCTCACGGCGCTCGGAGCGGCTCTCGGTGAACTTGAGCCAGTCGATGACGTCCTCGGAGTCCTCGTCGGGCTCCTCGATGAAGGCGAACTGCTCGGTGCGGTAGTCGCGGTCGTCGCCCCGCTGTCCGGGAGCGGCCCCGCCCCGGTCGCCGCCCGCTTCGGCCCGGCCGGCCTCGGCCCTGCGCTGCTCCGGGACGGCGGGCTCGTCGACCGGCGGGGGCGCGGGGGCGGGCTGCTGCTGGTACTGCCCCTGCTGGGGGAGGTTCCACTGCTGCGCGGTGTCGACGGCGGCGGGCTCGGTGCCGGTGTCGTAGGAGTAGCCGCCGTAGCCGCCGCCCCCGCCCGTGCCGTAGGGGTCGTACGGGGCGTACCCGCCCTGCTCCCCCTGCGCGCCCTGCTGCCGGTACGGGTCCTGGTCCTGGGGGTACGCCTCACCCTGGCCCGCGTAGCCGGCGTCCCGGTACTGCTCAGGGTAGGGGGGCTGCTGCTGAGCGTAAGGGTCGTACTGCTGGGGCTGCTGGTAGACCGGCTGCCCGTATTCGTCGTAGCCGATGATCTGCGGCTGGCGAGCGTACGGGTCGTACGGATACTGCTGGTCGTTCACCGGTGCCCCTCTCCGTGGCTCAGTCGCCGCGGTACAACTGGCGCTTGTCGATGTAGCGCACCACACCGTCCGGCACCAGGTACCAGACCGGGTCGCCCTGGGCGACCCTCTCCCGGCAGTCGGTCGACGAGATGGCGAGCGCGGGGACCTCCACCAGGGAGACACCGCCCTCGGGAAGCCCGTCGTCGGTCAGGTCATGACCCGGCCTGGTCACACCGATGAAATGCGCGAGGGAGAACAGCTCCCCGGCGTCGCGCCAGCCGAGGATCTGGGAGAGGGCGTCCGCGCCGGTGATGAAGAACAGGTCGGCGTCGTCGTTCAGCTCGCGCAGGTCGCGCAGGGTGTCGATGGTGTACGTCGGTCCGCCGCGGTCGATGTCGATGCGGCTGACCGAGAACTGCGGGTTGGACGCCGTGGCGATGACCGTCATCAGATAGCGGTCCTCGGCCGGTGACACGGCCTTGTGGCTCTTCTGCCACGGCTGTCCGGTCGGCACGAACACCACCTCGTCGAGGTGGAACAGGGCCGCCACCTCGCTGGCGGCCACCAGGTGTCCGTGGTGGATCGGGTCGAAGGTCCCGCCCATCACGCCCAGTCGGCGCTTGCCGGAACCGGACCCCGCGGCCGCGTTCTGCTCTCCCATGCGTGCAGAGCCTACTGGCACGGTCGTCCGGCCAGTCCCCGGCGGACGCGTCCGGCTCAGCGGTCGCGGTTGAAGCGCGTGGTGATCCACAGCAGCAGCATCAGGACCACGAAGGCGCCGATGCCGGTGAGGTACGGGTTGAGGCTCTGGTGGTTGCCGCCGTGCTCGGCGCCCTCGGCGAGAGTGACCAGGTTGGCGGCGGCGCTCGTGAGGCTCATCTTCAGCAGGACCTATCGATCGGGATCAGGGCTCGGAGACTTCGCGCACATCGTATGCGGGCCGCTCGGGCACGCTCACGCCGACTCGGTCGTTGAGGTTATCCACAGGTCCCGTCAGGTCGCGGCCCCAGCGCCTACGCTGGGGTCCTGTCAGGGGGACGAGCACGACTCGCATCACAGGGGGCACCATGACCGAAAGCCAGGAGCACGTACCGAGCAGGCAGCGCCGCCGCTTCCCGGAGATCTCCTCCCGGGCGTACGAGCATCCGGCGGACCGCTCGGCGCTGGTGGCACTGCGCAAGCTCAGCGGTTTCGACACCGTGTTCCGGGCGCTCAGCGGGCTGCTTCCGGAGCGGAGTCTGCGCCTGCTCTTCCTCTCCGACTCGGTGCGGGTCTCGGACGCCCAGTTCGCACACCTGCACACGATGCTGCGGGACGCCTGTTACATCCTGGACCTGGAGAAGGTCCCCGCGATGTACGTGGCGCAGGACCCGAAGCCGAACGCCATGTGCATCGGCCTCGACGAGCCGATCATCGTGGTCACCACCGGCCTGGTGGAGCTGCTCGACGAAGAGGAGATGCGGGCCGTCGTGGGCCACGAGGTGGGCCACGCCCTCTCCGGCCACTCGGTCTACCGCACGATCCTCCTCTTCCTCACCAGCCTGGCCGTCAAGGTGGCCTGGATCCCGCTGGGCAACATGGCGATCATGGCGATCGTGACCTCCCTGCGGGAGTGGTTCCGCAAGTCGGAGCTGTCGGCGGACCGCGCGGGCCTGCTGGTCGGCCAGGACCTCCAGGCGTCCATGCGCGGTCTGATGAAGATCGCGGGCGGCAACCACCTGCACGAGATGAACGTGGACGCCTTCCTGGCCCAGGCCGAGGAGTACGAGGCGGGCGGCGATCTGCGCGACTCCGTCCTGAAGATCCTCAACGTCCTGCCACGCTCCCACCCGTTCACCACGGTGCGCGCTGCGGAGCTGAAGAAATGGGCGTCCAGCCGGGACTACCAGCGGATCATGGACGGCCACTACCCGCGGCGCACGGAGGACAAGGACGCCTCGGTGACCGACTCCTTCCGCGACTCGGCCTCGCACTACGCGGACTCGGTGCGCAGCAGCAAGGATCCGCTGATGAAGCTCGTCGGCGACATAGCCGGCGGCGCGGGCGACCTGGGCGGCAAGCTGCGCGACAGGTTCACCGGCGCGTCCGGATCGGGGACGGGGTCCGGATCGGGCACGGGCTCGGGGCCGGATTCGGGCACGGGGCCGGGTTCGGGCTCCGCGGGGAACAACGGCAGCGGCGGCGGACGCGGGGAGGGCTGAGGCGTACTCGGTCCTGACCGGCCGGGGCGCCGGTCAGGACGGGGCCGGCCGCGGCAGCGCCTTCGGCGCGAGGGCGCCGCACAGGGTGGCCGTGGCGGGGCCGTGCGCGTAGGGATCGGTGCCCGCCGGTCCGCTCGGCCCCGCCCGCTCCCCCGCGAGCAGCGGGCGCAGCGTCCCTGAGGCGTCGGCGGCGCAGTCCTGCGGTCCGGCCTGGGTGTGGCTGACGAGCACCTCCAGCCGGTGGTGGCGCAGATCGTCGCGGTCCATCCGGAAGTGCAGCTCCCGCCGCACGGTGAACAGCGACGCGGCCCGGGCCGCGGAGGGCCCGGACACGGTGGCGGGCCGGAGCGCGTAGGCGTAGGTGTGGTCGGCGGTGACCTCCAGTGCGTCGGTCTCCCCCTCGGTGACGAGCAGGGTGCCCCGGACCCGGGCCGTGGTGTCGGCCAGGGCCACCTCCTCCGGATCGAAGCGCACCAGCCAGCCGGTGGTGGCGTGCCGGCCGTCGGCCTCGGGGGCGGCCACGCTGCGGTCGAACTGGGGAAGCTGCTCGGGCCGCAGAAGCGCCCGCACGGAGCGCACCTCGCCGCCGGTGAGCACGGCCGGGTCCAGCGCGGAGGCCACGAGGTAGTCCTTCACCGTGGCGAGGGCCGTCGTCACCTGGTCCTCGGTGAAGCGGGCGGTCCGGCGGACGGCGGGCATGGTCACTCCGGCGGCGCCCTCCCGATAGGTGCCCGCCGGTCCTGCGCCGAGGATCTGCGCGGGAGAGCCGCCGGGCACGGGGCCGCGGGGCGAGAGGGAGACCAGGGTCATGCGCAGGGCCTCGGCGGCCCGTGGGGGCACGGGCCGGTGCGGCTGGCGGACACCGAGATAGGCGACGGTCCCGAAGGTGACCGCGACGAGGACGAGGAGGACGAGAAGACGGCCCCCGCCCCGCCGGCGGGAGGGCAGGCTGCGGACGGCGGGCGCGTGGTCCTCCAGGCGTTCCACGGCGGAGAACTCCTGCACGCGGGCAGCCTGCACGAACGATTCGTCGAAGACGACGGACCGGTACTCGTCCTCGTCGCCCGGTAGTCCGTCGGGCGTGCCCTCAGGCGGGTCTCCGCGCCGGGTCATACGTTCAGGTTAGGTCCGTCGCGAGCCAGGTAAACGCGGAGCTGCTCCACACGTTGCGACGCGGGCGCCCGCGTACGGCCACCTGGATCAGCGGCCACAGGGGTCAGCAGGGCTGCTCAGGGGCCATGCGGCAGGGCGGGGACGCGGGACGGCGGCCGGTCCGCCTCGGCGGTGGAGGCGCTGCCGCTGCCGCTGACGGTCGCCCCGGTCGGCGGGGCGTCCACTCCGGTGCGGGCGGGCTGCGGCACCTGCTCCTCGCGGTTGCCCGAGGCCCCCCGGTAGACCGCGCTGAAGGCCAGGGCGACCATGCCCATGCCCATCACCAGGGCGAGGACCCAGGCGACGGGCCGGTGCCAGCGCCCGGTGCCGCGGTAGGGGCGCAGTGCTCCGCCGTGCCGGCCGTAGGGTCCGCCGGGCCGGTGCTCGTCCTCGGCGCACTCGCCGTCGTCGTCCACCGGTCGTACGGGGCGGCGGGCGGGGAAGCCGTCGTAGTGGTCCTCGTCACCGGGGGCGCCGCCGTGGCCGTAGCGGGCGGCGTCGGCCTCCGCGCGTGCCTCGGCGGCGGCGAGCAGCCGCTCGACTGCGGTCGGTTCATGGATCTCGGCGGCCCGGACGAAGTCCTCGTCGAACACCACGGAGGCGAAGTCCCAGTTCGCGCCCCCGCGGTCGTCGTCGGGCTCCCAGCCGTCCGGGAACGGCCTGCCCCCCACGTCGTCCGGCACGCTCTTCAGCGTAGTGCCGGGGCGCCGGTTTCGGCAGCGGGAGCGCGAACTCTCCCCGCCCGGGTGACGCCCCGCACGCCCGGGCTGACGGCTCCGGGCAGCGCGGGGGGCGGGGCTCGGCTTGCCGTGGCGGGCGTCAGCGGGGGCGGCGGGGCGCGGTCACCTGGTGTGGCCGTCGCCGGTCACGATGTACTTCGTGGACGTCAGCTCCGGCAGTCCCATCGGGCCCCGGGCGTGCAGCTTCTGCGTGGAGATGCCGATCTCCGCCCCGAAGCCGAACTGGCCGCCGTCGGTGAACCGGGTGGAGGCGTTCACGGCGACGGTGGTGGAGTCGACCAGCTGGGTGAAGCGGCGCGCCGCCGCCTGGGAGGTGGTGACGATGGCCTCGGTGTGGCCGGAGGACCACAGCCGGATGTGGGCCACGGCCGCGTCCAGGGAGTCGACCACGGCAGCGGCGATGTCGTAGGAGAGGTACTCCGTCTCCCAGTCGTCGGTCGTCGCCGGCACCAGGGTGGCCTTGGTGGCCTCCGCGTACCCGAGGACCCGCTCGTCGGCGTGGACCGTGACCCCGGCCTCGGCGAGGGCGTCGAGGGCGCGGGGCAGGAAGGCGTCGGCCACGTCCTGGTGCACCAGGAGGGTCTCGGCGGCGTTGCAGACGCTGGGGCGCTGCGCCTTGGAGTTGACCAGGATTTCCACGGCCATGTCGATGTCGGTCTCGGCGTCGATGTAGACATGGCAGTTGCCCGTGCCGGTCTCGATGACGGGGACGGTGGAGCCCTCGACGACCGCGCGGATCAGCGAGGCGCCACCGCGCGGGATGAGGACGTCCACCATGCCGCGGGCGCGCATCAGCTCCTGCACGGACTCGCGGCTCTCACCCGGGACGAGCTGCACCGCGTCGGCCGGGAGGCCCGCGCCGCCGACGGCGTCACGGATGACCTTCACCAGGGCCGTGTTCGAGGAGTACGCGGAGGACGATCCGCGCAGCAGGACGGCGTTGCCGGACTTCAGACAGAGCGCCGCGCCGTCGACGGTGACATTGGGCCGGGCCTCGTAGACGATGCCGACGACGCCGAGCGGGACCCGGACCTGGCGCAGGTCGATGCCGTTGGGCAGCGTGGACCCGCGCACCACCTCGCCCACCGGGTCGGGGAGCTGCGCCACCTGCCGCACATCGGCGGCGATGGCGCGCACGCGCTCCGGGGTGAGGGTCAGCCGGTCGATGATCGACTCGCTGGTCCCGGCCTCCCGGGCGCGGGCGACGTCCTCGGCGTTGGCCTCGACGATCTCGCTGGTGCGGACTTCGAGCGCGTCGGCGATGGCGAGCAGCGCGTCGTCCTTGGCCGCGCGCGGCAGCGGGGCGAGATCGGCCGAGGCGGCCCGCGCCCGGTAGGCGGCCTGGGCGACCGGCGAGAGGTTGTCGTAGGGCGTGACCGAGGAGAGCGACGTCATACGGGCAGGGTAGTGCGCCGCGAGCGCGTGACCGGCGGGTATCCCGCACTACGAGACGAAAGCGAGACAGAACCGAAGGAAGCACCCGTCCCGGACCGGGCCACCGGCCGGCTCCCGGACCGGCCCGCGCGGCCCCGATCCCGGCCCGGCACGCGCGGGCCCCGGCCGGGGCGCAGGGCCGGCCGGGGCAGGGCCGGTGAAGCCGCCCCGGAGCGGCACCCTCAGCCGGCCCGGTCCGCCAAGCCCGGACCGGGCCCGCCGGCCACTGACGCCGACCGGGGCCGGACCGGGCCGGCCCCGGTCGGCGTCAGTACGGGTGGACGCCCACCCGGGAGGCCGGTGGCGGCCCGTAGCCCTCGGCCACGCGGAGGTGGTAGGTCTGCCGGTCGATGACCTCCAGACCGACGATCTCCCACGGCGGCAGCTTCGCCGTGGAGCGGTGCTCGCCCCACAGGCGCAGGGCGACGGCCGCCGCGTCGTGGAGGTCGCGGGCCTCCTCCCAGTAGCGGATCTCCGCGTGGTCGGTGGCGTAGCGGCTGGTCAGCAGGAAGGGGTGGTCGTGGGCGAGCTGTTCGAGGCCGCGCCGCACCTCCTGGAGCGGCGCCGCCGCGCCCGAGACGCTGAGGGTGATGTGCCACAGCCGGGACAGCGGCTGCTCCGGCGCACCGCCGCCCGCCTCGCCCGTCGTCGGCGCCTCTGCGGTGCTCGCGGCGTCCGCGGCGTCCGCAGGGCCCAACGGACCCACCGCCTTCACCGGCGCCACCGGGGCCGACGCCACCGGTCCGTGGACCCGTGCGGGACCGTGCGGCACGGCCTCAGGCCCAGGGGCAGGGGTGTCGACCGCCCCGGCGGGCGAACCCGGCGCGCCCGCCGGCCCCGGTGCCTCGGCCGGCCGTTCCCCCGCGTCGGCCCCCGCGTCGGCCGCTCCGCCGACACTCGTCAGGGTCCGCTCGTCGCCCGCCGCCCGGCGGGCCTGGGTGGGCCTCCCGTTGGCTCGGGGCATGTCCCCAGGGCGCGCTCGTCTCACCGGCCGCCTCCTGTTGCTGCGTCGTCGCGACCCGTGGATCCCGCGGGTCCGCAACAAAGTTGACCAGCCCACGGCAGGGCGTGGGGCCGTTTTGGTAAAGGTCTCGGCCCCAGGGCAGGACTTTCCGCCCTTTCGGGGCCGGTTCGGGGCCGGTCAGCCCTCCAGGACGACGAGATCGTCGCGGTGTACGACTTCGCGTTCGTACGCCGGGCCGAGCTCGCGCGCCAGTTCCCGGGTGGAGCGGCCGAGGAGCTGCGGGATCTCCCGGGCGTCGAAGTTGACCAGCCCGCGGGCGACCGGGCGGCCCTCGGTGTCGCGCAGCTCCACCGGGTCGCCCGCGGTGAACTCCCCGTCCACGGAGGCGATTCCGGCCGGCAGCAGTGATTTGCGCCCGTGCACCACGGCCCGCACGGCACCCTCGTCGAGGGTCAGCGACCCCTGGGGTGTGGAGGCGTGGGCGAGCCACAGCAGCCGGTCCGCCGAGCGACGCCCGGTCGCGTGGAAGAAGGTGCCGGTGTCCCGGCCCGCGAGGGCGTCGGCGGCCCGGCTCGCGGAGGTGAGGACGACGGGCACCCCGGCAGCGGCGGCGATCCGCGCGGCCTCCACCTTGGTGACCATGCCGCCGGTCCCGACGCCCGCCTTGCCCGCGCTGCCGATCTGCACATGCGCGATGTCGCCGGGCCCCCGGACCTCCTCGATCCTGGCCGTGCCGGGGCGGGACGGGTCGCCGTCGTAGAGGCCGTCCACGTCGGAGAGGAGGACCAGCAGGTCCGCGCGGACGAGGTGGGCGACCAGGGCGGCGAGGCGGTCGTTGTCGCCGAAGCGGATCTCGTCGGTGGCGACGGTGTCGTTCTCGTTGACGACCGGCACCGCGCCCATCTCCAGCAACTGGTCCAGGGTGCGGTAGGCGTTGCGGTAGTGGGCCCGGCGGCTGGTGTCGTCGCTGGTCAGCAGGACCTGGCCGACGCGGACCCCGTACCGGGCGAAGGAGGCGGTGTAGCGGGCGACCAGCAGCCCCTGCCCGACACTGGCGGCGGCCTGCTGGCGGGCGAGGTCCTTGGGGCGGCGGGCGAGGCCGAGCGGGGCGAGGCCGGCCGCGATGGCGCCGGAGGAGACCAGGACTATCTCCTTCTCGCCGCCGCTGCGCACCTTGGCCAGGACGTCGACCAGCGCGTCCACGCGGTCGGCGTCGAGCCCGCCCGCGGCGGTCGTCAAGGAGGAGGAGCCCACCTTGACGACGATCCTCCGGGCCTCTGTCACCTGCTGTCTCGCCTCTGTCACACGAGGAATCTATGCCAGGACCGGGCGCGGGCGCGCACGTGTTCCGGCCGCTGGACAGCGGGGACGGCCCCGGTGGTACGCGTTCCGCCGCCGGACGGACGGTCGCGGCTCCCTTCGAGGCGACATCCCGTGCCGGATGCGTCCCGGTCCCGGAAAACCCGCACCGACCGTGGTTAGGGTGCGAAGGAGGCGAAAGCGGACACGCGGCAGGAGCGCGGACACGCCTTCGCGTCCGCTGCCTACACGAGACGGGGACACTGCTGTGTCGGTCAAAGTGAGCGTCGTCATCCCGGTCTACAACCCCGGCCGGTACATCGATCCCTGCATCGACTCCCTGATCCGGCAGACCCTCCCGGCGGAGGAGTTCGAGGCCGTCTTCATCGACGACGGCTCCACGGACGACACCCCGCAGCGGCTCGCCGAACTGGCCCGGAGGCACCCGAACTTCCGGATCGTCCGCATCCCGAACTCCGGCTGGCCGGGCAAGCCGCGCAACATCGGGGTCGCCGAGGCGCGCGGCGAGTACGTCCAGTTCCTCGACCAGGACGACCACCTGGGCCCGGACGCGCTGCGCCGCCTCTACGACATGGGGCACCGCAACGGCTCGGACATCGTCCTCGGCAAGGTCGCCAGCGACTTCCGCGGGGTGCCGCACGGCGTCTTCCGCCGGGACCGCGAGAAGTGCACCCTGCGCACCGCGCCGCTGTTCGACAGCCTGACCCCGCACAAGATGTTCCGGGTCGCCTTCCTGCGTGAGCACGGCATCGCCTACCCCGAGGGGAAGCGCCGGCTGGAGGACCAGCTCTACATGATGCGGGCGTACTTCCCCGCCGAGAACGTGTCCATCGTCGGCTCGTACACCTGCTACTACTACTCGAAGCGGGACGACGGCAAGAACGCCGGGTCGGCCCGGGTCGTGCCCGCCGGGTACTACGCCAACCTCCGCGAGGTCCTCGACGTCGTGGTCGCCAACACCGAGCCCGGCCCCTTCCGGGACAAGGTGCTGCGCCGCTTCTACCGCGTCGAGATGCTCGGCCGCCTCAGCGAACCCGCCGTGCTGAAGTACGACGACGCCTATCTGCGGGAGATGGTGGACGCGGTCCGGCCGCTCGCCGAGGACTTCATGGGCGACTCCGTGCAGGACGGCATGGGCCCCCTGCTCCGCCTGCGCGCCGCCCTGCTGCGCGAGGACGACGCCGAAGGGCTGGTGCGCCTCGCCCGGTTCGCCGCCACCGTCAAGGGCGCGGCCCGCCTGGACGACCTGAGCTGGGACGCCGGGAGCGACCGGCTCTCGCTCCGCTTCACGGCCCGCCTGGTGCACGGCGAGGAGAAGCGGCCGCTGAAGCTGGTGCGCCGCGACGGCCGGCTCTGTGTGCACCCGGACATCACCGCGGGCTTCCTCCCCCCGGGCCGCCTCCTCGACGTGACCGACGACCTCGACGGCTTCACCGCGGAACTCTCCCTGCGGGACCGGGAGAAGGCCGTCGAGTGGCCCTGCCCGGCCGAGACGGAACGCCGGCTGGAGGCCCTGGACGAGGGCGACGCGGAGGGCGAGGAGACCTGCGAGCTCGTCGTGCGCGGCACGGCCCGCCTCGCACCCGCCGGCGGGAAGGGCGTGGCGGGCGGCAACGGCGCGGTGTACGGCAGGCTCCGGCGCGGCTTCTGGGACGCCTGGGTCCCCGTCCGGGGCTTCGGGCTGGTGCGCAAGGCACGGCTGGGTGCCGACCGGGCGGAGCACATCCCCGACCTCCCGGAGCCCGCACTGCTGACCTCCGGGGCCCGTCCGGTGATCCCCTACTTCACCCACCCGCACAGCAATCTCACCCTGGACGTCGACCGCCGGGGCAAGACCCTCGGGCCGCATCTGCGCGACCGCACGGTGCTGCGGATGCCGGGACGCACCACCGAGCTGCGGCTCGGCATCGTCACCGCCCCGGCGACCGGGCCCGTCCCGGTGGAGCTGGTCCTCAGCAAGCCGGTGGAGGGGGCGGGAGAGCCGGACGGCCCGCAGCCCTCGGTGGTGCACACCTGGCCGGGTGTGCTGCGCCCGGCTCAGGGCCGGGCCCAGCTGACCGTGGAACGCAGGGTCGCGGGGGCCCCGCCCGGCGCCTGGCGGCTCGGCGTACGGCTGGACGGCGACCGGGCGGCCCCGCTCGACCTGTGCGCGGCGGAGGTCGCCCCCGGCGGGCTCCTCCGGATCGACCCGGCCCTGCCCGTCCCGGACCCGGCCTCGCTGCGGAGTATCACCCGGCAGCGGCGGAAGGCGGCGGTACGGCGGGCCGCGAAGGCGATCGCGGGCCCCGTCGTGCGCCGGCTGCCGCCCCGCCGGCGCAAGAAGGCGCGCCGCTTGGCGGCGCGCCTCCTCGGCTGACGACGAACCACGACCGCCCCCGGTCGCAGGGGCCGGGTCGCGGGCGGCCCGGGGCCCGGGCTCGAAGCCCCGGCCCCCCGGGCCGCGCGACGCTCAGCGTCCCCGCAGCTCCTCGCGGAACGAGACGCAGTCGGCGTACCGGGGCAGCAGGCCCCGCGCCTCCGCCTCCGCCAGGGTGGGCGCCTCCTCGTCCTTGGCGGACAGCAGGGGCAGGATGTCCGCCGGCCACTCGATGCCCAGCTCCGGGTCGAGCGGGTGGATCCCGTGCTCCCGCTCGGGCGCGTACCCCTCCGAGCACAGGTAGACGACGGTGGCGTCGTCGGTCAGCGCGAAGAAGGCGTGTCCGAGGCCCTCCGAGAGGTAGACCGCGTGGTGCGACTCGTCGTCCAGCCGGACGATCTCCCACTGCCGGTACGTGGGAGAGCCGACGCGGATGTCCACGACGACGTCCAGGACCGAGCCCCGCACGCACTTGACGTACTTGGCCTGGCTCGGCGGCACGTCCGCGAAGTGGATGCCCCGCAGGGTGCCCCGGCGGGAGACGGAGCAGTTGGCCTGCGCCAGGGCGAGGTGCTGGCCGGTGGCCTCCAGGAAGTCGTTGCCCCGGAACCACTCGTGGAAGCTGCCGCGATCGTCGGTGAACACCTTGGGCTCGTGCACCCAGGCGCCTTCGATGGACAGAGGTCGCATACGGTTTCCGTTCTCGTTCTTGCGGTGGTGACGCGCCGTCGGCGCGGTGGCTACTTCGACAGGGCGCGGCGGACGCGGCGCACCGTGCGGCGCAGCAGCGAGGGCCGGGGCGCCGTGCGGGCGGCCGCGGCCCGGTCCCGTGCCGCCTTGGCCTCGGCCGCGACCTCCGCGGCGTGCCGGACCCGCACCGTACCGTCGGCGGACGGGGTGAGCACGAGAGGCAGGGCCGTCCAGCGCGGCTTGCCCCGGTCCGCGGACGGCAGGCCCAGCTCGACACGGCCCTCGGCGGGCGCCGCCGGGTCGGCGGGCAGGGCCGCGGAGAGGACGGCGCGGCCGTCGTCGCCGGGCGTCAGGGTGGCCCCGACCTCGGTGGGGCGGTCGGCGCCGGGCCGCTTGAAGCGCAGGGCGACCGGCTCCTCGCCGGTCACCGCGAGAGGCAGCGGGAAGCTGATCCGGCCGTCCGACAGAACCGTTTCCGCGACTGTGAGGGAGGCCACATCGCGGTCGAGCTTGCTGGTGGCGTGGTCGACGTCGAGCGAGAGGTTGCTGTGCGGCTCGGTCCAGTAGGGCAGGACCAGGCGTCGCGGCGAACCGGCCAGGGAGCCCTTGCGGCCGGTCTCGGCGTCGGCGGCGCGCACGGCGCCGAGGCGGGTCTCCTTGGTCCAGCCGGAGGCGCTGATGCGGATGAGGACGTCCCAGATGCCCTTGCCCAGCGGGGCGCCGTTGGCGGCGGTCTCGCTGTCGATACCGCTCCTGGCGAGGAGGAGCGAGCGGAAGCCCTCGCCCTCGGGCAGGCGCTCGCGGGTGAACTCGACGGTCTGGAAGAACTCGGCGGCCGTGGCGCGCTCGCGGACCACGAGGTCGACCTTGGCACGCTCCAGCGCGGCCAGCGGCTCGACGCCCGTCTCGGCGATCGCCTCGCGGGTGGCGTCGGCGAGGCGGAAGTCCAGCAGGTCCTTGCCGTTGACGTCCCGGTAGCGCAGGGGCTCGCCGTCGACCTCGTACTCGGCGGTGAAGGCGACCTCCAGCCGCCCGTCCTCCCAGCCCAGGCTCTCCAGCACACCGGTGGGCCGGATGCCGGCCTCCCAGCGGGCCAGTTCCTCGACGTCGGAGAGGCGGTCGGCGACGATCAGGGCGGCGACGATCTGCTGGATCGGCTGCATCCCGGCGGCGACACCGGGGCCGAAGCGCTCGGTGACGACGCCCCGGATCTCGGCGAACAGCTCCTTGCGGTAGTCCTCGGGGAGGGCGAGCAGGCGCTTGCCGCGCAGCCGCTCCACCATCTCGTTGCGCAGCCAGCGGCGGAACAGCTTGTCGCGCAGGGCGCCGGGCTCGGTGTGCCGCTCGACGACGTCCAGGGCCTCGCGCAGGTTCTTGAAGTAGCCGACCGGGTCGAAGCGCTGGAAGCCGGCGTTGGAGGCGTCCTCGCGCTTGACGTGGTAGTAGCAGAGGTAGTCGCTGAGGACGGATATGTTCTCAGCGAGCAGGTACGCCTCCGCGACGAAGACGTGGTCCTCCAGACGGCGCCGGCCCTCCATGAAGCGCAGCTCGTGCCGGTCGAGGAACTCCTTGCGGAGCATCTTGTGCGGGGTGAGGCTGTCGATCAGCGGCGCGTTCTCGACGGAGGCCCGGGGGCGGTTCACCCGGAACAGCTCCAGCGGCACCGGGCGGCCCTTGCCCGCCATCTTCCCGATGACCATGTCGGCCTGGTGGGCGACGCCGTACTCGTACATGCGCTCAAGCGCCTCGTCGCCCAGCCAGTCGTCGTTGTCGACGAACATCACGTACTCGCCGCGGGCGGCGGCGATACCCGCGTTGCGCGGCTTTCCGGACCAGCCGGAGGCCTCCTGGTGGATCACGCGCATGTGGGGGTGCTCGGCCGCCAGCCGGTCCAGCCGGGCGGGCGTCTCGTCGGTCGAGCCGTCGTTGACGAAGATCGCCTCGTACTCGTCGTCCGGCAGGCTCTGGCGCAGCAGCGAGGCTATGCAGTCCTCTATGTACTCGCCCGGGTTGTAGACGGGTATGACGACGCTCACCTTGACCGGCATCCAGCAACTCCCAATGTCCGCAGGCAGCTCCGGCAATCTGGAGTGCGGGAGCACGGGAGCCCAAGAATATCCTGTTGCCCCGGGCAGCCTTCTCGCCGGAGCGGCGGCCCCGGGTGCCGGGTGGCCGCCGCTTCGGCGAGAGGCGTCGTACGGTCGGGCGATCCCGCCTGAGCGCTTATGCGGAACGGGGAATTCTGCCGCGCAGACCCTCGAATGCGGACCGCGGCCGCCGCAGGTTGCGGGCCCGGACGAGATCGGGCCAGAAGTCCGCGCCCAGCAGCGCCTCCGGCTGGACGGCGTTCTTGCGCACCAGCACTTCCTCGGGGACGTCCTGCGGATCGGGAACGACGTATTCCTCGGTGATCGCGTCGTAGGAGCGCTTGAGGACCGTGCTCAGCGGGTCGGCGCCGAAGACCAGCACCACACCGGTGGGCTGGGTGTCCACCTCGACCACGACGAGGTCGGGGCGGTGACGGCGCAGCACGGTGGCGACCTTGTAGACGTCACCGGTCCAGGCGTCGGTGTGACGGTCGCGGGCGGCCTCGTCGATGTTCCGCGGCAGCATGTCGTCCAGGACGATCACGCTGGACCAGCGGGAATGCTTCTCGACATTCATGAAGTCGCGCAGCGCGAACTCGAAGAGATGCATCCCGTCGATGAATGCGAGTTCGAGTTTGGGGTCGGATCCGAACAGATTCATCGGATCCTTGCGGGCGAGCGCCCGGAATGGATTACGTCCGTTGCGAAGGTGCAGCAGTGGATCCTTGCGCGCGAAGAAGTCGTCACTGGTCGCTCTGACGAGGTGTACGTCGCAGCTCAGTTCCGTCACGACCCGGAAGGCGGGATCGACCGCCACCGAAGGAACGCGGGACAGCGTCAGGCTGCGCCCGTCGTTGACCCCGATCTCCAGGTAGTTCCGGGGCTTGTACACACTGTGCAGGTGACGCAGAAAACTGTGACGGTCCACCTTGTGGGGCCCTTCGCTGGGAATCAACTTTATTGATTCCCAGCGAAGTTAGCGGGTCGGCAACCCGTCGGTAAACATCTACCGGCGGGTAGCGTCGGGCGTGTCGCCCGCCGGACGCTCCGCGGCGAGCAGCTTCGGGAACGCCTCGGCGAGCGCCTGCCGCCAGTCGCGAAGGGGTTCGATCCCGGCGCTCCGGAGCCCGTCGTGCCCGAGGACGCTGTACGCCGGGCGGGGGGCCGGACGCACGAACGCCTCGCTCGTCGTCGGACGGACCCGCTCCGGGTCGGCGCCCAGCAGACGGAAGATCTCCCGGGTCAGCTCGAACCAGGTGGTCTCGCCGGAGCTGGTGCCGTGGTGCACGCCCGGCGGCACCGAACCGTCGAGGCCGCCCCGGCCGATCCGCACCAGCAGATCGGCCAGGTCCGCGCTCCAGGTCGGCTGGCCGCGCTGGTCGTCCACCACGTCCAGGGTCTCGCGCTGCGACTCCAGGCGGATCATGGTGCGGACGAAGTTGCCGCCGCCCTCGCCGTAGAGCCAGGCGGTGCGGACGACGTAACCGGACTCGGGCAGCAGCTCCAGCACCGCCCGCTCCCCCGCCTCCTTGGTGCGCCCGTAGGCGCTCCGGGGGGCGGTCGGCGCGTCCTCCGCGTAGGGCGTCTCCGCGTCGCCGGCGAAGACGTAGTCGGTGGAGACGTGCACCAGGACGGCGCCGGCCTCCTTGCACGCCTCGGCGAGGAGGCGGGGGCCGGCCGCGTTGACCGCGTGGGCGGCCTCCTCCGCCGTCTCCGCGCCGTCCACGTCCGTCCAGGCCGCGCAGTTGACCACCACGGCCGGGCGGTGCTCCGCGAGGGCGGCGCGCACCGACTCGGGGTCGGTGATGTCGAGCGCGGCACGGGCCGGGGCGACGGCCTCGGTCCCGTCGGCCGCCAGCCGGGCGCGCACGTCGCGGGCGAGCATGCCGTCCCCGCCGGTCACCAGCCAGGTGGTCACAGGGCGGCACGCTCCTTCAGGGGCTCCCACCAGGCACGGTTCTCGCGGTACCACTGGACCGTCTCGGCGAGGCCGGTCGCAAAGTCCTTGCGGGGCTCGTAGCCCAGCTCCTCGCGGATCTTGGTGCAGTCCACGGAGTAGCGGCGGTCGTGGCCCTTGCGGTCGGTGACGTACTCGACGCTGGTGTCCCAGTCGGCGCCGCACGCCTTGAGCAGCAGGCCGGTGAGCTCCTTGTTGGACAGCTCGGTGCCGCCGCCGATGTTGTAGACCTCGCCGGCGCGGCCCCTGGTGCGCACCAGCTCGATGCCCTGGACGTGGTCGTCGATGTGCAGCCAGTCGCGGACGTTGCCGCCGTCGCCGTACAGCGGGACCTTCTTGCCGTCCAGCAGGTTGGTGATGAACAGCGGGATGACCTTCTCCGGGAAGTGGTGGTGCCCGTAGTTGTTGGAGCACCGGGTGACCCGGACGTCGAGGCCGTGCGTGCGGTGGTACGACAGCGCGATCAGGTCGCTGGACGCCTTGGCCGAGGAGTACGGCGAGTTGGGCTGCAGCGGGTGGGTCTCGGGCCAGGAGCCCTCGTCGATCGAGCCGTAGACCTCGTCGGTGGAGATGTGCACGAAGGTCTTTATGCCGGCCCGGTGGGCGGCGTCGATCAGGGTGTGGGTGCCCACGACGTTGGTGCGCACGAACTCCGCGCCGCCGTCGATGGAGCGGTCCACATGGGACTCGGCGGCGAAGTGGACGACCTGGTCGTGGTCGGCCATCAGCTTGCCGACCAGCTCCGGGTCGCAGATGTCGCCCTGCACGAAGGCGAAGCCCTCGTGGTCGCGGACCTCGTCCAGGTTGGCCGGGTTGCCCGCGTAGGTGAGCTTGTCCAGCACCGTGACGGACACGTCGCCGGGGCCCTGGGGGCCGAGGACCGTGCGGACGTAGTGCGAGCCGATGAAGCCGGCGCCGCCGGTCACGAGGATCTTGGTGGTCATGAGGAGATCTGCACCTTGCTGTGGTCGCCGAGGACGAGTCGGTGGGCGGACGGGTTGCGGGGGGCCGGGGTGACCTCGACGTCCCGCCCGATCAGGGAGGCCTCCACGCGGCGGACACCGGTGACGGAGGCGCCGCGCAGGACGATCGAGTACTCGATCTCGCTGTCCTCGATGCGGCAGCCCTCCGAGACGGAGGTGAACGGGCCCACGTACGCGTCGCTGATCACGGAGTCCGCGCCGATGATCACGGGGCCGACGATCCGGCTGCCCGTGATCCGCGCGCCGGGCTCGATCCGGACGCGCCCGATGATCTCGCTGTCCCCGTCGACCGTGCCCTCGTTGACCGGCTCGACGCCCTCCAGGACGGACCGGTTGACCTCCAGCATGTCGGTGACGTTGCCGGTGTCCTTCCAGTAGCCGTGGATCGTGGTCGAGCGGACGTCCCGCTGCCGGTCGATCAGCCACTGGATGGCGTGGGTGATCTCCAGCTCGCCGCGCCA
Source organism: Streptomyces sp. CNT372 (assembly GCF_000377145.1). NCBI lineage: Bacteria > Bacillati > Actinomycetota > Actinomycetes > Kitasatosporales > Streptomycetaceae > Streptomyces > Streptomyces sp. CNT372. Next base: position 477,378 of record NZ_KB897778.1, on the reverse strand, counting down.
CGACGGCTCGATGGACCGGACCGCCTCGTGTATGGCCGAGGTGAACAGGTACACGCCGACCAGGGCCAGGTCGCTCTTGGGCTCCTTCGGCTTCTCCTCCAGGCCCACGACCCGTCCCTGGGCGTCCAGTTCGGCGACACCGAAGGAGGTGGGGTTGGGCACCTGGGTCAGCAGGATCTGCGCGTCGGGGCGCTCGGCGCGGAACTCGTCGACGAGACCGGTGATGCCGCCGACGATGAAGTTGTCGCCGAGGTACATCACGAAGTCGTCGTCGGCCAGGAACTCACGGGCGATGATGACCGCGTGGGCGAGGCCGAGCGGCTTGTCCTGCGGGATGTAGGTGACCTTGACGCCGAACTGCGAACCGTCGCCGACGGCTTCGCGGATCTCGTCGGCGGTGTCACCGACGATGACACCGACCTCGGTGATCCCGGCCTCGGCGATGGCCTCCAGGCCGTAGAAGAGCACGGGCTTGTTGGCAACGGGCACCAACTGCTTGGCGGACGTGTGCGTGATCGGACGCAGCCGAGTGCCCGCCCCCCCGGAAAGTACGAGTGCCTTCACTGCCCCTGCCCCAAAGTTTCGAGAGTATTTCCAGAGCCCTTACCGCTCCAGCACATCCGATGTTACCTATCCTTCCCGGTCCGCCCGACCGGCCGCCGGGCCACCCGCCGCCGCAGCCGGCCGGCCTCCCGGCGGGCCCGTCGCCAGACTCTTCCGGGAAACGGGCCGGGGACGCCCGGTGTCACCCGGCGGTCACCCGACCAGTCCGGGACGGTCACCTCGTACACCGAGCGCGGCAGGCCCGAGGCCCGGTCGCCGAAGTGCGGATACGCGAGCCGCATACGGCCGGTGAGCCGCCCGCGCACCACCTCGGGCACCGAGCCCGCGGCGGTGAACTCCAGCATGTCGCGCAGGAGATCCAGCCGCCCGCGCGCCACGCACTCCAGCACCAGCCGCTCACCCACCTTGATGCGCCTGGCGACGCCGCGGTTCCAGTGCGGGCCGGTCATCGCCCGGGCGAGGCGCAGTCTCTCCCGCTGCTCGGCCTCCGGGCGGCCCAGCAGCGCGGGCCCGAACTGCTGGAGCAGGCCGACCGTGAACGGACGCACCATCAGCTGGTCCCGGCGCGGGCCCGGCGGCACCAGACGGGCGATCAGATCGGTGAGGGCGGTCAGCGCGGCGAAGCGGTCCCGGTGGTCGCCCCGCCGGGTCGCGTGCTTGCCGTCCTCCCGCCCCACCAGGTAGTAGCAGTCGTAGTCCGCGACCACGGAGACGCCAGCGCCCCGCAGGTACGCCTCCATGGTGAAGAGGGAGTCCTCCCCGGTGGCAAGCCTCTCGTCGAAGGTGAGGCCGGTGCGCACCAGGAGTTCGCGGCGGAAGAGCTTCTGGGCGCTGAGCGAGAAGATGACCCGCGAGGTGAAGACGTCCACGCGCTCCTGGGTCCGGGTGAACATCGAGCGGGGCACCCCGCGCCCGCGCCCGGCCATCCTGCCGAGGACGACATCGGTCCCGGCGCGGTCGGCCATCGCCACCATGCGCTCCAGGGCCTCGTCGCCGAGGTAGTCGTCCGCGTCCAGGAAGAAGACGTAGCGGCCGCGGGCGCGGGCGAGGCCGGTGTTGCGGGGGCCGCTGGGGCCGCCGGAGTTGGGCTGGTGGACGACGGTGGTGGGCACCTTCGTCCGGGCGGCGAACTCGTCCAGGTACTCGGCCGTGCCGTCGGTCGCGCCGTCGTCGACGGCGACGAGCTCGATGCGGTCGGCGCCCAGGGTCTGCGACTCCACCGATTCCAGGCAGCGGATCAGATAGGGCATGGCCTCGTAGGCGCCGACGACCACGCTCACGTCGGGTACCGCGTCGTCCTTCATATGCCTACAAGACAATCCGGTGGCCGAAAGGGTGCCTCCGACGCTCCGTCGGACGGGCCACAGCCCACCCGAATCGCCCACAGCGTGCGTACGAACGGCCGGTGGCCCGCCCCGGATCTCGCCGAGGGGGCCGGGCCACCGGCCGTGCCGCGTCCTGCGGCCCGGGGCTTCAGGACGTCAGCGGTTCCGGGCAGTCAGCGGTTCCGGAGCGTCAGGGCTTCCGGACGCCAGGCGTTCCGGGCGTCAGGCGACGGCCGAGTCGTCCAGCCCCGGTGCCTGCTCCGGCTCCGCGAGGCGCTGCTGCACCCCGGCGTTGCGGGCCTCCGCCTTGGCCGAGAGCGCCTGCACCGCCGCCTCGAACTGCTCGATGGAGGTCGGCTCGTCGGGACCGAGCAGGTACTCCTTCAGTTCGGCGCGGGCCTCGGCACGCGGGTCGGCGGCCCGGTCGGTCACGGCGGTGAGCAGTTCGTCCAGCTCCGCCGCGCTGTTGGAGAGGATCACCGCGGCACGCACGGCGGTGTTCTGCCGCTTGAACTCGGCCTCGCCCAGGGCCGCGGAGTCGGTCACCGCGTACGGCTTGCCGCTGGCGATGAAGTCCGAGACCACGCTGGAGATGTCCGAGACCATGCCGTCCGACTCGTTGAAGCAGTCGTACAGCCGGGGCTCGGGACCGGTGACGGTCTTGTGCTCCCACCAGCCGAAGGAGCGCCAGTACGCGGCGTTCCACTCCTCCTTGAGCTTCGCGGTCTCCGCCTCGCGCACCGGGTCGGCGATCGAGTCGCGGGACTCCTCGGCCTCGTCCCGGCCGGTGCGGGTGCTGCCGGACAGCTCGGCGAGGCGGGCCTCGATCCGCTGGAGCTCGGCGCGCGCGGCGGCCTGGTCCGCGGCGTGCGCGGCGGCCTCCCGGACCCAGCGCGGCTCACGGGCGCGCTCGGCGGCGGCCTGCTCGAGCATGGCGGTGATCCGCAGGTGGACGGCCTTGGCGCGCGGGTCGCGGGTGCCGGTGAAGGGGTGCGGCTTGTAGATCACCCGCACCGGGTCGGCGGCGTTGAGCAGCCGGCGGACGATGTTCTCGCCGGCCAGCAGCAGGGAGGTGTTGCCGGGATTGTCGTCCCAGCCCTCCCACGTGGGGGCGTAGAGCACGGTCGGGACCGGGTGCAGCGGGCGGCCGGTCCAGGTCTTGATGGGGGCGAGCTGCGGGCGTCCCACCTCGACGATGTCCTCGCCGCGCACGCCGACGTCGGCCAGCGCGTACCGGTCCCGGCCCGCCCGGCCGGCGGTCCACACCTCGTCGTACGCCTTGCTGAACGGGTTGACGCTGGCGAGCTTGTCGCTGTCGCCGTGGCCGATGAAGACGTGCTTCATGGTCGGCACCCGCAGCAGGTGGATGTTCTTGCCGACGTTCGCCGCGTACAGGGCGACCCGCACGGACGACAGGTCCAGGTTCATCAGGTGCACACCGCCGGGGACGCAGAGCACCGGGACCGAGGTGGTGCCGAGCTGGGGCACGATGTTGCGCTCGCGCAGCAGGATCAGCGGCCTGCCGCCGAGCTGCGCCATGGTGTCCAGCCACATGTTGACCTGGTAGGCCGAGTCCTTGGAGCCGGAGAAGTACAGCAGCACGGTCGGCCGGTACTCGCGCAGCCAGGTGTCGACGCCGTCGAGGACCTTCTGCTGCGGGACGGGCAGCGCGGCCGGGCGCAGCTTCGGGAGCAGCACGGCGAGGTACCCGATCGCGAGGACCAGGGTCAGGGCGAGCCCGGCGTAGGCGAAGAGGTTCACCTCGGTCAGCAGGGCGATCAGCACCCCGACGAAGGCGAAGAGGTCGAGGTGGAGCATCTTCTCGGCGCTGCGGTTGATCAGACCGCGCCGGGGGGCGTCGGGAATCCGCAGGTGGGAGAGGTCGATATTGCGGGTGACCACGGGCAGCCGGCGCCGCAGGCGCAGCAGGGTGACGATGGCGCCGTGCGGCGCCTGGAGTCCGTAGAAGCCGAGGAGGCAGGCGACCGTCACATAGAAGAGCGGCTCCTCCGCGTACCCCATGCGGGCCAGCAGCAGCACCAGGAGCAGCTGGCGCACCAGGAAGCGGATCGACAGCCCCGCGCGGACCTTGGCCAGCCGGTTGACCAGATAGCTGGACTTCTGGTGCAGGTAGGTGTCGGCGAGATAGGTCACCGCGGCGGCCGCCGCGAAGAACCAGACGCTGGGGATTATCGCCGCGAGCATGACGCACGGGAACCCGAGCACCAGGAGGACGGCCGCGGCCAGCTCGGGTCCGCTGCCCACGCGAGCCATGCGAATGGCTTTCGAAATCACGAAGAACCTGCTTCAGGGGGTGCCGACTGTTTGTGCCTTGCGGAGGTGCTCTGCGGAGGAGGCGTGAAGACCCGGCTCCACAGACTCGGGCCTCTGCGGTGCGCTGAACAGCGACTGCAGAGGCCCGAATGTTCGAATGTCAAGAAGTATTACACATCTTCCTGACGGTCCAGGACGGATGCGAGGGCCTGCTCGAAGCCCGACGCCTCGGAGGCGCCGCGGGTCGGGTCCTGCTGCCGGACGTCGATCACATGACCGGTCAGCTCGGAGAGCAGTACGTCGAGCGAGGTCCGGGCCACGGCCTCGGACGACAGCAGGGAGCCGGCCGGCTCGGTGCCGAACGCCTTGGTGCGCATCGGGGTGGCGGTGCGCTCCGGGTTGACGCAGTTGACGCGGATGCCGTCGCCGGCCCACTCGTCCGCCAGGGCCTGGGTGAGATTCACCATGGCGGCCTTGGTGGAGGAGTAGAGGCTGTACTCGGCGCGGCCGCGGGTGTAGCTGCTGGAGGTGTAGAGCAGCAGCTGGCCCTTGGTCTCCGCCAGGTACTTGTGCGAGGCACGCGCGATCTGCACCGGCGCCAGGTAGTTGACGTTCAGCGCTTCCTGGATCGTCGTGTTGTCCGTCTCGGCCAGCTTGCCGATCCGCAGCACGCCCGCGGTGTTGATCACGTAGTCGATGCGGCCCGTCTCGGCGTACGCCTTGGACAGGGCGTCGTCGACGTGCTCCGGGTTCTCCACGTGGGTGCCGGTGGTGGACCGGCCCAGCGCGTAGACCCTGGCGCCGTAGGACTCGGCGAGCTGCGCGATGTCCGCGCCGATGCCGTAGGAGCCGCCGAAGACGACCAGGGTCTTGTCGGCGAGCAGCTCGCGGTAGGCCGCCTCGTCGCCCGGGCCGGGAGCCGCGGTGGAGGCGAGCTGGAAGAGCTTGTCGGCGATGAAGACGTCGACCGGCTGCGTGACCTTCATGTTGTACTCGTCGCCCGCGACGACGTAGATCGGCACGTCCGGCAGGTACTTCAGGACCACCGAGCAGTCGTCGGTCGCCTGGAAGTTCGGGTCGCCGGCCGCGATCTCGTAGGCCCGCCGGATCGTGGAGAGCTTGAACGCCTGCGGGGTCTGGCCGCGGCGCAGCCGCGAGCGGTCCGGGACGTCGGTGATGAACTCGCCGTCCTCGCCGTGGGTGCGGGTCACGATGATGGTGTCCGCGGACGGGATGGCGACGTCCACCGCCTGGTAGCGCTCCAGGGCGTCCACGCAGTCGCGGATCACGCGCGCGGAGAGCAGCGGGCGCACGGCGTCGTGGAAGAGGACGTTGCGGTCCTCGCCCTCGGCCAGGCCCTCGCCGAGGGCGGCGATGGCACGCTCGGTGGTCTCGTTGCGGGTGGAGCCGCCCTCGATGATCTTGACGACCTTGGTCAGCCCCGCCTTGGCGACGATCTTCTCGACGTCCGGCACATAGCCCGGCGCCATCAGCACGATGACGTCGTCGATGGAGTCCGCCTGCTCGAAGATGGCCAGGGTGTGCTCGATGACCGCCTTGCCGGCGATCTTCAGCAGCTGCTTGGGGATCGACAGGCCCACGCGCTGGCCGGTGCCGCCGGCGAGCACGACTGCTGTGGTTCGGGGTTTGGCTATGGGCAGCACAGACACGGACGACCTACCTTGCGAGGGCTGGGGGACGAAACCGATGGTTGCACTCTCCGTTACCGCACCGCAAGGCGGGTGACGCCCTGCTCACGGGGGGCGGAAACCTGCTGTTCACCGGGTGATCAGGGATGTTGGAGAAACCGCACGGCAATCCGCGAGTGACCGACACCACACATCTGAGTGGCATGAACCACTCATGAGCGGGACAAGGGCGTGTCGCTGCCGTCACGGCCCGGTGCGGCCCGCCCCGCGCGGACGCCCGGGAGGTGTCCGCCGGATCCCGGCCGGACACCGCCTACAGGTCCACCACATTGAGGGCGACGTCGTTGGAGACCGTGTAGTAGACGCGGACGCGCACCTTCTTCCGCGGCCGCCGCAGCACGCGCTTGGCCACGGCGCGGGCGAGAGTTCCCTGCCGCCGCTTGGGCGTCACCGAGTGGGGGAAGACGAAGATCCGCTGCTTGGCCACCACATCGTCCAGGACCCGGCCGATCCTGACCGGGTCGGCGCCGGGCGCGTACCGCAGGAAGGCGTCCCACACGTCGTGGGGGGTGGTCTGGGAGGCGGCGAGCACGGTCTGCACGAAGCCGAAGCGGAACCCCCGCTCCCCCGCCCGCTCGCCGCGGAAGGTGATCTCGTCGGTGGGCCGGCCGCGTCTGCGCAGCACGAGCACCGGGGCACCGGACACCGTCGCCGGGCCGAGAACGCTGCCCGAAAGAGTGACCCGCGCACCATCGACCTGGACGTCCGCGGCCTCCGCGTGCACCTCGCGGTTCCAGGCGCGCAGCATCAGCGCGCCGCCCTTCGCCTTGTCCTCGTACGGCACCAGGTTGCGCACCGGGTCCCCCGGCGCCCGGCGCCCGGCCGCGTGCAGCGCCCCGCGCTGGTCGACCACCCGGGCCGCGACCCGGCCCCGGACCCCCGAAGCGGCCAGCTCCACGAAGACGTTCCACACCCCCTCGGGCAGCGACTCGCCGGCCGGGATCAGGGCGGTACCCGCCTCGTCCACCTCGTACGTCCGCACCTCGGTCCGGGCTCCGGTGCGGGTGCACACCAGGCGGGCGCCGCGCTCCACCCCGGCGGGCAGCGGGGCGACCAGGGTCACCGACACCGAGCCGTCCGCGGCGACCGCGCAGTCCGCGACCGGGGACACCCCGGGGACGTGCGCCCGCTGGGCGGCGTCCGCGGCCAGCTCGTCGAAGAGGGCCTCGTACTGCTTGGTGACCACGCCCGGGTCGAAGCGGCGGGAGCTGCGGACCGCGGCGGCGGCCATCGAGCGGCGCAGGTCCTCGTCCTCGATGAGCCGCAGCAGTGCCCCGGCGACCGCGTCGGCGTCCCCGACCGGGACGAGCAGGCCGTCGACGCCGTTCTCGATGATCTCCCGGGGCCCGTAGTCGCAGTCGGTGCTCACCATCGGCACCCCGCAGCGCATCGCCTCGACCAGGGTCATACCGAAGGACTCGTGGCGGGAGGTGGAGGCCGCGATCGTGCCCTTGGCCCACTCGGGCTCGATCGGCGCGTGCGGGCCCATCAGATGGATCTCGTTGTAGAGGCCCAGCGCCTCGATCCGGGACCGCAGCCGGTCGCGCTGGTCCCCGGAGCCGTAGATGCGCAGCGACCAGTCCGGGTGCACGGCGACGACCTTGGCGAAGGCCTCGATCAGCACCTCGTACTGCTTCTCCGACGCCAGCCGTCCGGCCGCGACCACGGTCTTCCCGGTGCCGTCGGAGGGCGGCACGGAAGGCTCCGGGACGCTGTTGGGGATCGACAGGACCCGGGTCGTGGGCAGGGGCGTCTTCTCCCGCCAGACCCGCGCGTCGCCCTCCGAGACGGTCACGAACGCGTCGACGGCGTCGAGGTGCTCGTACATCTGCTCGCGCAGCGCCGCCTTGTGGTGGTTGTGCGTCATGTGCTCCTGGCCGATGCGCACCGCGGTGGCCGGGGCGAACTGCGCGACGTACGCGACGAGGCCGGGCCGGGTGCCGATGACCACGTCCGCGTCGGACTCCGCGTAGTGCGCCCGGACGCGGTCGTCGACGAGGCGGCTGTACTCCTTGTAGCGGGCCTCCGCCCGGGGGAAGGCCGTGGCCGGCTCGGAGAAGCGGGGCTCCTGGCGGTCGGCGCTGCCCGGGCGGGTGTCCACCAGCGGGACCACGGTCAGCCGCGGGTCCAGCGCGAACGCGAAGTCGTCGCGGTGCCGGAAGACCGACACGATCTCCACCTCGTGGCGGTTGGCCAGCTCCTCCGCGAGGTTCAGCGTCGTACGGATGGTCCCCCCGATCCCGTAGACGGTGTGGATGAGGAAGGAGATCTTCATCGGTGCTCCCGGCTCGATGCTGCTCCAGGAACCGGACGGGCGACCCGTCACCCGCCGGCACTGGTACTCGTGACGAGGCGGGACGTCGGCACGCCAGGGCACGATATGGCCGACCATGAGGGATCGGCCTCGATTGCATGCATACCAGGTGAACTTCCCGCCTTCATCCGGTTGAGACGGGCGCACCGGGCCCACGGTTGCCCACCGGTACGGAAAACGGCCGGATCCGCCCCCTTCGCGGAGGCCGGATCCGGCCGGTCCCCCGGTGCGGAGGGGGTGCCGTGGCGGGTACGGCGGGCCGGGGCCGAGGGCCCCGGGCTGCGCGTCGGACAGGCCCGGCGGGCTGCCGGGCGGCGGTCAGAAGGGCTCGAAGCCGTCGAACTCGCGCTGGGCGTCGTCGCGCTCCGCCTCACGGTCGCGGCGGCGCTGCGCCGCAGGTCGCGGGGCCTCGAAGCGGTGGTCCTCGCCACGGCGGCCGAGCATCTCGGCGCCCGCCATCACCGTCGGCTCCCAGTCGAAGACCACGGCGTCGTCCTCGGGCCCGATGGCGACGCCGTCCCCGGCCCGGGCGCCCGCCTTCATCAGCTCCTCCTCGACGCCGAGCCGGGCCAGCCGGTCCGCGAGGTACCCGACGGCCTCGTCGTTGTTGAAGTCCGTCTGACGCACCCAGCGCTCCGGCTTCTCCCCCCGAACGCGGTACAGGCCGTCCTCCTCCGGGGTGACGGTGAACCCGGCGTCGTCCACCGCCTTGGGACGGATGACGATCCGGGTCGCCTCCTCGACCGGCTTCGCGGCACGGGCCTCGGCCACGATCTCGGCGAGGGCGAAGGACAGTTCCTTCAGCCCCTTGTGGGCGACCGCGGAGACCTCGAAGACGCGGTGGCCGCGGGCCTCCAGGTCCGGGCGGATCAGATCGGCGAGGTCCTGGCCGTCGGGGACGTCGATCTTGTTGAGGACCACGATCCGCGGCCGGTCCTCCAGACCGCCGTACTGCCGCAGCTCCTCCTCGATGACGTCGAGGTCGGAGACCGGGTCCCGCTCGGACTCCGGCGTCGCGGTGTCCAGGACGTGCACCAGCACCGAGCAGCGCTCCACGTGGCGCAGGAACTCCAGGCCCAGCCCGCGGCCCTGGCTTGCGCCGGGGATCAGGCCGGGGACGTCGGCGATCGTGTAGACGGTGGAGCCGGCGGTCACCACACCGAGGTTGGGCACCAGGGTGGTGAACGGGTAGTCCGCGATCTTCGGCTTGGCGGCGCTGAGGACCGAGATCAGGGAGGACTTCCCGGCGCTCGGGTAGCCGACCAGCGCGACGTCGGCGACGGTCTTCAGCTCCAGCACGATGTCGCCGGAGCGGCCGGGCTCGCCGAGCAGGGCGAAGCCGGGGGCCTTGCGGCGGGCGGAGGCGAGGGCCGCGTTGCCGAGCCCGCCACGGCCGCCCTCGGCGGCGATGTAGGTGGTGCCGTGGCCGACCAGGTCGGCGAGGACGTTGCCCTTGCCGTCGAGGACCACGGTGCCGTCCGGCACCGGCAGGACCAGGTCCTGGCCGTCCTTGCCGGAACGGTTGCCGCCCTCGCCGGGCCGGCCGTTGGTGGCCTTGCGGTGCGGGCTGTGGTGGTAGTCCAGCAGCGTGGTCACGGACTGGTCGACGACGAGGATCACATCGCCGCCCCGCCCGCCGTTGCCGCCGTCCGGTCCGCCGAGCGGCTTGAACTTCTCCCGGTGCACGGAGGCACAGCCGTGGCCTCCGTTACCCGCGGCGACATGCAGCTCGACGCGGTCCACGAAGGTGGTCATGGGGGTGCCTCCAGTGAAGGGTGGGGTGGTGCGGAACGACTACGGGGCTGACGACGGGACTGCCGAATACGGGACGACAGGGGGAACTGTCTGTCTCTCAACACGCGAAGGGCGGACCCGCTTCCCGTCCGGGAAGTGAGGTCCGCCCCTCGAGAAGAACCGGTCAGGCGACCGGAACGACGTTCACGACCTTGCGGCCGCGGTGGGTGCCGAACTCCACGGCGCCCGGCTGCAGTGCGAACAGCGTGTCGTCGCCGCCACGGCCGACGCCCGCGCCGGGGTGGAAGTGGGTGCCACGCTGGCGGACCAGGATCTCACCGGCGTTGACGACCTGACCGCCGAAGCGCTTCACGCCGAGCCGCTGAGCGTTGGAGTCGCGACCGTTCCGGGTGGACGATGCGCCCTTCTTGTGTGCCATGTCTCCTCAGTCCCTTACTTCGCAGCCGTGGGGATGCCGGTGACCTTGATCGCCGTGTACTGCTGACGGTGACCCTGGCGGCGGCGGTAGCCGGTCTTGTTCTTGTAGCGAAGGATGTCGATCTTCGCGCCCTTGTGGTGGTCGACGACCTCGGCCGTGACCTTGATGCCGTCCAGCACCCACGGGTCGCTGGTGACGGCGTCCCCGTCGACAACGAGCAGGGTCGAGAGCTCGACCGTGTCGCCGACCTTGGCGGTGGAAATCTTGTCAACTTCGACGATGTCGCCGACAGCAACCTTGTGCTGGCGACCACCGCTGCGCACGATGGCGTACACGCGGATCTCTCTCTCGCTCGATACGGAACCCCTGATGCCAGCCGCTCACACGGGCCGGAGCCCGGGATGATCCGGAAACGGACGAGCGGCCTCTCCCGGGAACCCGGGAGGGAGTTGCTCAGGAGTGGGCGCGCATAGGGAAACACGCCGAGGGTCAAGGTTACGGGCCGCTGCTCAGGGGGTCAAACCGGGGTCCTCACGACCCCGCGACCCCGGCCGGCGGGCGGACGCGTGCGGTCCTCCGGCACGGCGGCCACACGCGCGTGCGGCCCCCTGGCACGCCGGCCACACGCGTGTGCGGCCCACGCCCGGTGACCGGGGGCGGGCCGCACACGCGTGACGGTGCTACGCGTCGGAGGTGCTCGCCGTGACCTCCGGTGCCGGCGACTGCTCGGCGGCCGAGGTCTTCTTGGCCGTCTTCTTCGCGGTCGTCTTCTTGGCCGTCGTCTTCTTCGCGGCGGTCTTCTTGGCCGTCGTCTTCTTGGCTGCGGCCTTCTTCGCGGTCTTGCGGACCGCCTTCTTGGCCGCGGGCGCCCCGTCGCCCTCGTCCGCCCCGGCCGTCTCCGGCTGCGCCTCGGTGGACGGCTGCGCGGCGGCGACCACGACGACCGCGGCCTCCTCCGCGCCCGAGGGCGATCCCGCCGGGGCGGTGACCTTGCGGGTCACCCGGCGGCGGGCGCGCGGCGGCGCGACCGGGGTCTCCTCGGCGACCGGCTCCGGCTCGGGCGCCGCGGGGGCGGCCGGCGCCTCGGCGGGCGCGGACTCGACGACCGTCGTCTCCACGACGGTCGGCTCGGCGGCCGCCGGGGGTCCGGCCGGGGCCGAGGCCGCGCGGGTCGCCCGGCGGCGGGTACGGCCCTTGGGGGCCTGCTCCTCCGCGGGCGCCGGCTCGGCCGGGGCAGCGACGGGCGCGGGCTCGGCGACCTCGGGCTCCACGGGCGCGGGCTGCGCGGTCACGACGGCCTCGGCGGCCGCCGCGGACTCCGCCGCCCTCGGCGCGCCCGCGGGCGCGCCCGCCCTGCGGGACGCCCGCCGGCGGCCCCGGCCGCGCGTGGCCGCCGCCTCCGCCTCGGCCGCGCTGCTGTACAGCTCCTCGTCCGGGGTGAACTCCGGCTCCGGCAGGGCCGCCGGGGCCGCGGCCTCGGCCGCCACCTCCGCCTCGGTCTCCGCCCGCTCCTCGGCCGGGGCGGCCTGGGCGGGGGCCTCGTGCTCATGGGTGTGCTGCTCGTGGGTGTGCTCACCGGAACCGCCGCGGCCGCGCTTCTTGGAGCGCTTGCCGCCGCCTCCGCCCCCGGTGCCCGAGGGCTGCTCCATGTGGACGATGACACCGCGGCCGTTGCAGTGGACGCAGGTCTCGGAGAAGGACTCCAGCAGCCCCTGGCCGACCCGCTTGCGGGTCATCTGCACCAGACCCAGCGAGGTCACCTCGGCGACCTGGTGCTTGGTCCGGTCCCGGCCCAGGCACTCCAGCAGCCTGCGCATCACCAGGTCCCGGTTGGACTCCAGGACCATGTCGATGAAGTCGACGACGACGATGCCGCCCAGGTCGCGCAGCCGGAGCTGGCGCACGATCTCCTCGGCCGCCTCCAGGTTGTTCCTGGTGACGGTCTCCTCCAGGTTGCCGCCCTGGCCGGTGAACTTGCCGGTGTTGACGTCGACCACGACCATCGCCTCGGTCTTGTCGATCACCAGCGAACCGCCGCTCGGCAGCCAGACCTTGCGGTCCAGCGCCTTCATCAGCTGCTCGTCGATCCGGTGGACCGCGAAGACGTCCACCTCGCTGGTCCACCGCTGGAGGCGGTCGACCAGGTCGGGCGCCACGTGCGAGACATAGCCGTGGATCGTCTCCCACGCCTCGTCGCCGCTGACCACGACCTTGGTGAAGTCCTCGTTGAAGATGTCGCGGACGACCCGGACGGTCATGTCCGGCTCCCCGTAGAGAAGGGTCGGGGCGTTGCCGCTCTTCGCCTTCTTCTTGATGTCCTCCCACTGCGCCTGCAGACGCTCGACGTCACGGCGCAGCTCGTCCTCGCTCGCGCCCTCGGCCGCGGTGCGCACGATGACGCCCGCGTCCTCGGGGACGACCTTCTTGAGGATGCTCTTCAGCCGGGCGCGCTCGGTGTCCGGCAGCTTGCGGCTGATGCCCGTCATCGAGCCCTCGGGCACATAGACCAGGTACCGGCCGGGCAGCGAGACCTGGCTGGTGAGACGGGCGCCCTTGTGGCCGATCGGGTCCTTGGTCACCTGGACGAGGACGGACTGGCCGGACTTGAGGGCGGCCTCGATCCGGCGCGGCCCGTTGGCCATGCCGAGCGCCTCGAAGTTGACCTCACCGGCGTACAGGACGGCGTTGCGGCCCTTGCCGATGTCGACGAAGGCGGCCTCCATGGACGGCAGGACGTTCTGCACCTTGCCCAGGTAGACGTTGCCGACGTAGCTGGTGGCCTGCTCCTTGTTGACGTAGTGCTCCACGAGCACGTCGTCCTCGAGGACGCCGATCTGGGTGCGCTCGCCGCTCTGGCGGACCACCATGACGCGCTCGACGGCCTCACGGCGCGCCAGGAACTCCGCCTCGGTGATGATCGGCACCCGGCGGCGGCCCTGCTCGCGGCCCTCGCGGCGGCGCTGCTTCTTCGCCTCAAGACGGGTCGAGCCCTTGATGGACTGGACCTCGTCGGAGGGCTCCTCCTTCTTGCGCGGCTCGCGGACCTTGACGACGGTGCGCTCCGGGTCGTCGGCACCGGTGCCGGACTCGCCGTCCGCGGGGCCGTCCCCGCTGCGGCGGCGACGGCGACGGCGGCGCCGGCTGCTGGAGGTCCCGGCGGAGGACGGGGTGCCGCCCTCCGACTCGTCCTCGTCCTCGTCGTCAGCGTCCTCGGACGCCTCGGCGCCACCGGTGCCCTGCTCGTCGGCGGACTCGTCGCTCTCGGCGGCCTCGCCCCGGCGACGGCGGCGGCCACCCCGGCGGCGGCGGCGCGACGGGCGGTCCTCGTGCTCGTCGGAGTCCTCGCCGGCCTCGGCGTCGGTCTGCTCCGGCTCGGTGTCCTCGTCGGTCCCGGCGCTCTCGTCGGAGGCGGGGGCGGCGGCGGCCGGGGCCTCGGCGGGCTCGGCGGCCTCACCACGGCGACGGCGGCGACGGCGGCCGGACTGCTCCTGCACCGGGGCCTCGACGGCCTCGGTGTCCTCGGCGTCGTCGGGCTCGACCGCGGCGGCGGCAGCCGCGGCGGCCGTCTCCGGCGTCTGGAACATGGGCTCGGCGAAGACCGGGGCCTGGAAGGTGGGCACGGGGGCCCGGGAGGCGCGGCGGCCACGGGCGGGCGCCTCCTCGGCGGGCGGCGCGGTGAACTCGGGCGAGGCGGCGCGCCGGCGGGTGCGGCCCCGGGTGGCGGCCTTCTCCGCGGCGGCGACCTCCGCCTCCTCGGCGGCGATCTGCTCGACGGCGTCCTCGGGCAGGCTCTCGCCCGCCTCGACGGCCTCCTCGTCCACGTCCTCGTCCGTCACGTTGACCTCGGCGACGGCGGGGGCGGTCGCCTTGCGGGTGGCCCGGCGACGTGTACGCGGCGCGGGCTCCTCCTCAGCGGGCGCCTCCTCGGCGGTCTCCTCGGCGGCCACCTCGGGCGCGCCGGCGGGCGCGGTCGCCCGACGGGTCGCCCGGCGACGTGTACGCGGCGCGGGCTCCTCGGCGGCCTCGGCCTCGGCTGCGGCCTGCGCGGGAGCAGCCGCCTCCGCGGCCTCCACCGGGGCAGCGGCCTCGGGCGCGCCGGCCGGAGCCGTCGCCTTACGGGTCGCCCGGCGACGCGTACGCGGCGCGGGCGCCTCCTCAGCGGGCGCCTCCTCGGCTGTCTCCGCCCCGGGGACCTCCTCGACCTGCGGCGCGCCGGCCGGAGCCGTCGCCTTGCGGGTCGCCCGGCGACGTGTACGCGGCGCGGGCTCCTCGGCGGCCTCGGTCTCGGCTGCGGCCTGCGCGGGAGCAGCCGCCTCCGCGGCCTCCACTGGGGCAGCGGCCTCGGGCGCGCCGGCGGGCGCGGTCGCCTTACGGGTGGCCCGGCGGCGGGTACGCGGCGCCGGGGCCTCCTCCGTGGTCACGGCCTCGGCCTCCGCCGGAGCGACGGGGGTCTCCACGACCGCCTCCCCCTCGGGCGCGCCGGCCGGAGCCGTCGCCCTACGGGTGGCCCGGCGGCGTGCAGGGGGCGCGGACGCCTCGACGACCTCGGCGGTACCGGAGCGGTCCGCCGTGGCCTCCGCCGCGGCGACGCGCTCGGCGGTCTCGGCCGCCTCCGTCGCGGTCGCCGCCGCGGGAGCCGCGGTCTCGCCCCCGGCCGGCGGGCCCGCGGGACGCGAGGCCGCCCGGCGCCTGCGGCGCGGCGGCAGCGTGTCGCTGGGGCTGTTGTGATCTTCGTTCTGCGATCCGGCGGTGCCGGACTCGTTCGGCTGTTCGAGCATGCGGGCGTTTCTCCCGTCGCGCTCCCGGGCGCCGCGCCTGATCCGGTCCGGTGCGGCCGCGTGATGAGCGCGATGCCGCCGTCCGGGGCGCGGGCGCCGCACGGGAGCTGATGTCTGGCTCGCCGGTTCCGTACGCGATGTACGCACGGCCTGGCGAAAGTCTTCTGTGTCCCTTGCGCGGCCCGACCCAGGTGGCTCCCGGGTACGAGAGCCGCGCTACGACGACCGTCCCTACGCGGCGGGACCTTCCGGCGCCGTCGCAGAGGTGGTCCCGGCGGCCGTGGATGGAGCGGCCGGGGCTGCCTCGCGGTCGGGCGCGAGCGGGTCGGTCACCGTGCCGGACTCCTCGTCGAAGAGCCCCTGCGCCAGCCTGGTCACCGCTGCGGGGACCGGCGGCGCCAGGTCGGCCACAGCTCGGAGACCGGACAGGACGTCGTCGGGTCGCACGGCAGGTGCTACGTGCCGAACAACCAGCCGCAGTATCGCACAGGGCCCGTCCACCGGCCTATCAGCCTGTGGACGAGCCGCCTGAAGATCCGCGACGGCTCCCCGGGCGTCGAAGCTCCGTACGCCGTTCTTCGTCTTCCGGCTGACCTCGACGGTCTCGGCGGCGAGGAAGGCGGCGACGGCGCTCTCGGCGTCCTCGGGGGTGACGCCGTCCAGCCGCAGCTCCCACACGGAGGCGGTCAGCCGGTCGGCCAGGCCCGGGGTGCGGGCCTCCACGGCGTCGGTGATGTCGAGTCCGGCGGGCAGCGACTCGTCCAGCAGCGCGCGCAGCTTGTCCGGGTCGCGCGCCTCGGTGAGGGCGATCTCCAGGTACTCGGCCTCGCTGCCCGTACCGGTGGGTGCGGCATTGGCGTACGACACCTTGGGGTGCGGGGTGAAGCCCGCCGAGTACGCCATGGGCACCTCGGCGCGCCTCAGGGCCCGCTCGAAGGCGCGCTGGAAGTCGCGGTGGCTGGTGAACCGGAGGCGGCCGCGCTTGGTGTAGCGCAGTCGGATGCGCTGTACCGCGGGTGCGGGCGGCGGTCCTTCGGGCTGTCGCTTGCCCAGGGGTTCTTCTCCTCGGTGCGGAGCGGGCGCGGGTGGCGCACCGCCCACGGCGTGCGGTGTTCCTTCGCGGGGCGGCCCGGCCCCCGCCCCGCCGGGAAGCCGGGCGAGACCTCGGGTCCGGCCGCCGCGCCGGGAACGGTCTGTGGTTGTTGTTGCGCGTCTTCCAGGTTACGCGCGCGCGTCCGCTCGGACGGCGACGCGGGCCGCCCGGGCACGCACGGCTACTTGACCACGGTCAGCGGCAGCAGCTTCTTGCCGGTCGGGCCGATCTGGATGCTGGTGTCCATCTGGGGGCAGACCCCGCAGTCGAAGCACGGTGTCCAGCGGCAGTCCTCGACCTCGACCTCGTCGAGGGCGTCCTGCCAGTCCTCCCAGAGCCAGTCCTTGTCCAGACCGGAGTCCAGGTGGTCCCAGGGCAGGACCTCCTCGTAGGTGCGCTCGCGGGTGGTGTACCAGGCGAGGTCGACACCGAAGCCGGGGAGGACCTTGTCCGCGCAGGCCATCCAGCGGTCGTAGCTGAAGTGCTCGCGCCAGCCGTCGAAGCGGCCGCCGTCCTCGTACACCGCACGGATGACCGCGCCGATACGGCGGTCGCCGCGGGAGAGCAGGCCCTCGACGATGCCGGGCTTGCCGTCGTGGTAGCGGAAACCGATGGAACGCCCGTACTTCTTGTCGCCGCGGATCTTGTCGCGCAGCTTCGCCAGCCGCGCGTCGGTCTCCTCGGCCGACAGCTGCGGCGCCCACTGGAACGGGGTGTGCGGCTTGGGCACGAAGCCGCCGATGGAGACGGTGCAGCGGATGTCGTTGGAGCCGGAGACCTCGCGGCCCTTCTGGATGACGTTCATCGCCATGTCGGCGATCTGGAGGACGTCCTCGTCGGTCTCGGTCGGCAGGCCGCACATGAAGTACAGCTTCACCTGGCGCCAGCCGTTGCCGTACGCGGTGGCGACGGTCCGGATCAGGTCCTCCTCGGAGACCATCTTGTTGATGACCTTCCGCATCCGCTCCGAGCCGCCCTCGGGGGCGAAGGTCAGACCCGAGCGGCGGCCGTTGCGGGTCAGCTCGTTGGCCAGGTCCACGTTGAAGGCGTCGACCCGGGTCGAGGGCAGGGAGAGGCCCACCTTGTCCTCGGTGTACCGGTCCGCGAGGCCCTTCGCGATGTCACCGATCTCGGAGTGGTCCGCGGACGACAGCGACAGCAGGCCGACTTCCTCGAAGCCCGTCGCCTTGAGCCCCTTGTCCACCATCTCGCCGATGCCGGTGATGCTTCGCTCCCGCACGGGGCGCGTGATCATGCCGGCCTGGCAGAAGCGGCAGCCGCGGGTGCAGCCGCGGAAGATCTCGACGGACATCCGCTCGTGGACCGTCTCGGCGAGCGGGACCAGCGGCTGCTTGGGGTACGGCCACTCGTCCAGGTCCATCACGGTGTGCTTGGAGACGCGCCACGGCACACCGGAGCGGTTGGGCACCACACGGCCGATGCGGCCGTCGGGCAGGTACTCCACGTCGTAGAAGGCGGGGATGTAGACACTGCCCGTCTTCGCGAGGCGCAGCAGCACCTCCTCGCGGCCGCCGGGCCGGCCCTCGGCCTTCCACTCGCGGATGATCCGGGTCATGTCGAGGACGGCCTGCTCGCCGTCGCCGATGATCGCCGCGTCGATGAACTCCGCGATCGGCTCGGGATTGAAGGCCGCGTGGCCGCCGGCGAGCACGATCGGGTGGTCGACGGTGCGGTCCCCCGACTCCAGCGGGATGCCCGCGAGGTCGAGCGCGGTGAGCATGTTGGTGTAGCCCAGCTCGGTGGAGAAGCTCATCCCGAGCACGTCGAAGGCGCCGACCGGGCGGTGCGAGTCCACGGTGAACTGGGGGACCCGGTGCTCGCGCATCAGCTCCTCCAGGTCCGGCCACACGCTGTAGGTGCGCTCGGCGAGGACGCCCTCCTGCTCGTTGAGGACCTCGTAGAGGATCATGACGCCCTGGTTGGGCAGCCCGACCTCGTACGCGTCGGGGTACATGAGCGCCCAGCGGACGTCGCAGGACTCCCACGGCTTGACGGTGGAGTTCAGTTCACCGCCGACGTACTGAATGGGCTTCTGCACATGCGGGAGCAGAGCTTCGAGCTTCGAGAAGACCGACTCGGCAGACATCTGGAACCTTCGTGGAGCTGGCGGGGGCGACTCTCAAGCGTAACGCGAGTGGAGCAGCCCCCCGTACGCCTTCCGGCGAACCACCGGAAGGCGTACGGGCCGGGCGCGGGTCAGGAGCGCAGGGCAGCCCGCAGGTCCGGGTCCGCCGCCTTCGCCCATACGCCCGGCAGTTCGGCCTCCCGCTCGGCGGCCGTCGCCTGCTCGTGCCCGTAGAGGAGTCCCCAGGTGAACGCGGACTCCCCCGCCAGGTGCGCCGCGACCGCGAGGTCCCGGGCGGCGTCCCGGGCGACCACGCTGTCCTGGTGGTCGCCGAGGACCTTCTGCACCGTCTTCATCCGCTTGCCGAACCGGCGCGCGGGCCGGCCGAGGGCGGGGGTGGCCGCCTCCGCCGCGTACCGGGCGCGCTTGGCGGCCTTGCGGGCTTCGTGCAGGGCGGTGTCGCGCTCCGGGCCCGGCGCCAGGGCGAGGGCGTGCTCGACCCGGCCGGACACCCGCCGGTACTCGCGCAGCACCGCGTCCGGGATCGCCGCGTCCGGCGCCTTGCCGGCGGCCTTGAGCAGGGGCGGGTCGGCGAGCAGCGCGTCGAGGGCGTCCAGCAGCCGCAGGCAGCGGTCGCTGTCCAGGGCGGCGAGCGCCACCGCCCGGGTGTCGGCGTCCCCGGAGACGGCCCAGGCGGTGAGCCGGGCCTCGACCGGGCCGAGGACCAGGGTGGCGGGCAGTTCGGCGACCCGGTCCCGCAGGCGTTCGGCGAGGACCTCCTGGTCCCGGGCGGCGCCCAGTTCGCCGGCGAGCCACTTGAGTTCGTCGATCAGCGGCTGGGTGGCCTCCCGGTCCAGGATCTTCCGGTAGGTGCGCAGGGCGCTGCGCAGCCGCCGGGTGGCGACCCGCATCTGGTGGACGGCGTCGGGCAGATCCCGGCGGACCCCGGGCTCGTGGGCGAGCAGCGCCTCGGTCTCCTCGCGGAGGTAGGCGGTGATGTGGTCGCCCGCCGTGCGGGGCTCGCCCGGTTCGGGGCGGACGGCCGGACCGCCGCCCGTCTCGTCGAGGGCGCGGGCGAGCTTGGACGGGGAGGCGGCGGCGCGCAGTCCGGCCTTGCGGAGCTTCTTGTCCGCGCCGTCGAGGAAGGCGGGGTCGGCGCCGTCCGCGAGTTCGATCTCGATCTCGTCCCACTGGGCGGTGCGCCCCTCGCCGTGCAGCCGTTCGGCGACCACCGCGTCCCGGCTCAGCTCCGCGAGGGCCGTGCCGTCCGCGTCCCGCAGCAGGCGGACCGCACGGGAGGAGAGCAGGCGGACGACCGGCACCAGGGGCGCGCCGCGGGTGCGGGCCCGGACCAGGGTGGTGAGTTCGCCGGGCACCTCGTCGCAGAGGTCGGCGGTGATCTCGTCGCGCACGCCGGGGGCGACGGGGAGCTTCAGGTGCCAGCCGGCGTCCGTGCCGCCCGTCCTGCGGCGCAGTGTGATCCCGGACGCGGCGAGCCGCAGGTCCTCGGTGTCGTAGTAGACGGCGTCCAGTTCGGTGACGCCGTGCTCCTCGGCCTCGGCGACGCCGGGGATGCGGGTCAGGTCCGGGAGCCGGGTGTCGGGGGTGGCTTCGTACTTCCGCTCGATCTCGCGCTTGGTGTCCGCCATGCACCGAATCTAGTCGCCGCGGGGGCGGCGCGGCAGTGCGCGCGCCACCCCCGCGGCCGTTCAGGCGCTTATGGGTTTCTGCACCCGGATCGACTGGAGCAGCCCGACCGCGATCCAGACCGCGAACATGGAGGTGCCGCCGTAGGAGACGAACGGCAGCGGCAGCCCGGCGACCGGCATGATGCCCATCGCCATGCCGATGTTCTCGAAGGACTGGAACGCGAACCAGGCGATGATCCCGGCGGCCACGATGGTGCCGTACAGCTCGGTGGTCTCCCGGGCGATCCGGCAGGCGCGCCACATCACGACGCCGAGGAGGACGAGGATCAGCCCGGCGCCGACGAAGCCGAGTTCCTCACCGGCGACGGTGAAGATGAAGTCGGTCTGCTGTTCGGGCACGAACTGGCCGGAGGTCTGGTGGCCGTTGAAGAGCCCCGCGCCGTACAGCCCGCCGGACCCGATCGCGATGCGCGCCTGGTTGGTGTTGTAGCCGACGCCCGCCGGGTCCAGCTCGGGGTTGGCGAAGGCCGCGAAGCGGTTGATCTGGTACTCGTCGAGCAGCCCGAGCGCGGCCACCAGGACCGCCCCGCCGACGCCCGCGCCGATCAGTCCGAGGATCCAGCGGTTGGAGGCGCCCGAGGCGAGCAGCACCCCCAGCACGATGACCGCCATCACCATGACCGAGCCCAGGTCGGGCATCAGCATGACGATGCCCATCGGCAGGATCGCGAAGGCCAGGGACTTGGCGACGGTGCGGTGGTCGGGGTGGAGCTGGTCGCCGGCGTCGACCCGGGCGGCGAGCATCATCGCCATGCCGAGGATGATCGTGATCTTCACGAACTCGGACGGCTGGAGGGACAGCCCGCCGATGACCAGCCAGGCGTGCGCGCCGTTGATGGTCGCGCCCAGTGGGGTGAGCACCAGCAGCACGAGGACGACGGAGAGCCCGTAGAGGACCGGGACCGCGCCGCGCAGGGTGCGGTGCCCGAGCCAGACCGTGCCGACCATCAGGACGAGCCCGATACCGATGTTGAGGCTGTGCTTGACGAGGAAGCTGTAGGGGTCGCCGTCGTTCAGCTCGGTGCGCCCCCGGGTCGCGGACCACACCAGCAGGGTGCCGATGACGGAGAGGGCCAGGGCGGAGACCATCAGCGGCCAGTCGAGCCGCCGCACGAGAGAGTCGCGGGCACTGAGCCGGGCCCACAGCCCGCCGCGGTCGGGGCCGTATCCGGAGACGGAGAAGCCGCCTGCGCCAGTCATCTGTCTAGTCCCTCCGTGCGGGAGGGGGTCCCGCGAGCGTTTCCAGTGCGGGGTCCTCCGGCTTCGGCGGCACGTAGGGCCTGACCTCGGGGGCGACCACCGAGCCGTCCGGGGAGATCTTCGGCAGGGCCTTCTGCGGCTTGGGCAGCAGGGCGCGCTTCAGGTCCTGGTTGCCCTCCGCGTCCAGCCCGTACATCGCGTTGTAGATGTTGCGGACGGCCGGGCCGGAGGCCCCGGAGCCGGTGCCGCCCTGGGAGATCGTCATGACGACCGTGTAGTCGTCGGTGTAGGTGGCGAACCAGGAGGTGGTCTGCTTGCCGTAGACCTGCGCGGTACCGGTCTTGGCGCGCATCGGGATCTTGTCCTGGGGCCAGCCGCCGAACCGCCAGGCGGCGGTGCCGCCCGGGCCGACGACCGAGCGCAGGCCCTTGTCGAGGTCGGCGATGGTCTCCGCTCCTATCGGCAGCTTCCCGTGCGAGGAGGGCTCGATCTCGTCGATCCGCTTGCCGTCGGGGCTGATGACGGCCTTGCCGATGGTGGGGTTCCAGAGGGTGCCGCCGTTGCTGATGGCCGCGTAGGCGGTCGCCAGCTGGATGGGCGTGACGAGGATGTCGCCCTGTCCGATGGAGAAGTTGATGCTGTCACCGGCCTTGAGCTGGTTGCCTTCGAGGCAGTTCTCGTAGGCGATCTGCTCGACGTAGGAGCCGCCCTTCTTGCCGTCCTTGCACCAGGCGTCCTTGTTGGCCTCCCAGAAGTTCTGCTTCCAGGCGCGGTCCGGGATGCGGCCGGTGACCTCGTTGGGGAGGTCGACGCCGGTCTCGGAGCCGAAGCCGAAGTCGCGGGCGGTCCGGTAGAACCAGTCGTTGGTCTTCTTCTTCGGCTTGATGCCGCCGTCACGCTGCCACTCCTTGTGGCCGAGGGCGTAGAAGACGGTGTTGCAGGAGAACTTGAGGGCTTCCCCGAGGGTGATGGGGCCGTGCCCCTGGGACTCGAAGTTGGCGAAGCTGCGGCTGCCGAGCTGGTACGAGCTGCTGCAGTTGTAGCGGTCGTTGAAGTCGTAGCCGGCCCGGACGGCGGCGCTCGCGGAGACCACCTTGAACACGGAGCCGGGGGCCGCCTGGCCCTGGATGGCACGGTTCAGCAGCGGGTAGTTGGAGTCCTTGCCGGTCATCTTCGCGTAGTCCTTGGCGGAGATGCCGCCGACCCAGGCGTTGGGGTCGTAGTCGGGCTGGGAGGCCATGGCCACGATCCGGCCGGTCTTCGACTCCATCACGACGACGGCCCCGGAGTCGGCCTCGTACGGCCGGCCGGTGATCTTGTCGACCTCCTTGCGGGCGGTCTTCATCGCCTGGTGCAGCTCGGCCTCGGCCACCGCCTGGACCCGGGCGTCGATGCTGGTGACCAGGTTGGAGCCGGGGACGCCCGGGTCCGACTCGGCCTGGCCCATGACCCGGCCGAGCTTGTCGACCTCGTAGGAGGTGACGCCCGCCTGGCCGCGCAGTTCCTTGTCGTAGGTGCGCTCCAGGCCGGAGCGGCCGACCTGGTCGGAGCGCAGATAGGGCGACTCGGAGTCCTTGGCCTTCTGGATCTCCTCGTCGGTGACGGGCGAGAGGTAGCCGAGGACCTGGGAGGTCCGGGCGTCGGCGGGGGCGGTGTAGCGGCGGACCGCGGTGGGCTCGGCGGTGATGCCGGGGAAGTCCTCGGTGCGCTCCCGGATCTGGAGGGCCTGCTGGGTGGTGGCCTCGTCGGTGACCGGGATCGGCTGGTAGGGGGAGCCGTTCCAGCAGGGCTGCGGGGTCTTCGCGTCGCAGAGCCGGACCTTGTCCATCACCTCCTTCGGCTTCATGCCGAGGACCCCGGCGAGCCGGGTGAGGACGGCCTTGCCGTCGTCCTTCATCTTCATCAGGTCGGTACGGGACGCGGAGACCACCAGCCGGGTCTCGTTGTCGGCGAGCGGCACCCCGCGGGCGTCGAGGATCGAGCCGCGCACGGCGGGCGAGACCACCCGCTGGACATGGTTGCCGCTGGCCTCGTTCGCGTACTCGTCGCCGTTGCGGATCTGGAGGTACCAGAGCCGGCCGCCGAGGGTGAGCAGGAGGGAGAAGACCAGGACCTGGATGATGACGAGCCGGATCTGGACCCTGGGGGTCCGCCCGGTCTCCGGGATGTTGCTCACGCTGCTGCCCCCTCGGTCACAGTCGCTTGACGCCCTTGATGCGGCCGGCCCGGGAGGCCCGGTTCCGCGCCGCCTTGATCCGCAGCCCGCTGCGCTGCTCGCCGATCCGCAGACCCGTCCCGGCCGAGAGCCAGCCGGAGGCGACGTCGCCGCCGCCGCTCTGGTTCTCGGCGAGCGGGTCGTTGTCGCTCCGTCTGGCCAGCCACATGATCAGCGGCACGGTGAAGGGCGCGAGCAGCAGGTCGTAGACGGCGGCCGTGAACAGCAGGCTCCCCAGGCCCACATGGCGGGCGGCGGTGTCGCCGACCAGCGCGCCGACGCCCGCGTACAGCAGGGTGGAGCCGATCGCGGCGGCGACGACCACCAGCATGGGGGCGGTGGCCGAGCGGATCTGCTGGCCGCCCTCGGGACGGACCAGCCCGGCCAGATAGCCGATGACGCAGAGCACGAGGGCGTAGCGGCCGGCCGCGTGATCCGCGGGCGGGGCGATGTCGGCGAGGAGTCCGGCGCCGAAACCGATGAAGGCGCCCGCCACATGGCCGTAGACCATGGCCAGTCCGAGGACGGTCAGCAGCAGCAGGTCCGGGACCGCGCCGGGCAGCTGGAGACGGGCGAGGACGGTGACCTGGACGACGAGGGCGACCACGACGAGGGTCGTGGAGAGCAGCACCCGGTTGAAACGCATGTACGGATCAGCTCCTGTTACTCGTCGTCCTGGCCGCCGGGAAGCGTGTCACCCGGTGGGTCCGCCCCGGTGTCCGGAAGCTGTCCCGCCCCCGGGGTCCGGCCGGGGGTCGGGGTCTGCTCGTCGCCGCGGCCCTGGAGCTGGGGGTCGGTCTGCCCCTGGGGCTGCTGCCCGTCGGCCTGCCCCTCCACGCTGCCGTCGGCGCCGGGGGTGACGGTCACGGTGACGGTGGGCGTCGGCCTGGGCTTCGCGGGCTTCGGCGGCAGGACCATGTCCCGCGGGTCGCTGCGCGGGGCCTGGACGACGACGCCGACGATGTCGAGCTTGCTGAAGCCCGCGTAGGGGCGGACGTAGACGTTGCGGGTCAGGTCGCCGCCCGAGGGATCGACGCGGATGACCTCGCCGACCGGGACACCGGGCACGAAGGGCTTGTTGGCCTGCGAGCCGAAGGTGACCAGCCGGTCGCCCTTCTTCACCTTGGCCTTGCCGTTGAGCAGCTGGACCATCAGCGGACGGTCGCCCTGTCCGGTCGCGAAGCCCAGCTCGCTGGACTTCTCCATCCGGGTGCCGACGGTGAAGTCCGGGTCGTTGGCGAGCAGGACCGTGGCGGTGCTGGGGCCGACGGTGGTGACCCGGCCGACGAGGCCGTCGCCGTTGATCACCGTCATGTCCCGGCTGACGCCGTCGTTGGAGCCGATGTCGATGGTGACGGTCCAGGAGAAGCCCTGGGCCGCTCCTATGGCGATGACCTCCGCGCCCTTGATGCCGTACTGCCCGGCGGCGGCGGTGCGGATCAGGCCGTCCAGCTCGCGCAGCCGGCTGCTGTTGCGGTCGTCGCTGCCGAGGCGCTGCTTGAGCTCGGCGTTCTCACGCTCCAGTTCGCTGATGCGGTCGTGGCGCTCACCCGAGTCGCGCACGGCGCCGATGGCGTTCCCGATCGGATCGACCGCCGCCGCGACGCCGTTCTCGACGGGGCCGAACACCGTGGCCGCGGCGTGGCGGGCGCCGTCGACCGGTGACTCCTCGCCGCCGCGGATGTCCACCGTGATCAAAGCGAACGCGATGGCGATCAGCAGCACCAGGAGCAGCCGGCTCTCTCGTGTGTCCCTCACAGTGCGGCGGCCGTGCCTTCCTCGTCGGAATGGTGGTGTCGGTGGTGCAACGGTCCAGGGGCCCCGAGGGGGACGGGCCGACCCCCCGGTGGCGGTCCCCCGGCCCCCCGTGCGGCGGAGCGGGCGGCCCGGCCCCGGTGGGCGGGCCGCCCGTCCCGTCTAACGGCGCGGCTGCGCGTCCAGTACCTGCTGGAGCGCCTCGAACTCCTCGACGCACTTGCCGGATCCGAGGGCCACCGAGTCCAGCGGGTCCTCGGCGATGTGGATCGGCATGCCCGTCTCACGGCGCAGGCGCTCGTCGAGCCCGCGCAGCAGCGCGCCACCGCCGGTGAGGACGATGCCGCGGTCCATGACGTCGCCGGAAAGCTCCGGCGGGCACTTGTCGAGCGTGGTCTTCACGGCGTCGACGATCGCGTTGACCGGCTCCTCGATGGCCTTGCGGACCTCGGCGGCCGAGATGACCACCGTCTTGGGCAGCCCGGAGACCAGATCCCGGCCGCGGATCTCGGTGTGCTCGTCCTTGTCCATGTCGTAGGCCGAGCCGATGGTGATCTTGATGCTCTCGGCGGTGCGCTCACCGAGGAGGAGGGAGTACTCCTTCTTGATGTGCTGGATGATCGCGTTGTCCAGCTCGTCGCCGGCGACCCGGATGGACTGCGCCGTGACGATTCCGCCGAGGGAGATCACCGCGACCTCGGTGGTGCCGCCGCCGATGTCCACGACCATGTTGCCGGTGGCCTCGTGGACCGGGAGCCCGGAGCCGATGGCGGCGGCCATCGGCTCCTCGATGATGTGCACCTGGCGCGCGCCCGCCTGCGTCGACGCCTCGATGACCGCGCGGCGCTCGACGCCCGTGATGCCCGAGGGCACACAGACGACGACCCGCGGCCGGGCGAGGTACCGCCGCTTGTGGATCTTCAGAATGAAGTAGCGGAGCATTCGCTCGGTGATCTCGAAGTCGGCGATCACTCCGTCCTTGAGCGGACGGACCGCGACGATGTTCCCGGGCGTGCGCCCGATCATCTTCTTCGCCTCGGCGCCGACCGCGAGAATGCCGCCCGTGTTGGTGTTGATCGCGACGACGGACGGCTCGTTGAGAACGATCCCCCGGCCTCTGACGTACACCAGCGTGTTGGCGGTCCCGAGGTCGACAGCCATGTCACGGCCGATGAACGACATGTTGTTCCCCATGAGGATGCGTCTGGCCTTCCCAAATCGAGCGTTGATGGCTAATCAGGATGGCGAGGTGGGTGTGATGTGCGTGGAGGCTTACATCGTAGTGCCGTCCCTGCGGATCCGGCGCGCTGGTCCACCTCTGTATGTGGTGACGATGCGTCGGGGCGATGCGTTCCCGCAATGGCTCGGCGTATGCCGAAGGGCGACCGAAATTCCTTCGGTCGCCCCAGGTGGTGAGCGCTGTATGGCTGATGCTTTGTCAGCGGATCACAGCGAATCCCTGGCGCGGGACCCGCTATCGGAGTTCCGGGAAGAACAGCTCCAGTTCCCGAATGGCGGACTTCTCGGAGTCCGAGGCGTGAATCAGATTCTCCCGGACGATCGTGCCGAAGTCGCCACGAATGGACCCGGGGGCCGCCGCGATCGGGTCGGTCGGACCCGCCAACTGGCGGACGCCCTCGATGACCCGCTCGCCCTCGACGACCAGCGCGACGACCGGACCGGAGGACATGAACGCGATCAGCGGCTCGTAGAAGGGGCGGCCCTTGTGCTCGCCGTAGTGCTGCTCCAGGGTGTCCTGGTCGAGGGTGCGCAGCTCCAGCGCGCTGATGGTCCAGCCGGCCTTGGCCTCGATACGGCCGATGATCTCCCCGATCAGGCCCCGGCGTACGGCGTCGGGCTTGAGCAGGACGAGCGTGCGCTGGCTCACGGTGCGGGCTCCTTCATGTGCGGGTGCGGGGCCCGCCGTCCGTGTTGCGGACGGCGGGGCTCCCTGAGGCTACCGTGCGCGGGCGGCGCCCGTTACGCAGCGTCAGGCCCAGCGGTGGCCTCGGCCGCCGCCCAGCGGGCCTTCGCCTCGTCGATCTTGCGGCCGTAGTGGACCGAGGCCCACCACAGCCCTGCGAACACCACGCCCAGGAAGAACATCGCGGGGACCACGAAACCGCCCGCGATCAGCGCGATCTGCAGCGCCCAGCCGAGCTGGACCCCGCCCGGGCGGGTGATCATCCCGCACAGCAGGACCGAGAGCAGCATGGCGATCCCGCAGACCGTCCAGACGGCCGCCATGGAGGCGCCGTCCGCCTTCATGGCCACCAGTCCGGCGAAGCCGATCACGAAGAACTCGCCGATCAGTGTGGAAGCACACAGGGTACGCACGGCAGCTCAGGCCCTTCCCAGAAGCAGCCGGGCCTCGCCGACCGTGATCACCGAGCCGGTCACCAGGACACCCGCCCCGGCGTACTCCGACTCCTCCTCCGCCAGCGTGATCGCCGCCTCCAGGGCGTCGTCCAGCCGGGGCTCCACGACCACCCGGTCGTCGCCGAAGACCTCCACGGCCAGGGCCGCGAGCTCGTCGGCGTCCATCGCCCGGTGGCTGGAGTTCTGCGTGACCACGATCTCCGCGAAGATCGGCTCGAAGGCCTCCAGCAGGCCCTTCACGTCCTTGTCGGCGCTGGTGCCGACCACGCCGATCAGCCGGGAGAAGCCGAAGGACTCGGTGACGCCCCCGGCCGCCGCCCGCGCGCCCGCCGGGTTGTGGGCCGCGTCCAGCACCACGGTGGGGCTGCGGCGCACGACCTCCAGCCGGCCCGGGGAGACGACCGAGGCGAACGCCTCGCGCACGGTGTCCACGTCCAGCGTCCGGGCCTGCCCGGCCCCGACGCCGAAGAACGCCTCCACGGCCGCGAGGGCCACCGCCGCGTTGTGCGCCTGGTGCGCGCCGTACAGCGGCAGGAAGATCTGGTCGTACTCGCCGCCCAGCCCGCGCAGGGTCAGCAGCTGCCCGCCGACCGCCACCTCGCGGGAGACGATGCCGAACTCCATGCCCTCGCGCGCGACGGTCGCGTCCGCCTCCACGGCCTTCTTCAGCAGCACCTGGGCGGCGTCCACCGGCTGCTGGGCCAGTACGACGGTCGCGCCCGGCTTGATGATCCCCGCCTTCTCGGCGGCGATGTCCGCGGGCGTGGAGCCGAGGCGGTCGGTGTGGTCCAGGTCGATCGGGGTGACGACGGCGACCGAGCCGTCGATCACATTGGTCGCGTCCCAGGACCCGCCCATGCCGACCTCGACCACCGCCACGTCCACCGGGGCGTCGGCGAAGGCCGCGTAGGCCATGCCGGTCAGCACCTCGAAGAACGACAGCCGGTACTCCTGGCTCGCGTCCACCATCCCGACATACGGGGTGACGTCCCGGAAGGTCTCGATGAAGCGCTCGGGGCTGATCGGGGCGCCGTCCAGGCTGATCCGCTCGGTGATCGACTGGACGTGCGGCGAGGTGTACCGCCCGGTGCGCAGCTCGAACGCGGCGAGCAGGGCCTCGATCATGCGGGCCGTGGACGTCTTGCCGTTGGTCCCGGTGATGTGGATCGACGGGTACGCCCGCTGGGGCTCGCCGAGCACGTCCATCAACGCGGAGATCCGGGCGACGGACGGCTCCAGCTTGGTCTCGCCCCAGCGCGTCGCCAGGTCCGCCTCGACCTCGCGCAGCGCCTTGTCGACCTCGGGGTCGGCGGGCCTGGCGGGCACCTGGTCGGCCTGGGGGGTGCCGGACCTGGTGCGCAGGGTTCGGCTGCCGGCCTCGATCACCGCCAGGTCGGGGTCGCGGTCTGTCTCGGCGTCGACGATCTCGTCGAAGGCGTCGGCCTCGTCGGGGTGCTCACTCACGGGGACCAGTCTACGGAGGGCGGCGGGCGGGAACGGGCGAGGCCCCGGGGTGGTCCCCGGGGCCTCGCCCGTGCCGTCCGTGCCGTGCCTCAGCCCTGGGGCAGGCCGGCGAGCTGGCCGGTGATCCGGGCGATCTCGGCCTCGGCCTTGGCCAGGCGGGTGCGGATCTTCTCCACGACCTGGTCGGGGGCCTTGGCGAGGAACGCCTCGTTGCCGAGCTTGGCGTTGGCCTGGGCGACCTCCTTCTCGGCGGCGCCCAGGTCCTTCGTCAGGCGCTTGCGCTCGGCCTCGACGTCGATCGTGCCGGAGAGGTCGAGGGCGACCGTGGCGCCCGCGACCGGCAGGGAGGCGGTGGCGTGGAAGCCCTCGCCCTCCGGCTGGAGGCGCAGCAGCTGCCGGATCGCGGGCTCGTGCGGGGCCAGCGCGGTGCCGTCCAGGGTGAGCCGGGCCGGCACCTTCTGACCCGGCTGGAGCCCCTGGTCGCTGCGGAAGCGGCGGACCTCGGTGACGACCTGCTGGACCAGCTCGATCTCCCGCTCGGCGGCCTCGTCCCGGAAGCCACCCGGGGCGTCGGCCCCGGGAACGGACACGGCCTCGGGCCAGTCGGCGACGACGAGGGACTCCCCGCCGGTGAGGGTGGTCCACAGGGTGTCGGTGACGAAGGGGACGACCGGGTGCAGCAGCCGCAGCATCACGTCCAGGACCTCACCGAGGACCCGGCCGGACACCTTGGCGGGCTCGCCGCCGGCGAAGAAGGTGGTCTTGGACAGCTCGACGTACCAGTCGAAGACCTCGTCCCAGGCGAAGTGGAACAGGGCCTCGGAGAGCTTGGCGAACTGGAAGTCCTCGTAGTTCGCGTCCACCTCGGCGACGGTCTTGTTCAGCCGGGACAGGATCCAGCGGTCGGTCGCCGACATCTCCTCGGCCGGGGGCAGCTCGCCCTCGACCGTGGCGCCGTTCATCAGCGCGAAGCGGGTGGCGTTCCAGATCTTGTTGGCGAAGTTGCGGGAGCCCTGGACCCAGTCCTCGCCGATCGGGACGTCCACACCCGGGTTGGCGCCGCGCGCCAGGGTGAAGCGCAGGGCGTCGGAGCCGTACTTGTCCATCCAGTCCAGCGGGTTGACCGCGTTGCCGAAGGACTTCGACATCTTCTTGCCGAACTGGTCGCGGACCATGCCGTGCAGGGCGATGGTGTGGAACGGCGGGGTGCCGTCCATCGCGTACAGGCCGAACATCATCATCCGGGCGACCCAGAAGAACAGGATGTCGTAGCCGGTGACCAGGACGGAGTTCGGGTAGAACTTCGCGAGGCTCTCGGTCTCCTCCGGCCAGCCGAGGGTGGAGAACGGCCACAGGCCCGAGGAGAACCAGGTGTCCAGGACGTCGGTCTCCTGGTGCCAGCCCTCGCCGGCTGGCGGCTCCTCACCGGGGCCGACGCAGACGATCTCGCCGTCCGGGCCGTACCAGACGGGGATGCGGTGCCCCCACCAGAGCTGGCGCGAGATGCACCAGTCGTGCAGGTTGTCGACCCAGTCGAAGTACCGCTTCTCCATCTCCTGCGGGTGGATCTTCACCCGGCCGTCGCGGACCGCGTCGCCCGCGGCCTTCGCCAGCGGGCCGACCTTGACCCACCACTGCAGGGACAGCCGCGGCTCGACCGTCGTCTTGCAGCGGGAGCAGTGGCCGACCGAGTGCGTGTACGGGCGCTTCT
Source organism: Streptomyces sp. CNT372 (assembly GCF_000377145.1). Lineage (NCBI taxonomy): Bacteria > Bacillati > Actinomycetota > Actinomycetes > Kitasatosporales > Streptomycetaceae > Streptomyces > Streptomyces sp. CNT372. The sequence goes on along the minus strand of NZ_KB897778.1, from coordinate 446,629 downwards.
CCGCGACGATCCGGCCCTCGGCGCGCAGGGCGCCGACGATGGCGCTGCGCGCCTCCAGCCGGTCCAGGCCCTCGAAGGGCCCCGGGACGGTGATGACCGCGCGCTCGTCCATGACGGTCAGCGACGGCAGGTCGTGGCGCCGGCCGATCTCGAAGTCGTTCGGGTCGTGCGCCGGCGTCACCTTGACGGCGCCGGTGCCGAACTCCGGGTCGACATGGGTGTCCGCGACGACCGGGATGCTGCGGTCGGTGAGCGGGAGCTTGATCTGCCTGCCGATGAGGTGCCGGTAGCGCTCGTCGTCCGGGTGGACGGCGACCGCGGTGTCGCCGAGCATCGTCTCGGCGCGGGTGGTGGCGACGACGATCGTCTCCTCGCCCTCGCCGTAGGTCATGGAGACGAGTTCGCCGTCGTCGTCCTGGTACTCGACCTCGATGTCGGAGATCGCGGTCAGACAGCGCGGGCACCAGTTGATGATGCGCTCGGCGCGGTAGATCAGCTCGTCCTCGTAGAGGCGCTTGAAGATCGTCTGGACGGCCTGGGACAGGCCCTCGTCCATGGTGAAGCGCTCGCGGGACCAGGCGACGCCGTCGCCGAGGCGGCGCATCTGACCGGAGATCTGGCCGCCGGACTCGCCCTTCCACTGCCAGACGCGCTCGATGAACGCCTCACGGCCCAGGTCGTGGCGGGACTTGCCCTCCTTGGCGAGCTCGCGCTCCACGACGTTCTGGGTGGCGATACCGGCGTGGTCCATGCCGGGCTGCCACAGCGTCTCGTAGCCCTGCATCCGCTTGCGGCGGGTGAGGGCGTCGATGAGCGTGTGCTCGAAGGCGTGGCCCAGGTGCAGGCTGCCGGTGACGTTCGGCGGCGGGATGACGACGGTGAACGGGGGCTTCTCGCTCTTCGCGTCCGCCTCGAAGTACCCCCGCTCCACCCAGCGCTCGTACAGCGGCCCCTCTACCTCGGCCGGCGCGTACTGGGTCGGCAGTTCGGTGGTGGGCGCTGTCTGCTGCTGAGTGTTCTCGGTCACGGGGTCAGTTTAGAGGTGTCACGGGGTCGTCCTGAAACGCGATTCTTCCGTAACGGTGTGCCCCCTGCCGTGCCGTGGGGAACGGCATTGCGCCAGGATGTCCGGAGCGCGTAAGCATCACGAGGGGGACGCCGGTCATGAGTTGCCACCAGCCTGGCCCGTACGGCGGGTGCTTGTGGGGCGGCCACAGCACCCTCTCGTACGTGACGCGGCCGGACGCGTCGCTGGTGCTGAGCGGAAAGGCCATCGCGCTGGAGACCGCCGCGGGAACGAGCGCCAAGGTGCGCGACGACGTGCGCGTCGAAATCAAGTAGCCCCAAGGAGACCGTGAATGAGTCACAACCAGCCGGGGCCCTACGGCCAGCAGCCCGGCCCTTACAACCAGCCGGGCCCCTACGGCCAGCAGCCGCCCGGCCCGCCGCAGCCCGGATACGGCTACCCGCAGCAGGCCCCGCAGGGCGTCCCGCCGCAGCCCGGATACGGCTACCCGCAGCAGGCCCCGCAGGGCGTCCCGCCGCAGCCCGGATACGGCTATCCGCAGCAGGGCGCGCCGGGCACCCCGCCCTACGGCCAGCCCCAGGCGCCGGGACCGTACGGCCAGCAGCCCCAGTACCCGGGCGGCTACCCGGCCCCGCCACCGCCCCCGAACGGCGGCGGTGGCGGCAAGAAGACCGGCCTGATCCTCGGCGCGGTGGCCGTCGTGGCGGCGCTCGGCGTCGGCGCGTACTTCCTCCTGGGCGGTGGCGGCAGCGGGAACGCGGCGGTCGCGGACGACACCAAGGGGTACAAGGTGACCCCGGCGGCGTCGATCGACGACTTCACCAAGCAGGGCGCCGACAAGAACCCGACGATGGACTCCAAGGCCAAGGCGAGCGCCGACGCCATGGGCATCAAGGACCCGCACATGGTCCAGGCGTCCTACACGGCCGGTGACAAGAGCAACCCGCTCCAGGCGAAGAACCTGAGCCTCAACGGCATGTGGGGCGAGGTCGCCGACCCGGAGAAGGCCATCGACACCGGCTTCGCGAACTACGAGAAGGACCAGAGCGCCACTCTCGGCAAGGACGTGAAGATGCAGCCCGTCGGGGACCCGGTCGAGAAGACCCCCTCCGGTTTCGAGGGCGCCCTGATGAAGTGCCAGAGCATCAAGTTCCTCAACTCCGAGGGCGACGGCACGATGGAGAAGGGCCCGAAGGAGTTCGAGGTCCCCACCTGCATCTGGGCGGACTACAGCACCGTCGGCGTGGTCAACGCCATGGAGCTGGGCGCGGTCCTGACCGGAAGCGGCAAGAGCTACACGCTGGACGAGGTCGCGGAGCTGACCGCGAAGCACTACAAGGCCTCGCGCAGCAAGGTCTGACGCCGGCTGGACGGAAAGGGGCGCCCCGGACGACGAGTCGTCCGGGGCGCCCCTTCGTCGTGCGTGCCTACGCGCTCTTCTCGTGGCGGCCGTTGCCCTCGTCCTTGACGATGCGCGGGACCAGGGTGGGGTTGACGTTGTTGTGGACGACGTCCTCCGTGATGACCACGCGGGCCACGTCCTTGCGGGAGGGGACCTCGTACATCACCGACATCAGCACCTCCTCCATGATCGCGCGGAGGCCGCGGGCGCCGGTGCCGCGGAGGATGGCCTGGTCGGCGATGGCCTCCAGGGCGGGGCGGTCGAAGTCCAGTTCCACGCCGTCGAGTTCGAAGAGGCGCTGGTACTGCTTGACGAGCGCGTTGCGCGGCTCGACCAAGATCTTGAGGAGGGCCTCGCGGTCCAGGTTGTGGACCGAGGTGATCACCGGGAGGCGGCCGATGAACTCGGGGATCATGCCGAACTTGACCAGGTCCTCCGGCATGACCTCCTGGAACTGGTCGCTCGCCTCGATCTCGCGCTTGGAGCGGATCGTCGCGCCGAAGCCGATGCCCTTGGCACCCGCGCGGGACTCGATGATCTTCTCCAGACCGGCGAAGGCGCCGCCCACGATGAACAGCACGTTCGTCGTGTCGATCTGGATGAACTCCTGGTGCGGGTGCTTGCGTCCGCCCTGCGGGGGCACGGAGGCGGTGGTGCCCTCCAGGATCTTCAGCAGGGCCTGCTGGACGCCCTCGCCCGAGACGTCCCGGGTGATCGACGGGTTCTCACTCTTGCGGGCGACCTTGTCGATCTCGTCGATGTAGATGATCCCGGTCTCGGCCTTCTTGACGTCGTAGTCGGCCGCCTGGATCAGCTTCAGCAGGATGTTCTCGACGTCCTCGCCGACGTAACCCGCCTCCGTGAGCGCCGTCGCGTCGGCGATGGCGAAGGGGACGTTCAGCATCCGGGCGAGGGTCTGCGCGAGGAGGGTCTTGCCGGAGCCCGTGGGGCCCAGCAGCAGGATGTTGGACTTCGCGAGTTCGATCGCGTCCTCGCGGCCCTGGCCGCCGCCGTTCTCGCCTGCCTGGACCCGCTTGTAGTGGTTGTAGACCGCCACCGAGAGGGCCTTCTTCGCCGGCTCCTGGCCGACGACGTAGCTCTCCAGGAACTCGTAGATCTCGCGGGGCTTGGGGAGTTCCTCCCACCGCACCTCGGAGGTCTCCGCGAGCTCTTCCTCGATGATCTCGTTGCAGAGGTCGATGCACTCGTCGCAGATGTAGACCCCGGGGCCTGCGATGAGCTTCTTCACCTGCTTCTGGCTCTTTCCGCAGAACGAGCACTTGAGCAGGTCGCCGCCATCACCGATGCGTGCCACGAGGTGCTTCCCCTTCGCCTGGGAGCGGCTTGGTTCAGCCGCTCCTGGTGCCTCATATCCGACGGTACCTTGCCTGGCCCCCCGTTCGGGCCCCCCTTGGCACGGTTCACATGACCGTGGACCGTGCCAAGGGCGCCGGAACGCGTCAGGCGGCCGCTGCGGCCGTGCTCTTGCGCGTCGACACGATCTGGTCGACCAGGCCGTACGCGAGGGCGTCCTCGGCCGTGAGGATCTTGTCGCGCTCGATGTCGTCGCGGACCTTCTCGATCGGCGTGGTGGAGTGCTTGGCCAGCATCTCCTCCAGCTGCTCGCGCATGCGCAGGATCTCGTTGGCGGCGATCTCCAGGTCGGAGAGCTGCTCACGGCCGGTCTGCGAGGACGGCTGGTGGATCAGGACGCGCGCGTGCGGCAGGGCCATGCGCTTGCCCGGGGTGCCGGCGGCCAGCAGGACGGCGGCGGCGGAGGCGGCCTGGCCCATGCAGACCGTCTGGATGTCCGGCTTCACGAACTGCATCGTGTCGTAGATGGCGGTCAGCGCGGTGAACGAGCCGCCGGGGCTGTTGATGTAGATCGAGATGTCGCGGTCCGGGTCCATCGACTCCAGGCACAGCAGCTGCGCCATGACGTCGTTGGCGGAGGCGTCGTCGATCTGCACGCCGAGGAAGATCACGCGCTCCTCGAAGAGCTTCGCGTACGGGTCGTACTCGCGCACGCCCTGCGAGGTGCGCTCGACGAAGCGCGGGACGACGTAGCGGTTGTCCAGCTGCGGGCCGGTGTAGAGACCGCTCGCGGAGAAGTTGCTCATATGGGTGTTCACCATCCTGGTGGCGTTCTGCGGGCTCGGGCGGTGCGGGGTGCGGACGCGGCGGACCTGGCTCAGGCGCCGGTGCCGCCGCCGCCGGGCACGCCCGAAGCGGCGGAGATGATCTCGTCGATGAGGCCGTACTCCTTGGCCTCCTCCGCGGTGAACCAGCGGTCGCGGTCGCCGTCGCGGATGATCGCCTCGACGGTCTGGCCGGAGTGCTGGGCGGTGATCTCGGCCATGCGCTTCTTCGTCCGGAGCAGGTACTCGGCCTGGATCTTGATGTCCGAGGCGGTACCGCCGAGCCCGGCGGAGCCCTGGTGCATGAGGATGTCGGTGTTCGGCAGGGCGAAGCGCTTGCCCGCGGCGCCACCGGTCAGCAGGAACTGGCCCATCGAGGCCGCCATGCCCATACCGATGGTGACGACGTCGTTCGGGATGTACTGCATGGTGTCGTAGACGGCCATGCCGGCCGTCACCGAACCGCCGGGGCTGTTGATGTAGAGGTAGATGTCCTTGTCCGGGTCGGCGGCAAGGAGCAGCATCTGCGCCGTGATCTTGTTGGCGATGTCGTCGTCGACCTGCTGGCCGAGGAAGATGATGCGCTCGCCGAGCAGCCGGCTGTAGACCTGGTCGCCGAGGCCACCGCCGATGGACGGCTCACCGGCGACGTAAGGCATCAGATTCGTCACGTATCCACCTGCTCGTCTCTGACGGCTTCCGGCCGTCTCAGCGTCTTCGTACCGGGGGGCGGGGACTTGCCTGCCCTCGTATTCATGGACCCTAACGCGCAGGTCGGACAGAGCCATCCCGGTTCCCGAACTGTTCGCTCGGAGCGCAAGGTCCCGGCCCGGGGCGGCCGTCGCGGCGTCCGCGGGCCCGGCCGGCCCTACGGAGACGGGCTCCGGACGCCCTTCGGCGTCCGGAGCCCGTCCACGGCTGCGGGAGCGGGGGACTCAGCCCTCGTTCTTCTTCTCGGCGGCCTCGTCGGCGTCGGCGGACGCCTCGGCGGCGGCCTCGGCCGGCGCGGTCTCGTCCTCGTCGTCGTCCAGGTCGACGGTCTCGCCGTTGGTGTCGGTGACCTTGGCGGCCTCGACGACCACGGCCAGCGCCTTGCCGCGGGCGACCTCGCCGACGAGCATCGGCACCTGGCCGCCCTCGACGACGGCCTGGGCGAACTGGTCGGGGCTCATGTTGGAGGAGGCCGCACGGCGCATGAGGTGCTCGGTGAGCTCCTCCTGGTTGACGTTCAGCTTCTCCTTGTTGACCAGCTCGTCGAGGATGAACTGGGTCTTGATGCCCTTGACCGCCTGCTCGCGGGTCTCCTCGTCGAACTCCTCGGCCGTCTTGCCCTGGATCTCCAGGTACTTGGCGAGGTCGAGGCCCATCTGGCCGAGCTGGTGGTGCTCCAGGTTGTGCTTGCGGGTGTTGATCTCGTCCTCGAGGAGCTTCTCGGGGATCGGGACCTCCGCCAGCTTCAGCAGCTCGTCGAGGACGCGCTCCTGGGCCTGGGTGGCCTGGTCGTACTGCTTCATGTTCTCAAGTCGCTTGCGGCTGTCGGCCTTCAGCTCCTCGAGGGTGTCGAACTCGGAGGCGAGCTGGGCGAAGTCGTCGTCCAGCTCGGGGAGCTCGCGGGCGGCGACGGCGGTGACCTTGACGGTGACCTCGGCGTCCTTGCCCTCGGCGGAACCGCCCTTGAGCTGCGAGGTGAAGGTGGCCTCGCCGCCGGCCTCCAGGCCGGTCACGGCCTCGTCGATGCCGTCGAGCAGCTCGCCCGAACCGATCGTGTAGGAGACGCCGTTGGCGACGCCGTCGGGCAGCACCTCGCCGTCGACCTTGGCCTCCAGGTCGATGGTGACGACGTCGCCGTCGGCGGCGGCGCGCTCGACCGGGTTCGTCGAGGCGAAGCGCTCACGGAGCTGCTCGACGGACTTCTCGACGTCCTCGTCGGTGACCTCGACGGCGTCGACGGTGACCTCGATGCCGGAGTAGTCCGGGATCTCGATGGCGGGACGGACGTCGACCTCGGCGGTGAAGTTCAGCGTCTCGCCGTCCTTCAGCTCGGTGATGTCCACCTCGGGCTGGCCGAGCGGGTTGATCTCCGCCTCGTTGACCGCCTCGGTGTAGAACTTCGGAAGCGCGTCGTTGACGGCCTCCTCCAGCACAGCACCGCGGCCGAACCGCTGGTCGATGACCCGGGCAGGGATCTTGCCCTTGCGGAAGCCCTTCACCGTGACCTGCTGGTTGATCTTCTTGTACGCCGCGTCGAGGCTGTCCTTGAGCTCCTCGAAGGGCACCTCGACAGTGAGCCGAACCCGGGTCGGGTTCAGGGTCTCCACGGCGCTCTTCACGGTTCGGTCTCCTTGGTGGCTGACATCTAGGGGTTCTGCCGACGCCCTGAGCGGGCGTTTCAGCGGATCGGGCCCGGCACATCAGACACACGGGCACGCAGCTTGCATAGTAACGGCAAGCAGGAGGACCCTCACAACGCGATCTTGCCCGCCGCGAGACGGCTCCGCGGACCCGCGCGGACGGCGCGGTGCGATCTTGCTGGTCGGGGTGGCCGGATTCGAACCGACGACCTTCCGCTCCCAAAGCGGACGCGCTACCAAGCTGCGCCACACCCCGTCGGTGCGAACCGTAGGGTACATGCCGCGAGGCCCCGGTCAGGGGTGATTTCACGGACGCCGGGACGGGGTGTGCGCCGGGCCTCGGCAAGACGCTACGATGCTGTCCGTGCCGGGCGGTCACCGCACCGGCCCTCCACGCGGGCGTAGCTCAATGGTAGAGCCCTAGTCTTCCAAACTAGCTACGCGGGTTCGATTCCCGTCGCCCGCTCCACATGGCTCAGGGCCAGGCCGGAGGTTCGTCCTCCAGCCTGGCCCTGCGGCGTTTCCGGTCTTCGTCATCAGCTCCCGCGCGCCGGCACCGGTCGCGGCGGCGAGGGTGTTCCGGGTGTGGCGGAGATCATGAAAGTGCGGTCCCTCGATGCCGACTTGATCGCACGCCGGCGCCACAGCTCGCCGAAGTGGCTCCGGCGAGGCGTCGCCTTGCTGGTTCCGATGAAGACCGGGCCGTCCGGACCCGGGCCGGGCGAACACGGCGAGGCACGTCGCAGGGCCGGTCGCGATCACGGCCGGGACCGCGACGATCCGGGAACGCGGAGATCTCCGGCTGGGCCCACGGGATGCGCGCGTGGTTCGCCCTGACGACCGGTGACTGTCGCGGGATCCTCGCGGCGTCCCGGGCCGGGACGGAGCCGGCTCCGCCGCATGGCGTGGCCGGGCGGCTCGCCGCCCGGCAGGAGGACTCCGGATCAGGCAGACGCGGACGCTCGCCGGGGGCGGGCCACGAGTTCGCCACCGCAGTTGGGACACGTGGCCTGCATGGCATCACTGCAGGCCACGCAGAAGGTGCACTCGTACGAGCAGATGCGGGCGGATGGGGAGTCCAGCGGCAGCACCGTCCGTTCGCACCGTTCGCAGCGGTCCCGCATCTCCAGAGCCATGAGTCTCCCAGCTGGTGCGGGCATCGATTGCCCGAGTGATCGACAAGCCATGGTGCGAGCCTCGAAGGGCCCGCATCGGGCCTTGCAGCCGGATTCCGCGTCCGGGGTCCTTACGACCAGCTACGCGGGTTCGATTGCCTCGCCCGTCCCCTTCGGCCCGGGGCCGGTCCGGCACAGCACGCGCCGGACCGGCCCTGCGGCGTTCCGGGGGTCGGCCGCAGGGGAGTTGGCGCGGGGCCTTCAGAAACTTATCTGGTTGATCGTGTCCGCCAGGGAGTTCATGAAGCGGTTGATCGACGGGGCCATGCCGGTCGACGCGAGGAAGAAGCCGAACAGGATGGCGACGACGGCCGGTCCCGGCTTGATGGAACCGCTGCGGATCATCACCACAAGGATGACCAACAACAGCACCACCACTGACAGTGAAATGGCCACACTGATCACACCCTCGGTCGGTCCGCCTTGCCGGCCCGGGGGCACACGGCCCAGCGCACCCCCGACGGCACCCATGGTGCCACCAACCTCCCTGCCCCTGCTGCCCGGTGACGAATCGTCGCCGACAAGATCACGCCAGACTCGGCAGGCATGGGCGGGGGCATCCGGGGCAGCCGTGGAGCGACGGCTCCGGCGGAGTGAAATGCGAGAAGGAACACGACCCGATCGTTTCCATGCCCCCACATGTTGGTCACATGAAATTCGAAGAACGCTCGAAGAGTAATTTGCGTCACGCCAGAAGCGCGGCGAAATGCCCCGTTCAAGCTGTACCAAACGGGACGAAAAGGGCAGTTCGTAGGGTTTCCTGATTCGAATGACCGCCATGACGCCGGTATTTTCCAAACCGAAAAAGCATGGCTAAGGTGCCTTGAATGTTCCACGCTGCGCACGGATATCAGAAGACTCCGTCACCGGAGGCTCAGGAGCCGGGCCCCGCCCCCGAACCGGGAGCCGCGCACACCGCGACCGCTCTCGCGACGGCCCCGGCCGAGCGGAGGACCGAGCGGACGTCCGCCCCGCCGGCCCCCGCCGGGTCCGCGAAGCCCGCCGGCCGCGATCCCTACTTCGACAACGCGAAGTACCTGGCGATCGTCCTCGTGGCCGTCGCGCACGCCTGGGAGCCGGTCATGGACGGCAGCCGGGCCGCCCGTGCGCTGTACATGATCATCTACACCTTCCACATGCCGGCCTTCATCCTGATCTCCGGCTACTTCTCGCGCAGCTACCAGGGCAAGCCGCACCAGATCCGGCGGCTGCTGACCGGCATCGCCCTGCCGTACGTGGTCTTCGAGGTCGCGTACTCCCTCTTCGCCAAGTACGCGGGCGGCGACTCCGGCCAGAAGATCACCCTGCTCGACCCGTACTACCTGACCTGGTTCCTCGCGGCCCTGTTCATCTGGCGGCTCACCACCCCACTGTGGCGTGTGGTGAGGTGGCCGCTGCCCGTCGCCCTCGCCATCGGCGTCGCGGCGGCCCTGACACCCGGCATCGGCGCGGACCTCAACCTCCAGCGGGTGCTCCAGTTCCTGCCGTTCTTCGTGCTCGGTCTGTGCATGAAGCCGGAGCACTTCCGGATGCTGCGCCGGCGGGAGGTCAAGCTGCTGACCCTGCCGCTGCTGGCGGGCACGGCGCTGTTCGCCTACTGGCTCGCGCCGGACATCACGCTGCGCTGGTTCTACCGCTCCAGCGCGGTGCAGGACATCGGCACCGCGTGGTGGTCCGGGGCCCTGATCGTCCTCGGCTTCTTCGGCTGCGCGGCCGTGCTGACCGCCGCGTTCCTGGCGTGGGTGCCGAGCCGGCAGAGCTGGATGACCGCGCTGGGCGCGGGCACCATCTGCGGCTACCTGCTGCACGGCTTCGTGGTGAAGGCCTGCGACTACCTGGGCGTCTTCGAGGAGAACGACTGGCTGAGCGGCCCCATCGGCCTGGTCACCATCACCGTGGTGATGGCCGGGGTGGTCACCCTTCTGTGCACCCCGCCGGTCCGCCGGCTGATGCGGCCCGTGACGGAGCCCGACATGGTGTGGGCGTTCCGCAAGGAGGAGCCGGCGAAGGCGGGCGCGGCGCGGTAGCCCGCCCGCTCGGAGCGGCACGCCGCCCGGCCCCCCGACCGGCCCCCGGTGCCCTCGCGGCGCGGGGGCCGGCGCCGTGTCCGGGGCAGGCGGGTCAGGTCAGGCTCGGGGCTCGGCGGGGCAGGTCAGGTCAGGGCCGGGGCGCGTCCAGGCCGAGGAGCCGGCGGGTGTTCGCGTACTTCTCGGTGAGCCGGGCCCGGGTCGCCTCGTCCAGCGCCGCGAGGCGGGCCGGGTTCGTGTTGTGCGCCAGGTCCGCCTCCTTCACGAGGAGGGCGCCGGGGGTGGCGAGGACGCGAGCCGTGTAGGACTCCAGGCTCTCCCCCTCCCCCTTCGTCAGCGCCAGGACCATCTCCTGACGGACCGCGGCAGGGCGGCCCCGTCCAGCCAGGCCCGGCTGAGCCGGTCGTCCTCGACGGCGTCGTGCAGCCAGCCGGCCGCGATCTGCTCGTCGCTCCCGCCGCGTCCGCGGACCCCGTGGGCGACGGCGGAGATGTGCTCCGCGTAGGGACGTCCCGACTTGTCCGTCTGCCCCTCGTGTGCCTCGCGGGCGATGGCCTCGATCTCGGCCAGGCTCAGATGGTCCGACATGGGACGACTCTACGGCCCCTGACCTGCCGCGCCCCGTGGGTGCGTGCCCCGAGGGGCGCCGGACGGCCGAGGAGGAGGAGCCGGCCCTCACCCCTGGCGGCGCAGCAGCAGCAGCGCCCGGTCGTCGTTGACGTCCTTGGCCACCGCCTCGATGAGGTGCCAGGCGGCGCCCTCGAAGCCGGCGGCCACATAGCGGTCGGCCTCGCCCGTCAGCCGGTCGATGCCCTCGGCGATGTCCCGGCCGGACGCCTCCACCAGGCCGTCCGTGAACAGCATCAGCACGTCGCCGGGGCGCAGGGAGCCCTTCACCGGGTCGAACTGCGCCCCGTCGTACACCCCGAGGAGCGGCCCTTCGGCGGCCTTCTCCTCCCAGCGGCCGGTCCCCGCGTGGAGCTGGAGGGCGGGCAGGTGGCCCGCGGAGAGCAGCTCGTAGTCCCCGGAGTCCAGGTCCAGGACCAGGTGGATCGAGGTGGCGAAGCCCTCGTCCCAGTCCTGGCGCAGCAGATAGCCGTTGGCCGCCGGCAGGAAACCGTGGGGTGGCAGCGAGCCGAGCAGCCCGCCGAACGCACCGGAGAGCAGCAGCGCCCGGGAGGCCGCGTCCATCCCCTTGCCGGACACATCGGTGAGGACGATCTCCAGGGTGCGGCCGCCGTTGGTCCGGGCCGCGACGACGAAGTCCCCGGAGAAGGACTGCCCGCCGGCCGGCCGCAGCGCCATCTCGCGGTGCCAGCCCTTCGGCAGCCTCGGCAGGGCGCTCTGCACCCGGATGCGTTCGCGCAGGTCGAAGAGCATGGTGCCGCCGCGCCGCCAGGGCACACCGACCCGGGCCCGGAACTGCGCGATGAGCAGCCCGAAGAAGCCGCAGGCGGCCACGGTGAGGACGGTGCCGGGGGTGACCCGGGCCGGGCCCTCGGTGTACGGGCCGAGGACGGTGGACTCCACGATCAGACCGGCCGCGGCCGCCGCGTACAGCCCCAGCAGGCTCGCGGGGCGCAGTACCAGGCCGCCCGCGACGATGGGGAGGACCAGGGCGACCGGGGAGAACCAGACCGGGTTGGTGACGGTGCCCCAGACCAGGGCCGGGACGGTCAGCAGAAGCCCGGCGAGAGCCAGGCGGTCGGAGCCGCCGCCGCGGAAGTAGTCGACGGCGGAGCGGCGCAGCCCGGTGCGGACCCGGTGCACGGCCTTCCGCGTCCGGGCCCCGAACGAGTCTGCTGCCGAGCCCCGGGCCATCGGATGGACCCTATCCACCCGCCCGGCTCCCGTGGAGGGGTACCCCGTGACTACCCGTTCGAAATACGGTCGCAGCTGTCCGCGGAGTCCTGGTAGGGATGGGCACATGACGACTGAGCTGCGCATTCTCGACCCCTCCGAATGGGATCACTGGTACACCGGCCTGGAGCGGGCCTTCGGCGGGGTCGCGGAGGCGCCCGAGGAACGCCGGCTGTGGCAGGACCTGACCGAGGCGGAACGTTCGCTCGGCGCCTGGGACGGCGACACGCTCGTGGGCACGGCCGGGTCGTTCTCGTTCCGGATGTCGGTGCCGGGCGGGTCCGTGGTGCCCGCGGCGGGCGTGACCATGGTGAGCGTGGCCGCGACCCACCGCCGGCGCGGCATCCTCACCGCGTTGATGCGCCGTCAGCTCGACGACGTACGGGCGCTCGGCGAGCCGCTGGCGGTGCTGACCGCCTCCGAGCCGGCGATCTACGGCCGCTTCGGCTACGGGATCGCCAGCCACCAGATGTCCGTCGCCGTCGACTCCACCCGGGTGCGGATCGCGCTGCCGCCGGGCGCGGAGGACGTACGGCTGCGCTTCGCCGGGGTCGACGAGTCCGCCGAGGCGTGCGAACGGGTCTACCGGTCGACGCTGGACTCCCGGCCGGGCATGCCGCGGCGCTCCCCCGGCTGGGAGCGGCTGCCGCTGCTCGACCCGCCCTCGGAGCGGGGCGGCGGCTCCCCGCTCCAGTGCGTGGTGGCGGAGCGGGCGGGCCGGGTGGTGGGCTTCGCGCGCTTCCACAACAAGCCGGACTGGTCGGCGACCGGGCCGCAGGGCACGATCTCGCTCCGGGACATCGCCGCCGAGGACCCGGGGGCCTACGCGGCACTCTGGCACTTCCTCTGCGGGATCGACCTCACGGTCTCGGTGCAGTCGCGCAACCGGCCGGTGGACGACGAGTTGCTGCACCTGGTCTCCGACATCCGCCGCTGCGAGGTGCGCGTCCGGGACGCCCTGCACGCGCGGCCGGTGGAGGTGGGCGCCGCGCTGGCGGCCCGCACCTACCGGACGCCGGTGGACGTGGTGCTGGAGGTCTCGGACGCCTTCTGCCCCTGGAACGAGGGGCGCTGGCGGCTCTCCGGCGACGCGAAGGGCGCGTCCTGCGAGCGGACGGGCGACGCGCCGGATGTGGCGCTGTCGGTACGGGAGCTGGGCGCGGCCTACTTCGGCGGGGTGACGCTGGCGTCGCTGGCGCGGGCCGGCCGGGTGGGCGAGCTGCGCGAGGGGGCGCTGGCGGAGGCGTCGTCCGCGTTCTCCTCGGACGTGGCGCCGTGGCTGCCGCACGGGTTCTGATCCGGTTCCGGATCCCGCGCCGCGCCGGCCCCGCGCCGGCCCGGCCAGGGTGCGCGGCGGGTGGGCGCGGCGCGGCCGGCGTGCGGCGGGCGGGGTCAGGTGGCGGGGGCCGGCCGGTGCTGGCAGCCGGGGCACCAGAAGAGGTTGCGGGCGGCCAGCGGCGCGGTGCGGATCCCGGCGCCGCAGACGTGGCAGGGCATCGCCGCCCGCCGGTAGACGTACACCTCGCCGCCGTGGTCGTCCACGCGCGGCGGGCGGCCCATGGCCTCGGGGGTGTGCTCGGGCCGGACGGTGTCGATGCGGTTGAGGCGGACGCCCTCCCGCATCAGCAGCACCAGGTCGGCCCAGATCGCGTCCCACTCGCGGCGGGTCAGGTCCCGGCCCGCGCGGTAGGGGTCGATGCCGTGCCGGAAGAGGACCTCGGCGCGGTAGACGTTGCCGACGCCCGCGACGGTCTTCTGGTCCATCAGCAGGGCGGCGACGGTGGTCCGCGAGCGGGATATCCGGGCCCAGGCGAGGTCCGGGTCGGCGTCCGCGCGGAGGGGGTCCGGGCCGAGCCGGTCGTGTACCGCCTGCTTCTCGCCCTCGGTGAGCAGGGCGCAGGTGGTGGGGCCGCGCAGGTCGACCCAGGACTCGGCGTTGGCCAGGCGCAGCCGGACGGTGTCGGTGGGCGGCGGGGCGGGGGCCGCTCCGAAGGCCACCTTGCCGAAGAGGCCGAGGTGGATGTGGACCCACTCCTCGCCGGCGAAGCCCAGGAAGAGGTGCTTGCCGTGGGCCTCGGTGGACTCCAGTTCCGTGCCGTCGAGCAGCGCGGCGGAGTCGGCGAACTTGCCCTGCGGGCTGCTCACCCGCGCGGGCCGGCCGCCGAACCGTTCCCGGTAGTCGGCGGCCAGCCGGTGGATGGTGTGCCCCTCGGGCATCAGGCGGTCGGCTCCTGCGGGTGGTGGGCCGGGATCGGGGGGAGCTCGCCGGTGTTCTCGTAGACCGAGAGCATCTCGATACGGCGGGTGTGGCGTTCCTCGCCGGAGTAGGGGGTGTCGAGGAAGATCTCGACGAACTTCGTCGACTCCTCCATGGAGTGCATCCGGCCGCCGATCGCGACGACGTTGGCGTTGTTGTGCTCGCGGCCGAGAGCGGCGGTCTGCTCGCTCCAGGCGAGCGCCGCGCGCACGCCCTTGACCTTGTTGGCGGCGATCTGCTCGCCGTTGCCGGAGCCGCCGATCACGATGCCGAGCGAGTCGGGGTCCGCGGCCGTCCGCTCGGCGGCGCGCAGGCAGAACGGCGGGTAGTCGTCCTGGGCGTCGTAGATGTGCGGACCGCAGTCGACGGGCTCGTGGCCGTGGGCCGTGAGCCACTCGACGAGGTGGTTCTTGAGTTCGAAGCCGGCATGGTCGGAGCCGAGGTACACGCGCATGGTCCGAGTGTGGCATGGGGGGCGGGCGCGGTCCGGCGCGGGGCCCGGCTCGGCGGGCCGCCGGCGGGGCTCGGCTCGGCGGGCCGCCGGCGGGGCTCGGCGGGAGCCCCGCCCGCGTTCCGGTGTGAAGATCACTCCGGCCCGGAGTGAAGATCCGGAGTGACGAACGCAACGAATCGCATGCAGACCTTCCGTACACCGGCGTATTGGGTTTCACTTCCTCAGTTCGTAACCCGAACGGCCCCAACGGCATAAGGATCCATGCATGACGTCGCAGATGACCCTCACAAAGGAAGGTGAGCAGCCCGAGAACCCCGGGCAGCCCTCCTCCCCCGACGGTCTCAAGGCAGGTCTCAAGAACCGCCATCTTTCCATGATCGCCATCGGCGGTGTCATCGGAGCGGGCCTGTTCGCCGGCTCCAGCTCCGGCATCGCGGCGGCGGGCCCCGCGATCCTCGTGTCGTACGCGCTCGTCGGCCTGATGGTCGTGCTGGTGATGCGGATGCTGGGCGAGATGGCCGCGGCCAACCCCAGCTCCGGCTCGTTCTCCGCGTACGCGGACCGGGCGCTCGGCCGCTGGGCGGGCTTCTCCATCGGCTGGCTGTACTGGTTCTTCTGGGTGGTCGTGCTCGCCGTCGAGGCGACGATCGCGGCCGAGATCCTGGAAGGCTGGCTCCCGTCCGTACCCCAGTGGGGCTGGGCGCTGCTGGTGATGGTCGTGCTGACGGCCACCAACCTCGCCTCCGTCGCCTCCTACGGCGAGTTCGAGTTCTGGTTCGCGGGGATCAAGGTCGCCGCGATCGGCGCCTTCGTGGTAGTCGGCGGATTGGCCGTGTTCGGCCTGCTGCCCGGCTCCGACAACCCCGGCGCGGGCCTGTCGTACCTGACCTCCGAGGGCGGCTTCTTCCCCATGGGCTACGGGGCGGTCCTGACGGGCATCCTGATGGTCGTCTTCTCGTTCATGGGCAGCGAGATCGTCACCCTGGCCGCAGGCGAGTCCGCGGACCCGCAGCGGGCCGTGTCCCGGGCGACCAACAGCGTGATCTGGCGCGTGGCGGTCTTCTACCTGGGCTCGATCTTCGTGGTGCTCACCCTGCTGCCGTGGAACTCCGAGGAGATCCTGGCGGACGGCTCCTACGTCGCGGCGCTGAACTCGATCGGCATTCCGCACGCGGGCGAGCTGATGAACTTCATCATCCTGACCGCGGTGCTCTCCTGCCTCAACTCCGGGCTCTACACCGCCTCCCGGATGGCGTTCTCCCTGGGCCAGCGCGGTGACGCGCCGGCCTCCTTCGCGAAGGTCAACGAGCGGGGCGTGCCGATGGCCGCGATCCTGTCGTCGGTCGCCTTCGGGTTCCTCGCCGTGTTCTTCAACTACGAGTGGCCGGACACGGTCTTCGAGTTCCTGCTGAACTCCAGCGGCGCGGTGGCGCTCTTCGTGTGGCTGGTCATCTGTGTGACGCAGCTGCGGATGCGCTCGATCATCCTGCGCGAGTCGCCGGAGAAGCTGGTCGTGCGCATGTGGCTGTTCCCGTACCTCACGTACGCGACCATCGCGATGATCTCCTTCGTGGTCGTCTACATGCTCTTCGACGACAAGGGCCGCCAGCAGATGCTGCTCTCGCTGCTCGCGGCGGCTGTGGTCCTGACGGTGGGCATCGCCCGGGACCGCCGGCGCCGCCGGACGGCGGACCCCGCCGCCCGCTCCGAGGTCTGATACCGCCGGGCACGCCGTTTCCCGCTGCCCCGGTCCGCGCGGAAGCGGGCCGGGGCAGCGGCGCGTCCGGGCCCGGGCCCGCGATGCGGAGACACCCCGGCCCCCGGGCCGCGCGGAAGCGGGCCGGGGGCCGGGGAAGCAGGGTGGTCAGGCGCGGGGGCCGGCGATCTTCCAGGCGGTGGGGAGGGCGCCCATCGCGAGGGCCGCCTTCAGGGCGTCGCCGATGAGGAAGGGGACGAGTCCCGCGGCGACCGCCTCGCCCAGGGACATACCGGTGGCCGCGGCCAGGTACGGGACACCGACCGCGTAGATGATCGCGGAGCCGAGGACCATCGAGCCCGCGGTGCGCAGGACCGTGCGGTCCGCGCCCCGGCGGGCGAGCGCGCCGACGACCGTCGCGGCCAGCAGCATGCCGAGGATGTAGCCGAAGGACGGCATGCCGTAACCCGAGGTGCCCTGCGCGAACCACGGGACGCCCGCCACACCGGCGACCGCGTACAGCCCGAGGGAGAGGAAGCCCCGGCGGGCGCCGAGGGCCGTGCCCACCAGCAGCGCGGCGAAGGTCTGGCCTGACACCGGCACCGGGGAGCCGGGCACCGGCAGGGAGACCTGGGCGGCGAGCCCGGTCAGGACGGCACCGCCGACCACCAGGGCGACGTCCCGGACGCGGGACGCGGGGACCAGATCGGCCAGGACCAGGCCGGATCGGACGGGGGCGGCAGCAGTGCTCATCGGGGACTCTCCGCGGAGTGAGGGACGGGGGAGGAGCGGGACACGGCGACCGTAGCCCAGCGCAGCCAACCGGATCACCATCAGCCGTCCACAAAGCGTGCGTTGGCACCTTGGTGGGGATCACACAAAGCGAGCGGCCGACCCGGACGGCGGGGTGACGCTCGTCACGGAGGTCCGGGACGTGCAGCGCGTTTTGCGCCCGGGGACGGTACTCGGCGAGACTGTAGGGACCCCATAACTCCACTTGAGCCGGCCGAGAGTACTCCCCACCATGCGCGATGCCCCGCCCCCGCCCGTGACCACCGGGGCGGAGCCCCTCGAACACGGGCTGAAGCAGCGGCATCTGACGATGCTGGGGCTCGGCGGTGTGATCGGCGCCGGGCTGTTCGTCGGCTCCGGCGCCGGGGTATCCCTCGCCGGCCCCGGCATCGTCGTCTCGTATCTGATCGCGGGCGCCCTCGCGATGCTGGTGATGCGGATGCTCGGCGAGATGTCCGCCGCGATGCCGGCCTCCGGCTCCTTCTCCGTGCACGCCGAGCGCGCCCTCGGCCGCTGGGCGGGCTTCAGCGTCGGCTGGCTCTACTGGTTCCTGCTGGTGGTCGTGCTCGCCGCCGAGGCGACGGCCGCCGCGGCCATCGCCCACGGCTGGGCGCCGGCCGTGCCGCAGTGGGGCTGGGTGCTGGTGTTCATGCTGGTCTTCACCGCGGCCAACCTGGCGGCGGTGAAGAACTTCGGCGAGTTCGAGTTCTGGTTCGCCTCCCTCAAGGTCGGCGCCCTCGTCCTCTTCCTGCTCCTCGGCACCCTCGCCGTCTTCGGCGTACTGCCCGGCTCCGAGCCCGTGGGGCTGTCCCATCTCACCGGCGACGGCGGCTTCCTGCCCAACGGCTGGTCCGGGGTGGTCTCCGGGGTCCTGGTGGTGGTGTTCGCGTTCGGCGGCCTGGAGGTCGTCACCATCGCCGCCGCCGAGACCGCGGACCCGGCGCGGGCCGTGGCGCGGGCGGTCCGCAGCGCCGTGGTGCGCATCCTCTTCTTCTACGTCGGCTCGATGCTGGTGATCGTGACGGTCCTGCCGTGGACGGTGCAGAAAGCCGGCCTCAGCCCCTTCGTCACCGTCCTCGACGGCATCGGGATCCCGGGCGCCGGGCGGATCATGGAGATCGTCGTCTTCGTGGCGCTGCTCTCCGCGCTCAACGCCAATCTCTACGGCTCCTCCCGGATGGTCTTCTCCCTCGCCGAACGCGGCGAGGGACCCCGGGCGCTGCTCGCCGTCTCCCGGGGCGGGGTGCCGCGCCGGGCGGTGCTGGCCTCGGTCGCCTTCGGGTTCGTATCGGTGCTGCTCAACCTGGCGTGGCCCGACACGGTGTTCCTCTACATGCTCAACTCGGTCGGCGCGGTGCTGCTGTTCGTCTGGGCTCTGGTGGCCCTCTCGCAACTGCGGCTGCGGCGCCGGATCGAACTGGAGGCGCCCGAGGCGCTCACCCTGCGGATGTGGCTCTTCCCCTGGCTGACCCTGGCCGCCCTGGTGGCGATGGCCGGGGTGCTGGTCCTGATGCTCCTCGACGACACCGCCCGCACCCAGGTCCTGTGGTCGGCGGGCGCGACGGCGCTGGTGCTCCTGGTCGCGGGCGCGCGGGAGGTCCGGGAACGGCGGCGGGCGCACCGCTGAGCCGGGCCGTGGCCGTGGCCGCGTGGTGGCGTTGTGTGAACATCGTGACCGTATAGCGGACACGCGTTCCCGGGCACCGGACGCCCCGTCCAGACTGTCGGCTGCTCCCCGCTCCCGTCAGTGAAACAGGGCCGCTCATGTCACTGTCCCCGCCCGCCGCCCCGCCGCCCCCGTCGTCGCCCGACGAACGGCGGCAGGACACCGCCGCGCTCTCGCACGGCCTCAAGCAGCGCCATCTGTCGATGATCGCCCTGGGCGGTGTGATCGGCGCCGGGCTCTTCGTGGGCTCCGGTACGGCCATCGCCGCGGCGGGCCCGTCCATCGTGCTCGCCTACGTCCTCTCCGGTGTGCTGGTCATGCTGGTGATGCGGATGCTCGGCGAGATGTCGGCGGCGAACCCGGCCTCGGGCTCCTTCTCCGTGCATGCCGAGCGCGCCCTCGGCCCCTGGGCGGGCTTCACCGCGGGCTGGGCGTTCTGGTTCCTGCTGTGCGTGGCGGTCGGCCTGGAGGCCATCGGCGCGGCGGCGATCATGACCGGCTGGTTCCCCGGCACCCCCGGCTGGGCCTGGGTGGCGCTGTTCATGGTGGTCTTCTGCGGCACCAACCTGGCGGCCGTGAAGAACTTCGGCGAGTTCGAGTTCTGGTTCGCCGCCCTCAAGGTCGCCGCCATCGTGATCTTCCTCGCGATCGGCGTCCTGGCCATCACCGGGCTGCTGCCCGGCACCGAGTCCCCCGGCACCGGCAACCTCACCGGGAAGGGCGGCTTCCTGCCCAACGGCTACGAGGGCTTCGTCGTCGGCCTGCTCGCCTCGGTCTTCGCCTACGGCGGCCTGGAGACGGTCACCATCGCGGCGGCCGAGTCCGAGCACCCGGTGCAGGGCGTCGCCAAGGCGGTGCGCACCGCGATGTGGCGGATCGCCGTCTTCTACATCGGCTCCATGGCGGTCATCGTCGCCCTGGTGCCGTGGAACGACCCGGCCGTCAAGGGCGGCCCCTACGTCGCGACCCTGGACCACCTGGGCATCCCGGCGGCCGGCGAGATCATGAACGTGGTCGTGCTGATCGCCCTGCTCTCCGCGATGAACGCCAACATCTACGGCGCCTCCCGTATGGCCCGCTCCCTCGTCGCCCGCCGGCAGGGGCCGTCCTGGCTCGGACGGGTCCACGGCGGGGTGCCGCGCCCGGCGGTGCTCGCGTCCTCGGTGATCGGCTTCTGCTGCGTGCTGCTCAGCTACTGGCGGCCGGACGACATCTTCGCCTGGCTGCTCAACACCATCGGCGCCATCATCCTGGTGGTCTGGTTCTTCATCACCGTCTCCCAGCTCGTGCTGCGCCGCCGCACCGAACGCGAGGCGCCCGAGACCCTGGTCCTGCGGATGTGGCTCTACCCGTGGCTGAGCATCGCGGCGCTGCTCGGGATGGCGACGGTGTTCGTGCTGATGCTGGGCGAGCCGGACACCCGAAACCAGCTCCTCGCCACGGGCGTGCTCACCCTGGCCCTCGCGGCCACGGGCTACTCCCTCCAGCGGCGGCGCGCGGCCGCCGGGACGGACGTCAGCAGGGGAGATTGAGCCCCAGCAGCGCCGGACGGCTCCCGTCCGGCGCGAGCCGCAGCTCGGTCAGCGCGGCGTTGCGCAACTGCGGGAAGACCCTGCGGTAGTCGGCGAGCGGGATGCCGAGCAGGTCGCAGAGGACCAGCCGCAGCAGGGTGTTGTGGGCGACCACCAGAACCCGCTGCCCCTCGTGCGCGCCGGCGATCCGGCGCAGCGCACCGGACCCCCGGGCCGCCGCGGCCCGGGGGTCCTCCGCGCCCGGGAACGGATGGGCGGCCGGATCGGCCCGGAACGCCTCGGCCGCCGCCGGGTCCTCGGCGGCGAACTCGGCGAGGGTGCGGCCCTCAACCACCCCGAAGTCGCATTCGCGCAGCTCGTGGTCGCGGTGCGGCTCCAGCCCGAGGGCGCGGCAGGCGGGCGCGGCCGTCGCGATGGCGCGCGGCACGGTGGAGGTCCAGATCGCGTCCACCGGATCGGCGTGCACCCGGGCGCCGAGCCGTTCGGCCTGCCGCCGGCCCTCGTCGGTGAGGGGGACGTCGCTGACGCCCGCGTAGCGGTTCTCGGCGTGCCAGACGGTCTGGCCGTGCCGGGCGAGGAGCAGGGTCGCGGTCATGGGGCCCTTCGGGGGTCGGGAGGGTGGTGGTCGGGACGGGCGGGCGGGGTGGCGGGAACGGGCGGGGTGGCGGAGACGGGCAGGGTGGCAGGGACGGGCGGGGTGGCGGAGACGGGCAGGGTGGCAGGGACGGGCGGGCCGGCGGAGACGGGCGGGGCTGCGGAAACGGGCGGACGGCGGGTCACCGTCACCCGGCGCTCCCGCCGGCCGTGCGGGTCCGGGCGTGGGCGGCGACCGGCTCCGGAAGCCAGCCCTGGCGGACGAGTTCGTCCACCAGCCGCAGATACGGGCCGTCCCAGCGTGCCGTGCCGCCGCCCGGCCGGACCGTGGTGCGCAGCCGCACCATCCGGGACGCGGCCCCGCTCAGCGACTCGGCCCCGCCCGCGCCGTAGGCGGCCAGGACCGCCATGCCGAGGGCGGGTTCGGCGGATTCCGGGACGCGGAGCTCACGGCCGAGGACGTCCGCCCGCAGCCGGGTCCAGTAGGCGCTGCGCACCGCGCCGCCGGTGACGGTGAGGGGCCCGTCGACGGCCGCGCCGAGGTGGTCCAGGTAGTCCAGGCAGAGGCGTTCCACCAGGGCGACGCCCTGGAGGAGGGCGGCCCAGTGCTCGGCGTCCGACTCCGGGGCGCCCAGCAGGAAGGCGGTGGCCTCCGGGGCGGTGAACGGGAACCGCTCGCCCCGGCCGACCAGGGGGTACGCGAGAGTGGCGGCGGGTTCGCGGTGGGCGGCGAGGGCGTCCATCCGGGCCGGGTCCGCGTCCGGGAAGGCGGCCCGCAGCGCGCCGGCGCCGGTGGCGGAGGCGCCGCCGGGGAGCCAGGAGCCGTCCGCCGAGAGGTGGTTGTAGACCACGCCTCCGGGATCGTGCAGGGGTGTGGCGGACACACCCTTGAGGACCAGGGTGGTGCCGAGGACCGAGTTCCAGGAGCCGGGGGTCAGCGAGCCGGAGGCGAGCTGGGCGGCGCAGCCGTCGGTGGTCCCGGCGACGACCGGGGTGCCGCGGGGGATGCCGGTGGCCGTCTCGGCGGCGGCGCAGACCTCCCCGAGGACGGTGCCCGGGGGCACGACCTCGGGCAGCATCCGGGTGAGGTCGGGACCACCGACGGCTGCGCCGACCGGCTCCCCCGTTCCGTCCGGCCCCTGATGCTGCCCGTCCGGCTCCCCCGCCCCGGTGAACGCGCCCGCCAGCGGGTCGTAGCCCGTCTTCAGGGCGTGCCCCGAGTCCGTCGGGACGGGGTGGCCGGTCAGGCGGGTGGTGATCAGATCGGCCTGGTGCATGATCCGCGCGCCCGGCCCCGGCGGATACGTCCGGGCCAGCCGGCGGGCCCGCCCGAGGCCACGGCCCGGCGCGCGGCCGTCGTCGAACATCAGGGCCGGGGTGAGCGGCCGGCCCGCCGCGTCGCCGAGGAAGACCGTGCCGGAGGTGGCGCAGACGGCGAGCGCGCGCGGGGGCGGCGCCTCGGCGAGGGCCGCGCGGACCGCGTCGCACACGGCGGTCCACCAGTCCTCGGGCGACTGCTCGTGGCGGGCGCCGTCCCGCACGCCGGTCAGCGGCGCCGAACCGCTGCCGAGGACGCGGCCCTCGTCGTCGGCGAGCAGGGCCCGCGCGCCCTGGGTGCCGAGGTCGATGCCCAGCCACATACCGGCCCCTTTCCGGAAGGTCCCGCGAAACTCCCACTCTGCACCGAGAATGGGTGCCCGCGCGTGAAGACGGCGTCCCCGGCAGGACGGACGGTGGTCCCGATGACGGAACCGGCACGGCAGTACCGGCGCGACCCGCACGACCGACCCGCCCCGCACCCGGCGCAGCACGGCCCGCGCGACGCGACGCGCCGGGCGGACCGGCGAAGCCGCGAAGGCCCCGGCGGCACGACGATCCTGGTCACCGACCGGCGGCCCGCCCCCCCCAGGCGCCGCCCGAAACCCGCGGCCCGGTCCGCGACATCCAGACGGGAGAGCAGCCGTGACGAGGATCCTTGCCGCCGGCGACCACTTCGTCCGCAGCCCCCTCCTGGTCGGGGCGCTGCGCCACGCCCTCGCCGGCCACCCCTTCACGGCGGACGAACTCACCCTGCCCTGGCCCCTGGAGCCCTTCGGCACGGTCGGTGAGGTCGAGGAGGCGAGCGACGCCGAGGACGTATTGATCGAGGCCCTGCGCGGCAAGGGCCCCGGCGGCGGGGCCGAGGTGTGCGTGACCCAGATGGCCCCGTTCACCGAACGCGTCCTGGACGCCGCCCCCGACCTGCGGCTGATCGCCGTCTGCCGCGGCGGCCCGGTCAATGTGAACGCGGCCGCCGCCCGGGCCCGGGGGGTGACGGTCTGCTTCGCGCCGGGCCGGAACGCCGCGGCCACCGCCGAGTTCACCGTCGGGCTGCTGCTCGCCGCCCTCCGCCGCATCCCCGAGGCCCACCGGTCGCTGGCGGACGAGGGGCGCTGGGACGCCTCGTACTACACCTACGAGAAGTGCGGCCCGGAGCTGGAGGACCTGCCGGTGGGGCTGGTCGGCTACGGCGCGGTGGGCAGCCGGGTGGCCCGGGTGCTGGCCGCCTTCGGAGCCGAGGTGGAGGTGTTCGACCCCTATGTGCGCGGCGATGTGCACGGCATGCGGGCGCACTCCCTGGACGAGCTGCTGACCCGTTCCCGGGTGGTGACCCTGCACGCCCGGCTGACGCCGGAGACCCAGGGGCTGGTCGGCGCCCGCGAACTGGCCCTGATGCCCGAGGGGTCGGTCCTGGTGAACGCGGCGCGCGGCGGTCTGGTGGACACCGAGGCGCTGTGCGACGCGCTGGAGCGGGGGCACCTGGCCGCCGCGGCCCTGGACACCTACGCGCAGGAGCCGCCCGCGCCGGGCTCCCGGCTGCTGGCCGCTCCGAACACGGTCCTCACCCCGCACCTCGGCGGCGCGAGCCGGCAGGTGGCGCACAAGGCGGCGGCGATCGCGGCCGCCGAGGTGGCGCGGTACGTCCGGGGCGAACCCCCGGCCCACGCGCTGCCCTGACGCGGCAGGTCCGCCGCCCCCTCCGAGCCCGCCCCCGACCTGAGGAGTGCCGCAGCATGACCGTGTTCATCGGTGTCGACGTCGGCACCTCCGTGGTGAAGGCCGCCGCCTTCGACGAGGGCGGCCGGACGCTCGCCGTCGAGTCCCGCCCGGTCGGTCTCGACATCCGCGACGGCCGGGTCGAGCAGGACATGGACGAGGTGTACGAGGCCGTCACCGACGCCCTCGGGACCCTGACCGCCACCCGCCCCGAGGTGCGACTGATCGGCCTCACCGGGCAGGGCGACGGCGTCTGGCTGGTCGGCCCCGACGGCCGCCCCGTGCGCCCGGCGATCTCCTGGATGGACGGCCGGGCGCACGGGCTGGTCGACGAGTGGCTGGCCTCCGGGGTGTTCGAGTCCGTGTTCAGGCGCACCGGCAGCGCGGTGTTCCCCGGCTGCCCCGGCCCGGTCCTCGCCTGGCTGGAACGCCATGAGCCCGCCTCACTGGACGCGGCGGAGACCGCCCTGTACTGCAAGGACATGGTCTTCGAACGCCTCACCGGGCGGCGGGCGACCGATGTGTCGGACGCGTCCATGCCGTTCCTGGACCCCCGCACCCGGGAGTGGGCGGACGAGGTGGTGGACGCCTTCGGGCTCGGCGCCCGGCGCGGGCTGCTGCCGCCCGTCGCCGACCCGCTCGCCACCGCGACCGTGGCCGCCGGGCTGCCCGGCGCCGGTGCCCCCGTCGCCAACGGCCCCTACGACCTGCCCGCCTGCGCCCTCGGCGCGGGGGTGCGGGAACCCGGGGACGGGCTGCTCATCGTGGGCACCTGTCTGGCCTCCCTGGTCGCCACCCGCTCCCTCGCCCTGGACGGGGAGCCGGCCGGGCTGCACATCTCCACCGACCGCCCCGGCCACTGGCTGCGCGCGATGCCCGCGATGGTCGGCACCGCGGCCCTGGACTGGGTCCTCGCCACCACCGGCGTGCGCCACGCCGAGGTCGACGCGCTCCTCGCGGACACCCCGCCGGGGGCGCACGGCGTGCGGGTGCTGCCGTACTTCGCGCCGTCCGGCGAGCGGGCGCCCTTCGTGGAGCCCGGGCTGCGGGCCGAGATGTCCGGGGTGAGCCTGGAGTCCACCCGGGGCGATCTGGTCCGGGCCACCTGCGAGGGGATCGCCTTCGCCGCCCGGCACTGCCTGGAGGCGGCCGGACTCACCGGCTCCCTGGCGGTCTGCGGCGGCGGCACCCGCTCCTCCGCCTGGATGCGCCTCTTCGCCGACGTGCTCGGGAGGGAACTGCGCGTCATGGAGGGCGAGGTGGGGGCACGGGGCGCGGTCCTGGCGTCGGCGCACCGGCACGGGGTGGCGCTGGACACCGCCGCGTGGACGGCGCCGAGCGGGACCGTCGTACCGGACGAGGGCCGGGCCGCCGCGTACACCAAGGCGTACGAGGACCACCTCGACCGCCTCGCCGCGGCCCGCGAACGCGCCCGCCGCGCCTGACGCGTCCTCCGCCGGAAGGCCCCCGTACCGGCACGCCGCGGCCTGAGGCCGGTCTGACAAATCCCGTCCGGGCGGACGACGCCATTTGCCGGACAGGCCGTAGGTCCAGGGGCTGATCACGTCCGCACCTGTCTGCTGCTAGCGTGCAGTTGCATAGAATGTGCAACAAGAAAGCAGTCGGAGGGACCACCGATCATGGCCATCTACACGCTTCCTGAACTCCCGTACGACTACGCGGCGCTCGAGCCGGTGATCAACCCGCAGATCATCGAGCTGCACCACGACAAGCACCACGCCGCGTACGTCAAGGGCGCGAACGACACCCTCGAACAGCTCGAGGAGGCCCGCGACAAGGAGGCCTGGGGCTCGATCAACGGCCTGGAGAAGAACCTCGCGTTCCACCTCTCCGGCCACATCCTGCACAGCATCTACTGGAACAACATGACGGGCCCGAAGGAGGGCGGCGGCGGTGAGCCGCTGGCCGCGGACGGCGTGGGCGACCTCGCGGACGCCATCACCGAGTCCTTCGGCTCCTTCGCCAAGTTCAAGACCCAGCTCACCAAGGCCTCCGCCACCACGCAGGGCTCCGGCTGGGGCGTCCTGGCATACGAGCCCGTCAGCGGCCGGCTGATCGTCGAGCAGGTCTACGACCACCAGGGCAACGTGGGGCAGGGCTCCGTGCCGATCCTGGTGTTCGACGCCTGGGAGCACGCCTTCTACCTGCAGTACAAGAACCAGAAGGTCGACTTCATCGAGGCCATGTGGCAGGTCGTCAACTGGCAGGACGTCGCCAAGCGCTACACCGAGGCCAAGGGCCGCACGCCGCTCATCACGCCCTGACGCCGCCCGCCCCCACCAGGGGCTGATCCGCCCGGCCACCCCGGGGCAACCGCCCCGGGGGCGACCGGGCCACCGGACGCCCTGCTCGTGATCGTCTTCTCAACCTTCACCGGCGGGCGCACAGGGGAACGCCCCCGCGATGACGTGAGTCGCGGGGGCGTTCTCGTACCCGGAGGCAGGACCTGCGGACGCCGGGACTGCGCGGACCCCGGGCCGTTCAGCCGAAGCTGGGCTCCGCCGTGCGGGTGCGCTTGAGCTCGTAGAAACCGGGGACGGAGGCCACCAGCAGGGTGCCGTCCCAGAGCCGGGCCGCCGCCTCGCCCTTGGGGGCGGGGGTGACGACCGGGCCGAAGAAGGCGATCCGCCGACCGTCCGCGCCGGGCACCGCGATGACCGGGGTGCCGACGTCCTGGCCGACCAGCTCGATGCCCTCCTTGTGGGAGGCCCGCAGCTCGGGGTCGTAGGTGCTCTCGCCAGCGTACTTGGCCAGGGAGACGGGCAGGCCCACCTCCTCCAGCGCCTCGGCGACCGCGTCGGGGACCGGGCCGCGGCCCTCGTCGTGGAAGCGGCGGCCGATGGCGGTGTAGAGCGGGCCGACGACCTCGTCGCCGTGCTCCTGCTGCGCGGCGATCACCACGCGCACCGGGCCCCACGCGTGGGTCAGCATCTCCCGGTACTCCTCGGGGAGTTCGTCCATGCGGTCCTCGTTGAGCACGGCGAGGGACATGACATGCCAGCGCACCTCGACGTCGCGGACCTTCTCGACCTCCAGCATCCAGCGGGAGGTCATCCAGGCCCAGGGACAGAGCGGATCGAACCAGAAGTCCGCCGGAGTCTTCCCGTCCGTCTTGTCCGACATATCTCTCCTCGCCTCTCCGGCACCGACGGTGCCTCCCCCGGGGGAACACGCGATGCGCGCGAGGGATTCCCCCGTACCGGCTGCCAGGACCGCATGGGAGGATCGCTGCTGTTCGAACGAGACACGAAGGAGTGCCCGTGCCCGGTGAGAATCTGTCCCGCGACGAGGCCCGCACCCGGGCCGAGCTGCTGACCGTCGAGGGCTACCACGTCGCCCTGGACGTGCGGTCCGCCGTCGGGGACGCCGACGAGGGCGCCGGGCCGCGTACCTTCCGCTCGGTGACCGAGATCCGCTTCCGCGCCGCCGAGCCGGGGGCGTCGACCTTCGTGGACCTGCTGGCACCCGCCGTGACGGCCGTGACGCTGAACGGCCGCGTACTGGACCCGGCCGAGGTCTTCGACGGCAGCCGGATCACGCTGGACCGCGTCGAGGCGGAGAACGTCCTGACCGTGGACGCGCAGTGCGCCTACAGCCGCACCGGCGAGGGCCTGCACCGCTTCGCCGACCCGGAGGACGGCGAGGTCTACCTCTACACCCAGTACGAGCCGGCCGACGCCCGCCGGGTCTTCGCGACCTTCGAGCAGCCCGACCTCAAGGCCCCGTTCCGCTTCGAGGTCACCGCGCCCGAGGGCTGGACGGTGTGGAGCAACGGAGAGGGCGCCCGCGGCGAGGACGGCACCTGGCGCTTCACGGAGACCCGGCCGGTCTCCACGTACATCACGGCCGTGGTGGCCGGCCCGTACCACTACGAGACGGACCTGTACGAGCGGGAGCTGCCGGACGGCACGGTGCTGCGCATCCCGCTGGGCGCGATGTGCCGCAAGGGCCTGGCCCGGCACTTCGACGCGGACGACATCTTCCTCGTGACCAAGCAGGGCCTGGACTTCTTCCACGAGCACTTCGACTACCCGTACCCCTTCGGGAAGTACGACCAGGCCTTCGTGCCCGAGTACAACATCGGCGCCATGGAGAACCCGGGCATGGTGACCTTTCGCGAGGAGTTCGTCTTCCGGGGCAAGGTCACCACCGCCGCCTACGAGCGGCGCGCCAATGTGATCCTGCACGAGATGGCGCACATGTGGTTCGGCGACCTGGTCACCATGGAGTGGTGGGACGACCTGTGGCTGAAGGAGTCCTTCGCGGACTTCATGGGCTCCTTCTCGATGGTGGAGGCGACCCGGTTCACCAACGGCTGGGTGACCTTCGCCAACAACCGCAAGGCATGGGCCTACCGGGCCGACCAGCTCCCCTCCACGCACCCGATCACGGCGGACATCCGCGATCTGGAGGACGCCAAGCTCAACTTCGACGGGATCACCTACGCCAAGGGCGCAGCCGTCCTCAAGCAGCTCGTCGCCTATGTGGGCCGGGACGCCTTCCTGGAGGGCGCGCGGCGCTACTTCAAGCGGCACGCGTACGGGAACACCACCCTGGCCGACCTGCTGGCGGTGCTGGAGGAGACCTCCGGGCGCGACATGACCGAGTGGTCGCGGGCCTGGCTCCAGACCGCGGGCGTCGACGCGCTCACCCCCGAGGTGACCCTCGGCACCGACGGGCGGGTCACCGGCCTGGCCGTGGCACAGGACGGGGAGACCCTGCGGCCGCACCGGGTGGTCGTGGGCCTCTACCGGGTCGAGGGCGAGAAGCTGGTGCGCTACGCGCAGGCCGGCACGGACGTGACCGGGGCGCGGACCGAGGTGCCGGAGCTGGTGGGCGCGGACGGGCCGGACCTGGTGCTGGTCAACGACGAGGACCTCACCTACTGCAAGGTCCGCTTCGACGAGCGGTCCCTGGACACCCTGCGGGCGCACCTCGGCGACATCGACGACCCGCTGGCCCGCGCGCTCGGGTGGTCGGCCCTGTGGAACCTGACCCGGGACGCGCTGCTGCCGGCCCGGGAGTTCATCGCCCTGGTACTGCGCTTCGCCGGGCGGGAGTCGGACATCGGCGTCCTCCAGATGCTGCACGCCTGGGCGCGGACCGCCCTGGCGCGGTACGCGGCGCCCGGCTGGCGCGAGGAGGGCGGCCGGCTGCTCGCCGATGGCGCGCTCGCCGAGCTGCGGCGCGCGGAGCCGGGCAGCCAGCACCAGCTCACCTGGGCGCGGTTCCTCGCCTCGGTGGCCTCCGCTCCGGCGGACCTCCAGCTGCTCGCGGGGCTGCTGGACGGCACGGCGCGGATCGACGGCCTGGACGTCGACCAGGAGCTGCGCTGGGCGTTCCTGGAGCCGCTGGCGGCGCACGGCGCGGCCGACGAGGCGGGGATCGCGGCGGAGCTGGCCCGGGACGACACCGCCTCGGGGAAGCGGCACGAGGTGCGCTGCCTGGCCGCGCGGCCGTCGGCGGCGGTCAAGGACCAGGCGTGGGCCGCGGTCGTGGAGTCCGACAGACTGTCGAACGCGCTGGTGGAGGCGACGATCGCGGGCTTCGTCCAGCCGTCCCAGCGGGAACTGCTCGCGCCCTACACGCCGAAGTACTTCGCCGCGATCGAGCGGGTGTGGTCCGAGCGGTCCATCCAGATCGGCATGGACGTGGTGAGCGGTCTGTACCCGGCGCTCCAGGACTCCCCGGCGACGCTGGAGGCGACGGACGCGTGGCTGGACGCGCACGTCTCGGCGGCGCCCGCGCTGCGGCGGCTGGTGCTGGAGGCGCGGGACGACCTGGCCCGCGCGCTGCGGGCGCAGGTGGCGGACACCCCGGTGTGAACCACGCCCCGGTCCGGGCCGGGATCGGTCGGGGCCGGGTACCGGCCGGACGCGGCACCGGTACTCGGCACTCGAACGTCCGTCCTTTAGGACGGGGTCGTCCCGAATTGCCGACGAGCGTGTAACAGCGGTTAGCGGGCGGGCGCCCCGGGGGCATGCCCTCCGCATGGAACAGTGCCACACCCCCCTCCCCCTCACCGCCCCGCCCGCCGTCCGTGAACTCGTCGTCTGCGGCACCGAGTTGCGGACCGGCGGCGTCTCCCCTGCACAGGTCGCGCAGCAGTGCCGCACGGGCGGCTGGCAGGTGCTGCTGCCCGGCGTGTACCTGCTGCGCCCCGGCCCGGCGACCGGGCCCGAACTGCTCCGCGCCGCCCTGCTGTACGCGGGGCGCCCCGTCCTGCCCGCCCAGCGGCGGGTGTCCGAGCCCTACGGCGACGCGATGGTGACCGGGCTCGCGGCCCTGGCGCTGCACGGCTTCTCCGCCGCGCCCGCACTCGACGCCCTGGAGACGGTCGACGTCCTGGTGGCGCGCACCCGGCGGCTGCGGTCCACCGGGTGCGTACGCCTGGTGCGCGGGCACGCCCTGCCGGCGCCCGAGAAGATCGACGGGCTGCCCGTCGCGCCGCCCGCCCGCGCGGTCGCGGACGCGGTCGCCCAGTGGGACGACGACCCGGAGGCGGTGCGACGGCTGCTCACCGAGGCCGTACGCGGACGCCACTGCGAACCCCAGGAGCTGGTCAGGGAGTTGAACGAGGCACGGCTGCTGGTGCGCCCGCACGTGGTGGACGCGGTCGACACGCTCCTCGCCGAGGGCCGGGCCCTCGCGGAGGGGCGGCTGTACGAGATGGTGCGCGCCCACGGACTGCCCGAGCCGCTGTGGAACGTGGACCTCCGGCTGCCCGGCGGGCCGCCGCTGGGCGGGCTGGACGCGTACTGGCCGGACCAGGCGGTCGCCGTGGAGCTGGACACCCGGGCGCCCCGGCAGGACGAGGCGGCCCTGTGGTCGGAGTACAGCCGCAAGCGGGACACCCTGGAGCGTCTGGGCATCACCGTGGTGCACCTCACGCCCCGCAAGCTGCGGGAGTCCCCCGGGCAGCAGGCGGTGGTGGTGCGCACGGCCCTGATGGCGGCGGCGGACCGCGAGCCGGCCGCGTACGTCGTGGTCCTGCCGCGTTGAACAACCGTCACCCCCACACCCTTCCGCCACATCCGGGGGGAGAGGTTCCGTACCGGTACCTTCCGATTCGACCCGACTGGCAGGTTCCGCTTACTGGCGGGTTCCCGCCATGCGCACATCACGTCTAGGTCAACTCTCCACAAACCCCTGTCATTTGCGAAAGGGTGAGCGGTCATCCGGCACCGAAATCCGGACCGTCTCTTTCACCAACAGGGATGCAGATGACCCCCCAGTCCCAGAGCACCACCTCAGGTCGCTCCATACCCGCCCGCAGACGCGCGGGCAGGGTGGCAGCGGCCGCTTCGATGGTGGCGGCACTCGTCGCCACGGGCGTGGCCCCCGCCTTCGCCTCCGTGCCCACCGCCGACCCGGCGGGCACCGGCGGTGTGAAGGCCACGGAGCCGTCGGACAAGATCGGCAAGGCCGACACCGACCTCCTCGCCGAGGCCCAGGCCACCGGTCAGAAGAACGTGACCGTCATGGTCGCGGCCACGCCCGGCGCGACCGACAAGGTCGCCGCCCAGCTCGACTCCGTCGAGGGCGCCACCGTCGGCCGCACCTTCGACGAGATCGGCTATGTCAGCGCCACGCTCCCCACAGCGAAGGCGGAGGCCGCGCTGAAGGCGGCGGCCAAGCTCACTTCCGTGCAGGGCATCGACCTCAAGCACGAGATCGAGCTGGACGACCCGACCCCGGCGGCCGACACCGTGAAGGCAGCCGGCAAGGCGGCCAAGCAGTCCGCGGCCTACCCGGCGCCGGACAGGAAGACGCCCGCGGTCAACCCGTACAACCCGTCCTTCGAGACGGGCGCGGTGGACTTCGTCAAGAAGAACCCCAAGGCCGACGGCCGCGGTGTCACCATCGGCATCCTCGACTCGGGCATCGACCTGGGCCACCCGGCGCTCCAGAAGACCACCACCGGCGAGCGCAAGATCGTCGACTGGGTCACCGCGACCGACCCGGTGGCGGACGGCGACGGCACCTGGCTGCGTATGAACCAGGCCGTCAGCGGCCCGGCGTTCACGGCCTCCGGCCGCACCTGGAAGGCGCCGGCCGGCTCCTGGCACTTCAGCCTGTTCCGGGAGTCCGCCACCCTCGGCGGCGACATGGCGGGCGACCTCAACCGGGACGGCGACACCACCGACACCTGGGGCGTCCTCTACGACGCGGGCACCCGCACCGCGCGGGTCGACCTCGACAACGACGGGGACTTCACCAACGACACCGTGATGAAGCCGTACAAGAACGGCTTCCAGGTCGGCTACTTCGGCAAGGACGACCCGGCGACCCCCGTGGCCGAGCGGATCCCGTTCGTGATCGAGGTCCGCAAGGACGTCGTCTACGGCGCCGGCGCCAAGGCCGACTACGTCAGCATCGGCATCATCGAGGGCTCGCACGGCACCCACGTCGCCGGCATCACCGCCGCCAACAGCCTCTTCGGCGGCAAGATGAACGGCGCGGCGCCCGGCGCCAAGCTGGTCTCCTCCCGCGCCTGCACCTGGAGCGGCGGCTGCACCAACATCGCGCTCACCGAGGGCATGGCCGACCTGGTCATCAACCGCGGCGTGGACATCGTCAACATGTCCATCGGCGGTCTGCCCGCGCTGAACGACGGCAACAACGCGCGCGCCGAGCTGTACAACCGGCTCATCGACACCTACGGCGTCCAGCTGGTGATCTCGGCCGGCAACTCCGGCCCGGGCACCAACACCCTGGGCGACCCGGCCGTCGCGGACAAGGTCGTCTCCGTCGGCGCGGCCATCTCCAAGGAGACCTGGGCGGCCAACTACGGCTCCGCCGTGGCCAAGGACTACGCGATGCTGCCCTTCTCCTCGCGCGGTCCGCGTGAGGACGGCGGCTTCACGCCCACGATCGTCGCGCCCGGCGCCTCGATCAACACCACTCAGACCTGGAGCCCGGGCGGCCCGGTCGCCGAGGCGGGCTACCAGCTCCCGCCCGGCTACTCGATGCTGCAGGGCACCTCGATGTCCGCCCCGCAGACCGCGGGCGCCGCGGCCCTGCTGCTCTCGGCCGCGAAGCAGAAGGACATCGAGCTCACCCCGGCCAAGCTGCGCACCGCGCTGACCAGCACCGCCAAGACCATCGACGGTGTGCTCGCGCACGAGCAGGGCTCCGGTCTGATCGACGTCGTCGACGCCTGGAAGGCCATCAAGAAGGGCGCCGAGGCGCACGAGTACCGCGTCAAGGCCCCGGTCGACACCGCGATCGACTTCGCGCTGAAGACCCCGGGCTTCGGCACCGGCCTCTACGACCGCGAGGGCGGCCTCCAGGTCGGCAAGGCGCGGACGTACGACATCACCATCACCCGCACCACCGGCCCGAAGAAGGCCGTGGCGCACACCCTGAAGTGGAAGAACAACGACGGCACCTTCAGGCTGCTGAGCGGTAAGAAGATCAAGCTGCCGCTCGACCAGCCGGTCACCGTCACCGTCCAGGCGAAGGCCCGCACCGCCGGTGTCCACAGCGCGGTCCTGCTCGCCGACGACGCGAAGACGGTCGGCACGGACAAGCAGATCCTGACGACGGTCGTCGCCTCCAAGGCGCTGGCCGCCCCGTCCTACGCGGTCGCCGAGTCCGGCTCGGTGCAGCGCAACAGCCACAGGTCCTACTTCGTCACCGTCCCCGAGGGCACCAAGAACCTCGAGGTCGCCATCAGCGGTCTCGCCAAGGACAGCCAGACCCGCTTCATCGCCCTGCACCCGTACGGCGTGCCGGTCGACCCGACCTCCACGATCAACTGCTACCCGAACTACAACAACCCGGCGAACACCTGCCGTCCGGACGTCCGGTCGTACGCGAACCCGACCCCGGGCGTCTGGGAGATCGAGGTCGAGTCGCGGCGCACGTCGCCGCTGCTGGACAACCCGTACAAGCTCGACGTGAGCGTGCTCGGCGCCTCCTTCGACCCGGCGGTGCAGACGATCCCCGAGGCGAAGGTCGGCACCCCGGCGGACGTCCAGTGGAACGTGACCAACGAGTTCGGCGCGATCGAGGGCAAGCTCGCCGGCGGCGCGCTCGGCTCCGCCAAGGTGGCCCGTCCGTCGATCAAGCACGGCGAGTCCCTGGTCTACGACCTCACCATCGGTGAGGGCGTGGAGCGTCTGGACGTCGCCATCGGCTCCACCTCGGACACCGGCGCGGACCTCGACCTCACGGTCTACCGCGGCACCACCCAGGTCGGCCAGGCGGCGGACGCCGACTCGGAGGAGGCCGTGCGTCTGGTCAAGCCGGCCGCCGGCGCCTACCGGATCGTCGTGGACGGCTACTCGGTCCCGGCCGGGACCACCGAGTTCGACTACCGCGACGTGTTCTTCTCCCCGTCGCTCGGCACGCTGAAGGTGGACGGCAGCACGCCGGTCTCCCTCGGCAGCGGCCAGTCCGCCACCGTCGGCGCGCAGGTCGTGGTGGCCGGCGCCGCTCCCGAGGGACGCCAGTTCTTCGGCGAGGCGACGCTGGTGAACGCGCGCGGCACCGCCGCGGGCGCGGGCAGCGTGGTGATCTCCAAGGTCACCGAGTAACGCCCGTCAGCGCATGACGGCGGGGCGGTGGCCTTCGGGCTCCCGCCCCGTCGGCGTTCCCGGGGCGCGGGAGAGGACGGCCGCCGTGGATGACGTCCGTCACAGCGGGGCGCCGGAGTGTGGCACATGTCCCATCCACCGGACAATCGATTGGACAGGCCGGACCTGGAAAGACGCATCATGGAGCGGCACCCGTGCCGCAACCGCGCACACGCACGGACGGAACGTACGGAGGAACTCGTGAAGGTCGGAATCGTCGGAGCCACCGGGCAGGTCGGCACGGTCATGCGCAGGATCCTCGCCGAGCGAAAGTTCCCGGTCGACGAGCTGCGGCTCTTCGCCTCCGCCCGCTCCGCCGGCTCCGCCATCGCCTGGGAGGGCCGGGAGATCACCGTGGAGGACGCCGCGACGGCCGACTACACGGGCCTGGACATCGTGCTCTTCTCCGCGGGCGGCGCCACCTCCAAGGCCCTCGCCGAGAAGGTCGCCGGCCAGGGGGCGGTCGTGATCGACAACTCCTCCGCCTGGCGCCGCGACCCCGAGGTCCCGCTGGTGGTCTCCGAGGTCAACCCGCACGCGATCAAGGACCGCCCCAAGGGGATCATCGCCAACCCGAACTGCACCACCATGGCCGCCATGCCGGTCCTGAAGCCCCTGCACATCGAGGCGGGGCTGACCGCGCTGGTCGCCACCACCTACCAGGCCGTCTCCGGTTCCGGTCTGGCCGGTGTCGCCGAGCTGGACGGGCAGGTCAAGGAGGTCGCGGGCCGCGCGACCGAGCTGACCCACGACGGCGGGGCCGTCGAGTTCCCCGAGCCCGGTGTCTACAAGCGCCCGATCGCCTTCAACGTGCTGCCGCTGGCCGGCTCGATCGTGGACGACGGCAGCTTCGAGACCGACGAGGAGCAGAAGCTCCGCAACGAGTCCCGCAAGATCCTGGAGATCCCGGAGCTGAAGGTCGCCGGCACCTGTGTGCGCGTGCCGGTCTTCTCCGGCCACTCCCTCCAGGTCAACGCCCGCTTCGAGCGCCCGATCGGCGTGGCGCGCGCCTACGAGCTCCTGGGCGAGGCGCCGGGCGTCGAGCTGTCCGAGATCCCGACCCCCCTCCAGGCGGCCGGCAAGGACGTCTCCTACGTGGGCCGCATCCGGGTGGACGAGACCGTCGAGCACGGGCTCTCCCTCTTCCTGTCCGGCGACAACCTGCGCAAGGGCGCGGCGCTGAACGCGGTCCAGATCGCGGAGCTGGTCGCGGACGAACTGCGCGGCTGAGCGCGGCCGCGCTCCCGCACGGCCGCCGTGGGGGCGGGCGCCCGGTCCGGGTGCCCGCCCCCACGGCGTGCGCGGGCCCGGCCCCGCACCCGGCCCGCTCCGGGCCGCACGCCGGTCAGGACGGGCCCGAGGTGCGGCGGTAGGCGGCGTCGATGGAGGCCGGCGCCTCGCCGAGGCCGAGCGCGGTCAGCTCCGCCACCGCCTGCGGCAGGAGGTTGATGCCCACGCCCACCGGCCGCAGCCGCCGGGCAGCCCCCACGATCCGGGGCCGCAGCCCCGCCGCGTGCAGGCTCAGGGCGCAGCTCAGCCCCCCGATACCGGCCCCCGCGATCACGATCCGCCGACTTTCCATGTCCGCCCCCCTGTCCGCCCCCCTGTCCGTCCGCCGCGTCCCCCGCGGCCCTGCGCGCCATCCTCCCGCGCGCCCGGGCCCGGCGGCCCGATTCCCCCGGGCGCGGCGGGGGCGCCGCGTGGAAGGATGGCCGCACACATCGCAAACCGAGGAGATGACCGGGTGCCTGGCACGAACCTGACCCGTGACGAGGCGCGTGAGCGCGCGCGCCTGATCACCGTCCACTCGTACGAGATCGACCTCGATCTCTCCGGCGCGCAGGAGGGCGGAATCTACCGGTCCGTCACCACCGTGCGCTTCGCCTCGGCCGAGGCCGGGGCCGAGACCTTCGTCGACCTGGTCGCCCCCGCCGTCCACGAGGTGGTGCTCAACGGCAGGGACCTGGACGTCGCGTCGGTCTTCCGGGACGCGCGGATCGCCCTGCGGCACCTGCGCGAGGGCGACAACGAGCTGCGCGTGGTCGCGGACTGCTCGTACACCAACACCGGTGAGGGCCTGCACCGCTTCGTCGACCCGGTGGACCAGCAGGCCTACCTGTACACGCAGTTCGAGGTGCCGGACGCGCGCCGGGTGTTCGCCAACTTCGAGCAGCCCGACCTGAAGGCCACCTTCGCCTTCACCGTGAAGGCCCCCGAGGGCTGGACCGTGATCTCCAACTCCCCGGCCGGCGAGCCGAAGGACAACGTCTGGACCTTCGAGCCCACGCCCCGGATCTCCACCTACATCACGGCCCTGATCGCCGGCCCGTACCACAGCGTGCACAGCACCTGGGAGAAGGACGGCCGCACGGTCCCGCTGGGGATCTACTGCCGCCCCTCGCTCGCCGAGTACCTGGACGCGGAAGCGATCTTCGAGGTCACCCGGCAGGGCTTCGACTGGTTCGAGGACAAGTTCGACTACGCCTACCCGTTCGCCAAGTACGACCAGCTCTTCGTGCCGGAGTTCAACGCCGGCGCCATGGAGAACGCGGGCGCGGTCACCATCCGCGACCAGTACGTCTTCCGCTCCAAGGTGACGGACGCGGCCTACGAGGTGCGGGCCGAGACGATCCTGCACGAGCTGGCCCACATGTGGTTCGGCGACCTCGTCACCATGGAGTGGTGGAACGACCTCTGGCTGAACGAGTCGTTCGCCACCTACACCTCCATCGCCTGCCAGGCCCACGCGCCGGGCTCGAAGTGGCCGCACGCGTGGACCACCTTCGCGAACTCCATGAAGACCTGGGCGTACCGGCAGGACCAGCTGCCGTCGACCCACCCGATCATGGCCGAGATCCGCGATCTCGACGACGTTCTCGTGAACTTCGACGGGATCACCTACGCCAAGGGCGCCTCCGTTCTGAAGCAGCTCGTCGCCTATGTCGGCATGGACGAGTTCTTCCGGGGCGTGCAGGCGTACTTCAAGGCGCACGCCTTCGGCAACACGCGGCTGTCGGACCTGCTCGGCGCCCTGGAGGAGACCAGCGGCCGGGATCTGAAGACCTGGTCGAAGGCGTGGCTGGA
Source organism: Streptomyces sp. CNT372 (assembly GCF_000377145.1). Lineage (NCBI taxonomy): Bacteria > Bacillati > Actinomycetota > Actinomycetes > Kitasatosporales > Streptomycetaceae > Streptomyces > Streptomyces sp. CNT372. The sequence continues at coordinate 408,937 of NZ_KB897778.1, read as the reverse complement.
GACGGCCGGGATCAACATCCTGCGCCCGGAGATCACCACCGACGCCTCGGGCACGGTCACCGCCTTCGCGGTGCGCCAGGAGGCCCCCGCGCTGCCGGTGGGCGCCAAGGGCGAGCCCGTGCTGCGTCCGCACCGCATCGCGATCGGTCTCTACGACCTGGACGCGGCCGGGAAGCTGGTGCGCACCGAACGCGTCGAGCTGGACGTGGACGGCGAGCTGACCGAGGTGCCCGCGCTGGTGGGCCGGCCGCGTCCGGCGGTCGTCCTGCTCAACGACGACGACCTGAGCTACGCCAAGGTGCGCCTCGACGAGGAGTCACTGCGCACGGTCACCGCGCACCTGGGTGACTTCGCCGAGTCCCTGCCGCGCGCCCTGTGCTGGGCCTCCGCCTGGGACATGACCCGGGACGGCGAGCTGGCCACCCGCGACTACCTGGAGCTGGTGCTCTCCGGCATCGGCAAGGAGTCCGACATCGGCGTGGTGCAGTCGCTGCACCGCCAGGTGAAGCTGGCCCTCGACCTGTACGCGGACCCGGCCTGGCGCGAGACGGGCCTGACCCGCTGGACGGACGCCACGCTGGCGCATCTGCGGGCGGCCGAGCCGGGCGGGGACCACCAGCTCGCCTGGGCGCGGGCGTTCGCCGCGACCGCGCGCACCCCGCAGCAGCTCGACCTCCTCCAGTCCCTGCTGGAGGGCACCGAGTCGGTCGAGGGCCTGGCCGTCGACACCGAGCTGCGCTGGGCGTTCGTGGAGCGGCTGGCGGCGACGGGCGTCTACGACGAGGACGAGATCGCCGCCGAGTACGAGCGCGACCGGACGGCGGCGGGCGAGCGCCACGCGGCCACCGCGCGGGCGGCCCGGCCGACCCCGGAGGCCAAGGAGGAGGCATGGGCCTCGGTCGTCGAGGGCGACGCGCTGCCCAACGCCGTCCAGGAGGCGGTGATCGGCGGCTTCGTGCAGACGGACCAGCGTGAACTGCTCGCGCCGTACGCGGAGCGGTACTTCGCCGCGCTGAAGGACGTGTGGGAGTCCCGCAGCCACGAGATGGCGCAGCAGGTGGCGACCGGGCTCTACCCGTCCCTCCAGGTGACGCCGGAGACGCTGGCGGCGACCGACGCGTGGCTGGAGTCTGCCCGGCCGAACGCGGCCCTGCGGCGGCTGGTCTCGGAGTCCCGCGCGGGCGTGGAGCGCGCGCTCGCCGCCCAGGCGGCGGACGGGGCCGCGAGCACGCGGTAGGCGTGCGGGGCGCGCGTCCTGCCGGGCGTGGCACGGCAGCAGATCGAGGGGCTCGCCGGGCGGGTCCGGCCGGCGCGGCACGACAGCGGAGCGGGCGTCCCGGGCGCAACCCGCGGTAGTCCCGGGCTGCGCGCGCGTCCGGCGAACGCGCGGCAGGCGCACGGGGCGCGCGTCCGGTGAACGCGCTGCAGGCGCGCGGGGCGCGCGTCCTGCCGCGGGCGGGCCCGGAGAGCGGCGGCGAGCGCGCCGGGTGCAACCCGCGATCCTGCGCTGCGGGCGCGTCCGGGCGTGCGGGGCGCGCGTCCTGCCGGGCGTGGCACGGCAGCAGATCGAGGGGCTCGCCGGGCGTCTCCGGCCGGCGCGGCACGACAGCGGAGCGGCGGGCTCGCCGGGCGTCTCCGGAGGGCGTGCGGGCGGGCCCGGCGAGTTGGGGCGGGGCGGCGGGCGCGCCGGGTGCAACCCGCGGTAATCCCGCGCTGCGCGCGGGCTCGGCGCGCTCGGCAGGTGCCGCGTGCGGGCCGGGGAGAAGGAGGCGCGCCGGGTCATCACGACCCGGCGCGCCTCCTTGCGTTTTCGGCCGCGAGGAACGCGCCAGTTCAGCGCCCCGTGGTCAACACCCTTACGCAGAGCGGGATATGCTCCCGCCCGTCGTTTCATATGATCTTTCCCGTTCGATTCTGAGTCTGAGGATGCTGATGGTTCGACAGGGAACGGCGGCCCGGGCCACCGGGCCGGGATCCGGCCTCGTGTGGCAACTGCCCGTCGCCGTGACGGTCGCGGGCGCGGTCGCGGCCGTCCTGCTCGTGTCCGACGCGGCCCGGACGCCGGTGGCGATCGTCTGCGCGGTCGCCGTCGCCGCGGTCGCCGCCGCCTGCGCCGAGACCGCGCGGCGGGGCCGCAGGATCGCCGAACTGCACGCCAGATCCGCCGCGCAGGAGGCGGAACTCGCCCGCCGTACCACCGAGACCAGCCGCCTCGCCGGTGAACTCCTGCCCCGCGTGGTGGCCGACCTGCGCAAGGGAGCCTTCACCGAGGACGTCCTCGCCGGTCTCGACACCTCTCCCGAGCACCGGGCGGTCCTCCGCTCGGTGGTCGACGCGGTGAGCGCCGAGGAGGACCTGCGCGAGTCCGCGCAGCGCGCCTTCGTGAACATCGCCCGCCGGGTGCAGGCCATCGTCCACCAGCAGGCCCAGGAGCTGCGGGAGATGGAGGACCGGCACGGCCGGAACCCCGAGGTCTTCGGCGACCTGCTCCGCATCGACCACGGCACCGCGCTGATCGGCCGGCTCGCCGACTCCATCGCCGTGCTCGGCGGGGCGCGCCCCGGGCGCCAGTGGAGCAAGGCCGTCCCGCTGTACAGCGTGATGCGCGGCGCGATGTCCCGGATCATCGACTACCAGCGCGTCGAGCTGCACACGGTCTCCGAGGTCGCCGTCGTCGGCAGGGCCGTCGAGCCGCTGATCCACGCGCTGTCCGAACTGCTGGACAACGCCACCCGCTACTCGCCGCCGCAGACCAGGGTCCATCTGACCGCGGTGGACGTGCAGTCGGGCATCGCCGTCGAGATCGAGGACGGCGGCGTCAGCATGAGCGAGGAGGCCCGGGGCCGGGCCGAGCGCATGCTGCGCCAGGCGCAGCAGGGCATCGACGTCAACGACCTCGGCGAGACCCCCCGGCTGGGTCTCGCGGTGGTCGGCCGGCTGGCGCAGGCGTACGGCTTCCAGGTCTCGCTGCGGTCCTCGGCGTACGGCGGTGTGCGCGCCGTCCTCGTGGTGCCGCAGGACCTGATCACCACCACCGCGTCGGCCACCGGCCTCGCGCACGGCATCGGCACCGCCTCCGGTCCCCGGGCGTCCGCCTCCGCCGCGCCGGCCGCGCCCGCGGGGGTCGCCGCCCCCGCCGCGTACGCCGCTGCGGAGGCACGGCCGCGTCCCGTCACCGGGCCCACCGCCCCGCTCCCCTCGGAGGAGGAGGTCCCCCTGGTGACCGAGCGGACCGCGGGCGGGCTGCCCCAGCGCCGCCGCAAGACACGCGCGGCCGCGCCCGCCCTCGCCGCCGACGGCACCGCGCCTTCCCCGACCGCACCGGACCCGGAGCCGGCGGTACAGCCGGGTATGTGGCTGTCCGCGTTCCAGAGCGGCCTGTCCGGTGAGACCCCCCAGACGAACAACGGAAACGAGCAGCCATGATTCAGCGGCAGTCCCATCACAGCAACATGGACTGGATGCTCAAGGACCTGGCGGAGGGCGTCCCCCAGACCCGGAACGTCGTCGTCCTGTCCGCCGACGGCCTGCGCATGGCCCAGTACGGGGCGGACGACGACACCGCCGACCGGCTGGCCGCGGCCTGTGCCGGCCTGCAGAGCCTCGCGGGCGCGGTGGCCGCCGAACTCCCCAGCGGCGAGGGCCGGATGCGGCTCGTCGTGATCGAGATGGACGGCGGCTTCTTCTACCTGATGGCCGCCGGCGCCGGTGCCTACCTCGCCGTCCTGGCGGACGAGGGCGTCGACGCCGGACTGATGGGCCAGCGCATGCGCGACCTCGTACTGCGGATCGGAGAGCACCTGAGCACGCCGCCCCGGCACGACGGGCAGACCGGGTGAGCGACGCGGGCGCGGACTGGGAGGAGACCAGTCCGGAGCGGCTGTACGTGATCACGGGCGGCCGCAGCGGCTCCTCCGTAGCGGCCTCCTTAGACCTGGTCACGCTGATCGTGGCCAGGTCGGGGCCGAAGCCCGGCATGCAGCCTGAGCACGCGGCGATCATCAGGATCTGCCAGGCGCCGTTGTCGGTGGCCGAGATCTCCGCGTATCTGAGTCTGCCGGTGAGTGTGGTCACCGTGCTGCTCAGCGACCTTCTGGCCGAGGACAGGGTGCTCGCCCGCGCACCCGTCCGGGCGGCCTCCCTCCCCGACCGCGCTTTGATTGAGGCAGTGATCGATGGACTTCAAAAGCTCTGAGCAGCCTCTCGGCCCGCGGAGCGAGGACGTGCTGCCGACGACCGCCACGGCCGCCGTCAAGGTGGTCGTCGTGGGCGGCTTCGGCGTCGGAAAGACGACCCTGGTCGGCTCGGTCAGCGAGATCCGCCCGCTGACGACCGAGGAGACGATGACCCAGGCGGGCGTCGGTGTGGACGACATCGCCGGGGTCGAGCGCAAGAGCTCGACGACGGTCGCGATGGACTTCGGCCGTATCAGCATCAACGAGGAGCTGGTGCTGTACCTCTTCGGCACTCCGGGGCAGGAACGCTTCTGGTTCCTGTGGCGCGGGCTCTTCGAGGGCGCCCTCGGCGCGGTGGTGCTGGTCGACACCCGCCGGCTGGAGGTCAGCTTCGACGTGATCGGGCGGCTGGAGGAGCGCGGGGTGCCGTTCGTGGTGGCCGTCAACTCCTTCCCGGACGCGCCGGTCTACCCCGTGGAGGAGTTGCGGGGCGCGCTGGACCTGCCGGACTCGGTGCCGATCGTGCTGTGCGACGCGCGGTCGCGGACGTCGAGCCGGGACGTGCTGATGGCGCTGATGCGGTATCTGCAGTCGCTGGCGACGGCGCAGCAGGCGGTCTGACACGGCGGGTGCGCCCGAGGCACCCGCCGTGCCTCCCTCCCCGGACCGCGGTCCCTTCGCTCCCCGGACCGCGGTCCCTTCCCGCTCCGGGCCCCGGCTCTCTCCGCTCCGGCCCCGGGCCCGGCCGTTTCCGGACAGCGCCTGTCCGGTGCCGCCCGATTCGCCGGGGAATCGTCCCGTTGGATCGGCCACGGTGGCTGAGTACGATGCGCGATAGTTGATCACTCTGAGGTGCAAGTTGCGCTTGTGACACCGGTGTTGACGCGTCGCACCCGCATCGAGAGGAAGGCCGCCGCCGTGGAGCCCGAGCTGACCGTTCCACCGCTCTTCACCCCCATACCCCCGGCCATCCACCCCCGCCACGCGGACATCGACGTCCAGACCGCGGCCTGGGCGGAGACCTTCCGGATCGGCTCGGAAAGCCTGCGCGCCAAGCTGGTGACGCAGGACATCGGCACCTTCTCGGCGCGGATCCTCCCCGAGGGCCGCGAGGAGGTCGTCTCCCTCCTCGCGGACTTCGTGCTGTGGCTCTTCGGCGTCGACGACGGCCACTGCGAGGAGGGCGAACTGGGCCACCGGCCTGGCGAGCTGGCCGGACTTCTGCACCGGCTGATCCGCGTCGCGCAGAACCCCGAGGCCCCGATGCTCCTCGACGACCCCCTCGCGGCCGGGCTGCGCGACCTGCGTCTGCGCGTCGACCGCTACGGCACCCCCGGCCAGACGGCCCGCTGGGTGGACGCCCTGCGCGAGTACTTCTTCTCCGTGGTCTGGGAGGCGGCCCACCGCCGCGCGGGCACCGTGCCCACCCTCAACGACTACACCCTGATGCGCCTGTACGACGGCGCCACCTCCGTGGTCCTGCCGATGCTGGAGATGGGCCACGGCTACGAACTCCAGCCCCACGAACGCGACAGCACCCCGGTGCGGGCCGCCGCCGAGATGGCGTCCTTCGTCATCACCTGGGACAACGACATCTTCTCGCACCACAAGGAACGCCGTGGCTCCGGCTACTGGCTCAACGCCCTGCGCGTCCTGGAGGAACACGAGGGCTGCACACCGCAGCAGGCCCTGCGCACCGCCATCGCCCAGCGCGACCGCGTGATGTGCCTCTTCACGCGTCTCGCGGACCACCTCTCCCGCCACGGCAGCCCCCAGCTCCGCCAGTACGTCGCCGGCCTCTCCAGCTTCATCCGCGGCGCCCAGGACTGGGGCATCACCTCCGTCCGCTACACCACCCCGGACGACCCCGCCGGCCTCCCCCCGTCCTTCACCACCACCCCGACCGACGCCCGCCACCACCCCCTCGGCATCCCCGCCGTCGACTGGTGGTGGAACCTCGTCCCGGCCCCCCGCCCCCAGTCCCCCCACGCCGGCTGCGCCGCGGGGCGGGCGGCCTGAGGGGGCGGCGGCCGTGGGCGTCTCATGCGCAATGAACTCACTGGAGATGGACGCCTCACGACCACCGAAGGGCCGCGAAACCGGGCAATGGCTCAGATCTTGCTCAGATCAGCACTCACAGGGACAGAAGAAGTCGATCACTGTGATTGAGTGATCTTGCACGGGACGACGCCGGGGGGCGTCGCCCATACGGCCGGCGTCCGCGTCGGCCGTGTCAGTGCCTGCATCCAACTCCTCTGACCATGGAGCCCCTTGTGAAGCTGTTTCATCGCGCGACGCTCATATCCGTCGTCTGCGCCGCCGTCACCCTGACCGGGGTGGGCGCGGCAAACGCCGCCACCGTCGCACCTCGACCCGCCGCGATTTCCACCTCCACTGAGGTCTCGCACGAGCAGATCGACGAACTGGCGCGCTACCTGGAAGCCATCCACGAAGGAGAACTCCGTTCCGCGGACGGCTCCTTCGACAGAACCGCCGCGGTCTCCCTGTTCGGTGCCGAGTTCGCGGACGCCGTGGAGACCGAGCTCTCCGAGCGCCAGGTCGCCTCCGCCGGAGCGAAGTCGACCCTGAGCGCCAAGGCAGCCAAGGGCAAAGACAGTTATGGCAAGTGCCTGCTCAAGGCGGTAGGACTCGGCGGCCTCGGCGGGGCCACGTCGGCCATCATGAACAAGCTGTCGGAGAAGAAGTGGTCCGACGCCGCCCGCCTCATCACCAAGGAGGCAGCGAAGCGTGGCGTAAAGATCGCGGTGAAGGGTGGGGTCGTCGGTCTGGCGGCCAGCCTCGCGGCCAGCGCGATCTGGTGCGCGACGCCTTGGGCGTGAGCGTCCACCGCGGGTGACGCGGCGGCAGGACGGCGCGAGGCTCCGTCCTGCCGTCGCCGGTTGCCGCCGTTCTCCGGTCACGCACCCAGGGCCTACGGGCCGCTACGGGATATCGACCCGCACGATCGCGCGCAGTTCCGTCAGGTACTCCTCGAAGCGTTCCCGGCCCGTCGGGGAGAGGCGGACGCGGGTGACCGCGTGGCGGCGTTCGCGGAACTTGGCGATCTCGATCAGGTCGTCCTTCTCCAGGATGCCGAGTTGCCTGGACAGTTCGGGGGTGGACAGGCCCAGGGCCTCCTGGAGGTCGGCGAAGTTGGCCTGCTGGACGTGGCGGAGGGCGCCCAGGATCGCGAGGCGGTTGGGCGAGTGCATCACGGTCGAGAGTCTGGCTCTCGGCTGCTCGGGCATGTCAACGCCGCCAACGCAGGACGAGGTACGCCAGCAGTGCGGCGGCGGGGACGGTGGCCGCGGCGAGCGCGTCGGACAGGGGCGCGGGATTGTCCCAGAGGAGCTTCACGCCGGGGAAAGCCGAGGTCACGACCGCCAGCAGGAAGACGCTCTCCTCGACCTTGGTGTGCGGCCTGCGCCCCGGCGCCCCGAGGTGGAACCAGCGCCAGCCCAGCACGATCCCGAAGACCACAGCCAGGGCGAGGCACCCGACGAGGAGCGGAATCCGGTTCGCCGCGGCGGTCACGGCGACCGCGAAGAGCGCCGCCGCCGAGAGCGGGCCGAGCAGCCGCTCCACGGAACCGGCGGGCCGGGCCAGGACCGGCGCCTCCTCGATGACCCTCAACTGCTCCGCACGGTCTGCCTCCTGTGCCATGAACGCCCCCTTCTCCGGTGCTTCGCGATTTTTTTCACTTTCAGATTACGCTCACGGTTACCAAAAATGCAACCAGATGGCGAGGCGGCAACCTGGCCGGCGCGCGGCCGGGCGAGCATGGCAAAGGGGCGCCCCGGGTGCGTGTGTACGCACCCGGGGCGCCCCGAAGGAAGGGTCAGAGCCCGGGGGTCAGCCGTGCTTCCTGGACTTGTCGAGCACCATCACCAGGCCGGTGATCACCACGAACAACGCGATCGGAGCGATCACGAACAGGCCCAGCGTCTCGGCCACGCTCAGGCCGGTACCCGGGTCGTCGCCGTCGTCGCGGGTGAGCGCGAGCGCGGGAGACGACATGAGCAGCATCATCAGCGTCGTACCGGCCGCGACGGCGCCGGCGCGCAAGGCGTTCTTCTTGTCCACGGTGCCAACGTAGCGAACGCCCGTCACGGCCGCGCGCCCGGGGGTGCCGTAGGGGCCCCGGGGCCGGCCGGGACCGTGTCCGGGCGGCCGTCCCCGGCGCCCGTGCCGCCGCCCGTGAAGACGTCCAGAAGCCGGTGCAGCCGGGGCGAGGCGGCCAGGTCCTCCAGGGACACCGGGCGGCCCTCGGCGTCCGCGACGGGCAGCCGCCAGTTCGGGTACTGGTCCCAGGTGCCCGGCAGGTTCTGCGGACGCCGGTCGCCGACCGCGTCCGGCAGCCAGACGCCGACCATGCGGGCCGGGGTGCGCAGCAGATACCGGTAGACGGCGCGGATGCCGCCCTCCTCGTCGGCCGCGCCCTCCGGCAGCAGGCCGTCCCGCTCCAGGAGGTCCAGCCACTCGCGCACATCGGCCGTGTCCTCGGCGCGCTCCTCCTCCAGGGTGCGGGCCAGCAGCCCGAGCCGGTGCCTCAGGTCCACGTGGTCGCCGGTGAGCCGGGCCGCGGTGGACGGCAGGTCGTGGGTGGTGGCGGTCGCGACGCACCCCTCCCGCCAGCGTTCCGGCGCGAGCGGCCGCCCGTCGCCCGCCCAGTCGCGTTCGAACCAGAGCACGGAGGTGCCGAGGACACCGCGCGCCGACAATGCCTCCCGGACGCCCGGTTCGACCGTGCCGAGGTCCTCTCCTATGACGACGGCCCCGGCCCGGTGCGCCTCCAGGACCAGGACCGCGAGCATGGCCTCGGCGTCGTAGCGGACATAGGTGCCGTGGGTCGGCGGCTGCCCCTGCGGCACCCACCAGAGCCGGAACAGGCCCATGACGTGGTCGATCCGGAGCGCGCCCGCGTTGCGCAGCACACCCCGCAGCAGGCCCCGGTAGGGCGCGAACCCGGCGGCGGCGAGGGCGTCGGGGCGCCAGGGCGGCAGGCCCCAGTCCTGGCCGTGCGCGTTGAAGGCGTCCGGCGGGGCACCGACGGACATGCCCGCGGCGAACACGTCCTGCTGCGCCCAGGCGTCGGCCCCGCCCGGGTGCACGCCCACCGCCAGGTCGTGGACGACGCCCACGCCCATTCCGGCCTCGCGCGCGGCCCGGTCGGCGGCGGCGAGCTGGGCGTCCGTCAGCCAGGCCAGCCGGCAGTGGAAGTCCACCCGCTCGGTCAGCTCGCCCCGGGCCCGCGCGGACTCGGGGGAACGGGGGTCACGCAGCGCCTCGGGCCAGGCGCCCCACTCGGGGCCGTGCACCTCGGCGAGGGCGCACCACAGGGCGTGGTCCTCCAGGGCGCGGCCCTGCTCGGCGAGGAAGTCGCAGTAGGCGGCGTGGCGGCCGGGTCCGAGCGGCACGGTGTGCAGGATCTCCAGGGCCTCGCGCTTGAGCTCCCAGACGGCGTCCCGGTCGATCAGCGCGCCCTTGCGGAGCACGGACTCGCACAGCTCGGCGGCCTTCTCCCGCAGCTCCTCCAGCCGCTCGCGCTGCCGGGGGTCGGCGTGACCGTACTCGGGGACGTCCTCGATCCGCAGATGCACCGGGTCGGGGAAGCGCCGGGAGGAGGGACGGTACGGGGACGGATCACTGGGGGCGCCCGGGACACCCGCGTGCAACGGGTTCACCTGAACGAAGGACGCACCTAGGGCACGCCCGGACCAGGCGGCGAGTTCGGCGAGGTCCCCGAGGTCGCCCATGCCCCAGGAGCGCGCGGAGAGGAGGGAGTAGAGCTGGACGAGGAAGCCGTGCGAGCGGGCCCCGGGCACGGGGGCCCGGCTCGGCGCGACGACCAGGACCGCGTCCCCCCGGCGGCCGTCGGGCGTGACGGCCTCGACGCGGTGCACCCCGTACGGGAGGGCCGCCCAGGCGGCCGCGGCCCTCGTCCCGTCCGTGGTGTCCGCGTCCGCGGGGGCGGGCTTCCGCAGGGCTCCGCGCACCCGTCCGGCGCGGGGCGCGGCGGGGGCGGGAGGTGTGGCGGGAGCCAGGGGCGGGAGGTTGCGGGCCCCGCCGTCCTCCGTGGCGACCCGGAGGGTGGTACCGGCGGGCAGGGCGGCGAGCGCGGCGGGGAGGCCGGGGGGCGCGGCGGGGAGGTCATTGAGCGCGGCCGGCAGGCCGGGGGGCGCCACGGAGAGGTCGGGGGGCGCCGCGGGGAAGTCGGGGGGCGCGGCTCCGGCCCGGGCGTCGGGGCCGGGCGGGTCGCGCCAGAGGACGACGGTCGGCGGCAGCAGCCGTTCGGCGGCCGTCCGCTCCGCGCGGTCGAGGGACACCGCCACCGCCTCGGGTGTGGCGGCGTCGACCCCGAGCGCGGCGAGGACGGCGACGACGGTGTCGTCCGGGACCGTCTGCGTCACCCCCGCGGACGGCGAGAACGTGGTGGCGACGCCGTACAGCGCGGCGAGCCGGGCAAGGCCCATGCGGACTCCTCGTGGTCTCTCATTCGGATCAGGCCGGGTCGGTGAGCGGACTCCGGTGCCGCTATCGCGCGGCGGAGCGGGCCGTCGACGGCGGGGCAGCCCGAACGGGTGACGGGGGCGCGGAGCGGTCGCGCCACCCGGCGGTGCCACGGAGAGCCGAGCCACGGGGAGCAGAGCCCCGGCGTGCGGAGCCGCGAAGAGCGGTGCCCCGGCGCGCGGAGCCGGGTCACGCGGGCCCGGTGCACGCGGGCCCGGTGCACGCCGGCGCGCGTCACGCGCGCGCGGTCACCGCCCACCCGGTCACGATCCATACGAGAAGCCTCAGAATCCCGCGCTGTCGCCGCCGCCCGCCGTGGCCGGGGCGGTGGGCTCGCTGGTCAGGGGCGCGAGGTCGGCGAGCGGCGGCTCGCTGGTCAGGGGGGTGGTGTGGGCGAGGGGCGGCTCGCTGGTCAGCGGCGCGTCGTAGGCGAGGGGCGGCTCGGCGGTGAGGGGTGCGTCGGGCGCGAGCGGGCAGAGGGTCGGGATCTGCGTCTGCTGCGCCGGGACCTGTTTGGACAGCGCGTCGAGCAGCAGGTTCGCGGATACGGCCACGGTGAATCACTCCAAGCGGAACGTGAACGGTCGTGAACGGTCATGGGGGGCCTACCCAGCCGGCGCGACCGCAGACGTAACCAGCCGGCCAACGTGACCCGGGTCACAGATCGTTCGCCGCTCCGCCGGCAGACACCTGACGACGGACTCCGCTCCGATCATCCACCACATCCGGCATAAAGGTGCACAACGACCACGCGCATTGACACCCTCGCGGTCGTGGTGGTGGGCTCGCAGCCGACCGTGCGGCAAGGGGTGGGACCCATCGGCACGGGCTCGGCGCGGCAGAGAGGAGAGGGGCGTGCGGCACGCAGCAACGAGGCGGACGGCCGCGGCCGTCGCGGCGGCCGTCATCGGCGGCCTGCTGACCGGGGCCCCGAGCGCGACGGCCGATCCGTCGGCCCCCTCGGTGCCCCCGCCCGAGCCGCGCACCGCCCCGGAGGCGTACCCCACCGCCCCTCTGGTCCGCGCCGACGGCCGGGACGCGTCCGCGACGCCGTCCGTGTGGCCCCGCCCGCAGTCCCTGCGCACCGTCCACGCGCCCGTGCGGCTGGGCCCTGAGGCGACCCTCGCCGCCGCCCCGGACGCCGATCCGCACACGGTGGCGCTGGTGCGGGAGTTGCTGCGGCAGTCCGGGGTACGCACCGTGCACGAGCAACTGCCCGGCCGCGGTGTGCTGGTGCGCGTCGGCGGCCCGGAGGCGGCCGCGGCGCTGCGCGCCCTGCGCGCCCCGGAGCGCGGCGACCTGCCCGCGGGCGGATACCGCCTGGCGGTGGGCGCGGTGGACGGGCGCGGCACGATCGCCCTCGACGGCGACGGTGAGGACGGCCTCTTCCACGGCGCCCAGACCCTGCGTCAGCTCGTCGCCCTCGACGGCGACGGGGGTGCCGCCGTGCCGGGCGTGGTGGTGCGCGACTGGCCCGGCACCGCCGTACGCGGGATCACCGAGGGCTTCTACGGCCGCCCCTGGACGCGCGAACAGCGCCTGGCCCAACTGGACTTCCTGGGCCGCACCAAGCAGAACCGCTACCTCTACGCGGCGGGCGACGACCTCTACCGCCAGTCCATGTGGCGTGAACCGTACCCGGCCGCGCAGCGCGCCGAGTTCCGGGCGCTGGCCGAGCGGGCCCGGAGCAACCATGTCACCCTCGCCTGGGCGGTCGCTCCCGCACAGTCGATGTGCCTGGCCGACGACGGCGACGTCAAGGCGCTGACCCGCAAGATCGACGCGATGTGGGCCCTCGGGTTCCGGGCGTTCCAGCTCCAGTTCCAGGACGTCAGCTACACCGAGTGGCACTGCGACCGGGACGCGGAGACCTTCGGCTCCGGACCCCGGGCGGCGGCGAAGGCACAGGCACGGGTCGCCAACACCGTCGCGCGCCATCTGGCGGACCGTCACCCGGGCGCGGAGGCGCTGTCGGTGATGCCGACCGAGTACTACCAGGACGGGGCCACCGAGTACCGCACCGCCCTCGCGGGCGCGCTGGCGGACGGGGTGCGGGTGGCGTGGACGGGTGTCGGGGTGGTGCCGCGGACCATCACCGGCGGTGAACTCGCCGGTGTGCGGCGGGCGTTCGACGACCGTCCGCTGGTCACCATGGACAACTACCCGATCAACGACTACGCGCAGGACCGGCTCTTCCTCGGCCCGCTGACCGGCCGTGACCCGGCGGTGGCCACCGGCTCGGCGGTGCTTCTGGCCAACGCGATGGAGCAGGCGTCGGCCTCCCGGGTACCGCTGTTCACGGCCGCGGACTACGCGTGGAACCCGCGCGGGTACCGGCCCGGGGAGTCCTGGCGGGCGGCCCTGGACGAACTGGCGGGCGGGGACCGGGCGGCGCGCGAGGCGCTGGGGGTGCTGGCCGGGAACGGCGCGTCGTCGATCCTCTCCCCCGACGCCGAGTCCGCGTACCTGCGGCCGCTGCTGGACGCGTTCTGGGCGGCCCGCGCCGCCGGGGACGCCGGTGCCCGGGAGCGGTCGGCGGCCGCGCTGCGCACGGCGTTCACGGCGATGCGGGAGGCGCCGGCCCGGCTGCGGGAGGTCGACGGCGGGTCGCTGGCGCGCGAGTCGCGCCCCTGGCTGGACCAGTTGGCGCGCTACGGCACGGCGGGCGAGCTGGCCGTCGACATGCTCCGGTCCCAGTCGGCCGGGGACGGGCGCGCGGCCTGGCGGGCCTCGCTGGCGCTGGAACCGGTCCGGGACCGGATCGCGGGCAGCCGGGCGACGGTGGGCAAGGGCGTGCTGGACGCCTTCCTGGCGCGCGCGGAGAAGGAGTCCCGGGCGTGGACGGGCGCCGACCGGACGAGCTCCGGCGGGGCGGGGTCCGGCACGGGCGAGGTGCGACTGCCCCGGCCGCGTCCGGTGGCCGAGGTCACGGCGATGACCGAGCCCGCCGCCGCGTCGCGGGGCTGGGTCGAGGGCCATGTGCCGGGCGAGGGCTGGCGGCGGCTCGCCCCGCTGTCGGCGGACGGCTGGACCCAGACGGACACGGGCGGGCTGAGCGTGGACGGGCTGCGGGTCTCGGCGGACGAGGGCGAGACGGTGCCGGTCCGCGCCCTGGTCCCCTGGTTCGCGGACGAGCCCGCGGCCGGGCTGGCCCTGAAGCGGCCCCGGACCGAGGCGGAGATCGGCGGCGCTCCGGGCCGCACCGGGGTCGAGCTGACCGCGAAGCGGCCGGACGAGGTGCGGGGGGCGCTCACGGCGAAGCCGCCCAAGGGCATCGAGGTGAAGGTCCCGGAGCGCACCACGGTGCCGCGAGGGCTGCGGACCACCGTCCCGGTGGAGGTCACGGTCCCGGAGGGCACCCCGGCCGGCGAGTACGAGGTGCCGCTCTCCTTCGAGGGGCAGGAGGGCACCCTGACCGTCCGCGCCTCCCCGCGCACGGCCGGGCCGGACGTGGCCCGGGCCCCGGGGGCGTCGGTGTCCGCGTCGAGCGAGGAGACCGCGGACTTCCCGGCGTCGGCGGCGGTGGACGGCGACGCCGCCACCCGCTGGTCCTCGGCCGCCGGCCCGAGCGCCTGGTGGCAGGTGGAGCTGCCCCGCCCCGAGCACCTCGGCCGGGTCGTCCTGCACTGGCAGGACGCGTACGCGACGAAGTACCGCATACAGGTCTCCGCGGACGGACGCGTCTGGCGCACGGCGGCCACGGTGACGGACGGCCGGGGCGGCCGCGAGGCGGTGGGCATCGACGCGAGGGGCACCCGTTTCCTGCGTGTCCAGGGCGACGAGCGGGCGACGGAGTACGGCTACTCCCTCTTCTCGGCGGAGGCGTACGCGGTCGCCCCGAAGAAGCCGTCACCCCCGGCCGACGCCCCGGACTGACCGGGCCCGCGGGCGGGCGCCGGGGCGCGTCGACCAGGGCCACCAGGCCGCGCGGGGCAGGCAGCGCGCGAGCGCCCGGCGGGGGCGGCGCGCCCCCACACGCCCGGACCGGCGCCCGGACCGGCGAACGCCCCCTGGGCAGGCGCGCCCCGCGCCTGCCCGGACGAACGCCCCCACCGCGGCGGGGGCTGGGGTGCGGCTCGGAACGAGGGGCCGGAGTGGCCCGGGACACGCGGGCCGCCGAGGGTACGGCCCGGACCACGGACGCGGCGGAAGCCGCGCTACGCGGAGACGCCGTCGATGCGGGCCATGGCGTCGTCCGCGCCGTAGGGCTGGAGGTAGGGGAGCCAGCGCGGATCGCGGTGGCCCGTGCCGATGATGCGCCAGGCGAGGCCGCTCGGCGGGGCGGGCTGGTGGCGCAGGTGCCAGCCGAGCTCCCGCAGGTGCCGGTCCGCCTTGACGTGGTTGCAGCGGCGGCAGGCCGCCACCACGTTGTCCCAGACGTGCTGTCCCCCGCGGCTGCGCGGAACGACGTGGTCGACGCTGGTTGCGACGCCACCGCAGTACATGCAGCGCCCGCCGTCGCGGGCGAAGAGCGCTTTGCGGGTAAGAGGAACGGGCCCCCGGTAGGGGACCCGGACGAACCGCTTGAGCCGGACCACACTGGGCGCGGCGACGACGCGGGTCGCACTGTGCAGGAAGGCGCCGGACTCCTCCAGACAGAGGGCCTTGTTCTCGAGGACGAGGACGAGCGCGCGGCGGAGCGGTACGACGCCGAGCGGCTCGTACGACGCGTTGAGGACCAGGACATGCGGCACGGATGCCTCCTTGTACGCCGGCGGCGCGTGGCTCGCGCCGGGACGATCTCCCTTCAGTTTCGCCTCATGGCGCCTCGGAACGCCACCACGTCCGTGTAACGGGCCGGAGGTGTTTTCCACCACAGGTGGTTCCGCCCTTTTTCTCCCCGTGTCGTGAGCCTTGTCTCCTGTCGGCGCGAACGCGTCGGTAGGGCCTCCGGCCGCCGCTAGCCTTGTCGAGGCTCGCCTTTACACGCCCTGGAGGTTCCCTCGTGACCGCGTTCTGGTCCGCCGTCGGCGCGGACGCCGACCCCACGACCCCTCCCGTCACCCTCGACGAAGCCGCCAAGAGAGCGACGGACGCCGCGGGGTGGGTGGAGCAGAACTGGGCCGACTGGCTGAACACGGGACTGCGGATCGCGCTGATCCTCGCCGTGGCCCTGACCCTGCGGATGCTGGTGCGCCGCGCGCTGACCAAGCTCATAGACCGGATGAACCGGTCCGCGCAGGCCGTGGAGGGCACCGCCCTGGGCGGTCTGCTGGTCAACGCCGAGCGGCGCCGGCAGCGCTCGGAGGCCATCGGCTCGGTGCTGCGCTCGATCGCGTCCTTCCTGATCCTGGGGACCGCGGGCCTGATGGTCCTGGGCGCGTTCAACATCAATCTGGCGCCCCTGCTCGCCTCCGCGGGTGTCGCGGGTGTGGCGATCGGTTTCGGCGCGCGCAACCTGGTCACGGACTTCCTCTCCGGCGTGTTCATGATCATGGAGGACCAGTACGGGGTCGGTGACTCGATCGACGCGGGCGTGGCGTCCGGCGAGGTCATCGAGGTCGGACTGCGGGTGACCAAGCTGCGCGGCGACAACGGGGAGATCTGGTACGTCCGCAACGGCGAGATCAAGCGGATCGGGAACCTCAGCCAGGGCTGGGCGACCGCCGCCGTGGACGTCACCGTCGGCTCCGGCGAGGACCTGGACCAGGTCAAGTCCGTGATCTCCGAGGTCGCGGACGATCTGGCGAAGGCCGAGCCGTGGAACGAGCAGCTGTGGGGCCCGGTCGAGGTGCTGGGCCTGACCGAGGTGCTGCTGGACTCGATGACGTTCCGCGTCGCGGGCAAGACCATGCCGGGCAAGGCCCTCGGGGTGGAGCGGGAGCTGCGCTGGCGGATCAAGCGGGCGTTCGACGCGGCGGGCATCCGGATCGTCGGCGGGCTGCCGCAGGCGGCCGAGGAGGCGGCGGCCGACCCGACGGCCGCGATGGCCGCGCCCTCCGCGTTCGCCTCGCAGATCTCCCCGCAGTCCATGGCGGCGTCGCCGATACCACCGCCCTCCCTGTCGAAGTAGGGCAGGAGCGCGGCGGCCCGAGGTCCGCCCCCGTCAATGGCACACGCCCCCGGACAACGAAGGAGTTGTCCGGGGGCGTGTGCCATTGACGGGGGCGGGCGGTGCGCCGTACCTTCCCCCCATCGAACAGGAAAGTTTCCTAACAGTGCACCCGCACACCCGTGCACCCGCACACCCGTGCACCCGTGCACCCGTGCACCCGGACAGGGAGAACGCCATGGCCGGTACCACCCCCGGGACCCCCCGGGTCCTGCGGGCCATGAACGACCGGGCCGCGCTCGATCTGCTCCTGGAGCACGGCCCCCTGTCCCGGACCCGGATCGGCAAGCTCACCGGCCTGTCCAAGCCCACCGCCTCCCAGCTGCTCGCCCGGCTGGAGGCCGCGGGGCTCGTCGTCGTCACCGGCACCACCGAGGGACGGCCCGGCCCCAGCGCCCAGCTCTACGCGGTCAACCCCCGCGCCGCGTACGCCGCCGGGCTCGACGTCACCCCGCTGCGCATCCGGGCCGCCGTCGCCGACGTCACCGGCGCGGTCGCCGGGGAGTTCGAACTGGCCACCCCCGGGCGGCGCGCGGACGGCGTGGTGCGCCAGGTCACCGAGGCCCTCGACGGGGCGGTGAAGGCGGCCGGCGTCACCCGCGCCGACGTCCACCGCCTGGTGGTCGGCACCCCCGGCGCCTTCGACCCGTCCACCGGGCGGCTGCGCTACGCCTCCCACCTGCCCGGCTGGCACTCCCCCACCCTGCTCGACGAGCTGGCCGCGGCCCTGCCTATGCCCGTCGAGTACGAGAACGACGTGAACCTGGCCGCCGTCGCCGAACAGCGCCTCGGGGCCGCCCGCGGCCACGAGAACTTCGTGCTGCTCTGGAACGAGGAGGGCCTCGGCGCCGCCGTCGTCATCGGCGGCCGGCTGCACCGGGGCTCCACCGGCGGCGCGGGCGAGGTGGGCTTCCTTCCGGTGCCCGGCGCGCGGCTGGTCCGGCAGGTCGCCAAGGCCAACAGCGGCGGCTTCCAGGAACTGGCCGGCGCCCAGGTCCTCCCCCGGATCGCCCGGGACCTCGGCATCGCGGACATCGGCAGCGGCCCGCACGCCGAAGTGGCCGCCGCCCTGCTCGCCCGCGCCGCCGAGTCGGACACCGGCGCCCAGGGCGCCCTGCTCGACGCCTGTGCCACCGGCCTCGCGACCGGTCTCGCCTCGCTGGTCGCGGTGCTCGACCCGGAGCTCGTCGTCCTCGCCGGCGAGGTGATCGCCGCCGGCGGGGAGCCGCTGCTCACCCGGGTGCGGGCCGAACTGACCGAGCTGGCCGCGCCCCGCCCGAAGCTGGTCGCCGGGTCGGTTCGGCACGGCCCGGTGCTGCGCGGCGCCCTGGAGACCGCGCTCGCCGCCACCCGCGACGAGGTCTTCGACACCACCCGCTGACCCCCGCGCCCGCCCCGCCTCCCCTCAGGCCCTGCCACCGCCCGCCGCAAGTCCCGTCCCGCCCACTGTGAGTCCCCGCCCCGCCGGAGCCCCTCCCCATCCCCCTTCCTCTCTTGCTGGAACGACTGCTTCGGACCGCAGATCCACGCCTCCGAGAACCCGGCCGCCTGGACCCCGAGCTACGGCCTGGAGTCCTTCAAGGGCGCCTGCCGGACCGACTGGAACCTGACCATGACCGCCACCGTTCTGATCACCACGCCGGTGATCACGGTCTTCTTCTTCGCGCACAAGGCCCTCACCGAGGGCGTCACACCGACCGGAGTGAAGGGCTGAGGGCTCATGAAACTCGCTGTAGTGGGGGGCGGTTCCACCTACACCCCCGAGCTGATCGACGGCTTCGCGCGGATGCGCACCACCCTGCCGATCACCGAACTGGTCCTGACCGACCCGGACACCCACCGGCTGGAGCTGGTCGGCGGCCTCGCCCAGCGGATCTTCGCCCGGCAGGGACACCCCGGCCGGATCACCACCACCGCCGACCTGGACGCGGGCGTCGACGGCGCGGACGCCGTCCTCCTCCAGCTGCGCGTCGGCGGCCAGGCGGCCCGCGAACGGGACGAGACCTGGCCCCTGGAGTGCGGCTGCGTCGGCCAGGAGACCACGGGCGCGGGCGGGCTGGCGAAGGCCCTGCGCACCGTCCCCGTGGTCCTGGACATCGCCGAACGGGTGCGCCGGGCCAGCCCGGACGCCTGGATCATCGACTTCACCAACCCGGTCGGCATCGTCACCCGCGCCCTGCTGGCGGCCGGGCACAAGGCGGTCGGGCTGTGCAACGTGGCCATCGGCCTCCAGCGCAAGTTCGCCAAGCTCCTCGACGTGCGGCCCGCCGACGTGCACCTGGAGCACGTCGGACTGAACCACCTCACCTGGGAGACCGGCGTCCGCCTCGGCGGGCCCGACGGCGCCGACGTCCTGCCGAAGCTGCTCACCGAGCACGGCGACACCGTCGCCTCCGATCTGCGCCTGCCCCGCGCCCTGCTGGACCGGCTCGGCGTGGTCCCCTCCTACTACCTGCGCTACTTCTACGCGCACGACGAGGTGGTGGAGGAGCTGCGCACCAAGCCCTCACGAGCCGCCGAGGTCGCGGCCATGGAGAGGCGGCTCCTGGAGATGTACGCGGACCCGGCCCTGGACGAGAAGCCGGAGCTGCTGGCCGAGCGGGGCGGGGCGTTCTACTCGGAGGCCGCCGTGGACCTGGCGGCGGCGCTGCTGGGCGGGGGCGGCAGCCCGGTGCAGGTG
This sequence comes from Streptomyces sp. CNT372, assembly GCF_000377145.1. Lineage (NCBI taxonomy): Bacteria > Bacillati > Actinomycetota > Actinomycetes > Kitasatosporales > Streptomycetaceae > Streptomyces > Streptomyces sp. CNT372. The sequence goes on along the minus strand of NZ_KB897778.1, from coordinate 389,520 downwards.
GTGAACACCCTCAACCGGGGCACGCTGCCCTTCCTCCCGGACGACGCGGTGGTCGAGGTGCAGGCCCGGGTGGGCCGCGAGGGCGCCGCCCCGCTGCCGGTGGCCCCGCTCGACCCCCTGTACGCGGGGCTGATCGCGAACGTGACCGCGTACGAGGACCTGGCGCTGCGGGCGGCCCTGCACGGCGGCCGGGAGCGGGTGTTCGCCGCCCTCCTCGCCCATCCGCTGATCGGCCAGTACGCGTACGCGGACCGGCTGACGGACCGTCTGATCGCACACAACCGGGAGCATCTGACGTGGGCCTGAGAGCCGCGGTCCTCGCCCTGGACGCGGGGAACAGCAAGACCGACGCGGCCCTCGTCGCCGCCGACGGCACGGTCCTGGGCACCGGGCGGGCGGGCGGCTTCCAGCCACCGGTGGTCGGGGTGGCGGCGGCCGTGGACGTGCTCGCGGAGGCGGTCGGCGGGGCGCTGGCCGCCGCGCGGGCGGCGGGGACGCCGGTCGAGGGGGCCGGGCATGTCTCGGCGGCCCTGGCCAACGCGGATCTGCCGGTGGAGGAGGCGGAGCTGACCGCCGCCGTGCACGCGCGGGGCTGGGGCCGCACCACCGAGGTCCGCAACGACACCTTCGCGGTGCTGCGGGCCGGGGTGGACGAGCCGCGCGGGGTCGCGGTGGTCTGCGGGGCGGGCATCAACTGCGTGGGCATGCTGCCCGACGGGCGCACCGCCCGCTTCCCGGCGCTCGGGAAGATCTCCGGCGACTGGGGCGGGGGCGGCGGGCTCGCCGACGAGGCCCTGTGGTGCGCGGCACGGGCCGAGGACGGCCGGGGCGAGGCGTCGGCGCTGGCACGGGAGCTTCCGGCGCACTTCGGGCTGGGCTCGATGCGGGAGCTGATCGAGGCGCTGCACCTGGGGCGGGTGCCGTTGACCCGGCGGCACGAGCTGGTACCGCTGCTGTTCGCGGCGAGCGCGGCCGGGGACCCGGTGGCGCGATCGCTGGTGCGGCGGCAGGCGGAGGAGGTCGTCGCGATGGCCGTGGTCGCGCTGCGGCGGCTGGAACTCCTGGACGAGGTGGTTCCGCTGGTCCTGGGCGGCAGCGTCCTCGCCGCCCGGCACCCGCAGTTGGACGCCGACCTCACCGAACTGCTGGCGCTGCGGGCCCCCAAGGCGGTGATCCGGGTGGTGACGGCCCCTCCGGTACTGGGCGCGGCCCTCCTGGGCCTGGACCGCACGGGGGCGGCCCCGGGGGCGGCGGGGGCACTGCGGGCGCGCTACGAGGGGTGAGCCGGGGGGTACCCGGGCCCGCCCGGGGGGTGCGTCCGGTGGCCCGGCAGCACGCCCCGGGTGCCCCCGGGCCCGGGCGGGGGCCGGCCTTCGGCGGTCCGATGAAGTCCCTGTCTCCCGAGCCGTTGCCGGGGCGCCGGGTGCCGCCGGGCCCCCGGGCCACCGGGCCGGTACTCGGCGGCCTGGTCCCGGGTGCGACGGCCGACCTTCGGCGGTCCGATGAAGTCCCTGTCTCCCGAGCCGGGTTGCCGGGGCCCCGGGCCACGGAGGCAGGGCTGCGGTGGCCCTGGTTCGCCCGGTCGGGGTTGGCCGAGGAACCGCCGACCGGGGTCAGCCTTCAACACCCCGGCGAGTCCCGACCCTCCGGGGCCGGACCCCCGAGGCCGGGCGGGGGCTGACCTCCAGCGACCCGATCAGTACCGGCCTCCCGAGCCGGGTTGCCGGGGCGCGCCCGGGCCCGCCAAGGCCGGCCTTCGGCGGTCCGATCGCGCCCCGGCCTCCGGGGGCAGTGCTCGGCGGCCCGCTCCCGCCCGATCGGAGCGGCCTCCGGCGGCCCGCTGAAGTCCCGCTCTCCCGGGTCCACGGGCGCCTGGGTGCCGCCGGGCGCCCGGGCCGCTGCTCGACCGCCCCGTTCCGGGCCCGGTGGCCCGGGAGGCGGGCCGTGATCAGCCGTCAGCGGCCGATCTCGTCCCGGCCTTCAGGGCCGGATGCCCGCATCCCCGGCCCGGCAAGGCCGGGGATGCGGTGGCCGGGCGAGGGCCCGGGCCCGGGGGGCCGGCCGGGACCCCCGGGTCCCGGCCTCCGGTTCCCGCGGACCCGCGGAACCCCGGCTGGATTCACCCGTTCGGCGGGAACCGGGCGCGCGCGGCGCACGTATTCACTGTGGGGACGCGGTGGGGAGTCGGACCTGGCACGACGGCGGTCGCCGCCGGGGCCGGGCGAGGAGCAAGATCCAGTCAATTGTGGTGTGAAGGAGTCCCCTGCGGCCATACTGCTGGCCGGGAGTCATCCCAGGACCCGCCGGGGGGCGGGCCGTCAGCGACCGAGGGGGAGAGGTCTCGTGACACACCCGCCGAGCGTGGGCGCGGCGCCCACGCCGCCCCCCGCCGCCGTGCCCGCGCCCGCGCGCCCACCGGGCGGTCCCGCCCAGGGGCCGGGCCCCTGGGCGGAGTTCCGCCGGCGGCTGCGCGCCGCCGCGACCACCGAGCCGGGCCGGCTCCAGATCATCGGCGCGGTACTCGCCGCGCTGATGGTGGTGTTCGGCGCGGTCACCGCCTTCGAGGTCTCCGACCGGGCGTCCGCCGCGCACGACGTGGTGGAGCGCAGCCAGCCGCTCAGCCAGGACGCCGCCTCGGTCTACCGCTCCCTCGCCGACGCCAACACGGCCGCCTCCACCGGCTTCCTGGCCGGCGCCGAGGAGCCCGCCGCCGTCAAGAAGCGGTACGAGCAGGACATCGCCCGCGCCTCCCGGCTGCTGGTCACCGCGGCCACACACACCGACGGCACCAGCGAGTCCGGCCGCCAGATCGCCTACCTCAACGAGCATCTGCCCCGGTACACGGGCCTGATCGAGACCGCCCGCGCCAACAACCGCCTCGGCCGCCCCCTCGGCGGCGCCTACCTGCGGTACGCGAACGACCTGATGACCCGGGACCTGCTGCCCGCCGCGCAGAAGCTGCACCGGGCCGAGTCCCACCGGCTGAAGGCGGACTACGACGACGCCCGCTTCTGGCCCCTGCTGTCGGTGGCCACCGGGGTCCTCGCCCTCTCCGTCCTCGGCTGGGCCCAGCGGCGCAACTACCGCCGCACCAACCGCGTCTTCAACCACGGGCTGCTCGCCGCCACCGTCGCCTGCGCCCTGGTCCTGCTGTGGATGACCGGCGCCCAGGCCCTCGCGAGCGCCCGGCTGAACGACGCCGAGGTGCACGCCCAGCGCTCGCTGAACGTCCTCAACGAGGCCCGGATCAACGCCCTCCAGGCCCGCGCCAACGAGAACCTCACCCTGGTCGCCCGCGGCGCCGTCCTCACCGACGACGGCAAGGACGACAAGTACGCGGCGGAGTACGGCCAGACCATGGGCTGGCTGGACGACTCCCTGGAGCTGGCCCTGCGCCACGCGGACGACGACGAGGGCCGCCGCCCCGTCGAGCAGGCGATACGCGCGGTCGGCGACTGGCAGGAGCGGCACGCCGAGGTCGCCCGCTCCGACCAGGGCGGCGACTACGAGGGCGCGCTGCGCAAGGTGATCGGCGCCGAGGGCTCCACCACCGAGTCCTTCGACGCGGTGGACGCGGCACTCGCCGAGGCGCTGAAGCACGAGCAGCACGAGTTCACCGAGGCGGCGAAGGGCGGGCGCGCGGCCCTGACCGGGCTGGCCGCCGGCGCCGCGCTGCTGGCCGTGCTGGGCGCGGTCGCCGCGATCCTCGGCATCAACCGCAGACTGTCGGAGTACCGGTGAGGGAGGGGAGGCGAACGATGGAGGACCACGGCACGGCCGGCCGTCCGCTGCGGCGCGGGCTGCGCGGCTGGGGCGGCGTCGCCACGATGGCCGCCGCCTGCGCGCTGACGGCCGCCGCCACCCTGCTGCCGCTGTCCCACGGCGCCGCGGACGCCCTGAGCGCCGGACCGGCCGCCCCACAGAGCGCGGCCGCGCCGCAGCGGGCGGACGACTGCGAGGACCCGGAGGCGTCCCTGCGGCCCTCCGCGGCCGGCGGACCGAACATCGACGCCATCAAGGAGCGCGGCAAGCTCATCGTCGGCGTCGACCAGAACAGCTACCGCTGGGGCTACCGCAAGCCCGCCGAGGGGCCGGACCAGCCGTCCGACCTGGAGGGCTTCGACATCGACCTGGCCCGCGCCATAGCGCAGGACATCCTCGGCAGCCCCGACGCGGTCATCTTCCGCGCGATACCGACCAACCAGCGCATCCCCGCGCTGGAGAGCGGCCGGGTGGACGTCGTGGTGCGCACCATGACGATCAGCTGCAGCCGTATCGAGCAGGTCGCCTTCTCCACCGCGTACTTCCAGGCGGGCCAGCAGGTCCTGGCGCCCAAGAGCTCCCCGATCACGGGGTACGACGAGAGCCTGGCGGGCAAGCGGGTCTGCTCCGCCGAGGGCTCCACGGCGTACGAGGCCCTGGAGAAGAACAGCTTCGGCGCGGTCTTCCAGGACGAGCACGACGGGCAGCCCGGGGACGAGGACCTGCTCACGGTGCCGAACCAGCTCGACTGCCTGGTCCGGCTCCAGCTCGGCCTGGTGGACGCGATCGTCACCGACAACGCCCTGGCCGCCGGGCAGGCCGCGCAGGACCCGTCGATCGAGCTGAAGGGCGACAAGCCGTTCACCACCGAGTACTACGGGGTCGCCACCAAGCTGGGCAAGGACGACCTGGTGCGCCGGGTGAACCGGGTGCTGGAGGAGTACCGGAAGGGGGCCTGGACCGCCGCGTACGACAAGTGGCTCAAGGCCGACCTGCCCGGGATCAGCGGCCCGCCGCAGCCCACGTACCGGGACGGGTAGGGCTCGGGGCGCGGCGCACGACGGGACGGCGGCAGGACGGCAGGCGGCGCGGGCAGCGGGCCCGCACGGACGGAGAGGTGATCGATGGGAGTCGCGGGCCCCTTCCCGGATCCTGCGGGGACGCCCCACGGACCGGTGATGGACCGGGACGAGGCGGACCGCGCCCTGGCGCGGCTCGGCGCCGAGCACGAGGCGGTCGAGACCTCCCTCCTCGCGCTCCAGGAGCACGCCGGCCGCCGGCTTCTCGAAGGGGCCGAGCTGACCGGCGCGACCAAGGAGCGCTGGGCAGCGGCCGAGCAGTCGATCACCCTGCTGTGGACCTACTTCGACGCCTACACAGGGGCCCTCACCGCACTGCGTGAACTGCGTGCCCGCCGCCGCTGGTCCAGCCGCGAGGACCTGGTCGAGCTGACCGAGCGGCTGCGCGGCCGCAGCGTCACCGTGCCCGGACCGGCCGCGGCCCACCCCGGCCCGTCCCTGACCGGACCGGCGAGGCTGGCCGAGGAGTTCACCCTCCAGGAGCTGGTCGCCCGGATGAACGAGCTGTACGCGAGTTCCCTCGACACCATCATCACCGCGGACGCCGTCTGGTCGGCCCTGCCCGCCCGGATCGACCTGCTCGCCGCCGAGCTGCGCCGTACCCGCTCCCTCGCCCACTCGGTCGGGGTCCGCCCCGGCGAACACCCCGCGGGCGACGAACTGGAGTCCATCACCGAGGAGCTGACCGCGCTGCGGGCCGAGGTGCTCTCCGACCCGCTGGCGTTCTGGCGTCCCGCGCCCGGCAGTTCCGCCCCCGGCGGCGGCAGGCCGGACACCGGCCGCTACGACCGGGCGGCCCGCGCCCTGGAGGAGGTCCGCCGGGAGATCGAGGCCGTGCTCGGCGTCCGCCAGGACTCCGAGGAGCGGCTGATCCGGCTGCGGGACGTGCTCTCCCGCGCCGACCGGACCCTGAGCGAGGCCCGGGCCGCACGGGGCGAGGTGCTGGCGAAGATAGCCGCCTCCGAGGTCCCCGCCGTCAGCGGCCCGCCGACCGTCCTCCAGGAACGCCTGGCCGCCGCCGCCGAGTTCCGCCGGCACGCCCAGTGGCACCGGCTCTCCCCGCTGCTGGAGTCCCTGGAGCGGGAGGCGGAGGACGAACTGCACCGCGCCCGCGAGTCGCTGACCGCCGTCACCGCGCCGCTCGCGGTGCGCGCGGAGCTGCGCGGCCGGCTCGACGCCTACAAGGCGAAGGCGGCCCGGCACGGCACCGCGGAGGACCCCCTGCTGATCGAGCGGTACGACGCGGCCCGGCGCATGCTGTGGAGCGCGCCGTGCGACCTGCGCGCCGCCGAACAGGCGGTCCTGCGCTACCAGTACGCGGTCGCCGACGTGGTCGCGCCGAGAGCGGCCGGGCCCGCGCCCGAGGACCGCAGGGGGGACTCATGAGCGAGAACGGCACCTGCCAGCGCCCCGGCTGCGGTGGCTCCTACGAGGACATGGGCGGCGGCGAGCTGTACTGCGGCACCTGCGGGCTGGCACCCGTGGTGTCCGCCACCGGCATGGTGTCCTCCCCGCCGACCGGTATCGCGGCCGGCGGGCACGGCTCCTCGTCCGCGCGCGGCAGTTCGCGCTCCTCCCGGGCGTCGGCCCGCTCCTCGTCCTCCCGCCGTTCGGTCTCCGGCCGCCTCTCCCGCTCGCTGACGGGGAGCAGCACCTCGTCCCGTTCGGTGTCCGTGCGCAGTACGGGTTCCTCGACGGCCGCGTCCGGGCGGAACCGGCTGGGCGCGGGGCTGGTCGCCGTCCCGGACGTGCCCCGGCCCGACCCTCGGTCGGCGGTCATGGCGAACCCGGAGGTCCCGGAGCGCAAGCGGTTCTGCTCCCGCTCCGACTGCGGGGCGCCGGTGGGCCGCACCCGTGGCGAACGGCCCGGCCGCACCGAGGGCTTCTGCACCCGCTGCGGCCACCCGTACTCCTTCGTGCCCAAGCTGAAGTCCGGCGACATCGTGCACGGCCAGTACGAGGTGGTGGGCTGTCTGGCCCACGGCGGCCTGGGCTGGGTGTACCTGGCGGTGGACCGCGCGGTCTCCGACCGCTGGGTGGTCCTCAAGGGCCTGCTGGACACGGGCGACCAGGACGCCATGGCGGCGGCGATCTCCGAACGGCGCTTCCTCGCCGAGATCGAGCACTCCAACATCGTCCGCATCTACAACTTCGTGGAGCACCTCGACCAGCGCACCGGCTCCCTGGACGGCTACATCGTCATGGAGTACGTGGGCGGCAAGTCCCTGAAGGAGATCGCGAACGCGCGCCGCGGCCCGGACGGCCGGCGCGACCCGCTGCCGGTGGAGCAGGCGTGCGCGTACGGCATCGAGGCTCTGGAGGCGCTCGGCCACCTGCACAGCCGCAACCTCCTGTACTGCGACTTCAAGGTCGACAACGCGATCCAGCAGCAGGACCGGCTGAAGCTGATCGACATGGGCGCGGTCCGCCGGATGGACGACGAGGAGTCGGCGATCTACGGCACGGTCGGCTACCAGGCGCCGGAGGTCGCCGAGGTCGGCCCGTCCGTCGCCTCCGACCTCTACACGGTCGCGCGGACCCTCGCGGTGCTCACCTTCGACTTCCAGGGCTACACGACCCTCTTCACGGACTCCCTGCCCGACCCCGAGAACATCCCGGTGTTCCGGACGTACGAGTCGTTCTACCGGCTGCTGGTGCGGGCGACGGACCCGGACCCGGCGCGGCGGTTCGCCTCGGCCCAGGAGATGGCCGAACAGCTCACCGGGGTGCTGCGCGAGGTCGTCGCGATGCAGACGGGCCGGCCGCGGCCGGCGATGTCGACCCTCTTCGGCCCGGAACTGCGGGTACCGGACACGGTGCTGTTCGAGGAGCGGGCGGGCGAGGTCTCCGCGCTGGGCTCCCGGACCGGCGCCGGGCGGGACGCCGCCGGGCGGATGGGCGCGGGGGCGCGGGGGCCGGGCGGTCTGCCGGGCGTGCCCGCGCAGCGCGCGCCCGGCGCCGCCGGTGCGCCACCGGGCCTCCTCCCCTCCCCGTCCGCCGGGCGGCAGCCCGCCGCGCCGGACGTCCGGGCCGCCGTCCTGGCCCTGCCCGCCCCCCGGGTGGACCCGAACGACCCCAACGCCGGTTTCCTGGCGGGCCTGATGGCCGCCGCCCCGGCCGAGCTGATCACCGCCCTGCACGGCGTCCCCTCCTCGACGGAGACCCTGCTGCGCGAGCTGCGTGCCCGGCTGGAGACCGGCGACACGGCCTCGGCGGTGCGGGTGGTGGCCGCGCTGGAGAGCAGTCGTCCGGACGACTGGCGGGTCGTCTGGTACCGGGGTGTCACGGCCCTGGTGACCGGCGACCACGAGTCCGCAGCCCTGTCCTTCGACGCGGTGTACGACGCGTTCCCCGGCGAGTGCGCGCCGAAGCTCGCGCTGGGCCTGTGCGCGGAGGTGCTGGGCCAGCTGGACAACGCGGCGGACTACTACCGGCTGGTGTGGACGACCGATCCGTCCTATGTGAGCGCCGCGTTCGCGCTCGCCCGGGTCCAGATCGCGGCCGGGGACCGGGAGGGGGCGGTACGCACCCTGGAGTCGGTCCCGGAGGCGTCGATCCACTACACGGCCGCGCGGGTGGCGGCGGTCCGCTCCCGGCTGCGGGGCCGGGGCCCCCAGGAGCCGCTGCTGCACGACCTGGTGGCCGCGGGGGCGCAGGTCGAGGGGCTGGCCGGCTTCGGTCTCGACGCGGTGCGCCGGGAGCGGCTGGCGACGGAGGTCCTCGGGACGGCGCTCGACTGGGTACTCTCCGGAAGTCCCGGAGCCCTGCCGTCCGCCGCGACCGCTTCCGCAGGACCGAGCGCACCGACGGTGCTGCTCGGCAGTGAACTGGACGAGCGCGGCCTGCGCTTCGGACTGGAGCGCTCCTTCCGGGTCCTCGCCCGGCTCGCCCAGCACGGGGAGGAGCGGATGGAGCTGGTGGAGCGGGCGAACCGCTACCGCCCCCGGACGTGGGTGTGATTGATGGCGCGGATGCACCAGTCGGCCGAGGGGCGCGCCTGCCCCGGCTGCGAGGAGCCGGTCGAATCCGGCGACCGGTTCTGCGGAGCCTGCGGGTACGACCTGTCGGCCCTCCCGGCCCCGTCCCCGGACCGGCCCACCCTGCCGATCGGCACCCCGGTGGAGTGGCCGGAGGCCGACGGCACGGACACATCGGGCATGTCCCCGCCCACCCAGCGCCCGGGCGACCTCCCTGGCACGGACTCCGCCGGCGACGACCTGCCCCTGGCCCCGCCCGCGGTGCCCGCGGACGGCCCGGCCTCGCCGCCGGGCGGCCCGCTCGCCGGTCCGCCCCCGGCCCCGCGTAACGCCCCCGCCGGGGCGGCGCCCGCCCACGCGGCTTCCGCCCCCGCCGGCGGGCAGCCCTGTCCGTCCGCGCGCGCGACGACGGACAGTGGCACGGGGCCCGCCTCCCTTGCAGGGCCGGTGGCCGCGGGCCCCGCGCCGGCCGGCGGGCACGCCGGGACGGCGGCCGGGGCGTCCGGCACTTCCGGCGGGGCACCCGGCGGCCCGGTGCACACCGCTTCCGCGCGCGCGGACGGACAGCTCCCGGCGGCCGGGGCGGCGGCCTCCGGCACCGGGCCGGGCGTGGCGGCCGCGCACGCGCCGTACGCACCGCCCGGGCAGGCCCAACCGGCAGGCGACCGGCAGCCGACAGCCGGTGCGGCGGCCGCCGCAGGCACCCCGCTGCCCGCAGGCCCCGGCCCCTCCGCCGCTTCCGGCGGGGCACCCGCCGGGCCGGTGCACGCGCCTGCGGGGCCGGCGACCCCGGGCGCCGAGCCCGCGCAGGTGCCCGCTCCGACCCCGGGCGGGCGCCCCCTGCCGCCCGAGGCCGGGGTGGGCGGCCCCGCCGCTGCGGCGGTGCGGCACGACACGCCGCCCGGTGGGGACTTCGAACTGGCCGCTCCCGCGCCCGGGACGGCGACCGCCGTGGATCCGCGTGCCGCGCGGCCGCATGCCCCGGCCGGGGGACGGATGTGCGTCGCGTGCCGGGCCGGGCACGTCGATCCCGACGGGTACTGCGAGAACTGCGGCCACGCCCAGCCCCGCGAGCGCGACCACATGGAGCAGGAGCTCGGTTCGGTGGCCGCGGTCAGCGACCGCGGGCTGCGCCACCACCGCAACGAGGACTCGTTCGCCGTCTCCTCCACCGCCCTGCCGGACGGCTCCCCCGCCGTCGTCGCGTTCGTCTGCGACGGTGTCTCCTCGGCGACCCGCCCGGACGAGGCGTCCGCCGCCGCCGCCCGGGCCGCCAACGAGCGGCTGCTCGACGCCCTGCCCCGCGGCACCCACCCGCAGCAGGCGATGCACGAGGCGATCGTCGCCGCGTCCGAGGCGGTCAACTCCCTGGCCGGCGAGGGTGGTGCGGGCGAGGACCACGGCCGCCACCAGAACGCGCCCGCGTGCACCATCGTGGGCGCGGTCTCGGCCGGCGAGCTGCTGGTCGTCGGCTGGGTCGGCGACAGCCGCGCTTACTGGGTGCCGGACGACCGCGGCGGCCCGCCCGCGCGGCTCACCGAGGACGACTCCTGGGCCGCCCAGATGGTCGCGGCGGGCCTGATGAACGAGGCCGAGGCGTACGCGGACGAGCGGGCCCACGCCATCACCGGCTGGCTCGGCGCCGACGCGTACGAACTGGAGCCGCACACCGCCGCGTTCAAGCCCGACCGGCCGGGCGTGGTGGTCGTCTGCACCGACGGCCTGTGGAACTACGCCGAGGGCGCGCAGGACATGGCACGCGCCGTGCCCGCCGACGCGGCGCTGCGCCCGCTGCACAGCGCCCAGGCGCTGGTCGGCCACGCACTCGACAGCGGGGGCCACGACAACGTGACCGTGGCCGTGCTGCCGTTCGCCGTACCGCCGCCCGAGGGGGCCGCCCAGGAGTCCGCTGTCCAGGGGCCCGTCGCCGGAGGGGCCTGACCCGGCGGGGTCCGCCGCCGTCGCCGGACCCCGCCCCGACCACACCGCAGAGCACCGCAGAGCACCGCCGCAGAACAGCGCAGCGCAGCGCAGAACACCGCACCGCACCCGTCCGCACCGCATCGCACGCCGGCCGGGTCCCGCCCGTGTCCCCGTATGTGTCCGCCCGGTCGCGGACGTCCCCGGCGGACGTCGCCCGTGGAGCCACGAGGAGCCGATCAGATGGCCGTTTTCGCGAAGTCCCAGGTCCCGCAGTTCTCGGTCGAGGTGTACCAGAACCCCTACCTCCCGGAGGGGGGCCGCGAGGTCAACGCCATCGTCACCGTGTCCTCCACCGGCGGCGGCACGACCGGCGGCATCCCGTTCGCCGGGGCCTCGCCCACCGCGTCCGCCGTCCCCGGCCCCTCCGCTCCCCCGGCCGGTGTCGTCCTGATGGTCGACTGCTCGGGCTCGATGGACTACCCGCCCGCCAAGATGCGCAACGCACGGGACGCCACGGCCGCCGCCGTGGACACCCTGCGCGACGGCGTCGCCTTCGCCGTCGTGGCGGGCACCCACCAGGCCGTCGAGGTCTACCCCGGCAACGGCCGCCTCGCGGTGGCCGATCCGGCGACCCGGGCCCAGGCCAAGGAGGCGCTGCGCCGGCTCCAGGCGGGCGGCGGCACGGCCATCGGCACCTGGCTGCGGCTCGCCGACCGGCTGCTCGGCTCCGCCGGCGTCGCCATCCGCCACGGCATCCTGCTCACCGACGGCCGCAACGAGCACGAGTCGCCCGAGGACCTGCGGGCCACCCTGGACGCCTGCGCCGGCCGCTTCACCTGCGACGCCCGCGGGGTGGGCACCGACTGGGAGGTCAAGGAGGTCACCGGTATCGCCGCCGCCCTGCTGGGAACGGCCGACATCGTCGCCGATCCCGGCGGACTGGCCGCCGACTTCACGTCGATGATGGAGACCGCGATGGGCAAGGAGGTCGCGGACGTCGCGCTGCGGCTGTGGACGCCCGTGGGCGCGGAGACCGTCTTCGTCAAGCAGGTCGCGCCCACCGTGGCGGACCTCACCGCCCGCCGCACCGGCGCTGGTCCGCGCGCGGGCGACTACCCGACCGGGTCCTGGGGCGACGAGTCCCGCGACTACCACCTCTGCGTCCGGGTCAACGCGGCCGGGACGGGGCAGGAGATGCTCGCCGCCCGCGCCTTGTTGATCGTGCCCGCCGCCGACGGCGGCGCCCCGCTGGTGCTGGCCCAGGGTCTGGTGCGGGCGGTGTGGACGGACGACCTGGCCGCCTCCACCGCGATCAACGCGCAGGTCGCCCACTACACCGGCCAGGCCGAACTGGCCCAGGTCATCCAGCAGGGCCTCCAGGCCCGCAGATCGGGGGACTTCGACGGCGCGACGGCGAAACTGGGCCGGGCGGTGCAGCTCGCGGCCCGGTCCGGGAACGAGGACACTGCGAAACTCCTTTCGAAGGTGGTGGACGTCGTCGATGTGGCGACAGGTACTGTGCGACTGAAGGCGAAGGTGGCGGACGCGGACGAGATGACCCTCGAAACGCGCTCCACCAAGACCGTCCGTGTGAAGAAGTAGCGCACGAGCCCGCCCGGCGTACCGAGCGCTGGGGGCCGTGCGGAGCACAGGGCTCACGGAGCCCGCGGAGCTCAGAGCACACCGGAGCAGAACTGTCCGGCCCCCGTGGGCCGGGGGAGGAAAAGGGGGAAGCGCCGACATGCCGACCTGCCCGAACGGACACCAGTCGGGTTCCGACGACTGGTGCGAGGTCTGCGGCCACCGCATGGCCGGCGCGGGTGCTCCCGCCGGAGCCGTCCCTCCGCCGCCTCCCCCGCCGCCGCCCGCCTACGGCTATCCCGGCCCCCCGCCCGGCCCCGGCACCGGTGATCCGCACGCGACCGCGCAGGCCGAGCTCTGCCCGCAGTGCCGCACGCCCCGTGAGGCGATGGCGCCGTTCTGCGAGGAGTGCCGGTACAACTTCCTGACGAACACGGCGACCTCGTACACCCCGCTGGCCCCGCCGCCTCCGGCGCCCCAGGCCGGGCTGAACCTGCCGCCGGGCTTCCAGTCCGGCCCGCCGCAGGGGCCGTCGCAGGGCATGCCGCCGGGCTCCCCGCCGCACCAAGGCCCCCCGCCGCACCAGGAACCGCCGCCCCACCAGGGCGGACCCCACCAGGAACCGCCGCCCCACCAGGGCGGACCCCACCAGGGACCGCCGCCCCAGCAGGGCGGGCCGCACCAGGGACCGCCGCCGGCGCACGGGCAGTCCGGTCCCGGGCCCGGTCCCGGGCAGCCCCCGGGCCCGCCGCAGCCGCGCGACCCGTTCGACTACCAGGGCTCCCGGCCCTCCCAGATGAACCGGCCGGCCGAACCCCTCGGTGGCCCGGACTCCGTCCCCGGGGCCCCGCCCGCCGGGCCGCCGCCGCACGGCTTCGGGCAGCAGGACCGGCCCGGACAGCCCGCGGTACCGCCGGCGTTCCAGCAGCAGACCCCGCCGCCCGCGTACACGCAGCCGACGCCGCCGCCCGCGTACACGCAGCCGACGCCGCCCGCGCCGCCGCAGCAGCAGCAGCACACGGACGGCGGCGGTGACGACTGGATGCTGTCGCCCCCGTCGCGCACCCAGTCCCCGCCGCCGCCCGGCGCGCCCCAGGGCCCGCCCGCGCCGCACGGCCCGCAGAGCCACGGCGGGCCGCAGAGCCACGGCGGGCCGGGGGGCCTCGGCGGCCCGCCGCAGGGTCCGCAGGGCGTCGCCGCCTTCCCCCAGCAGGCCCCGCCGCAGGAACCTCAGGGGTCACAGGGCACGCAGGGCGCTCCCCCGCCGCACTTCCCGGAGCCGGCGCGGGACGAGTGGACGGCCGTGATCGGGCCCGACCGCGAGTACTTCATGGCGATGATGCGGCGCAGCGGCCCCGAGGCGACCGGGCTCAACCTGCCCGCGTACTCCCCGGAGCAGCGCCTGCCGCTCACCGGCAACCAGGTCACCGTCGGCCGCCGCCGGCACTCCACCGGCGAGTCCCCCGACATCGATCTCTCCGTGCCGCCGGAGGACCCGGGCGTCTCGCACCAGCACGCGGTGCTGGTGCAGCAGCCGGACGGGACCTGGGCCGTGGTCGACCAGAACTCCACCAACGGCACCACGCTCAACGGTGCCGAGGACCCGATCCAGCCCTATGTGCCCGTCCCGCTCCAGGACGGCGACCGGGTGCACGTCGGGGCGTGGACGACGATCACCCTGCGGCGCGGCTGACGCACCCGGCCGGTGCCGGGCGGCGGTCCCTCACCCCAGGGGCCGCCGTTCGTCCAGCGGCCAGACGTACGGGCCCTGCGGGTCGTCCAGCCAGGCCCACTGGCGGCCGCCGCGGACGGTGACGCCGAAGCGGCTGCGGTCCGGGCGGTGCTCGCGCTCCCACAGGGCGACGGCCTCGTGCGGGTCGAGGGCGCCGTCCGTCAGGGTCAGCAGGAACCGGAACAGGTCGTTCTGCACGGCCCGGCGCGGCAGTCCGGCCACCCCGGCCGCCGCCTCGCCGGGCCCGGACCCGCCGCGCAGCGGCACGAAGTACGCCGAGGTCCGCAGGAAGTGGCCCTCGGCCTCCGGCCCCTCGGCGCCCTCGTCCACCCGCAGCGAGATGAGCCCGGTGGACAGCGGTGCGAGGATCCGGGCGCCCGGTGCGCACTGCTCGACCCAGGCGTGGGGCACCGAGGCGAGGGTGCAGGTGGCGACGACCGCGTCGTACGGGGCACGCTCCGGGCAGCCCCGTGCGCCGTCGCCGGTGACCACGGCCGGGTGGTAGCCGGCCGCGTCCAGGTGGAGCCGGGCGGACTCGGTGATCTCGGGGTCGAGGTCGATGGTGGTGACCGCCTCGTCGCCGAGGCGGTGCGCGAGCAGGGCCGCGTTGTAGCCGGTGCCCGCGCCGATCTCCAGGACGGTGTCGCCGGTGCGCAGGTCGAGGGCTTCGAGCATCAGGGCCATCAGCGAGGGCTGGCTGGAGGACGAGACCAGGTCGCCGTCGCGCAGCCGGGTGGCGAGCGGCCCGTCCCGGTAGGCCCCGCGCAGCCAGTCCGCCCGCCGTACCGGGTCCGGGTCCTCGCGCCACATCCGCTCGTGGACGCCGGACCGGACGGCGAAGTAGCAGGGGACGAAGAGGTGCCGGGGCACCTCGGCGAAGGCCGCACGCCAGGCGGGGTCGCGCAGCCCGCCGTCCGCGACGATCTCCCGCACCAGCGCGGCCCGCGCCGCCGCCCCTTCGCCGGCGAAGGGGTCGGCGGTCTTCCGTTCTCCACGGCCCTGGCCCATGCGTCCACTGTCCTGCGCGCCCGCCGCCGACGCGAACTCCGGCGGCCCGGACTCCGGCGGTCCGAACTCCAGCGGCGCGAACTCCGGCGGCCGGGCGGAAGACCGCCCGGCCGAGGCCGGCCCAGGCCAGGTCCGGAAAGCCCCGTCCGGTCCACGATGCCGGGCACGCACCCTCCCGCGTTGTCCTAAGGCCTGTCTGACAAATAGCGTCGTTCGCCCGGAGGGCGGGGGCTGCGGTGTCCGGTGCGTGCGATCGCAAGGCGGAGGGTGGGGGCACCTCCCGCGCCGCCAGGCGCAGGGGGAGAGAGCGCAGCGGGCTGCGCCGACGACCGACAACGCGGCATGGGGGCACCGCCCGGCGAAGCCAGGGGGAGTGCGTGCAGGGCGCCGCAGCCCAGACGGGATTCGTCAGACAGGCCTTAGGACTTCCGGCCTCCGCCGGGGTGTCTGAGACGATGGACGGGTGAACGAGATTCCGCGCGGGACGCTTCAGGAGCAGACCTTCTACGAGCAGGTCGGCGGCGAGGAGACCTTTCGACGCCTCGTCCACCGCTTCTACCAGGGGGTGGCCGGGGACCCGCTGCTGCGGCCGATGTACCCGGAGGAGGACCTCGGGCCGGCCGAGGAGCGGCTGGTGCTCTTCCTGATGCAGTACTGGGGCGGCCCCCGCACCTACAGCGACAACCGCGGGCATCCCCGGCTGCGGATGCGGCACGCCCCGTTCACGGTGGACCGCGCCGCGCACGACGCCTGGCTGAAGCACATGCGGGACGCCGTGGACGAGCTGGGCCTCGCACCCGAGCACGAGCGGCAGCTCTGGGACTACCTGACCTACGCCGCCGCCTCGATGGTGAACACCCCCGGCTGAACCCGCCCCGGAGAACGGGGAGTTCGCCCCGCATCCACCCGGTGACGCTGCGTCACACTTCCCGCACTATGCGGTCGCACCACGCCGGATAACGGTCACGATCAGGTCAAGGTCGGACCGTAAGCGGTTTCCCCGGCACCGTGCCCTCTGAAAGCATCCGGTGAAAGCATCCGGGGACGGGGACGGCGTCCGTGCGGGACGCCGGGGGCGGATCGCACGGGGAGACCGGCGGGGTGGGGGACGCGTGACGGGGTTCGTACTGCTGCGCGTCCGGGCGCACCGTCTGCTGCTGGCCGCCGCGCTGCTCGCCGTCGTCCTCACCACCGCCGTGCTCTCCGCGCTGGCCGCCTTCTCCGGCTCGGTCGGCGACGCCGCGCTGCGCCACACCCTCGGCACCCGCGAGGCCGCGTCCACCGCCGTGGTCGTCGGCGCCCGGACCCCTCGGGAGCGCGGGGCCGCCGACGAGGCGGTGGCGCGCGGGGCGCGGGCCGTCTTCGGCGGGCTGCCGGTCACCGTCCGCTCGCTGGAACGGTCCGGGGCGTACGCGCTGCCGCGTTCCCTCCAGAGCCCCGAGGCCCGCAAGGGCGAACCGGACCTCACCCACCTCGCCGCCGTCGACCCCGGCCGCGTGACGGCCGTGGCCGGACGGCTGCCCGGGCCGGTCGCCGGTGGCCGGCCGGTGCCGGTCGCGGTCCCGGAACCCGCGGCCGAACTCCTGGGCGTGGCGCCCGGCGCCGTCCTGACCCTCACCGACCGGCTCGGCGACAAGCCGCTGCGGGTGGAGATCACCGGCGTCTACCGGGTCGCCGACCCGGCGGACCCGTACTGGCGGCTCGACCCCCTCGGCGGCCGGGGTGTGCGCACCGCCGTCTTCACGACCTACGGGCCGCTGCTCGCCGACCCCGCCGTCCTCGCCTCCGGCCGGACCTCCGCGGGCGAGACGGGGTGGCTGGCCCGGGCGGACTTCCGGGACGTGACCACCGACCGGATCGGCGCCCTGCACACCTCGGCCACCGAGGAGGCGGAGGCGCTCGGCAAGGAGCCCGCCCTCGGAGGTTCCGCCACCGTGACCACCGGGCTGCCGACGGTCCTGGCCCAGAGCGAACGCGCCCTGCTGGTGGCCCGCTCCACCCTGCTGATCGTCGCCGTCCAGCTGGTCGTACTCGCCGGGTACACCCTGCTGCTGGTGGCACGGCTGCTGAGCAGCGAACGCGCCGGGGAGACCGGGCTGCTGCGGGCGCGCGGCGCGTCCCGGGGGCGGATCGCGGCGCTCGCCTTGGCGGAGGCGCTGCTGCTGGCACTGCCGGCGGCGGTCGCCGCCCCGCTGCTGGCCGGACCGCTGACCCGGCTGCTCGCCGCGCACTCCGTCCTCGGCGACAGCGGACTGCGGCTCGGCGAGCCGCCGCTCGCCGACGTGTGGCTGGTGGCCCTCGCCGTCGCGGTGTGCTGCGCGGCGGCGGTGGTGGCCCCGGCGCTCTCCGCAGGCTCCGCAGGCGAGGGGGGCGTCCTGCGCCGGGCCCGGGGGCGGGCACTGCCGGGCGCGGTCCGGGCGGGCGGGGACCTGGCGCTGCTGGCGATCGCGGGGGTGGCGTTCTGGCAACTGGACCGGCAGACCGGGGCCTCGGGCGGCGGGGCGCTCAGCGGCGACCGGGAGGGCGATCTCGGGGTGGACCCGCTGCTGGTGGCCGCCCCGGCGCTGGCCCTGCTCGCGGGCACGGTCCTGACACTGCGGCTGCTGCCGCCGGTCGCCCGGCTGGCGGAGCGGCGGGCCGCGCGCGGGCGCGGTCTGGCGACCGCGCTCGCCGGGTGGCAGCTCAGCCGCCGGCCGCTGCGCGGGGCGGGGCCGGTGCTGCTGCTGGTCCTGGCGGTGGCCATGGGCATGCTCGCCATCGGGCAGAGCGCCTCGTGGGACCGCTCGCAGCAGGACCAGGCGGACTTCCGGTCCGGGTCCTCCGTACGGGTCGTGGACACCGGTCCGGGCGGGCCGGGGGACGCGGGGCGGTACGGGGCGCTGCCGGGGGTGCGGGCCGCCGCGCCCGCCGTCCGGGCGCCCGTGAACCTGTCCGGGAACCGCACCGCGACGGTGCTGGCCCTGGACACCGCCGGCGCCGGGGAGCACCTCCTGATGCGCGGCGACCTCGCGGACCGGGCCCCGGCGGACGTCCTCGCCTCGCTGCGCCCGAAGGGGGCGGCCCGGCCGGGGCTGCCGCTGCCACAGGACGCCCGCAGCGCCGTCCTGGACCTCCGGATCACCGCGGAGGGCGCGCCCCGGGGGGCGTCCCCCGCCGGGATCCGGGCCACGGTGGTGGCCGTGTTCGAGGACCGCTACGGCATCGCCCACCGGATGTCCGCCGGGACCGTCCCGGTCGACGGGCGGACGCACACGGTGACGCTGGCCCTGGACGCGACCGCCGCCGGGGACCGGGGCGCACCCGCCGGGCCGCTCGCCCTGACCGGGCTGCGGCTGCTGGACACGGCCGCGCCCGAGGCCGCCGAGCGGCACCGGCTGACGGTGGAACGGGTCCGCGCGGCGGGCGCCGGCGGGACCGGGGCTCCGCGGCCGGTCGCCGTTCCGGGCGGGCTCGCCTGGACCGGTGTCTACACCGAGAGCATGGGCGTCGAGGCCGCCGGGGAGCCCGTGAGGCTGCGGTCCGGGCCGCGGGGCGCAGCGCCACTGAGCGTCGCCTACGACATCCGGCCGGCACCCGCCGGCACCGACCAGTGGGGCTTCGCGGCGGCGGCCCCGGACTTCGCCGTCGAGGTCGCGGCGGCCCGGCCGCGCGCGGCCCGGGAGATCCCGGCGGTGGCGACGGACGCGTTCCTGGCGGCGTCCGGGGCCGTGCGCGGGGAGAGCGTGGACGTCACCTTCGGCGGGCAGGACCTGAGGGTCACCGTCGTGGACACGGTCCGCCGGCTGCCGACGACCGGCGCCACCGCCGCCGACGGCGCCGAGGAGCCGGCCCGGGACGGCGGGGCGCTGCTGATCGACTTCCGGACGGTCAACGAGGTGCTCTCCCGCAGCGGCGCCGGCTCCCTCACGCCCTCCGAGTGGTGGCTGCACACCGCTCCGGGCGAGGCGGGGAAGGTCGCCGCCGCACTCCGGGCCGGGGCGGAGCCGGACGGCGCGCGGGTCCTCGTCCGCGACGAGGACGCGGCGGAACTCCTGGACGACCCGCTCGGCGCGGGCCCCCGCGCCGCCCTGGTGGCGGTCGCGGCGGTGGCCGCCGCGCTGGCGGCGGTCGGCTTCGCGGTGAGCGCGGCGGGTTCGCTGCGCGAACGCTCGGCGGAGTTCGCGGTGCTGCGCGCGCTGGGCACGCCCCGGCGCCGCCTCGCGCGGCTGGTGGCGGCGGAACAAGGCGTCCTGCTGACGCTCGCCCTCCTGGTCGGCGTCGGCCTGGGCACCCTGCTGACCCGCGCGGTGGTCCCGCTGATCGTCCTGACCGGCCGGGCGACCCAGCCCGTCCCGCCCGTCCTCGTCGAGCTCCCCCTCGCCCGCGTGGCCCTCCTGCTCACCGCCGTCGCCGCCCTGCCCCTCCTCACCGTCACCGCCCTCGCCCTCCGTCGCGCGGACCCGACGGTGACCCTGCGCCACCAGGGGGACACCTGAGATGACCGCCCACCCGCCCGCCACCCCGGCCCCCGAGCCGGAGCCGCGCCCGGACCGCGCCACGCAGTGCCCGCCCCCGAACCCGGCGCAGGACGCCCGCCCCGCCCCCAAGACGGAGCCGCGCCCGCAGGACGCCCGCCCCACCCCCGAGCCGCGCCCGGCTCCGGGCCCCGCCGGGGCCCCGGCCACCCGCCGCGACGGCGCCGCGGGCGGGGAGGACGCCCGCCCCGGGCCACGTTCCGCCGGGGACCCGGCCGCGCCCGCCCCCGCCCGCCCCCGGCGGGCCGTCGCGTCGTGGGTCGGGACGCGGTTGCGGACCGCGCCCGGGGCCGCGGCCGCGTTCGCCGTGCTCGTGCTGGTCACCGCGTTTCTGGCGGCCGGGTTCCCCCGGGTCGTCCAGGCGTACGAGAACCACGCGCTGCGGAGCGCCGTGGACGGGGCGCCGGCCGTGCGGAGCACCGTGCAGGTGAGTACGCCGGGGCCGGGCATCCAGCTGCCCGAAGCCGATCGGGAGGAGGCCCTGCGGCCCGGGCCCCTCGCGGCGGTCGACCGCAGGGTGCACGCCATGCTGGCCGACCCGCTGCGGGCCGTCGCCGACGAGTCCTCGCACGGCGTGGAGACCTCCCAGCCGCTGCTCGGCACCGACCGGTGGCTCCCGAGGCCCGAGGCCGTCCCCCCGCACCTGACGCTCGCGGCGCAGGCCGGGCTCGCCGAGCACGCCAAGATCGTCGAGGGCCGGCTGCCGGCCGTGCGCGGCACGGTCACCGGCCGCACCAGGGCGATCGAGGCCGTCGTCACACCCGAGACCGCGAAGGCGCTGAACATCACGGTCGGCCGGGTCGTCCACCTCGGCGACGGCGGCCCCGGCGAGCCCCGACTCTCCGTACGGATCACCGGCCTGGCCGAGCCCCGCTCCCCCGCCGGGGCGTACTGGTCCGCCAATTCCCTGCTCCACACCCCCGGCATGTCGGCGACCACCGGCCCCACCCCGCAGACCTACTGGAAGGCCGCCCTGCTGATCGCCCCGGAGGCCGCCCCCGCCCTCCTCGGCACCCAGGGCGCGCCCCGCCCCTACTGGCGGATCGCCCCCGCCACCGCCGGGCTCACCGCCGCCGACGCGGCCGCCCTGACCGCGCGGATCGCCGCCCTGGAGGACGGCCCCGGACTGGTCCGGCTGCGGGAGACCGTGGACGAGAACGCCGAGGTGACCACCGAACTGGACGGCCTGCTCGCCGACTTCGCGTCGATGCGCTCCGCGATCGCGCCGGTCGTCGCGGTCGCCGCCGTCGGCGTCGGCACGGTCGCCCTGGTGGTGCTGGCGATGACCGGCGGGCTGTTCGCCGCCCGCCGGGAGAGCGAACTCGCCCTGCTGCGCTCGCGCGGCGGATCCCTCGCGGGCATCGGCGGGCGGCTCCTCGCCGAGTCCGCCGTGGTCGCCGTGCCCGCCGCGGCCCTCGGCCTGGCCCTCGCACTGGCCGCCTTCCCCGACGCCCGGGCCGGGGAGGCCGTCCTCGCCGCCGCCGCCGTGGCCGCCGTCGCCTGCGCCGCCCTGCCCCTGCGGGCGGTGGTCCGGCACCGGACACCACTCGCCCACGGCGGCCGGAACGATCCGGTGTCGGCCAGGCCGAGCCGGCGGCGCACCGTCGCCGAGCTGACCCTGCTGGTGCTGGCCGCCGGGGCGGTCACCGCGCTGCGCCGGCGCGGCACCTCCGACGCGGGCGACCTCCTGGTCAGCGCCGCCCCGGTGCTCCTCGCACTGATCGCCGCCCTAGTGCTGGTGCGGCTGTACCCGCTGCCGCTGCGCTGGGCGGCACGTCCGGCCGCCCGGCTGCGGGGCGCGGTCGGCTTCCTGTCCCTCGCCCGCGCCGGGCGCGCCTCCTCGGTGGGCGCGCTGCCCCTGCTGGCGCTGCTGGCGGCGCTGAGCACGGCCGCGTTCGGCGGTGCGGTGCTCGCCGGGATCGACGACGCCCGGGCCCGGGCCGCCCTGCTGGCGACCGGCGCGGACGCCCGGGTGACCGGACCGCGCGACTCCACCGCCCTCCCGCCCGGCGCCGAGGAGGCGGTCCGGAAGGCGGCCGGGGTGCGGTCGGTGACCACGGCGCAGATCGAGCACGCCCTCACCCTGCCACCGCCGCGCGACGGCGTGGGCGACCCCCCGGCCGTCTCCCTGGTCGCCGTGGACCCGGCCGCGTACGCCGCGCTCACCCGGTCCCTGGACCTCGGCGCGTTCCCGGCGGACGCCCTGCGCTCCGGAGAGGGCGCCGGCACCGTCCCGGCGGTCGTCACCCCCGGCGTCGCCGCGTACCTGGGCGAGGGCGCGCACCGGGTCGACGCGGTGGCCGGCGAGTTCCGGATCGAGGTCGCGGCCGTACGGGAGCGGACCCCGGCGGTCACCGCCGCCGAGTTCGTGATCGTGGACCGCTCCCGGCTCACCCGCGTCGCCCCCAGCGCGCTCCTGGTGACCGGCGCGGACGTGGACGGCCCGGCCCTGCGCGCGGCGGCCCGGGAGGCGGGCGGCGAGCTGACCGTGCGGCTGCGCTCCGAGGCCCGCGCCGCGTTCACCGACTCACCGCTCCAGGCGGGCGCGGAGCGCGTCTACGGGGCGGCCGTCGCGGCGGGTGCCGGGTACGCGGTCCTCGCGCTGCTGCTCGCGCTGCTCCAGTCGGCACCCGAACGAGCCGTGCTGCTGGCCCGGTTGCGGACCATGGGCCTGACCACCCGGCAGGGCCGGCGGCTGCTGGCCGCCGAGGCGCTGCCGCCGGCCGCGCTGGCCGCCGCGGGCGGGGTGCTCACCGGCTGGGCGACGATCGTGCTGCTGGCGCCGGGGGTGGACCTGGTGCGCCTGGCGCTGGCCGCCGCGCCGGGCGTCGCCCCGCTCGGCTCCGTCCCGCTGCGGGCGGACGCCTGGTCGCTGGGGGCGCCGGCGGCGGCCGTGGTGCTGCTGGCGGGCGCGGTCGCCGGGGTGCAGGCGTGGTGGGCGGGCCGGCGCGGATCCGTGCAGGAACTCAGGGCAGGAGACATGCGATGACCGAGACGACCCTCGCGGACCTGGAACGGCGCGTCGCGGCCCGCCGCGAACGGCCGTCCTACGGGCACGACGCCCTGATCACCTGCGACCGGCTGGTGCGGGTTTTCTCCGCGGACGGCGTCGAGGTCCAGGCCCTCCAGGGGCTGGACCTGCTGGTGCGGGAGGGGGAACTGATGGCCCTGGTCGGCGCGTCGGGCAGCGGCAAGTCGACCCTGATGAACATCCTCGCGGGTCTCGACGTACCCACGGCGGGCGCGGCGCGGGTCGCCGGCCGCGATCTGCTGTCGATGGACGCGAGGGCCCGGCTGCGCTACCGGCGCGAGGCCGTCGGCTTCGTCTGGCAGCAGACCGCGCGCAACCTCCTGCCGTACCTGACCGCCGTGCAGAACGTGGCCCTGCCGATGCAACTGCGCGGCCGGGGCGCTCCGCGCGGGCGGCGCGCCAAGGCGGAGCGGGCGCATGAGCTGCTGCGGATGCTGGGGGTCGACGCGTACGCGGACCACCGTCCGGCCCAGCTCTCCGGCGGCCAGCAGCAGCGGGTGGCGATCGCGGTGTCCCTGGCGAACAACCCCTCGGTGCTGCTGGCCGACGAGCCGACGGGCGAACTGGACTCGGCGACGGGCGAGCAGGTCTTCGCCGCGTTCCGGCGGGCCAACGAGGAGCTGGGCACGACGATCGTGATCGTCACGCACGACCAGGCGGTGGCGGACGAGGTGCGCCGCACGGTCGCCATCCGGGACGGCCGCACCTCCTCGGAGGTCCTGCGCCGCACGGAGGTCGACGCGGCGACCGGCCAGGAGTCGGTGGTGGCACGCGAGTACGCGATGCTGGACCGCGCCGGCCGCCTCCAGCTCCCGGCGGACTACACGGCCGCCCTCGGCATGCGCGACCGCGTCGCCCTGGAGCTGGAACCGGACCACATCGGCGTCTGGCCGGACGACGACCGCGCCACCTGACCCGGCCCGGGAGTGCCGGGCGCCCTCGCGGAAGCGCGCCGCACGGCGCGGGACCGCCCACCGGGCCCGGACCAGACGCCGGACCGCCCGCCGGGGGCCCGGACGCGGGCCCGGACCGCCCCCGCGTCAGCGGGGTCAGCGTGGGGTGACCGCCAGGCCGCCGAGGCCGGAGGACGGGTCGGACGTGCGGAGGGCGACCGAGCCGTACGGGGTGCGCAGGCGGAGCCACGTGCCCGAGGTCAGCAGGGCGACGGGGACGCCCGGCCGCAGGAAGCCCAGCGACTGGGCCGCGTGGACGGCCCGCAGCGGCAGGCCCGTGCCGCCGACCGTGCGGGACCAGATCTCGCGGCCGATGCGGTCCCGTTCCGCCCGGGTGCGCCGTTCGTCCGGCAGGGCCTCGTCCCGGGCGCGGAACTCGGCGACGGCCGCCGCCACCGCGCCGCGCATCTCCCGGACCTGCGGCAGGCCGGGCAGTTCCCGCCAGCCGCCGCGCGGCGGCAGGACCCCGGCCCACGGCGGGCCGGTGACCTCGCCGGGCACGGCGCACTCCGCGCCGCTCAGGGACTCCAGCAGTTCGCCCGCCGACACGGTCACGTCGAAGGTGACCGCCTCCGCCAGCCGTGCCGTGCGGATGGCCAGCACCTCGAACGACGGCGGCCGGCCGAACACCGCAAGCGCGCCCCCGCCCGCCTGCATCCGGACCGCGGCGGCGCGGTCGTAGTGGATCAGCCGGGCGAGGAAGGCGGCGAGATCGTCCGCCTCCCTCGCGTCGGCGAGGCGCAGGCTCTGCACGGGTACGGGCATCGGCACGGGCGGGGTCATGCGGCGACGGCGTCCTCGGCGGGCTCGGCCTTCCCCTCCAGGGTGCCGGCGCCCTCGTCGAGGTACTCCAGCAGGAAGGACTTCTCCTCCGCGCTGATCCGGCGGGGCCGCTGCGCCGCCAGGTCGAAGGGCACCACGACGGTGGCGGCCCGCACATAGACCGTGGCCGGGTCGTTCTCCTCCTTGACCTCGTACGCGATGGTCAGCGAGGCCGCGGTGATCCTGGTGACCCAGGACTCGATCACCACGGGCTCGTGGCGGTGGACCAGCGGGCGCACGTAGTCGATCTCGTGGCGTGCGACCACCGACCCGCCGGAGAAGGACGGCGAGCCGTCCCCCGGCGCCAGCCGGAACATGAAGTCGATCCGCGCCTCTTCCAGGTACCGCAGGAAGACGACGTTGTTGACGTGCCCGAAGGCGTCCATGTCCGACCAGCGCAGGGGGCAGCGGTAGATGTGGCGGGCCATCGGCTGCTCAGCCCCGGGTGAGCTTCTTGTAGGTGGCGCGGTGCGGACGCGCCGCGTCCGGGCCGAGCCGCTCGATCTTGTTCTTCTCGTAGGACTCGAAGTTGCCCTCGAACCAGAACCACTTGGACTCGCCCTCGTACGCCAGGATGTGCGTGGCGACCCGGTCGAGGAACCAGCGGTCGTGGGAGACGACCACCGCCGCGCCGGGGAAGTCGAGGAGCGCGTTCTCCAGGGAGGACAGGGTCTCGACGTCGAGGTCGTTGGTCGGCTCGTCGAGGAGCAGCAGGTTGCCGCCCTGCTTGAGGGTGAGCGCCAGGTTGAGGCGGTTGCGCTCACCGCCGGACAGCACGCCGGCCGGCTTCTGCTGGTCCGGGCCCTTGAAGCCGAAGGCGCTGACGTACGCGCGGGACGGCATCTCGACCTGGCCGACGTTGATGTAGTCCAGCTCGTCGGAGACGACGGCCCACAGCGTCTTCTTCGGGTCGATGTTGGCGCGGCTCTGGTCGACGTAGGAGATCTTGACGGTCTCGCCGACCTTGATGCTGCCGGAGTCCGGCGTCTCCAGGCCCTGGATCATCTTGAACAGGGTGGTCTTGCCGGCGCCGTTCGGGCCGATGACGCCGACGATGCCGTTACGCGGCAGGGTGAAGGACAGGTCGTCGATGAGGACCTTGTCGCCGAACGCTTTGGAGAGGTTGTTCACCTCGACGACCACGGAGCCCAGGCGCGGGCCCGGCGGGATCTGGATCTCCTCGAAGTCCAGCTTCCGCATCTTGTCGGCCTCGGCCGCCATCTCCTCGTAACGGGCGAGACGGGCCTTGGACTTGGCCTGACGGCCCTTGGCGTTGGAGCGGACCCACTCCAGTTCGTCCTTGAGGCGCTTCTGGCGCTTGGCGTCCTTCTGGCCCTCGACCTTGAGGCGCGCGGCCTTGTTCTCCAGGTAGGTGGAGTAGTTGCCCTCGTAGGGGTGGGCGCGGCCGCGGTCGAGCTCCAGGATCCACTCGGCCACGTTGTCGAGGAAGTACCGGTCGTGGGTGATGGCGACGACGGTGCCGGCGTACTTGGCGAGGTGGGCCTCCAGCCACTGGACGGACTCCGCGTCCAGGTGGTTGGTGGGCTCGTCGAGGAGGAGCAGGTCGGGCGCCTCCAGCAGCAGCTTGCAGAGGGCGACGCGGCGCTTCTCACCACCGGAGAGGTTGGTGACGGGCCAGTCGGCGGGCGGGCACCCGAGGGCGTCCATCGCCTGCTCCAGCTGCGCGTCCAGGTCCCAGGCGTTCGCGTGGTCCAGCTCCTCCTGGAGCTTGCCCATCTCCTCCATCAGCTCGTCCGTGTAGTTCGTGGCCATCTCCTCGGCGATGGCGTTGAACCGGTCGAGCTTGCCCTTGACCTCGGCGACGCCGAGCTGGACGTTCTCCAGGACGGTCTTGTCCTCGTCGAGCGGGGGCTCCTGGAGGAGGATGCCGACCGTGTAGCCGGGCGACAGGAAGGCGTCGCCGTTGGACGGCTGCTCCAGGCCGGCCATGATCTTGAGCACGGTGGACTTACCGGCGCCGTTGGGGCCGACCACACCGATCTTCGCACCGGGCAGGAAGCTCAGCGTCACGTCATCGAGGATGACCTTGTCGCCGTGCGCCTTGCGCGTCTTGCGCATCGTGTAGATGTACTCAGCCAAGAGAAACCGTCCGGCAAGCAGTGGGTGGGCAGATACACCCATCTTGCCGTACGGCGCGGCCTGGGTGAAAACCGCGGGTACCACGACCGGGCCACGGCCCCGGACGGGGGTCGCCGTGCCGGGGCCGGACCGGGGGCTGCGCGCGGCCCCGGCGGCGGGCACCGCAAACGCCCCGGGAACAGGGACGGGCCCGGTACGCGGTGCGCGTACCGGGCCCGTCCGCCGTGTCAGCGGCCGGTCACTCTCCGGCGACCGCCTTCTTCTTGCGCAGGATGAACATCGCCGCGCCGCCCGCGACGACGAGGACCACCGCGATGCCCGCGATCATCGGCGTCGCGCTGGAGCCACCGGTGGCCGCGAGGTCGCCCTCGCCACCGGTCGTGCCCTCGGTCGTGCCCTCGGAGGAGCCGCCGGCCGTGGCCGGGCTCGGCTCGGAGGAGGGGGTCTCCTCCTCGTCCGGGGTCTCCGGCGCCGGGGTGCCCTGCGTCTTGCAGTCGAGGACACCCTGGAAGCGCTCCGAGAAGCCGTTCGGACCGGTGATGGTGAAGTCGTACGCCTGGTCCTCGGCGACCGGGACGGTCACCGTCTTGGACTCGCCCGCACCGATGGTGTGCTTGACGCCCGCGAGCTCGAAGGTGAACGGGCTGTCGCCCTCGTTGCCCGCCGTGACGTCGACGCCGCCCTTGGCGCAGTTCTTCTCCGCCGTGACCGACGGGATGGCGCCCTTGGTGGCCCAGTTCGCGGTCGCGTTGGCCGTGACCGTGGAGTCGCTGGAGCCGGCGAGGATCTGCGTCTGGCTCTTGCTGGCGCTGGCGAAGGCGCGGCCGACCGGGACCGAGGTGGTGGCCTCGACCGACAGGGCGGCCGAACCGTCGGCGGTGCCCTCCGGGACGTCGAAGTACAGCTCGGTGCCGTCGGTCGCCGAGCTGACCTCCTTGCCGTCCTTGTCGGTCACCTTGACGCCGGCGGCCGCGGCGGCCGGGGCGGCGACGGAGACCTGGCCGGCGTTGGTGCGCACGGTGACCGGGCCGAGCTTGCTGCCCGCCTTGCCGGAGACCGCGTTGGGCTCCAGCGTCAGCGAGGTCTTCGGCTCCTGGAGGTTCTGGGCCTGGGACTCCAGCCAGTCGGCGAGCTTCTCCGCCTGCGGGTTCTTGGCCTCGACCTTCGCCGAGTCCGAGAAGCGCCAGATGGCGACCTGGGTGCCGGCGGCGGCCGTCTCGGCGGTCAGGCGCTTGGCGCCCGCCTTCTGGGCCAGCGCCGCGAGGTCGTCGACCTGCGGGTACGAGTTCTGGAGGATCCAGAGGATCTTCCCGGCGTTCTCGTTGGCGCCGAGCGAGGTCTGGGCCCAGGGGGTCTCCAGGTACTTCGCCTTGTCCTGGGTCGGGTTGTGGATGTCGATGCAGTAGGTCTTCAGCAGACCTCCGCCCTCGACACTCATCTCGAACAGACCCGCGGCGATCTTCTTGGTCTTGCCGTTGCCGAGGTCCAGGCGGGCCGAGTCGTAGGTCTTCAGCCCGTCCAGGGTGGCGACGGCGCCCCCCTGGTGCTGGATGGGCTCGTCGGCGGCGGCGTTACCCGCACCGGCGAGAGTGCCCATGGCCAGCAGTCCGGCCGTGGCGGCCGCGGCGGCTATCCGCCGGCCGGCGGTGCGCCGCCCGGTCGTGGCGGACGCAGAGAAAAGAGCAAACACAGAATTCCCCTCCGGGCGAGACTTCGCATGGATACGCGCGGATGCGCTCACACGTGATGCGTGGTGGGAGAGTCTCGCCAGCAGTCTCAAGTGCCCCGTGAGCACGCGGGAATCCTATGGACGGAATGCGGCCCGGGCCCCCGTCCCGCCCTCACACAAGCATTCCGAATCGGAATCGTTATCCCCGGCGACCGGACTTTCCCCATCCGTCCGATTTTCACAAACCAGGTCGACAAATCAACACGCTCGCCCCTCAGTTGGCGGCGGGCGCCGACTCCCTCCCCGGGACCTTCCCGGAACCCGCCGCGGGCCCCTCCCCCGCACCCGCCCGACCGGCGGTCACGCTGGGATCACCCCTCGTCACACGCCGGAACGCCGCCGTCCCCCGGGTCAGGTCGTGGCCGGCCGCCACGGCGTCGATGTCCACGAAAGTACGCCGCCCGCCGTCCGTCTCCTCCTCACGGACTTTCAGCCTGCCGTGCACCACGAGCGGCTCGCCGACCGAAACGGAACCGGACAGATTCAGCGCCAGCGAACGCCAGGCGAACACCGTGTAGAAGCTCGTCGGCCCGTCCGTCCAGTTGCCACTGCGCCGGTCCCAGCGCCGTTGGGGCACCGCGAAACGGAATCGCGCCATACCCCCGGCGGCGGTTTCCCGGTACTCCACATTCGTGGCGACATTCCCCACCACCGTCACCAAGGTGTCGTTCATCTTCCGTGCCTCCCCGTGCGTCGGACCCAACGGACCGCGGCGGGACGCCCCTTGCGGGCGGGGCGGCCGCGGTGCCGGAATCCATCCTGGCGCGGGGCGTACGGCCGTGCCTGGGCCTGTGGAAGACCCCGGCACTGTGGACAACTCCCTCACCCGATCCGGTGGCCCGGCGGGTACCTCGCCTTGCCCCCCGGCCCGGTCCACTCGGCCCGGTCACCCCGGCCCGGCTGCGGAGCCGTCCCCGCCGCCCCGAACCCGGCCCGGCTCACCCCACCCGGCTCACCCGACCCGGCTGGGGACCCTGCCCCGGCCGCCCGCCCCGGACCCACCGGTACCGCCCGTCCGGCCCGCGCCCGAGACCGCCGAGTACCGCTCGCGCACCTCGCGGTAGCGCATGAGTTCCGCCGAGACCGGGTCCAGCACCCGGGCCCGCCCGCAGTCCGCGGCCGCCTCGTGGAGCCGGCGCCGCACGTCCTGCCCGTAGCGCCGGGCGGGCCCCCGCGAAGCCGCCGCGCAGGCCCATTCGACGAACGGACCGCCGATGATCCCGGCCAGCATCACCAGCACCGGCGGCAGCAGCCCGGGCTCCAGCACCCCGACGATCTGCCCCACGAGCCACAGCCCGCCGAAGATCTGAAGGAGGGTCATCGCCACCTGCGCCAGCACGGCCGCCGGCCACCACCTGGGGCGCTGCGGACGCCCGCCGACCGCCGCGGCCTCGCGCACCGCCAGTTCGTCCAGGGCCTCCGGAAGCCCTTCCGCACCCCGGACCGCGGCCTCCCGCACGGCCTGCGCCCACGGCGCCGGCAGCCCGCTCGCCGCCTCGTCGGCGACCGTGCGAACCGCCTGCTCCACCCGCTGCCGGGCGGTGAGTTCGTCCTCGGCGGGCGGCGGCGGCTGGAGGGAGGCCGCCCCGGGCATCCGGGAGCGCTCGTACCAGCGCCACAGCCGCAGCCACGGGGTACCGCAGGCCCGCCCGGCGTTCCGGCGCCACTCGCGTTCCGCCGCCTCCCCGGACGCCGTCGCGCCGACCGCGTCCGCGAGCCGGGCGGAGAAGTCCTGGCGGGCCCGCTCGTCGAGCCCGGTCCGGCCCTCCGCCACGTACACCGGGCGCAGCCGCCGCGCGGCCGCGTCGACGTCGGCGGAGAGGCGGCGGGCCGCGGCGTCCCGCTCCTGGACGAAGGCGCCCAGCATCTCGCGCAGTTCGGGGACCCCTTCGCCGGTCAGCGCGGAGACCGGCAGCACCGTGGCGCCCGGCTCGCCGTGCTCCCCCAGCGCCATGCCGTCCTCGTCGAGGAGCCGGCGCAGGTCGTCGAGGACCTGGTCGGCGGCCTCGCCGGGCAGCCGGTCGATCTGGTTGAGCACCACGAAGGTGACCTCCGCGTGGCCCGCCAGCGGCCGCAGATAGCGCTCGTGCAGGGCGGCGTCGGCGTACTTCTCCGGGTCCACCACCCAGATGACCGCGTCGACCAGGGCGAGCACCCGGTCGACCTGCTCCCGGTGGCGGACGACGGCCGAGTCGTGGTCGGGCAGGTCGATCAGGACCAGCCCCTGGAGCTGCTCGTCGCCGTCGCCGCCCGCGAGCGGCCTGCGGCGCAGCCGCCCCGGCACCGCGAGCCGGTCCAGCAGCCCGGCCGCGCCCTCCGACCACGTGCAGGCGATGGGTGCCGAGGTGGTCGGCCGGCGCAGGCCCGTCTCGGAGATGCGCACCCCGGCGAGGGCGTTGAAGAGGGCGGACTTGCCGCTGCCGGTCGCTCCGGCCACGGCGACGACGGTGTGGCGCGAGGAGAGGCGGCGGCGGGTGGCCGCCTCGTCGAGGACCCGGCCCGCCTCCGCGAGGGTCCGGCCGTCGAGCCGGGCCTGGGAGAGCCCGAGGAGGTCGCGCAGGGCGTCCAGCCGGTGCCGCAGGGGGCCGCCGTACGCGTCCTCGGCGGCTCGGGCGTCCGCGTCCCGGTCCGCGTCGGTGCCCGCGTCGTCGCCGGTGCCGTCGGCGTCGTCCCCGCTGTCCGGGCCGGTGAAGTCCCCGGGCCCGTTCTTCGCCTCGGCCCTGCGGGCGATCACCCCGTCGTCCCAGCGGTCA
Source organism: Streptomyces sp. CNT372 (assembly GCF_000377145.1). Lineage (NCBI taxonomy): Bacteria > Bacillati > Actinomycetota > Actinomycetes > Kitasatosporales > Streptomycetaceae > Streptomyces > Streptomyces sp. CNT372. The sequence continues at coordinate 358,556 of NZ_KB897778.1, read as the reverse complement.
CCGGTCTCGTTCTGGTCGTCGGTGATGGCGGTCACCCGCGCTCACCTCTCCTTCTGCAGTAGGGACAGGGCGGCGATCAGCTCGGCCTGCGGCTCGGGCGTCACCTCAAGGGCGTCGAGGGGGGCGAGCCTGCGGTCCCGTTCGCTGTGCAGCACCTCGTCGATGGTCGCGGTGACCAGCTCACCGCCCTTGTCCCGCAGGCGCAGCGCGCCCTGGGCTCCGATGCGTTCGGCCAGCCGCTCCCCCGCGCCGCGGGCGCGCCGGCCGCCGAGGAGGGCGGTCGCGAGGAGGGCGGCGACGGTCTCCGGGTCGGGGGCCGCGTTGCGCTCCATGCCCCGCACCTCCTCCTCCGCCAGCTCCTCCAGGACCCGCCGCCAGCGCCGGACGGCGATTCCGATGCGCTCGGCGCTCTCCAGGTCGCCCCGCCCCTGCCCGGCGAGGGCGGCGGAGGCGGGCTCGCGTCCCCAGACCTGGCGGACCTGCTCGTCGGCGGCGTCCACCGCGCACTGGAGCAGCGCGGACAGGCTCGCCACCAGGGCGTCCAGGAGTTCGCCCGCGGTGCTGTCTCGGGGGTGGCCGCGCCAGCGGGTACGCGCGTCGCCCGCGAGGACGGCCCCGGCGCGCAGCCGGTTCCGGACCCGGGTCCGCTGCGCCTCGTACGCCTCCTCCACGGCGCCCGTGAGCCGTACGGCGGCGGCGTGCTGGGCGGCGACGGCGCTCGCCAGTTCGGGCATCCGGGACCGGAGGGAGTCGAGGACGCCGCTCGCGGTACGCCCGAGGGCCTGCTGGCGGGCGGCCGGGTCCTGGGCGCGGTGGGCGAGCCAGGCGAGCAGCGGAGCGACGGCGGTGGTGGGCAGCAGCCCGTTGCCGCCCCCCGCGGACTCGGGCAGTTCGGGGACGGTGAACCGGGGGACGTGCCCGAGCCCGGCCTTGGTGAGCAGCGCCGCGTACTGACGTGACACCTCGTCGACGAGCTGGTGGGGCACCCGGTCGAGCACGGTGACCAGCGTGGCCTGGTACTCCTTGGCGGTGCGCAGCAGGTGCCAGGGGACGGCGTCGGCGTAGCGGGAGGCGGTCGTGACCATCACCCAGACGTCGGCTGCGCAGATCAACTCGGCGGCGAGGACGCGGTTCTCGACCACGAGGGAGTCGATGTCGGGGGCGTCGAGAAGGGCGAGGCCGCGAGGGAGGCCGGCGGCGGTCTCGATCCGCAGGAACGTCTCACCGGCGGGGGCACCGGGGGTCGCCCGGCCGGGGCGGGCGGTGTCTTGCGGGCCGGGCGCCGCCACCGGCCGCGCGCCCACCCCGGTGGCGCTCTTCGCCCGCGCGGCGTGCCCCCGTGCGGCGTGGCCCCGTGCGGCCGTCGGGTCGTCGTCCTCGCCGGTCTCGTCCCGCGGCGGCATCCAGACCCGCGTCAGCTGGGGCAGCACCCGGATCCCGGCGAACCAGTGGTGGTCGTCCGGGTGGCAGACGAGCACGGGTGTACGGGTCGTGGGCCGGAGTACCCCGGCCTCGCTGACCCGCCTGCCGACAAGGGAGTTGACGAGCGTGGACTTGCCCGCGCCGGTCGAGCCGCCGATGACGGCGAGCAGGGGCGCCTCCGGTTCCTTGAGCCGCGGAACCAGATAGTCGTCGAGCTGCGCGAGCAGCTCCGTACGCGTCTGCCGCGCCCGTGAAGCGCCGAGCAGGGGGAGCGGCAGACGCACGGCGGCGACACGGTCGCGCAGGGCGGAGAGTGCGTCGATGAGCTGAGGCCGTGCATCCAAGGTCACCACAAGCGAAGAATGCCCAATTTTGGAGCCTTTTTGAAGCGTATGGGCATCTCTGCGCGCCGATCGGACAGACAGGACAGAGGGGACGAGTGGGACGCAGGCATAACGAGTGCACAACACCCGCCGCGCGAGGGGTCAAAAGCGATGCGCGAATCACGCCATGCCTGCGATTATCGGTTCGCTTCACCGAACCTCCACATCGTGCCACGCAGGTGAGGCAACCGGGCCAAGGGGATCGGAGCCCTATCCTTGTGCCCGGCATGGTCCAGAACCGCCCGAGGGGGGCTCCAGGCCACCAGGCCGTCACCGGCCCCCGTAGCTCAGTGGATAGAGCAGGCGCCTTCTAAGCGCTTGGCCGCAGGTTCGAGTCCTGCCGGGGGCGCCACTGCTTCTCACCTGCGGAAACGCGTGAGGGGCTCTTTCATGTCCGGATGCACATCGCTCTGTGAGCAAGCGCCTTCACCTGTCCACGCCGGGCCCGGACAAACCCTGAACCGTTGCAACAACGCCCCTCGTCAGCGAATCCACGCCGGGAACACGATGTAGCACCAAGTAGCACACCTTCGCTATCGTGGACAGCATGACAGCGCAGCCGGAGATCACTCAGCGCGATCTGCGCACCCGGTCCAAAGAGATCATGGACGCCGTCCAGGGGGGACAGGCGTTCACGGTCACCCGCGACGGGCACCGTGTCGGCGAGCTGATCCCGCTCCGCCGCCGTCGCCGCTTCGTTCCCCGTGCCGAGTTCGTGGCCATGTCACGCACCGCCCCTGACATCTCACTGGACGCCTTCCGCGACGACCAGGACGCCGTCGTCGAGCAGGAGTTGGACGACCCGTATGCCCGTTGAGCACGAGCAGGGCCTGCTCGACACCAACATCATGATCTTGCGCAAGTGGATCGACGCCGACGAGTTGCCCGCCGAGATGGCCATCAGCACCATCACCCTCGCGGAACTCTCCGCAGGACCCCACCAGGTACGCGGCAGCGACGAGCAGAGCGACTACGACGAACACGCCGAGCGGGCCCGCCGCATGGACGTCCTCCAGCGCGCCGAGAACGAATTCGACCCCATCCCCTTCGACGTGGAGGCGGCCCGTATCTACGGCAGAATCTGCGCCGCCGTCGTTTCCGCAGGCCGCAAGCCCCGTCGCCGTGTGGCCGACCTGATGATCGCCGCCATCGCGGCAGCCGAGGAACTCCCTCTCTTCACCACCAACCCCGACGACTTCAAGGGTCTCGACGACTTGATCACCATCGTGCCCGTAACGCGGCCCGAGATCCTGCACGACCGGTAGCACCGCGTCTGACCGAACGCCACGCCGGGGCGCTGTCGAACGCCCGACGTCGGCGAGCGCTGCGGTCCCGCGTCCGGGTACCGCGGAGCCATGCTTACGCCTCCGGGGCCATCGTGAGCCGGGGCGGACTCCAGCCAATGGCCGCAGGAAGTGACAGCAAGCGCCTTGACAACTTTCGCTCGCGAGCAACCTGCGTTGACGCAGATGAGCACATCGCTCAGGCCCGAGCACCTTCTAAGCGCTTGGCCGCAGGTTCGAGTCCTGCCGGGGGCGCACAGACCCTCTCCCAGCGGAAACGCGTGAGGGGTTCCCTGACGCCCGGATGCACTTACCGGACGCACTTGGCTGTGGGACCAAGCGCCTTGGCGCGCACGATCGCGGTCAACCCCGGCACCGGCGTTGCAGTTCGCGCCGACGGCGGCACGGCTACCCCATCTCGTCCAGCACTTGGGCGGCCGCGCGGGGGTCCATGAGGTTGGACCACGCTTGTTCGGCCGGGAGCAGATCCCGCTCGGGCAGAGCGTATTCCGGGTACCAGCCCTCGGCCTCGCAGCCGTGGACGTTGCGCAGGATCAGCACGGTCAGGTTCGGCGGAACGGAGCCGGTGATCCGGACGGCGAGGTAGGTCTCATGGCCGTCTTCCGCCCGCACCTGGAGACCAAGGGTGAAGGTGTCGAACTCGCGCGTGTGCTCACGGCCGTCGCGCAGCGTGGCGTGCGCCAGGTCCAGCAGCGTCGCCCGCAGGCGGCACACGAAGCGGACACCTGCCTCGGCGCGGTACCGGACGTGGTCCTCGCGCGAGGGCAGGAGGTGTGCGATGTGCGTCGCGGTCTTCAGGCCCTCAGAATGTTCCGCGTTGTAGCGCGCCCGGGCAGTGCGGCACCGGCCTCGAGGGCTGCGTAGAAGTCGTCGCCCGAGCCGTCCTCGCGCCGGCCCGCCGCCACCAGCCACGGCAGGTCGGCGTCCAGCCACACCGCGCCGCGCCACCGCTGCACCTTGACCTTGAGCAGCACCTGGTCGTCCACGGCCCGGATGCGTTCGTGCTTGCGGTCCTCGTCCGCGAACTGCTCGGACGCCTTGGCCAGCACCGGGTGGTCGATCTCGTCCAGCGGCGCCGTGACCGGCGGCACCGCGAGGCACAAATCCTCGCGTAAGCAGCGCAGCGTCGGGCGGGCGGGGCGCAGCGGGCCGGGTCCGCTCATTCCTCGATTCCCCCGACCGCGTCGATCTCCTCCGCGGTCAGCCCGGTCAGCATCATCACGTCCGATTTCAGCGAACCGTCCAGCACGCTGAGCGCCTCCACCATGCCGGACCGCAGATCCTCACGGCGCTGCTCCAGATAGGCCCGGACCGCCTCGGCCACCAGGTCCTTCTTCGTCAGCCCCAGAAAATGGGCGCCCTGGCTGATCAACTTGTCCGTCGCCGGGTCCACCTTCAGCGGGGACTGGCGTACCGGCTTCGCCGCCGTCGTCATGGTCAACGCACCTCCGCTGCCATAGTACCCAAATACCTCAGGGTGCGTATTTTCTGGCGTCACGGCTGCTGAACACGCTCTGCCTCCGGCCCACGGCACGCGCCGTCGCCAACCGAGGCTCGCCCCTCGAGCAGGGACCGGAATCGGCAGCGAGCGCTCTGAACGACTCCCGTTCGTGGACGGCTGCCGGCACGCAGCTGAGCGCATCGCTCCGGACCGTGTGCTCGTGGCCCCGCTCCGGTGCGCGGTCCGTTCCGGCGCCGGAGCGGGGGCCCGGCGGTCAGGACGCCGTCGTCGCGAGGGGGCGGGCCGGGGTGGGGGATGCCGGCGGGGGCGGGTCCGCGGACCAGGTCCAGAGGCGGGAGAGGGCTTCCGGGTCCGGGGCGTGGCCCTCGGTCCAGAGGCGGGCGGCCGCGTTGAGGACGGACTGGCGGTCGGCCTCGCGGGTGCCCGGGCGGGCCGGGAGGAGGGCGAGGGCCGCGCTCGCGCCGAGGCGGACCGCGCGGTGGCGGCGGGCGAAGGCCGTCAGGGTCTGGCGGGGGCCCGCCTCGACCAGGAGGACGTCGTCGGCCGCGAGGAGTTCGTCCAGGGCGGGCAGGAAATGGACGGTGTCCGTGACCTGGCGGGCCCAGAAGCGGGGGCTGAGGGCGTCCTCCGCGCGCATCAGGCCGCCCGTGTAGCCCGAGTACAGCGGCAGGGACGGCTCGCGGAACGGGATGCCCGCGTACTCCGCCTCCAGCGCGTCGGAGGCGGGCGCCATCGCCGGGGAGTGGAAGGGGCTGGTCGCCGGGACGGTGACCACGGTGAAGCCGTCCGCCCGCAGGGCCGCCTCCACCCCGGTCAGCGGCTCGGCCGAACCGGCCAGCATCACCTGCTGGTTGGCGTTGACGGCGGCCACGGCCACGTCGGCGGTCAGATACGGCCGCACGGCCTCCGCGCTCGCCGCGACCGCGAGCATCCCGCCCGGCGGGATCCTCACCGCCTCGCGGACGCGGGCCATCACCATCCGGACCGCGTCCGGCAGGGGCATCACCCCGGCGAGGGCGGCGGCGACGAGTTCGCCGGCGCTGTGGCCGAGCAGGGCGACCGGGCGGACGCCCCAGCTGAGGACCATCCGGCCGAGGGCGTAGTCCACCGCGAACAGCAGCGGCTGGGCGCGGCGCACGTCGTCGATGTCGATGACGGGGGCGGCCTCGGTCAGCCAGTCGGCGGTGATCGCGGGGCCCTCGGGGCCCATGTGGGAGACCACCGCGTCGACGGCCGCGGTGAAGACCGGCTCGCGCCCGTAGAGGCCGGCCGCCATGGCGTGGTGCTGGGAGCCCTGGCCCGGGAAGAGGAGGGCGACCGGGCGGGGCCGGGGGGACGTGACCGGCTTGGCCTTGTGGACGGTGCCCCCGGCGAGCCGGGCTACGGCCACGGCGGCGCCCCGGACCGGTCCGGGGGCCGCGCCGCACGGGACCGCCGTCGGCAGCGAGGGGAACGCCTCGCAGTGCAGGCTGCCCAGGAGCGGCAGGAGTTCGCCGCGGACCCGGGTCTCGTCGGCCTCGTCCCGGCCCGACCACAGCAGCAGCCGGTGCCGGTCGGGGTCGGTGTCGCGCCGGCCGTGGCGCAGGGGCCGCAGCGGGGGCGTGGCGTCCTGGTCGCCGGAGTCGGCGAGGTCGACGACGCCGAGGACCGGGTCGCCGTCCGCGACGGCCTCGGCGGCGCGCTTGAGCGCGTACACCGTGATGGTGTCCGGGGCGGGCTCGCCGAACCCGGCGACCAGGGCGAAGTCGGCCGTGCCGTCGAGGAGTTCGCGGTGGGCCAGGCGCAGGGCACGGCCCGGCGTGGCGGCGGAGCGGACCGGGAAGGACTCGTGCTCGGCGGGGAGCGGCGGGTCCTGGCGGGTCGCGCCGATGTAGACGACGGTGCGGACGGGAAGGTCGCGGAGCGGGCGGCCGAAGGCGCGCAGCACCGCCGAGACCGCGGCGGGCGAGGCGGCGGTGTGCGGGCCCTGCGGTCGGTCCGGGGACGCGGGGCCGGGGCTGACGACCAGCCTGCGGACCACCGCGCTGTGTTCCGTGAGCGGCATGGTTCCCTCCTCGGCGGTACGGAAGAAGACGGAGCGGAGCGTTACGGAAGAGGACGTGCTGTGGGGGTGGTTGTGGGGGGATATAAGGGGATATTGGAGGGAGCGGACGCCCCGGCTGACGGGGGGACGGCAGACGGGGCGCCCGCGTCGGGGGCGGCTCAGGCGGCGGCCGGGGTGTCGCCCGCGTTGATCAGGGCGAGCAGCGCGCCCGGCGTCTCGGCGTCGACCACCGCGTCGTCCGGGATCTCGATGCCGTACTCGCGCTGTATCTGGCCGATGACCTGGAGCAGGGCGAGGGAGTCGTAACCCAGCTCGATGAACGGGGTGTCGATGACGTCGCCGTCCAGGTCGACGCCCTCCTCCTCGCCGGCGCTCTCGCGGAGCATCCGGGTGAGGTCGGCGAGGGTGACGGTGGTGGTGGTCTCGGTGGTGGCGCTCATGGTGGGCGTCCTCTCGGTCGGAAGGGTCGGAAGGGTCGGAACGTGCACTCGGTTCATGGGGGGTGGGTACGGGGGGCCGGTCAGGACGCGCGGCGCACGACCAGGGCCGCGTTGAAGCCCCCGTGCCCCCGCGCCAGCACCAGCGCGTTGCGCAGCCGCGCCTCCCGCGCCTCGGTGACCAGGTCGATCGCGTGGCCCGGGTCCGCCGCGCCGACGTTGGCCGTCGGCGGGACGACGCCGTCCCGCAGCGACAGCAGCGCGGTGGCCACGTCCAGGGCGGCGCCCCCGGCCAGCAGCCGGCCGGTCATGGTCTTCGGCGCGGTCACCGGCACCGCGCGCGGCCCGAAGATCGCGGCCAGGGCCTGGGCCTCGGCCCGGTCCGCCTCGGGCACACCGGCCGCGTCCGCGAAGACCACGTCGATGTCGCCCGGGGTGAGCCCCGCGTCCGCGAGGGCGTTGTCGACGGCCCTGCGCAGAGCCGTGGGGCGTCCACCGCCGGGAGCCGGGTCCAGGGTGGCCGCGTAGCCGGCGATCTCGCCGTAGACCTGGGCGACACCCCGCTTCCGGGCGGAGTCCGCGTCCTCGGTGACCAGGATCGCGCCCCCCTCGCCGGGCACGTACCCGCTCGCCTCGGCCGAGAACGGCAGGTAGGCGCGGGCCGGGTCGTCGACCGTGCTCATCAGGCCGGACGCGAGCTGCGGGACCCAGCCCCAGGGGCAGATCGCCGCGTCCACGCCGCCGGTGATGACGACGGGGAAGCCCTTGCGGATGTGGCGGCGGGCCTGGCCGACGGAGTCGATGCCGCCCGCCTGCTCGGTGAGCAGCACCCCGCTGGGGCCGCGCAGCTTGTGCCGGATGGAGATCTGGCCGGTGTTGACGGCGTAGAACCAGGCGAAGGACTGGTACGCGCTGACGTACTCCTTGCCCTTGCTCCACAGGTTCTGCAGCTCGCGCTGGCCGAACTCGACGGCACCTCCGGAGGCGGAGGTGACCACGCCGATCCCGTACTCGGGGAGTTCCTCGGTGTCGATCCCGGCGTCCTTCAGGGCCCAGTCGGCGGCAGTGAGGGCGAGCCGGGTCATGTGGTCGGTCTGGGGCATCAGCCGGCTGGGGATGTGCTCCTCGGCCACGTAGTCGCGCACCTCCCCCGCGAGCCGGGCGGGGTACTGCGTGGCGTCGAAGCGGGTGACCGGGCCGATCGCGGACTCGCCGGCCAGGGTGGCCTTCCAGTACGCCTCGGTGCCCAGGCCGTTGGGCGCGGTGACGCCCAGGCCGGTCACGACGGTCGTCGCGGTGCGCGGCCCGGCGGCCGGGCCGGCGGACGCGGCGGGGGCTGCGGTGCTGCTCATGCGGCGGTGCTCCTCTCCGGTCGGGCGAGCACCATGGCGCTCTGGAAGCCGCCGAAGCCGCTGCCGACGCTCAGCACCACGTCGGTCTGCTTCTCGCGGGCGGTCAACGGGATGTAGTCCAGGTCGAGTTCGGGGTCCGGCTCGTGGAGGTTGGCGGTCGGCGGCAGAACGCCGTGCTCCATGGCCAGGGCGCAGGCCGCGATCTCCAGGGAGCCGATCGCGCCGAGCGAGTGCCCGATCATCGACTTGATGGAGCTGACCGGCGTCCGGTACGCGTGGTCGCCGAGGCTCCGCTTGAACGCGCCGGTCTCGTGGCGGTCGTTCATCTTGGTGCCGGAGCCGTGGGCGTTGATGTAGTCGACGGTGTCCGGGGCGAGGCGGGCCTCGCCCATGGCGGCGTCGATCGCCTCGGCCATCTCCCGGCCGTCCGGCTTGAGGCCGGTCATGTGGAAGGCGTTGCAGCGGGAGGCGAAGCCGGCGATCTCGGCGTAGATGTGCGCGCCGCGCCGGCGGGCGCTCTCCAGCTCCTCCAGGACCAGGATCGCCGCGCCCTCCCCGAGGACCAGTCCGCTGCGGGTCCGGTCGAACGGGCGGCAGGCGCTCTCCGGGGTGTCGTTGCGCGGGGTGGTGGCGTGGATGGCGTCGAAGCAGGCCGAGGTGATCGGCGAGATCGGGGCCTCGGTGGCGCCGGCGATCATCACGTCGGCGGTGCCCTCGCGGATCAGGTCCACGGCGTGGCCGAGGGAGTCCAGGCCGGAGGTGCAGCCGGTGGAGACGACCGCGGCCGGTCCCTCGGCGCCCGCCGCCTGCCCGACCTCGGCGGCCATGGAGCTGGGCACGAAGTGCCGGTACAGCTCGGGGACCGCGTAGGTGTGGTCGACGTTCCAGAGGCGGCCGCCGTCGCTGACGACGGCGTACTCGCGCTCCAGGCTGGTGGTGCAGCCGACCGCGCTGCCCAGTGAGGTGCCGATGCGGCCCGGGTCGAGGGCGGAGACGTCGAGGCCGCTGTCGGCGAGTGCCTCGCGGGTGGAGACCACGGCGAACTGGGCGGCCCGGTCGAGCCGGCGGATCTCCTGCTGGCTCAGTCCCGCGGCGGCCGGGTCGAAGTCGCACTCGGCGGCGACCCGGGAACGGAACGGCGAGGGGTCGTAGAAGCTGATCGTGCGGGTGGCGGTCCGGCCCGCGGTGAGCAGGTCCCAGTACTCCTTGACCCCGACCCCGCCGGGGGCCACGACTCCCAGTCCGGTGATGGCGACTCTGCGCATGACCTACCTGACCTTCGACGGGGCCGGGTGCCGCGAGGTGCACCAGCCGGATGGAACTGTGGGGGTCACTGTCGATCCCTTCGTCCGTGTCACTCCTGAATCGGTACGGCGGCCGGGGCGGTTCAGGGTCGCGTCCTCCGCGCCCCGGCCGGCCGGACCGGTCGGCCGCCCGCTCGTGACGGGCCGCCGTTGCCGGTTCCGCCATGGAACGTGTGCGCCCTCGATCTGCGCTCGCGCGGCCGTGGACCTGCCCCGACGCCGTCTCACGTGGGCAGGTTGCCGTGCTTGCGGGCGGGCACCTCGGCCCGCTTGGTGCGCAGGACGGCGAGGGACTCGCACAGCACACGGCGGGTGTCGGCGGGGTCGATGACGTCGTCCACGAGGCCGCGTTCGGCCGCGTAGTACGGGTGCATCAGCTCGGTCCGGTACTCCTTGATCCGCTGCTCGCGCAAGGCCTCGGGGTCGTCGGCGGCGGCGATCTCGCGGCGGAAGATGACGTTCGCCGCGCCCTCCGCGCCCATCACGGCGATCTCGTTGGTGGGCCAGGCGAAGGAGAGGTCGGCGCCGATGGAGCGGGAGTCCATGACGATGTACGCGCCGCCGTACGCCTTCCTCAGGACCAGGGAGATGCGGGGGACGGTGGCGTTGCAGTACGCGTACAGGAGCTTGGCGCCGTGCCGGATGATGCCGTCGTGCTCCTGGTCGACGCCGGGCAGGAAGCCGGGCACGTCGACCAGGGTGATCAGCGGGATGTTGAAGGCGTCGCAGGTGGAGACGTGGCGGGCGGCCTTCTCGGACGCCTGGATGTCGAGCACCCCGGCGAGGGCGGCCGGCTGGTTGGCGACGATGCCGACGGTGTGGCCGTCGAGCCGGGCGAAGGCGCAGACCACGTTGGGCGCCCAGCCCTCGTGGACCTCGAACAGCTCGCCGTCGTCGACGATCTCCTCGATCACGGCGCGAATGTCGTAGGAGCGGCCCGGTTCGGCGGGGACCAGCTCCAGCAGGGCGTCGGTGCGGCGGTCCGGCGGGTCGGCGGTGGGGGCGGCCGGGGGCATCTCCCGGTTGTTGGACGGCAGCAGGGAGATCAGGTACCGCACGTCCTCCAGGCAGGTCTCCTCGTCGTCGTAGGCGAAGTGGCAAACGCCGGAGGTGGTGGCGTGCACGTCGGCGCCGCCGAGGCCGTTGTGGGTGATCCGCTCGCCGGTGACGGCCTGGACGACGTCGGGGCCGGTGATGAACATCTGCGCGGTGTCGCGGACCATGAAGACGTAGTCGGTGAGGGCGGGCGAGTAGGCCGCGCCGCCCGCGCAGGGCCCGAGCATCACGCTGATCTGCGGGATGACGCCGGAGGCGGCGACGTTGCGGCGGAAGATGCCGCCGTAGCCGGCGAGGGCGGTGACGCCCTCCTGGATACGGGCGCCCGCGCCGTCGTTGAGGCTGACGAGGGGGGCGCCGGCGGACTCGGCGAGATCCATCACCTTGTGCACCTTGGCCGCGTGGGCCTCGCCGAGGGCGCCCGCGAAGACCCGGAAGTCGTGCGCGTAGGCGAACACGGTCCGGCCGTGGACCAGGCCCCAGCCGATGACGACGCCGTCGCCGTGCGGCTTGCGGTCCTCCAGGCCGAAGCCGGTGGCGCGGTGCCGGCGCAGGGGCTCGATCTCGGTGAACGTGCCCTCGTCGAAGAGGAGGTGCAGGCGCTCGTGGGCGGTCAGCTTGTTCTTCTCGTGCTGCCGCCGGGTGGCGGCGGGGTCGGGGCCCCGGCCCACCTCCTCCTTGAGCCGGCGCAACTCCTCGGTGGCGCGCCGCAGATCGGGCGGCAGCGGCGCCGGGGTGGCGGGGGCGGGCGTGGCGGGCGGGGCGGACAGGGGCTGGGGGGTGACCGTGCGGTCGTCGAGGATCGTCATCGGCCGAACGTAGGAACGCGGGCTAGAGACCCACTGGACCGGGCCCGGCGCGTGAGGCGCGGGCCCGGCACCGCCCGCCCCGGCGCCCGGTGGTCCGGCGCCCGGTGGTCCGGCGCTCGCGCCCGGGAGCCCGCCCGCCCCGTCCCGGGGGTGCCGGGGGCCGGCCGCACCCCGCCTGGGACTCCGCCCGCCCCGTTCCGGGCCGGCGAGTGAGCCGAAGGGGCGCGCGGGTGCCGAACGGGAGAACGCGCGCAGGCCGCGAGGAACGAGTGGCCGAGCACGATCGACCGTCGGGACCCGCTGAAAGCGCCCCGGAGGCGAACCGAGCCCCTGAAGAAGGAACCAGCCTCAGCCCGCGCGGACGCCGCGTTCCGCGGCCAGGTCCAGTTCCGGGTCCGCGTTGAGGACGGCCTGGTGGAGGCGCTGGAGGCGGGGCGAGGGCTCCAGGCCGAGTTCCTCGATGAGAGTGGTGCGCAGTCGCTGGTACGCCTCCAGAGCGCGCCAGGCGCTGCCCGAGCGGTGCAGGGCGGTCATCAGCTGGGCGCAGAAGTTCTCGTGCATCGGGTGCTTGGCGACCAGGACCCGCAGTTCGGGCACGATCTCCGCGTGCCGGCCGAGTTGCAGGTCGGCGCCGATACGCCGCTCCAGCGCGGCCATCCGGTCCTCCTCCAGCCGCAGCACCTCCAGCTCCAGCACCCCGCCGACGCGTACGTCCACCAGGGCGGGCCCGCGCCACATGTGCAGGGCCCGGCCGAGGAGTTCGGAGGCCGCGCGGTGGTCGCCCGCCTCGTGGGCGGCGCGTCCGGCGGCGGCGAGGCGGTCGAACTCCTGCACGTCGACCTGGCCGGGCCGGACCTGGAGGAGGTAGCCGCCGTGCTGGGTGACCAGCACGTCCTTGGCCTGCTGGAGCGGATCCCCGTCGAGGGCCGCCGCGATCTTGCGCCGGAGCTGGAGGATGTACGTCTGGAGGGTGGTCGCCGCGCTGCGCGGGATGTCCTCGCCCCAGATCTCCTCCATCAGGGCGGGCACCGTCACGACCCGGTCGGCCTGCAGGGCGAGCAGAGCGAGGATCTGGCGCGGCTTCGCCGCCGTGGGCACGACGGACACGCCGTGCTTCCGGGCGGTGAGCGGGCCTAGCACTTGGATGTCCATGGTGTTCGCTCTCCCTTTCCCACGTTCCCCGTCTCAGGCCCGCCGGGCGGCCGGCCTGCGCGTGGTCCGAGCCTGGCACCGGGAGGCTTCGCGCCCCAGTGAACGGGTCATGAAGGCGGACGTGAAAATGTCATGGTGCGTTGATGACAGCGGCACTGTGCGTCATCACACGGGCCACGCAGAATCCTCACCACAGGACGACGGACGCCGCCTCGTGCGACCGCCTCAGGAGGGGAACACCATGATCGTCTCGACCGTGATGAGAACCGGCACGACCCCCGACGTCTCCGCGCAGGACCACCGCTTCGCCCTGCTGACCGCCCGTGCGGGGCTGGAGCCCGACCTGGCCCAGCGCTATCTGAACGATCCCGTGTCCGTGCTGGCCGAGTTCGGCCTGACCGCCGCCGAGCCGGTGTACCTGTTCGGGGAGCAGGCGCCCGCCGGGGGGAAGGGCGGCGCGTACGGGATGGTCCGGGAGGACCTGGACTCCGTGGACGCCTCCGTGACCCGCGGCTGCTACTCCAACTTCACCCACGCCCCGGCGGTCGTCCGCGAGGACCTGGACACCGTCGACGCCTCGGTGACCCGCGGCTGCTACTCCAACTTCACCCACGCCCCGGCGGTCGTCCGTGAGGACCTGGACACCGTCGACGCCTCCGTGACCCGCGGCTGCTACTCCAACTTCACCCACGCCCACGCCGCTTCGGCCGCAACGGCCGACGTGCGGTGACGCTCGCGGAGCCGGCTCCGACCGGTCTTCCCGTGGGGTTCAAGCGGCATCTGAGGGTGGAGACGGTGGCCGGTGAGGCCGTCTACCTCCTCTCCGAGCACGGCACGACCGTGCTCCAGGGCGAGCATGTGCAGGCCCTGGCCCCGCTGCTGGACGGCACCCGCACCCTGGACGCCCTGCTGGCGGAGGCCCCGCCGGCACTGCCCGCCGCGGAGGCGGGCCGGGTGATCGCCGAGCTGGCGCGGGCCGATCTGATCGGGTACTGCGACCCGGAGGCGGACGCGGCGGCCGAGGCGTACTGGGAGCTGGCCGGTGTGGGCGGCCCCGGGGTGCAGTCCGCGCTGCGGGCCGCGCCGGTGGACGTGGTCCCGCTCGGCCGGACGGACGGCGAGGCGGCCCGGGCGGAGTGCCGGGCCGCCGGTCTCACCCTGGCCGGGCCGGACGCGCCCGCCGCCTTCTCGCTGGTGCTCTGCGACGACTACCTCGACCCGGCGCTGGCCGGGGTGGACGCGGCGCACCGGGCGGCCCGGCGGCCCTGGCTGCTGGCCCGGCCGGGGGGTTCGGCCGTGTGGGTGGGGCCGGTGTTCGGGCCGGACGGCGCCTGCTGGTCGTGTCTGGCGCACCGGCTGCGCGGGCACCGCTCCTCGCAGTCCCCGGTGCGCCGCGCCCTGGGGCTGGCGGGGCCGGTGCCGCTGCCGGAGGCCTCCCTGGCGGCCGGGCGGATGCTGGGGCTGCACACGACGGTCCTGGAGGCCCTCAAGTGGCTGGCCGGGATGCGGTATCCGGGCCAGGACGCGGTGTGCGCGCTGGACACCCGGACGCTCTCCACGCGGCACCATCCGGTGGCCCGCCGGCCGCAGTGCCCCGCCTGCGGGGACCCGGGGCTGGTCGGCTCGCTGGTGCGGGCGCCGTACACACCCGTGTCCCGGCCGAAGGCCGAGGGAGCGGGGAGCAACCACCGGGCGATGACCCCGGGCGCGGTGCTGGCCCGCTACCGGCATCTGATCGACCCGGTGACCGGCATCGTGGCGGAGGTGCGCCGGGCGGAGGGGACCCCGGACGGGCTCAACCGCTATGTCTCGGGCCGCAATCTGGCGCTGCGGAGCAGTTCGCTGAACGGGCTGCGCAACCACAGCGGTGGCAAGGGGGTCACCGCGGAGGAGGCGGAGGCCGGGGCTCTCTGCGAGGCGGTGGAACGTTACTGCGGAACGCGTCAGGGGGACGAGCCGGTCGTGCGGGAGTCCCTCAACGGGCTCGGCGCGGCGGCCCTGCACCCCAACGACTGCCAGCTCTTCGCCGACCGGCAGTTCGAGGAGCGTCACTCGTGGAACGCCGTCCACCAGCCGATGCAGTGGGTACCCCCGCGCTTCGACGCGGACGCGCCCACCGAGTGGACCCCGGTCTGGTCGCTGACGGCGGGCGAACACCGCCTGCTGCCCACCTCCATGCTGTACTTCGGGCCCGGCCCGGACGGGGTGGAGCGGGCGCCCTGGGCGGACTCCAACGGAAACGCGGCGGGCAGCAGCACCGAGGACGCTGTCGTCCAGGGCTTCCTGGAGGTCGTGGAGCGGGACGCGGTGGCCCTGTGGTGGTACAACCGGCTGCGCCGGCCCGCCGTGGACCTGGACGCCTTCGACGAGCCCTGGCTGGCCCGCACCCGCGCCGCGTACGAGAAGGCCGGACGGCGGGTCTGGGTCCTGGACCTCACCTCGGACTTCGGCGTCCCGGTCATGGCTGCGGTCTCCCGCAGGGCCGAAGGGGCCGCGCAGGGCATCTCGTTCGGCTTCGGGGCGCACTTCGACCCGCGGCTCGCCCTGCGCCGGGCGCTCACCGAGATGTGCCAGCTTCTGCCCCCGGAGGGGTACTTCGACCGTTCGACGGCGCAGGCCGCGCTCGGCTGTCCGGATCTGAACGCCTGGTGGTCCTCCGCGACCACGGAGGAACTGGCCTATCTGACACCGGATTCCAGCCAAATTGCATATGCCCCGAGCATGTACAGATACGTACCCCGCGAGGATCTGCGGGCCGATGTCGAGGCCGCGGAAGCCCTGGTGCGTGCACGCGGCATGGAGTTGCTGGTGCTCCGGCAGACCCGTCCCGACGTGGGACTACCCGTGGTAAAGGTGATCGTCCCGGGGATGCGGCACTTCTGGGCGCGCTACGCCCCGGGCCGACTCTTCGACGTTCCGGTGGAGTTGGGCTGGCAGGACCGGGCGACGGAGTACGACGCGATCAACCCGGTTCCGCTCTTCGTCTGACGCAAGCCGATTGATCGCTTGAGTAGCCTTTACCATTTGCTGGTCTTAGCATGCGGTTCAGCCACAGTCCCTGCCGAGGAGGCTGCGATGCCGAACCGTTTCCGTCACGTCCCCGCCGGAGTCTCGCAGAGACCGCCGGGCGCGGGTCGTGACGAGGGCGCCGGTCAGGACGGTTCGACGCCGGGTTCCGGCCATCCGCTCATCGGGATGGACGGCCGGCGGCGACCGTCCCCGGAGCTGCCCGCGCCCCGTATCGCCCGCGCCATCACCGTCGTCGCCCTGTGCTGCTACGCGAGCGTCACGATCCTCAACGTGCTGCGCGCCGGGGACTCGAACACGGTGCGGCTGACGGTGTGCCTGGCCCTCGTCCTGCTGGTGTTCGGCGTGCAGTTCGTGGTCTCCGCGCCCCGGGCGCGCACCTGGAGCCTGCGGAAGAAGCTGTCCGTGCTCGGCTTCCAGACCGTGCTGACCTATCTGCCGATCACCTGGTTCGGTCTCTCCTGGGGCAGCATGGAGGGCCCGCTCGCCGCGACCGTGCTGCTGAGCCTGCCCGCCCGGTTCGCCTGGCCGCTGTACGCGGTGGTCGTCAGCAGCATCCCGGTGTACGCGGCGAGCATCGGAGTGCCGCTGGTGGAGGTCGGCTACTTCCTGATCGCGGGGATGCTCGCCGGTCTGGTCATCTACGGGCTCAGCCGGCTCACCGACCTGGTCCACGAGGTGCACGCCACCCGTGAGGAGCTGGCCCGGATGGCCGTCAACCAGGAGCGGCTGCGCTTCGCCCGGGACCTGCACGACCTGCTCGGCTACAGCCTCTCCGCGGTCACCCTCAAGGGCGAGCTGATCCACCGGCTGATCGCCGTCCGCCCCGAGCAGGCCCGCGAGGAGACCACCGAACTGCTGAAGGTCGCGCGCCAGGCGCTGGCGGACGTCCGCCTGGTCTCCAGCGGCTACCGGGACATGTCCCTGCGGGACGAGGCCGCCTCCGCCGCCTCGATCCTGGAGGCCGCCGACATACGGGCCGTGGTCGACATCGACTGCGGGCGGCTGCACCCGGTGGCGGACACGGTCCTCGCGACGGCGCTGCGCGAGGGGGTCACCAACATCCTGCGGCACAGCAAGGTGCAGAGCTGCACCATCAAGGCCGTGCGCAAGGACGGAACGGTGCGGCTGACCCTGGTCAACGACGGGGCGCACACCTCGGGCAAGGGGTCCGGCGGGCCGTCCGGCAGCGGTCTGGGCAATCTGCGCGACCGTTTCTCGGCGATCGGCGGGCAGCTCACCGCGGGGCTGCGGGAAGACGGGCGCTTCCATCTGGAGGCCCTGGCACCGGCCGTGCCCCAGGCTCCCGGCGGGCCTGCGGAGGGAGGCGGTGTGCGGTACACGGGCAGTGCCGCCGTACCCGCATGACCCCTGGTCGCCGCCGCGACGACCCCGATCCCGACGACGCGGACGCCCCGGACGGCCGCGACCGCAACCGTGACGGCGGCCACCGCCGTCCTCAGGTCCACGACCGCCGCGACGTCCGCCATCACCACGATCACCACGATGTCCACGACGTTCACGACGTTCACGACGTTCACGACGTCCGCCATCACCACACCACCACGACCACCACGACGACATCGACCGACGGGGGAACCGATGCTGTCCTTGAAGATCCTGCTCGCCGAGGACATGCACATGATCCGCGGAGCACTGGTCGCCCTGCTCGAACTCGAACCGGACCTGGAGGTCGTCGCCTCCGTCGACCGGGGCGACACCATAGTGAAGGCCGCCCTGGAGACCCGCCCGGACGTCGCGATCATCGACATCGACCTGCCGGGGACCGACGGACTGACCGCGGCGGCCGAACTCCATGAGCAACTGCCGGGCTGCCGCACGCTGATCCTGACCAACCTCGGCAGACCCGGCACCCTGCGCCGGGCGCTGAGCGCGCACGTCGCGGGGTTCCTGCTGAAGGACTCCCCGCCGGACCAGCTCGCCCAGGCCGTGCGGGCGGTGGCGGCGGGCCGCAGGGTGGTGGACCCGCAACTCGCCCTCACCGCCTGGGACTCGGTGGACAACCCGCTCTCGCCCCGGGAACTGGAAGTACTACGGCTCGCCGCCCAGGGCGCGGACACCGCCGAGATCGCCGGCTGCCTGTACCTGTCCAAGGGCACGGTCCGCAACTACCTCACGGCGATCGTCAGCAAACTCTGCGCCCGCAACCGCATCGACGCGGTACGGATCGCCGAGGAGGCGGGCTGGATCCCCTGAAGGCGTACGGGCCGGCTCCCCGGACGGGACGCCGACCGGCTCCCCGGGCGGTCCGGGGTCGTGCCCGGGCAGGCAGCCGAAGAGCGCGTCGAGCAGCCCCTCGTCCAGCGCCGTGCCCACCGACAGATCGGCCGCCTCACCGAAGCCCTCGTCGTGGACGGCGACGCTCACCACGTACCCCTGCCCCGCCGGGAAGGTGGCGAACGCCCACTCCGGGCCGCCCGCCGGGGAGCCGTCCGGGCGGACCAGCCGGGCGTCCGGGGTGCGCAGGTCGAAGCCGAACTCGGTGAAGCGGAAGCGCAGCCCCTGCCCGAGGGCCTTGCTGTACGCCTCCTTGAGCGTCCACAGCCGGACCATGGTGTCGTTGCGCGCCGCCGCCCCGCCCGCGTCGAGCTGCGCCGTCTCGTACGGGGTGCACGCCTGGAGCTCCGAGCCGGTGCCCGCGAGCCGGCGGTCGGCCCGCTCCACGTCGACTCCGATCCGGCCGCGCCGGGTGATCCCGACGACGAGCATGTCCTCGGTGTGGCTGAGGCTGACGTCGATCTGGTCGCAGCCACGCACATACGGCCGCCCGCCCGGCTGGTAGGCCAGATCGACCAGTTGGGGGGCGGTCCGGAGGGCGGCCGCGGCGGCACAGCGCAGCAGCAGCCGGGAGGCGACGAACCGCTCCCGCATACGCGGCTGCACCAGGCTCTCGTAGCGCCGCCAGTCGCGGCCGAGGATCCGGCGGGCGCCGTCCATGGCCTCGGGTCCGGGCCGCCAGTCGGCCGCGTCGCCGTGCACCACGACGCTGCCGGTGTCCGCCAGCACCTCCCGCAGTGGCTCCCAGGGACCGTCCGCCCCGTGGACGGTCAGCGGGTGCGGGATGCTCGCGGCCACTCAGGCACCCGCCAGTTCGGCCGCGAGGGGACCGGCGTCCAGGGCGGAGATCACCCCGGCCAGGTCGACCGCGTCGCTTTCCGGGCCCTGGCAGACGGGGATGCAGGCGGGACCGCCCATGCGCCGCAGATAGGGGCTGAGGACGACCCGGGGGCCGATCTCGACGACATGGGTGGGCGCCTGCTGGGCCAGCATGCTGCGGGCCGCGTCGGCGAACCGGACCGGAGCGGTGAGCTGTTCGGCCCAGTACGGGGCGTACAGGGGCTCGGTGGCCATCCGGCCGTACACGGTCGAGTAGAACGGCAGCCGGGCGATCCCACCGGGCAGTCGCCGGGCGGCCGCGGTGAACTTGGCGACCATCGGCTCCATCAGCGGCGAGTGGAAGGCGTGCGAGACGGCGAGCCGGCGGCAGAGGACGCCCCGGGAGGCGAGGCGGGCCTCGATGCGCTCCAGGGCGGCGATCTCGCCGGACAGGACCGTGGACTTGACCGCGTTCATGGCCCCGATGCCCGCGCGGGGTTCGTTCGCGACGAGTTCGGCGGCCTCGTAGGGGGTGATGCAGGCGGCGGTCATTCCGCCGCCGGGCGGCAGCTGCTGCATGAACGCGCCGCGCAGCGCGACCAGTTGGGCGGCGTCGGCGAGGCCGATCGCACCGGCGACGGTGGCCGCGGCGAACTCTCCGATGCCGTGGCCCAGGACGGCGGCGGGGACCACCCCGGCGTCCTGGAGGGTGCGGGCGAGGGCGTACTCGACGGCGAACAGGGCCGGCTGGGCGCAGGAGGCGAGCTGGATGCGCGGGTCCCTGTCGAGGATCAGGTCGACCACGGACAGGCCCGTGTAGGGCAGCAGGGCCTCGGCGGCGGCGTCGAGGTGGCGGCGGTAGCCGGTGGAGTTCAGATAGAGGCCGGAAGTCATCCCCGGGTGCTGGCAGCCCTGGCCGGTGAAGACGAACACGGACCGGATGCGGTGCCCACCGCCGGGCCGGGTGTCGCGGGAGGCCATGTACTGGGCGAGTTCGCGCACGGTGGGGCGGGCCCAGATGTCACCGGGGTCGATCAGTGGGCCGAACTCCGCCTCGATGTCACCGTAGAGGCTGAGGGCGAGGACCGAGTCCATCCCGTACTCGCTCAGCGGGACAGTCTCCTCGACGGGCCGGCCCAGGTAGTGGGCGAACCGCTCCAGCAGCCACTCGCGATAGGCCGCTCGGTGGTGGTCAGGCTCCGAGACGGGCATGGGATGCTCCTTCAGGGCATTGATGAATGGTTTCTGCACCGCGCTTCGGCGCGGGGCGGCCGCGCGGCACGGTCCGGGTCGGGGCCGGACGTGACGGGACGCGACCTGCCCGGGACGGGCTCAGGCCAGCGGGGACCCGTACAGGTCGTAGCTGCGCCGGCCGCGCAGCCGGGCCAGGGCCTCGTCGAGCACCCGCCGCTCCGCCGCCAGCGGCCGGTCCGGGAGCGGCAGACCGAGCCGCCGGCAGAGCCGGTACAGGGCGGCCGAGGGCCACGCCGGGTCCGCCAGGAACGGGTCGCCGTCCGGGGCGGACCGCTGCTCCCGCCACACCCCCAGACAGGCCGCGGCGGCGAGCACCAGCGTGTACCGGTCCGCGAGGCCGAGGCTGTGCGGACTCGACAGCGCCTTGCGGTCGTTCTGCGGCACGTCCGCGAACGCCTGCCGCAGACCGTCCAGTTCGGCGGTGAAGGTCCGCGTGAGGAAGCGCAGCACCCCGCCGTCGCCGTCCGGGGGCGACTCCTCGAACAGGTCGCTGCTGGCCACCAGGGTCGCGGCCAGCCGGTCCCCGTCGCCGAGCAGCGCGGGCGCGGACAGGTCCAGCGGCGGCAGGTCCTCGTACGGCCGGAACAGGCCCGGCGGTGCCTCGGGGTCCATGAACCAGGTGTGCCGGGCGAAGAACGGCAGCTGCGGCAGGATGCTCACCTGGCGGCCGGCACTGCCCGCGTGCCCGAGGGACGTCACCGGCAGGTCCCGGAGCTGCTTCTGGAACATCCCGTAGGCGCCCTCCTTGGCGAAGGTCAGCTCCCCCAGCACCGCGGACATCTCGTCCATGGTCTCGGCGACCAGCTTCGGCGCGAGGTACGCGGCGGCGGCCGCGTAGGCGCTGAGCTGCTTGGGCAGCAGATGCAGCGCCCGCGTGCCCACCAGGGCCAGGCAGTCGATGAGCAGCAGGTCCAGGAAGGCGCCGGTGAGCACGTCCCGGACGTGCTGGACGTCCAGGGACGAGCGGCCGTCCGCACGGCGCCGGTCGGCGAAGGCGGCGACCGTGCGCAGCGCGGTGTCCGCACCGGCCAGCACGATGGACGGGATCACCCCGCGGATCACCAGCGAGGAGCGCAGCGAGAGTTCGTAGCCGTCGCCGATCCGCCCGAGGACCGCGCCGGCCGGGACCGGGCAGTCGGTCATCCGCAGCCCCCCGAACTCGGCGCTGCGCATCCCGGTGGTGGCCCGGCGGCCCAGGTCCTCGACGCTGCCCGGGGGCAGTTCCGCCCGGTCGAGCAGGAGGACGGTGTGGCTCCGCCCGCCGCCCTCCGCGCCGGTCCGGGCGAAGACCACCAGGCCGCGGGCGCGGGAGGCGTTGGCGATGCCGGTCTTGCTGCCGTTGACCACGAGGGAGCCGTCGGGGCGGACGGTGGCGGTGAACTCGTCGCGGACGAAGTCGTTCCCGTGCGCGACGCCGTGCCGGGCGACGGCGATGCGGTGGCCGTCGAGCAGCAGCCGGGCGGCCTTGGCGCGCTGCTCGTCGTTGCCCGCGGTCCACACCGGGGTGGCGGCGAAGAAGCAGTTCAGGCCGTAGGCGAAGCCGAGGGAGGCGTCCCGGCGGAAGACCGGCCGCAGCAGCCGGCCGAGGACGTCCATCCGGCGCAGCCGGCCGCCGAGGGAGGCGGGGACGAACTCGGCGTTCAGCCCGTACGCGTCCAGGACCTGTTCGGCCTCGGCGAGGACCTCGCCCGCCGCGTCGGCGGCGAGCAGGGCCGCGCCGCCGAGCGGGTTGGCGTCGTCGTCCAGGGGGCCGAAGGAACGCTCCAGATCTTCGATCCGGTCCTGGGCGGCCTCGTCGCGGAGGACATCGTCGCGTGCGCCGGGTGCGCCGTCTCCGCCGCGTGCGTTGCGTGCGTCACGTGCACCGGGTACGCCGTCTCCGCCGCGTGGATCGCGTGCGCCGTGTGCGTCGCGGGGGTCACGTACGTCGCGGGGGTCACGTGCGTCGCGTGGGCCGGGTGCTGCGGGTGCCGTGCCGCGCCGCTCGCCGCGGGCCGGGTCGCTGACCGTGCTCATGCCGGGGCTCCCGCCGTGAGCAGCCGCTCCACGCCCGGGTCGAGACGGGCGTGCAGGGGGGTGATCTCGCCGCGCAGGAACAGCAGGCGCATCGCGGCGCGTTCGACCTTGCCGCTCGCGGTCCGGCGGACGGTGCCCGAGCGGACCAGCAGGATGCCTCCGGTGCGGATCTCGTACTCCTCGCCTATCCGGGTCTCGACCTCGCCCGCGAGGGCGTCCAGGTCGATGTCGTAGTGGCCGCGGTCGCGCAGCTCCTGCACGATCACGACCCGTTCGCGGCCCTCGTCCGCGTCCGGGACGGAGAACACGGTCGCCGCGCCGAACAGCGGGTCGAGCTGCTGGACCGTGCGCTCCAGGTCCTGCGGGTAGAGGTTGCGGCCGGCCACCACCATCATGTCCTTGATCCGGCCGGTGACATGGAGCAGTCCGCCCTCGACGGCGCCCAGGTCGCCGGTGCGCAGATGCCCGCCCAGGCCGCCCGTGCGGGCGTCGAAGGTCTCGGCCGTCTCGGCGGGCCGACGCCAGTAGCCGGGGGCGACGCTCTCGCCGCGCACCCAGATCTCCCCTATCCGGCCCTCGGGCAGTTCGGCGCCGGACTCCGGGTCCACGATCCGGATCTCGGCGGCGGGGGCGGCCGGGCCGCAGGGCACGACGGTGCGCTGCGGGGCCGTGCCGTCCGCGTCGGTGAGGCGGTGCTCCTCCAGGGCGGCGGCGTCGGCGGTACGCGGCGGGACGGGGGCGTCGGCCACAGCGCCGGAGACCAGGAGGGTGGCCTCGGCGAGCCCGTAGCAGGGGGTGAGCGCCTCGGGGCGCAGCCCGGCGGGGGCGAAGCGCTCGGCGAAGGCGCGCAGGGTCTCGGCGCGCACCGGTTCGCCGCCGTTGACGGCGGCCCGCCAGCCGGACAGGTCGAGCCCGGCGATCTGGTGGTCGTTGATCCGGCGGACGCACAGGTCGTAGGCGAAGTCCGGGCCGCCGCTGACGGTGAGCCGGTAGCGGGAGACGGTCTCCAGCCAGTGCGCCGGCTTCTTCACGAAGGTCGCCGGGGAGAGCAGCACGGCGGTGGTACCGAGCCACAGGGGGTGCAGCAACTGCCCGACCAGGCCCATGTCGTGGTGGAACGGCAGCCAGCCGCCGATCCGGGACTCCGGTCCGGTGCCCAGTGCCCGGCGGATGGCCTCCTGGTTGGCGAGCAGGTTCCGGTGGGTGATCATCACTCCGCGCGGCTCGCGGGTGGAGCCGGAGGTGTACTGGAGGTAGGCGACGTCCTCGGGGGCGGCGCGGTGCGGCTCGGCGTCGTCGGTGCCGGTGTCGTCGGTGCCGGTGTCGTCGGTGCCGGTGAGGGCGTCTTCGCCGACCGGCGCCTCGTACGGGAGGTCGGCCGGGGCGCAGACGACGTCGCCGAAGCCGGTGCGGGCGAGGAGCTGGGACACCTCGGCCGCGTCGCGCGCCTCGGTGAGGACGCAGCTCGCGGCGGCGTCCTTGACGATCCCCGCCACCCGCTCGTCGTGATGGCCCCGGCCGCCGGGCGGGGCGACGGGCACGGCGACGGCTCCGGCGTACAGGCACGCGAGGAAGCTGGCGGCGAAGAGCCGCCGGGAGGTCTGGAGGATCAGCACCCGGTCGCCGGGCACGGTGTGCCGGCGCAGCCGGGCCGCGAGGGCGCGGGCGTGCCGGTCGAGGGCGCCGTAGGCGATCTCCTCGGGGACCAGCCGGCCGTCCCGCTCGGTCAGCAGGACCAGGGCGGTCCGCTCGGGCCGGGCGGCGGCGGTGGCTCGGAAGACGTCGGTGAACGTCCCCGGGCCCGCCCCGGGAACCGACCCGGCGGCCGTCCGGGGAGCCGACCCGGCGGCCGACCGGGGGGCGCTCATCGCCGCCCCCTCGGGGCGGGAGCGGCCCAGGTCCGGCCCTCGCCCCGGACGGACCACTCGGCACGCGGCGCGACCCCGGAAGCAGGCGCGGCCGCGTCCTCGGCGCACGCCTGCATCCGCAGCCGCGCCAGCAGCACGGCCGTCACGGCAGCGAGTTCCGCCGCGTCCGGCTTCCCGTGGAGCACGGTCATTCCTGTCTCTTCTGCCATGCTGCCATCGTGCGCCCACCCGCTTGAGCTGGGCTCGCGCCCCGAACGCGACGGAGCCGAGGACGTGTCGTCCCCGGCTCCACCGGCCCGGAACCGGTCCCACCGGCCCGGACCGAGGTGGCGGATACGCCGCCCTCCCTGACGGCCCGGACCCGCGTCCGTGCGGCGGCTGCACGACGCAACTGCCGCCTCTGGCAAGGCCGGTGCCCGGGCCCGGCCGGGTGGCGCGCGCGGCTCGGTCGCCGATCCCGCGCGCCCCGGCGGCGCAAGACCGGTCCCGGCTGCCCGCCCGGGCCGGGCGGCGGATACGCCGCCCGGCCCGACGGCCCCGGCAGGCCCCGGGCCCGCCAGGGCCGGGGCGGACCGCACCGGTCAGCCGCAGGTGCCCGCGCCTTCGTAGGCGACGTGGCGGCTGTGCTCCACGGTGACGTCCGCGACCTCGCGCAGTGCGTCCAGGGCCTCGCGGAACGGTCCGCTCGCGCGGGCGCGTTCGCAGTGGGTGGCGTCGCGCCACCACAGCAGGCCGGTGTAGGAGAGCGGGCGGACGGTCGAGCGCAGCAGGTCGCTGCCGCCGAAGCCGCCCGCGTCCAGGCAGCGGTCGCCGAGGACGGCGAAGCGCTTCTCCAGTTCGGCGCACTCCCCGTGCACCCGCGCACCGATCAGGACGACGCCGGCCGAACCGATCTCGGCCGCCTCGTGCACCGTCCGGCGGACGCTGACCGCCTGGTCCGCCTCCGTGTGGACCTTCGGGCCGAGCCGGCGGACCTGCTCCGTGAACGTGTCGTCGTGCACGGTGTCCAGGAAGCCGCGCAGGCTCCGCCAGTGCCCCAGGTGCACGTACACCCGGGGGTCGTCCACCAGGCCGACCGTCACCAGGAAGTCGAAGTCCGCGCGCCTGCGCAGGAACTGGGAGTGCTCGCGGAACTCGCGCTCGAACTCCTCCACGTCGTCCTTGACCTCGAACCGGTTGATGACGGTCACCGGCCTGTTGGGATCACGTTCGTGCACGGGCTTCCTCCGCGTATCGCCTGGCATGGCGCAGGGTGGTGGAACTGTTGCCGCCCAGCGCCTTGCGCACCAGGTCGCGCGCCTCCCCGACGGTGGCGTCGGGGCCGAGGGCGGTCCGGATGCCCTCCGGGTCGAGGGTGACCGTGTGCCAGGAGGTGGCCTTCACGGTGCCGTCGCCGAGGGTCTCGATCTCCCAGCGCCCGGTGTGGCCGCTCATCGCGACCGGCACCCGGAGCTGCTTGTAGACGATTTCCCGGCGGTCCGCGAAGCAGACGCGGATCGAGGTGGTGTTGTGCAGGGAGCCGTCCGGGCTGCGGGTGTCCATGTCCATGCGCTGGACGCCGCCCTCCTCCTCGGCGAGGTCCAGCCGGGCGACGTGCGGCAGGCGCTCCGGCCACAGGTCGGCGCGCTCCAGGAAGGCGTAGACGTCGGCCGCGTCGCCGTGCACGGTCTCCGAGTCGGAGAAGGTCATGTGCAGGTCGTCGGCGCTCGCGCCGAGTTCGGCCGCGTTCTTCAGCGCGGCCAGTTCGGCGATGCTGTTGCGGTCCACGGCGCGGGCGATCAGCGCCTCGGCCTCCGGGTCGTCACCGACCGCCCGGTAGTCGTGCAGCAGGACGACCCGGCTGGTGCCGTCGTCCAGTTCCTCGACGCGCCACTCGCCGCCCATGGAGGCGACCGGCGCGGCGGAGACGACCTGGCGGAAGACGACGGTGCGCGCGGCCGGGTCCAGGACCCGGCGCGAGGTCCACGACCTCACCCGGTCCTCGGCCGTCGCCCAGATCCGCAGCAACTGCTCGCCACCACGCTCCGGATCGGCCTCCTCCAGGACCTCGACGTGCACGGTCGGTCCGAAGACCTGCGGCCACGCGGAGACGTCCGCGATCAGCCGGTAGACGGCGGGCGGCGGCGCCGCGACGCTGATGGAGTGTTCCGTGACCTTGGTCGCCGATGTGTCGGACAGTGCGGTCGCCACGGCGTACCTTCCCTTCGGTGCGGCCGTGTGAACGGCGGATTCAACAGTGGCAGAGGTGTACTGGAGGGCCGCTTGAGCCTGACTGGAACGGGCGGGTCGCCCGGTCCGGTCCGGCCCGGCGACCGGTTCAGTGCCCGGTGTCCGCGGAGTGCTCCGGGACGCCGGTGATCTCGACGACGGCGCAGCCCCAGCTGTAGCCCGCGCCGACGCTCACCAGCACCACCCGGTCGCCCGGCCGGGCGCGCCCGGTGACGGTGAGGTGGTCGAGGCCGGCGAACTGGTCGCCCGCGCCCAGGTGACCGACGGTGCGGCTCCACTCCCAGGTGGTGCGCTCCGGGTCGATCCCGAACGGCGTGTAGTAGATGGACTGGAGGCGGCGGCGCCCGAAGTGCGGCAGCAGCACCCAGCGCGCGTCGGCCAGTTCGAGGCCGGCGTCGGCGAGGGCCTGCTTCACGACCGTCTGCTGGCCTTGGTGCGCCCGGCTGATGGCGTACGACATCCCGGTCCGGCCGATGAAGGCCCGCTTGGCCTCCTCGAAGTCGACCGGCGTCCGGTGGGTGAACGGCGCTCTGGTGAACGGGTCGTCGCCCCGGTGCATGGGCTCCAGTTCGGGGTCGGCGAAGAGCGCGAGGGAGAGCAGCCGGGCGTACCCGCCGCGCCGGGAGAGGACCAGGGCGGTGGCGCCGTCCGCGTACGGGGTGCCGGGGTCGGTGCTCCAGCGGTCGATCCCCGGCTCGCAGAAGCGGTCGGCCGTGGTGAGCAGGGCGTCCGGCGCGCCGGAGTGACCGGCGGTCAGGTAGGCGGCGGCGAGGTCCATGGCGGCGAGCCCGCCGTTGGACATCTGCCGGATCTCCAGGGCGGGGCAGCTGTTCCCGGTGGTTTCGCGCTGGATGTAGGAGGCGACGGGCCACAGGTCCTGGCCCTGGTGGTAGGTGTCGGCGTGCAGGATCAGCCCGACGTCCCCGGGTCCGGACCCGGCCCGGGCCAGGGCGTCACGGGCGGCGACGGCGGCCATCTCGGCGGCCGACTCGTCCGGCGAGTACGCCACGGACTCCATCCCGGTGGCGGCGGCGACCCGGGGCGGGCACGCGCCGGAGGCGACCGCGTCGGCGACCAGGAGCGAGGACGGCAGGCGTACCGCGGTCCCGCGTATCCAGATGTCTTCCACACGCACTGCTGGGGCCTTTCGTCGGTTGCGGGGCGGGGTCCGGGCACGCGCCACGGTGCGCGTGCCGGACCCGGCCGGGCGGGTTCCGGGCCTTCCCGGAGCCGGCCGGGGCGGGCCGTGACCAGAGGTCCGGGCGCGCCGGGCCGGGGGCAGGTCGGCCGGTCTCGGGTCAGGCGGCCTTCGGGCCGGCCGGTCTTCGGGTCGGGGGGCCTTCGAGTCGGGGGGCCTTCGGGTAGGCCGGTCCTCGGGCCGGCCGGTCTTCGGGTCAGCCGGCCCAGGCGGTGGCCAGCGGCACGGCGCCGCGTCCCGGCCGCACGTCGTCGAGGAGGACGTAGTGGACGGCGTCCAGCAGCGCCCGCCAGCTCGCGGTCACGGTGTTCTCGTCCACGCCGACGGTCCCCCAGCGGCGCTCCCCGTCCCGGAACTGCACCAGCACCCGGGCGGCCGCGCCGCTGCCCGTCTCGCCGCTGAGCACCCGGACCCGGTAGTCGACCAGCTCCAGCCGGGCGAGCTGCGGGAAGAACGGGTCCAGTGCCCGGTGCAGGGCCGTGTCGAGGGCGTTGACGGGACCGTTGCCCTGCCCGTTCGCCGCCAGCGGGACGCCGTCCACGCGCAGCCGCACCGAGGCGTCCGTGCGGACCTCCCCGTTGGTCTGGCGGGCGACGGACACCTGCCAGGAGTCCACCTCGAACGGCGGCTCCGGCGGGCTGCCGGCCAGTTCCTCGCGGAGCAGCAGCTCGAAGGAGGCGTCGGCGCTCTCGAAGCTGTAGCCCCGGCTCTCCATCTCCTTGACCCGGGCGGCGGCCCGCGCGCTCTCGTCGGACCCGGCGTCCACCGTGTAGCCCAGCTCGCGCGCCTTCAGCTCGATGGAGGACCGGCCGCCCACGTCGGAGACGAGGGTGCGCATGGTGTTGCCGACCCGCTCCGGGTCGATGTGCTGGTACAGGTCCGGGTCGATCCGCAGGGCGGAGGCGTGCAGTCCGGCCTTGTGGGTGAAGGCGGAGGCGCCGACGTAGGGCGCGGACGGGTCGGCGGGCACCCCGGTCAGCTCGGTGATCGCCCGGGCGGTCGCGGCGAGGGAGCCGAGCAGGGCCGGGTCGGCGACCTCCCGCCCCCGCTTCAGGGCGAGGTTGCCGAGCACGGTGAACAGGTTGGCGTTGCCGCAGCGTTCGCCGTAGCCGTGCGCCGTGCCCTGGACGTGGATCGCGCCCGCGTCCACGGCGGCCATGGTGTTGGCGACCGCGCAGCCGGTGTCGTCGTGGCAGTGGATGCCGACGGAGGCGCCGGTCACCGCGATGGTGTCGGCCACGACCGCGCCGATCTCGTCGGGCAGGCAGCCGCCGTTGGTGTCGCACAGCACCACCGTCTCGGCCCCGGCCTCGGCCGCGATCAGCACCACTTCGAGGGCGTACTCGCGGTTGAGGCGGTAGCCGTCGAAATAGTGCTCCGCGTCGAGGAAGACCCGGCGGCCGGCGTGCACCAGGTGGCGCACGGTGCTGCCGATCATCGCCAGGTTCTCGGCGAGGGTGGTGCGCAGTGCGCTGTTGACGTGCCCGGTGTGGCTCTTGGCGACGAGGGTCACCACCGGGGTCTCGGCGACCAGCAGCGCCCGGACCTGCGGGTCCCGGGAGACGGCCGCGCCGGGGCGGCGGGTGGCGCCGAAGGCGGCCAGTTCGGCGTGCTTGAGGTCGAGTTCGGACCGGGCGCGGCGGAAGAACTCCGTGTCCCGGGGCACGGCGCCGGGCCAGCCGCCCTCGATGAAGCCCACGCCGGCCGCGTCCAGGTGGCGGGCGACGGCGAGCTTGTCGTCGACCGTCAGGACCATGCCCTCCTGTTGGCTGCCGTCGCGCAGGGTCGTGTCGTAGAGCTGGAAGCCCCGCTCGCGGACCTGCGTACCGCGCTCGCTCATCTGCCGCCCTCCTCCGTGTCAGCGGTGGCCGGCGGGCCCCCGCCGCCGCGGCTCGAACGGTCCAGCGACCACCCGGAGCACCGCTGGAGACGCGGTCGAGCGCGGCGGCCCGGCCGGGCGGGCGGGCGTGAGCGGCCCGGCGGGACGGGCCGCCGGAACGGTCCTCCGTCGCGGGGCCGGGCCTCCGGGGCGGTCCCCCGGGCGGTCCTCCGTCGCGGGGCCGGGCGCCGGGGCACGGGGTCGGGCCCCTGAGCGCGGGGGCGGGCCCCGGGGCTGGGGCCGGGCGCCCGGCGGGACGGGCCTCCGCCACGCGGCCGGACCCGCGGGTCGACCGGGATTCGAGCGGCACCCGCGATGCTGGGGCCTGTTGGGGACTGTCCTGCCTGAAGGGGACGGGCCCCGGACCACACGACCAGGAGGGCCCCCATGACCACCGAAGAGATTCCCGCGAAGGCCAAGGAAGTGCGGCTTGCCGCACACCTGGAGGGCGCGCTGACTCTCTCGCACTTCGAGCTGGCCGAGGCCGAGGTCCCCGAGCCCGGCGACGGCGAGGTCCTGGTGCGCTACCAGTACCTGCAGCTCGCCGCCGTGATGCAGGACCTGATGAAGCCCGACCCGAGCCTGCCGATGCCCGGCTACCAGCCGGGCGCCCCGATGTGGGGCGCCGCGGTCGGTGTGGTGGTCAAGTCGAACAGCCCCGACCTGGCCGCGGGCGACCTCGTCGAGGGCATGGACGGCTTCAAGGAGTACTCGGCGGGCCCGGCGGGCGACTACTTCAAGCTGGACGCGGACGCCTTCCCGAGCCCCGTCCACTACCTGACGCAGGGCCCGACGGCCTACCACGGCATGGTGGACATCGTTGAGGTCGGCGAGGGCGACACCGTCTTCGTCTCCGGCGCGGCCGGCGGCGTCGGCTCCCTCGCGGGCCAGATCGCCAAGGCGCGGGGCGCCAAGCGGGTCATCGGCGCGGCGGGCAGCAAGGCGAAGGTCGACTACCTGGTGAAGGAGCTCGGCTACGACGCCGCGTTCGACTACCACGACGGCCCGGTCCTGGACCGCCTGCGCGAGCTGGCCCCGGACGGCATCGACGTCTTCTTCGACACCGTCGGCGGCGAGCAGTTCGAGGCGGCCGTGCAGGCGGCGGCCCCGGGCGCCCGCTTCGCGCTCTGCGGCGCGCTGTCCGGGCAGGTCGGCGACTCCGAGGGCGCGTTCCCGCGCCTGGACGTGATGACCTCCATCGTCAAGCAGCTCGTCATCCGCCCGTTCGCGACCTACCACACCCCCGAGCAGATCTGGGCGTGGAACTCGCACTTCGCCCAGTGGCTGGGCGAGGGGAAGTTCGTGCTGCCGCAGACCGTGGTGGAGGGCGGCCTGGAGGCCGCGCCGCAGGCCCTGATCGACCTGCTGAAGGGCAAGTACACCGGAAACCTCGTGGTGAAGCTGTCGTGACCGGGTCCGGCAGGCACTTCGCGTTCTTCAACATCCCGGCGACCGGGCACCTCGTCCCCACCCTCGGTGTGGTCGAGGAACTGGTCCGCCGGGGCCACCGGGTGACGTACGCGGCGACGGAGGCGTACGCGGACCTGGTCGCCTCCACGGGGGCGACGGTCCTGCCGTACACCTCCTCGATCGACCCGCAGACGATCGTGCCCGCCGGGGCGGAGGACTGGCTGGCCCGGGTGCTGCTCGGCAACGTCCGCGAGGGGGCGGCGACGGCCCCGGTCTTCGAGGAGCACTTCCGGGGCGACCTGCCGGACCTGCTGGCGTACGACATCTCGGTGCAGTTCCTCGGCGGGGTCCTCACCCGCCGCTGGAACCGGCCGGGGGTGAAGTTCTACTCGGTCTCGCCGACCAACCGGAGCATCCCCCGGGAGGCGGTCGGCGGCGAGGCGTACGACCGGATCGAGTCCGAGCTGAGGGAGTTCGCCGCCGCGCACGGCGTGGACAACGTGTCCTTCGACGAACTGGTCGACGACCCGCGGGCGCTGAACCTGGTGTCCGTGCCGCGCGCCTTCCAGTACGCGCAGGAGACCTTCGAGGAGGACCGGTTCGCCTTCGTCGGCCCGTGCCTGCGCGAGGGCGACCTGTCCGGCGGCTGGGAGCCGCCGGCGAGCGGCCGTCCGGTGGTGCTGATCTCGCTGGGGACCAGCTTCAACGCGCAGCCGGAGTTCTTCCGGATGTGTGTGGAGGCGTTCGCCGACCAGCCGTGGCACACGGTCCTGGTCACCGGCCCGGGCGTCGACCGCTCGGCCCTCGGCCCGCTCCCGGAGCACGTCGAGGTGCACGAGTGGCTCCCGCTCCAGGCGGTCCTGGCGCACACGAGCGTGTTCGTGTGCCACGGCGGCTGGGGCACGGTGATGCAGTCCCTGTACGCGGGGACCCCGATGGTGGTCGTCCCCCAGGTCGGCGAGACCGACCAGCTCGCCCACCAGCTCACCGAGCTGGACCTCGGCCGGGTCCTGTCCCGCGACGAGGTCACCGCGGCCCTGCTGCGCGAGACGGTCCTCACGGTCGCCGCCGACGCGGGCGTCCGCGACAGCGTCGGCGCGATGCGCAAGCACGTCCACGACGCGGGCGGCGCGTCCCGCGCGGCGGACGAGATCCTGGCGCACCTGGCCCGCCACGAGGCGGGCGACGGCGGGGCCGCGCGAGCGGCCTGAGCCGCGGGCGCGTGAAGGGCCGGACCCCGGGGGCCTCCCGGGGGCCGGCCCTTCACGGCTGCCCGCGGTGGTCAGGTCCGGCAGACGAGGATGCCGCCCCGACAGGCGATCCGGAAGGCCCCGTCCCGGCGGACGGCTTCCTCGACGCGCTGACGGGCCCGTTCGAGCGTCGCCGCGAAGGGGACCCCCATCGTGTCGGCCCATGCCTCGTAGGAAGCGAGGTGGGCGACGACGGGCGCGGGATCGGATACCTCGATCACGCCCGGCAGGGGGATGGCCCGGATCTCGGAGAACACCTCGCCCAGCAGCCCCGGTGCGTCCTCCAGCGTGAACCGCGCCGAGAGCTGCACCCTGGCCGGCCCCTCCGGAACCCCCAGCACATCACCTGCCGCCCGCCGCCACAGATCCTCCAGCTCACGCTTGTCGGTGCGGCTGTTCGTGGACACCAGGGCCATGCCGCCCGGGGCGAGGACGCGGCCCAGCTCACGTACGGCCCGTCGCCGGTCCTTCACGTGATACAGCATGTGCATGGCCAGCACGGCGGTCAGAGCACCGTCGGCGAGCGGCAGCCGCTCGGCGTCCGCGGCCACGGCGCCGGGGATACCGGCCACGATTCCCGGCGAGACGTCCAGCGGAACCACCGCCAGGTCCGGCCGGACCGCACGTATCCGGCGGACGTACATCCCGTTGCCGCAGCCCACGTCCGCGATCGCGCCCCCGACGCCGTTCAGTTCGCCCAGAACGATTCCGGGGAGGTCGTGTCTCGGCTTCTGCCACCGGTAGAGAGACTGACGTGCCGCCAGGTGGCGGCCCGTACCGTATGCCTGCGTCGCGAGCAGCTTCCGATCGGTGACCGAGGGTTCCTCGGTGGGGTTGCTGGTGGTCATCACCGCTCCATGTTGGTCATCACCGCGCCATGGGGTCGCCGGGGACGGCTTGCCGGGACATGGCTTCACGGATGCCTTCGCGCAGCTCATCCACCGCCCGTGAGCCACGGTAGGGCCCCGCCGCCAGCCGTGCGTCCAGGTTGCGTAGTCTGATCGAAATGCTCGCGGTGCGCTGCGGAGAGGTCAGGACCGACGCGAGTTGCGCGGCGACGCCCTCTATCTCCCCGATCATGAGGTACGCGGTGGCGAGGTCGAGATGTGCCGCGTTCACATCACCGGGCGACCTGTCCTCGTCCGTACCGGACCGGTAGATCTGAACGGCCCTCTCAGAGGCCGTGATCGCACGATGCGTGTGTGCCGCGACGCCCAGGCCCAGGAGTGTCGTACCGGTGTAGGTCCACTGCTTGGCTTCCGGAAACGCGAAGACGCCCGGCAGCTCATCGGCATCCGCCGAGATGCGCGCATCGTGGGCGAGCGCGAGGACCCGCAACGCCATCCGGCTGTCGCCCCCTGCCCCCAGCGCCCTCGCCTCAAGGCTGAGCAGCCGCGCCCTGATCGTGCCACTGTGGGGACTACTGTCGTATCCGTCGCGCGCAAGAGCCGCGGCCCGCTGGAAGTCACCGGACCAGTAAGCGGCCAGAGACTGGAACGACCGGCCCCAAGCCCGCTGACCGGCGTGCTCGGCCGCCTCTGCGCATTGGAGCACCGTCCGTACGTGCGTTGCGGCGGAGCGTTGGTGGCCAAGGTCCAGCGAGACGTGTGCGGCCAGACCGCCCAACCAGCCGGCGATGGTGTAGAGACGGCGGGACTGGCTCGGAGACTGCCGGCCTTCGATTAATCGGAAGACCTCCTCACGCAAGGCGCGGATCTCGGGAACAAGCACGGCCAAAGGCCGACTGACGAAGTCCCGCGCGAGCCGGGAAACGTCCGCGTCGAACTGTTCGAGCACGAGCGCGTTGACATTGCTAACCCCGGCATGCCGGGCGATTCGCGAGGAGAGTTCCGCGTCTCCGTCCGTGTCGAGGATCTTCGCATCGGCTGACTTTCTGACCGCAGCATCCGGCGCACCCGGTCGAGCGCCAGGAAAGAGGCCTAGCTGCACTTCGTCGTCCACCCCGTACACCGCGCACAGCGCCGCTCGGTAGTCGGCGGACGGCCAGGAGATGATCCCCCGCTCAAGACGTGAGATCCAGTTCGCGTCCACATCGGGATCACGTCCCGTCATGACCTCGACCTGGGAACACACACGCTGTGCGGCCTGGGCTTGTGTCCAGCGCCTCCCGTGTCTGAGCCTCCGCAGTCGGTCGTTTCCCACAGCCACACCCTTACCCGGTCACGTCGAGCGCAGTGAACCCCACGGCGATCTGCCTACAGATTGCCTTCAAAATGCCGTGTCGGATGCCCTGTTCGCTCATCGCCCGGAAGACGTTCACTGGCTTCGTCCCTGAAAGACGACCCTTGTGGGAGAACCCGTGATCAGCCATGCGACGCCGGTGCGGCGGGACATCCGGTACGACCGGCAGGAGCAGACCGCCACGCTGGCGATCATTCTGCACCGACTCGACGGTTCGACCGAGACCACGACGTTGGTTCTCTGCCCCGGCGAGGTCGAACTCCTTCACGCGCAGACCGGGCGGGCACTCGCCATGCGGGACGAAGTCACGACCGGGTTTCCGTTCTGAGCAAGGGCCACCCGGACGGAGGATCCGAACGAGGAAGGAACAAACGGTGGACGAGAAGCAGCACCCCACGCTCGATTCAGCGCTGGTGATCGCCGTGGAAGTCCTGGCGAGCATCCAGGACAGGCACGACAGCAGTGCGTCCGATCCGGGCCAGGGATCGTCGGGTGACGGCCCCTGGCCCGGCGGTGACGGGCTGAACCACGTCTGACAGTCCGGCGCCGAGGGGAGGGGCTGTCCTGGTGGCCTCTCCCCTTCCTCTCGTTTGACGAACCGAAGGGAACAGACCATGGAACACAGGTTGGTCCGCGCCGTCGAGCAATCACTGGCCTGGGAGGGCCCGGGCCCGCTCGGCAGAGAATTCGCAAGGGGCCGCATCGATGATGTCGGCATTGTCAGGCGGCTGCTGACTCCTCACAGACTCCTCGACCTGGTCATGCGCCGAAGCCTCGCGAACCCTCAGTTCCGATGCTTCCGGGGTGGGGAGGAACTGCACCCGGACAGGTACCTCACCCGGCATGTCTCTCCCCGGGGTCAAGCCGTCCCCATGGCGGACATGCGGCTCATCGGGGAGTTGCTGCGCGGCGGCGCGACGCTGGTACTGGACCAGACGAACGTGTTCGACCCCACGATGGAAGTGGCCTGTCGCGCCCTCCAGTGGTGGTCACGGGAACATGTTCAGGCCAACGTCTATCTGACCACGAACGATGCATCCGGCTTCGACCTGCACTGGGACGACCACGATGTGCTCATCGTGCAGCTCGCCGGAGAAAAGCGCTGGGAGGTCCGCGGGGCCTCCCGCCCGGTCCCCCTCTTCCGGGACGCGGAGCGGAACAACACGCCCAGCCAGGAGACGGTCTGGTCCGGCACACTGACGGCCGGCGACATCATGCACATTCCTCGTGGCCACTGGCACGCCGCAACCAGAGTCGGTCAGGGCGAAGGCCTCAGCACTCATGTGACCTTCGGCTTCGCCCAGCGCACAGGCGTCAGTTGGCTGTCCTGGCTCGCCGACCGGTCTCGGCAGGAGGAGGCATTCCGTCACGACCTCGACCGATGGGGCGCCGTGGGCGGGTGCGACGCGCAGCGGCGCGCACTGGTGGCTCGGGCCACCCTGCTCGCTGAGGAGCGTGGACCCGCAGACTTCCTGCGGACACGTGAGCAGGAGACGCCCGCCGGCAGGCACATCCGTTCCCTGCCCGTCCTCGGCCCGCTGGAAGCCGTCGCATGCGTCAGCGAGTTCCCTCCGCTGATCGAATACGACGACCGAACAGTCGTGGTGCGGGCATCGGGTAGGCAGCTCACCTTCGCGTCCAGGGCCCTGCCGGCCCTGCGACTGCTGCTCGACGGCGGCCCCGTACACCTGGACGAGGCAGCCCACTTGGTCGGCGGAGAGGTCGGCGCCTTGGCAGAAATTCTGGTTCAGGAGGAGCTGTGCGCGACCCTCACCCCCGAATTGTCCTCGGGTTACATCGATCTCGTCACGAACGCAGCGTCCTGACCGATGCTCTGGATGCTGGAATCGAGGCCATCGACACCAGCTTCAACTATCGGCATTTCTCAGCCCACTCAGCTCTGGCGAACGCGGGCCGGGATCTCCTTCCACGCTTCAGCATCTCCACCAAGGTCGGCTTCTTCGCAGCGTACGGCCGCCCCGTGCATTCACTTTGCCCCAGGCGGCTCCGCGCGGCCCTGGAGCTGACGTGCCGCGACTTGGAACGCGCTCCGGAGCTGGTGTTCCTGCACAATCCGGAGCGCTCTCTCACAGGCCCGTCGGCTTCCGCCCGGGACAGGCTGCGCAACGCGTGCATGACGATGTATCAGGCCGTGACGGACGGTCTGTGCAAAACCTGGGGCATCGCTTCCTGGGACCCGCGTCCCCTCGCCGCCCTGGTGGACGGCACGCTTCCCCGCCCTGCCGTCGTCATGGTCCGCGCAGGCCTCCTGGTGGGCATCGACACCATGGATGCCACCAGCGCCGTCGTGACCCGATGGGGTCTCGACGACCGCACCCGGCTCTGGGGCATGAGTCCGTTCGGCGGCAACATGGCGCAGGACCTATGGCGCAGAGTGGACCCTCGGCTCTTCATCCGCGACGCTCATGACGGTGTCACCAGAGCGCAGGCCGCATTTCGTGCGGCCTACTCGCTCCCTGAGGTGCGCGCCGTCGCCGTTGGCACACACAACCCTGTTCATATGCGGGAGTTGCTGAGTGCGCTGGAGTGCGAGGTCAACGATGTTGCTGTACGCAGGTACCGCATGCTGCTCCGTGACCGCGCACGACGTCACCCCCGCTGAAGCTCCTCGACAACCCGCGCCACCATCTCCCGTGCCGGGCCGAGGCGAGGGTCGGCGGGGTGGGCGTCCGGGCTGAGGAGCTTGGCGCAGACGAATAGGGTCATCAGCCGACCGTCCCGAGTCTCCAGGTCCTGCCCGCGTTCGCGGCGGACACGGGCGGCCAGGGACGGGACCGCGAGGGAGTTGCCCCAGAGGGCGGCGGCGTCCAGGCCGCGGGGAGCCAAGCCCCAGTCCTCCCAGTCGAACAGACAGAAGCGCGGACCGGTCATGTTCGCCCAGGTCAGGTCGGCGTGCGCCGGTTGCCAGGTCGTCACTGCGGTGTCGGCGGCGGTCGGAAGGAACGGTGCCACCGCCCGTGTCACGCCATTCTGGGTGATCGGGACGGTGTCCGGGGTGGCCACCCGCCGGGTGCGGTGGCGGGACAGCGCGTCCAGGGAGACGTTGAGGGCGCGCCACCACTCGTCCGGCAGCGTGGGGTCGGCAGCCAGGACGCTGCTGCCGACGGGGGCGTCCGGGAGCAGGTCCATCTCATCAGCCCGCCACATCACCGGCCGGCCCGGCTCGGGCCAGGTGGCGCCCCGGTGCCAGGCGGGGCGGGCGACCCCGTGCAGCATGGCGGCGCACTCGGTGCCGTTCCAGCCTTGGGCGCCGATCCGGTCCAGGGTGCGGCGTTCGACGCGGACCCAGGTGTCACGGTCGGTGCGTGCGCCCAGGGAACGGCGTTTGCGGACGAGCGTGGCCGGGTCCAGGGTGACGGCCAGGGCGCGTTCCGCCTCAGTGAGGACCCGGTCGACGGTCCCGCTGCGTAAGTCGGAGGCGGGGGCGGCGGGCCGGGACGGCGGCATCGGACCTCCAGGTGGGGGGCCGCCCACGCTAGCAAGCCACCCGGCCCCCGTCAGGCCAGTCCTTCCACGAACAGCCCGCGCCCGTTCTGGACCCCCGGGACGTACTCCGCGTCGAAGCCAGCCGCGCGGAAGGCGGACTCGTACTGCTCGCGGGTGAAGAGGGTCGCGCGGTGCGTCTCGGTGAAGTGGCGGATGCCCCGCTCGCTGTCGGCGACAGTGTGCTGCGGTGCCGGTGCCGCAGGCGAGGTCGAGGAGTGAGGTGCTGCCCTTGGTCCGGGTGCGGATCAGGCCGAGGCTGCGTCCCGTGGAGGTGACGGCGGCGGTGGTGACGCCGGGCACCCCGCCGACACGCTGGGCCTTCCGCTCCCCCGCGCCGCCGCGCTCACCGGCCATGCTGGCCGAGTGCCCGGACGCGACGGTGCGCGCCGTCGCGGCGGAGCGGGCACGCGTCCGCGCCGCCGCCGTACCGCATCCCGAGGGCGAAGAACCGATGAGCGACACCTCTCCCCGAACCGGCCACGGCCGGCCCACCACGGTGCTGGCCCGTATGGTCGCCCGGAGCCGGGACGAGGAGCACCGGGCGGCGACGCCGCTGGAGCTCCTCTTCGACCTGTGTTTCGTCGTCGCCGTCGCCACGGCGGGTGCCCGGCTCGTCCACGCGGTGGCCGAGGGGCACCCCGCCGAGGGGGTCGTCGGCTACCTGTTCGTCTTCTTCGCGATCTGGTGGGCCTGGGTGAACTTCACCTGGTTCGCCTCCGCCTACGACTGCGACGACATCCCCTACCGCCTGGCCACGCTCGTGCAGATGGCCGGGGTGCTGGTGCTGGCCGCCGGCATCCCCCGCGCCTTCGACGACGGGGACTACACGCTGGCCGTCATCGGCTACCTGATCATGCGGGTGGCGCTCACCGCGCAGTGGCTGCGCGCCGCCCGGGGCGAGACCGGGCCCGCACGGCGGGCGGCACTGCGGTACGCGGCGGGGCTGGTCGTGGTGCAGGCGGGGTGGGTCGTGCTGCTGCTCCTGCCCGACGGAGCATGGTGGTGGGGCTTCGGGCCGCTGGCCGTCGCCGAACTGGCCGTCCCCGCGATCGCGGAGCGCGCGCACCCCACCCCGTGGCATCCGCACCACATCGCGGAACGGTACGGGCTGTTCACCATCCTGGTGCTCGGCGAGAGCATCCTGGCCGCCACCACGGCCGTCCGGTCCGCCCTCGACGAGGACGCGGCGCTGGACGTGCTGCTGCCCATCGCGGGCGGCGGGCTCGTGATCGTCTTCGCGGCCTTCTGGATCTACTTCTCCTCCCCCACCCACGAGTACCTGGCCACCACGCGCACGCCGCTGTGGTGGGGGTACGGCCACTACGTGGTCTTCGGGTCGGCGGCCGCGATCGGCGCCGGGATCGAGGTCGCGGTGGAGGAGGCGACCCACCACGCCCACATCTCCACCCTCGGCGCGTCGTTCGCGGTCACGGCACCGACTGCCTTGTTCATGATGGCCGCCTGGCTCGTGCACACCCGGCACTTCAAGCACGGTGTCTCGGAGCACCTGGTCCTGCCCGTGGGTGCCCTCCTCGTGCTGGCAGCCACCTTCGCCGGGCACTGGGCCGTCCCGCTGGCCGGACTCGCGGCCGCGTGCACCGTCGCGGCGGGGGTCGCCGTCCACAACCGGCATGCGGCGGGCGGAGCGGGAGGAGGGGCGGGGTAGCCCGGAGGACGGGACCGGTCGGGGGCGGCGGCGCCCCTGCGGCGGGGGCCGCCCCGTCGGCGAGCCACCCGGAGCCCGCTCCCCTCAGGCCGGCCCCGCCACGAACAGCCCGCGCCCGTTCTGGACCCCCGGGACGTACTCCGCGTCGAAGCCGGCCGCGCGGAAGGCGGACTCGTACTGCTCGCGGGTGAAGAGGGTCGCGCGGTGCGTCTCGGTGAAGTGGCGGATGCCCCGCTCGCTGTCGGCGACCGTGTAGTGGACCTCCATGCGGGAGGCGTCGCCGTCGCGGACGGTGTGGGAGACGCGGGCGATGCGGCGGCCGCCGGACTCGACGACGTCGGCGGCGACATGGCCCGGGAGGAAGGTCTCCGGGAACCACCAGGGCTCGACGGCGACCGCGCCGCCCGGGGCGAGATGGCGGGCGAAGCAGCGCAGGGCGGAGGTCAGTTCGGCCACGGTGGCGAGGTAGCCGACGGAGGCGAAGAGGCAGGTGACGACGGAGTAGGTGCGGCCGAGGTCGAAGTCGCGCATGTCGGCGGCGGAGACGAACACGTCCGGCAGCCGGCGGCGGGCCGCCTCCAGCATGGCCTCGGAGAGGTCGACGCCCTCCACCCGGTCGAAGTGGTGCCCGAACACCTCCAGATGGGCGCCGGTGCCGCAGGCGACGTCGAGGAGGGAGGTGCTGTCCTTGGTCCGGGTGCGGATCAGGTCGAGGACGGTCTGCGCCTCGTTGGGGAAGTCCTTCCCGCGTGCGCTGTGGGTCAGGTCGTAGATCTCCGCCGCTTCGGCGCCGTACATGGGATCACCTCGAATGGCCGTCGGGGCACGGCGACTTGCCGCGTCCGCCAGGGTCCTGCGCCGCGGTCGACCGCGGCTCGACGGGCGCTCGGCCCCGGCGTGGCAGGCTGACCACCGGGCCCCGCCGTCGACGACGGCCCGGCCCGTACCGATCCGCTCCCCGAGGAGGCACCCCGCAGATGCCCGGCAGCAAGCAGTCCGCAGCCCCGAACGCGTCCTGGGCGGACGTGTGCGCCCGGCGGCTGGCCCGGCACAGCCTGGACACGCCGGCGCCCGCCGACCGCATGGCCGAGGTGGTGGCCGCGATGGGCGGGGCGCACGCCCAGGTGATGTCGGCGGCCGAGCTGTCCATCGGCCTGCGCACCGAAGGCACCACCCGCGCGGACGTGCGGCGGGCGCTCTGGGAGGACCGCACCCTGGTCAAGACCTTCGGCCCGCGCGGGACAGTGCACCTGCTGCCCGCCGCCGAACTCCCCTTGTGGACGGGCGCCTTGGCGGCCGTCCCCGCGGCGGGCGGCGGTCTGCC
Organism: Streptomyces sp. CNT372; assembly: GCF_000377145.1. Classification (NCBI taxonomy): domain Bacteria; kingdom Bacillati; phylum Actinomycetota; class Actinomycetes; order Kitasatosporales; family Streptomycetaceae; genus Streptomyces; species Streptomyces sp. CNT372. The sequence goes on along the minus strand of NZ_KB897778.1, from coordinate 317,884 downwards.
GCAGTCCGCCCGGCTGGACGCGGCGCAGACCGAGGCCGTGGTCGGGGCGGTCGCGGAGGTGCTGCGCGCCGAGGAGCCGCCGACCGTGGACGAGCTGAGCGACGCGGTGATCGCCCGCCTCGGCGACTGGGCCGCCGACCCGGTGGTGCCCGCGTTCACCGGCATGTGGCCGCGCTGGCGCCAGGCCCTGCACACCGCCGGGCACCGCGGGGCGCTCTGTTTCGGCCCCAACCGCGGCCGGAAGGTCACGTACACCACCCCGGACCGCTGGCTGCCCGGCTTCACGCCGATGGACGCGGACAAGGCCCTCGCCGAGCTCGTCCGCCGCTATCTGCGCTCCTACGGCCCCGCCCACTCCCAGCACTTCGCGCAGTGGCTGAGCGCGCCGCGCCGCTGGGCCGCCGACCTGTTCGACTCCCTCGGCGAGGAACTGCGGCCGGTGGCGAGCCCCTCGGGCGACGGGAGCACGGTCTACGAGCTGGCCGACGAGCCCCCGTACGAGCCGGCCGCCGCCGGGGACGACGCCGTGCGGCTGCTGCCGTACTTCGACCCGTACACGGTGGGCAGCCACCCCCGTGAGCTGGTCTACCCGGGCGTCGCCGCCGAGCGTGCCCTGTCCAACGGGCAGGCCGGGACGGTGCAGGTGCTCACCGTGGGAGGGGTGGTCGCCGGGGTGTGGCACCAGAAGCGGTCCGGGCGGAAGGTCGCGCTGACCGTGGAGGCGTTCGGCACCCTGACGGCGGCGCAGCTCGCGCAGGTGGAGGCGCAGGCGGCGCGCGTCGGGGAGATCCTGGAGGCGGTCCCGGCGCTGACCCTGGGGCCGGTCGAAGGCGGCAAGCACCTCTGACGGCCCGAAGAGCCGGGGCCACGAAGGGCCGGGCCCGGTCCAGCCGGGCCCGGTCCAGCCGGGCCCGGTCCAGCCGGGCCCGGTCCAGCCGGGCCCGGTCCAGCGGGGGTCGAGCGCCGTTCCAAGGCGGGCCGGGACAGTGGCCCCATGACCACCTATGTATGGGACTACCTGCCCGAGTACGAGAGCGAGCGCGCCGACCTCCTGGACGCCGTCGAGACCGTCTTCAGCTCCGGGCAGCTCATGCTCGGCAAGAGTGTGCGCGGCTTCGAGGAGGAGTTCGCCGCCTACCACGGTCTCGCCCACTGCGTCGGCGTCGACAACGGCACCAACGCCGTGAAGCTGGGCCTCCAGGCCCTCGGCGTCGGCCCCGGCGACGAGGTGATCACGGTGTCCAACACCGCGGCGCCCACCGTCCTCGCCATCGACGGCACGGGCGCCACGCCCGTCTTCGTCGACGTCCGCGAGGACGACTTCCTCATGGACACCGACCAGTTGGAGGCCGCGGTCACCCCGCGCACCAAGGCGATCCTGCCCGTGCACCTGTACGGCCAGTGCGTGGACATGGCCGCCGTGCAGGCCGTCGCCGACCGCCACGGACTGCGTGTCCTGGAGGACTGCGCCCAGGCCCACGGCGCCCGCCACCACGGCCGCATCGCGGGCGCGATGTCGGACGCGGGCGCGTTCTCCTTCTACCCGACCAAGGTCCTCGGCGCGTACGGCGACGGCGGCGCGGTCGTCACCGCCGACGACGGGACCGAGCGCAGGCTGCGCCGGCTGCGCTACTACGGCATGGAGGAGCGCTACTACGTCGTCGAGACCCCGGGCCACAACAGCCGGCTCGACGAGGTCCAGGCGGAGATCCTGCGCCGCAAGCTGACCCGTCTCGACGCCTACGTGGCCGGCCGCCGCGCGGTGGCCGCCCGTTACGAGGAGGCCCTGGGCGACCAGGCCGAGCTGGTCCTGCCGCGCACCAACGAGGGCAACGAGCACGTGTACTACGTGTACGTGGTGCGCCACCCGCGCCGGGACGCCGTCATCGAGGCGCTGAAGCCGCACGGCATCCACCTGAACATCAGCTACCCGTGGCCGGTGCACACGATGACCGGCTTCCGCCACCTGGGAGTCCCGGCGGGCGCCCTGCCGGTGACGGAGCGGCTGGCCGGGGAGATCTTCTCGCTGCCGATGTACCCCTCGCTCTCCCGCGAGACGCAGGACCGCACGATCGAGGCGCTCCGCGAGGTCCTGGCGACGGTGTGACGGCCGTCGACGGCCTGCGCGGCGCGCGTACCGCCCGCGTGCGGCCCGCGTACGCGGAAGGGGGCACCGGCTTCGGCCGGTGCCCCCTCCGCCGTGCGCGCGCTTCCGCGCCGCTCGCGGTGGTGCTGACAGATGCAGACGGATCGGGAGGGTCGCCCCCCACCATGCGGAGGGCGACCTTGCGCCGTGCTGCGCGTCCGCGCCCCTCAGGCCGGGACGGCGCTCGCCCGGCCCGCCGCGTCCCGGTATGCCTCCCAGTACGCGCGGACCGCGTCCGCGAGCGCGTGCCGGGGCCGCCAGCCGAGCAGTTCCCGCGCGGGTCCCGGGTCGACGCGCATCCAGTCGTCCGGTCCGGGCGCGCCGCGCTCCACGATCCGTGCCGGGACCCCGCTGACGGCGACGAGCAGGTCCACCAACTCCCGTACGGGAACGGCCTCGCCGCGTCCGATGTCCACGACGGCACCGGTCGCGGGCACGGCCGGATCGGTGGCGCGGACGACGGCGTCGGCGACGTCCCGGACGTCCACGTAGTCCCGGTGGGCGCGCAGCGGGGACAGTTCGACGGTGACGGGCGGCGGCAGAGCGCCTCCCGCGGGGCCCCCGGCCGCGTCGGCCCCGGCGAACAGGCGCGCCGCGACCTGGCCGAGGAGGCTCACCGCGGGCGTCCCCGGCCCGGCGACGTTGGCGACGCGCAGCACCAGCGCGTCCACCGCGCCCGCCGCCCGCGCGGCCAGGACCGCCTCGGTCGCGGCGAGTTTGGCCCGCCCGTACGCGGTGTCCGGCCGGGCCGGGCCCCGGGCGGTCCCGCCGTGCGGTACCGGCCCGTACTCCAGGACGGACCCCAGGTGCACCAGGCGCGGCCGGCCGGCGGCCCGGCCCAGCGCGGCGAGCAGCCGCTCGGTGGGGGCGACGATCGCGGGGGCCATCTCGGCGTCGGTACGGCCCCAGATGCTGCCGACGCAGTTGACGACCGTGTGCGGGCGTTCCGCGTCCAGCAGCCGGGCGAGGGCGAGCCCCGCTCCGTCCGAGCCGAGGTCGAGCCGCAGGGCGCGCACCCCTTCCGGAAGCCCGTCCTGCGCGCCCCGCGCCACGGAGAGCACCGGCTCGCCGCGCGCGGCGAGCAGCGCGCACACCTCCCGGCCGACGAAGCCGCTCCCGCCGAGCACCAGCACCCCGGCGCGGGTCCCGCGGGGCGTGCCGCTCACGCCGCCGCCCCCACCCACGCGGGCCGGACCGCCGCTCACGCCGCCGCCCCCACCCACGCGGGCCGGTCGGCCGCGAGGCGCAGCCGGGGAGCGGCGGGGCCCGCGGCCGACTCCCGGGCCAGGACCGAGGCGTGCACATCGCCGACACGGCGCACACCGGCGCCCGGCAGCAGGATCGAGTCCGCGATCCCTGCCGCCTCCACCGCGCACCCGGCCCCGATCGCCGTGTGCGGGCCGATGTGGCTGTCCCGGACGACCGCGCCCGCGCCGATGAACGCCGGGCCGGTGATCCGGGACCGCACCACCACGGCGCCCTCCTCGACGACCACCTCACCGGTGACCTCGCTGGCGCCGTCGACCCGGCCGTCGATCCGCCGCCGGACGCCGTTCAGCAGCTCCCGGTTGCACTCCAGCAGGTCCCCGACCCGGCCGGTGTCCCGCCAGAAGCCGGAGTGGACGGTGGCCCGGACCTCGTGGCCGGCGTCCACCAGCCACTGGATCGCGTCGGTGATCTCGCGCTCCCCGCGCGCGCTCGGCGGCACCGCGGCGACCGCCTCGTGGATCGCCGGAGTGAAGAAGTACACGCCGACCACCGCGAGATCGGTCGCCGGCTCGCTCGGCTTCTCGACGAGCCGGGTGACCAGGCCGTCCGCGTCCGTCTCGGCGACGCCGAAGGCCCGCGGGTCGGCGACCTTCTGCACCACCAGCCGGGCGGCGGACGGCACCGTGGCGAACTCCTCCGCGACGGCGGTGATCCCCTCGGTGAGGACCGTGTCGCCGAGGTAGAGCACGAAGTCGTCCTCCCCCAGGAACTCCCGGGCGATCAGGACGCAGTGCGCGAGCCCGAGCGGGGCCTCCTGCGGGATGTAGGTGACGCGGGCGCCGTACGCGGAGCCGTCGCCGAGGACCTCCTCGATCGCCTCCCGCCAGTCGCCGACGATCACACCGATCTCCTCCACGCCCAGCTCGCGCAGGTTCTCCACGACGTGGACGAGGACGGGGCGGCCCGCCACCGGGATCAGCTGCTTGGGCATCGAGTGGCTCAGCGGACGCAGGCGCGTGCCCGAACCCCCGCACAGAACCAGGGCTTTCATGGCTTCTCCTGTCGACTTCGGTCGCCTTCGGTGGCGTTCGGCCGGATTCAGGGGACGCCAAGGTGACCGGGGCGCCTTGAGCACACCTCCAGCCCACCTGGACAGGGCGCCGGGCGGCGCCTCACGCGCGCGCACGGCTCCAGCCCGTCTCAAGCCCCGGTCGGCACAGTGGGCACCATGACCAGTGGGATGGACACCGTGCAGGCACCCCAGGCACCGCCGGCGGCCCCGGCGGCGCCGCACTCACCGCCCGCCGCTGCCGGGGACGCCCCCGCGGCGGCCACGGCAGCGCCCCCGCGCCCCCCGGCGCCCGCGCTCCTCGCGCAGCGGCCCCGGTGGACGCCGGTGGACGCGCCGGGCCTGCCGCACGGCGTGCTGGAGCACGCCGAGATCGAGGCGCCCCTCGACTACGCGCGCCCCGACGGCCCGCGGATCACCCTCGCCCTGAGCCGCATCCGGGCCACCGGCGCGCCCGGCCGCCGCCGCGGCATCCTGCTCTCCCTGAACGGCGGCCCCGGCGGCGACAACGGCATCGGCCGGGGCCTGCCCGTCCGGCTGGCCGCGTCGACCCCGCTCGCCGAGGCGTACGACCTCATCGGCTTCGACCCGCGCGGAACGGGCGCCTCCACCCGGCTGGAGGGTGAGGACAGCCCGGTGACCGTCCCCTTCGACTCCCGTCCGCCGGACGAGGTCTTCGACGCCCTCGCCGCCGACATGCGCGAGCGCGAGGAGGGCTGCCGGCGGGCCGGCGGCGAGCTGCGTCCGCACGTCTCCACCCGCAACAACGCCCGCGACATGGACCTGATCCGCGCGGTGCTGGGCGAGGAGAAGCTGAACTTCGTGGGCTGGGCGTACGGCACCCTGCTGGGCGCGGTCTACGGGACGATGTTCCCCGAGCGGCTGGACCGCAGCGTGCTGGACTCCTCCGTGCACCCCGACTGGGACTGGCGGGCGCAGTTCCGCTCCCAGGCGGAGGCCACCCGGGAGAACGTGGACGCCTGGGCGGAGTGGACGGGCGAGCGTCCGTCCGCGTTCGGGCTGGGCACCGGACCGGAGGCGGTGATCGCCTCCGTGGAGCGGGCCGCCGCCGCCCTCGCCGCGCTGGACGGCGGGCGGGCGCTGCGCACCTCCTTCGACATGATCGTCGGGACGCTGGCGGCGGACCGGTCCCGCTGGGACCGCCTCGGCGAGCTGGTCGGCGCGCTGCTGGCCGCCGCGGAGGGCGGGGACGCGGCCCGGGCGGGCGAACTGCTGGCCGGGCAGGCGGAATGGCGTCCGGGCAAGCCGGCCGGGACCCGGCGGGACGCCGTCCTGGAGGCGGTCACCTCCGAGACCGACTGGCCCTCGGACCCCGCCCTCCACCACGCGACCATGCGCGAGTTCCGGGAGCGCTGCCCGTACGGGCTGGGCGTGATGCGGGCGCAGCCGTGGGTGGGCACCTTCCGTACGTTCACCCCGCCCGAGGCGCCGACCGTCCTGCGGGGCGGGGGCTACCCGGTGGGGCTGGTCGTACAGGCGGACGGCGATCCGCTGGACCACCACGAGGGCGGCCGGGTGATGGCCGAGCGCCTGGGCCACCGGCTCATCAGGATCACCGACTCGGGCGCGCACGAGGTGTACGCGCTCGGCGGCAACGCGGCGGTGGACGCGCTCGTCGACCGCTACCTGCTGGACGGCGAGCTGCCGTCCGGCGCCGAGACGTGCGTGCCGGGCGTGCCGCGGCCGGCCGTCCCGGCGGGCTGAACCGGCATCCGCCCCGGCGCCGCGCCCGGCCGGCCCCCTTCACGGGGGCGGGCGGGCGGCGGACCGGGGCGGCGCCGACTCCGGATCCCTCACGACGGGCCCCACAGGGCGGGTCCGCACGGGCACCACGGGACCGCACAGCACGGGTCCGCACGGGCACGACGGGCCGCACAGCACGACGGGGACCGCCCGCACGACGGGGTTCCGACCACCGACGACCCCGACGACCACCGACGAACCACTGGGGAATGACATGCGCTGGGACAACATCTATCTCGCGGGCACCGGTTCCTACCTGCCCGAGCAGGTGCAGACCGCCGAGGAGGCCGTCGCCGAGGGCCTGGCCGACGCGGAGGAGGTCGCGGCCCACGGCATACGCGCCGTCCGCGTCGCCTCGCCGGAGGAGACCGGTCCGGTGATGGCCGCGCACGCGGGGCGGCGCGCGGTCGAGAACTCCGGCCTGGCCACCGAGGACTTCGGGCTGCTGATCCACTCCTATGTGCTCCACCAGGGCCAGGAGCTGTGGACCCCGGCGAGCTACGTCCAGCACGAGACCATCGGTGGCACCGCGCCCGCGGTGGAGGTCCTCCAGAACTCCAGCGGCGGCCTCTTCTCGCTGGAGATGGCCGCCTCCCACCTCGCGGCGCGCCCGCAGCCGGGCGCGGTCCTGGTCACCACCGGCGACCAGCACCGGCTGCCGTACTTCGACCGCTGGAACTCCGACGACGCGCTGGCGCACGGCGACGGCGCCGGCGCGGTGGTCCTCAGCAACCAGGGCGGTTTCGCCAAGCTGCTGGCCACCGTCTCCTACGGCGACCCCTCGCTGGAGCCCTTCCTGCGGGGCACCCAGGGGTGGACGCCGGCGCCGTTCCACGAGGGCAAGCCGATCGACCTGCGAAGCCGCATCCGGGACTTCATGACCCAGAGCGAGTCCAATCTTGACATCATGGGCGAAAAGATCGGATCGATGAGCGTCCGGGTGCTGGAGGACGCGCTGAAGGAGGCCGGCACGGACCTGGAGAGCGCGCGCTTCTTCGTCCACCCGAACATCAACCAGTCGACGGTGGAGTTCGCGTACCACGACGCGCTCGGGGTGAACCCGGCCACGACCACCTACGAGTGGGCCCGGGACCTCGGCCACATGGGCGCGGGCGACCACCTGATCAGCCTGGACCACGTCGTCGCCGAACGCGGCCCGCGCAAGGGCGACGTGCTGATCGCGATGGGCGCGACGGCCGGGTTCGTCTGGACGGTCGCGGTGCTGGAGTTCCTCGTCGACCTGCCCGCCTGAGCACTGAACACCCCCCGGTGAGGAGAGGACACGACCGATGGCTGACACAGCCGCGCAGCAAGCACCGAAGAAGGAGAAGAAGGACAAGTTCGCGCATCTGAACGTGGAGGAGGGGACGCTGAAGCACGGCCTCCCCTACCGCGCGCTCGGCACCGGCACGGAACCGCTGGTGGTGCTGCGCTGGTTCACCGACAACCACACCAACCCCGAGGGGTGGGAGCGGAACGTCGAGCTGAAGCAGCTCGCCCCGCTGGCCGAGCGCTACCGCGTCTACGCGGTCAACCGCGCGCCCGGTATGGCCCCCGGCACCACGATGGAGCAGATCGCCGAGCAGCACGCGGAGGCGCTGACCGAGAAGTTCGGCGGCCCGGTCCACATCCTCGGCACCTCCTCGGGCGGCTCGGTCGCCATGCAGCTCGCCGCCGACCACCCGCAGGTCTTCAAGCGGATGGTGCTGGCGATGGCCGGCCACACCATGGGCGACGAGGCGCGGGACGCGCAGCTCAAGTACGCGGAGGCCTCGGAGGCGGGGCGGCGCGCGCTGCACCACACGGCACGGATCTCCTTCAAGAGCGCGGCCCTGGCCAAGGTGATCGCGCCGCTGATGTGGCTGGCGGACCCGTTCGTGCGGCCCAAGGAGCCCGCGGACATGGTGGCGTTCGTGCGCGCCGAGGCGGCGTTCGACGTGCGGGACCGGCTCGGCCGGATCCAGGTGCCGACCCTGGTGATCGCGGGCGGCCAGGACCGGGCCTGCCCGGTCGAGGTCTGCCGGCGCACGGTGGACGGGCTGCCGGACGCGGAGCTGGTGGTGTACGAGAAGGCGGGCCACATCGGCACGTTCAACAACCCGCAGTTCCCGAAGGACGTGCTGGCGTTCCTGGACCGCGGCTGACCAGCCGACCACGGTCCCGCGGACCGTACGGCCGAGGCCCCCTGCGTCCGCAGGGGGCCTCGGCCGTACCGGGTCCCGGGGGGTGCGGGCCCGGAGGCCGGGCCCGCACCCGGTCAGACGCCGACCGGCTGGGCGGTCGCCGGGGCGGGAGCCCGTGTGGCGGCGGGCTGTGTGGCGGCGGGCTGTGTGGGGATCACCTGGGCAGCCGCGGCCGGCTGTGTGGTGCCAACCTGTGTGGCGGGAGCCTGTGTGGTGCCGACCTGTGCGGCGGACGCCTGTGTGGCGGCGACGTCACCGGTCAGCGCCGCGAGCGCCGCCGGGGTGGGCGCGTCGTACACCCGGCGGGACGGCACCGAGGTGCCCGTACGCCGGCGGATCAGGGCGGTCAGCCGGGTCGCGAGCAGCGAGTGGCCGCCCAGCCGGAAGAAGTCGTCCTCCGGGCCGACCTCCGGCACCTTCAGGACCTCGGCGAAGATCGCGCAGTACAGCGCCTCGGTCTCGTTGCGCGGCGCGGTCACCGCGGCGGGCTCCCGGACGGGCTCGGGCAGGTTCTTCCGGTCCACCTTGCCGTTCGGGGAGAGCGGGAAGCTCTCCAGCCGCACGAACGCGGACGGCACCAGGTAGTCCGGCAGATGCGCCAGGTGCGCCCGGAGCGCGGCCTCGTCGGCCTCGCCCACCGTGTACGCGACGAGCCGGGGCCCGGTCGCCTCGTCCCGGCGCGCGACGACGGCGCACTGGGCCACCCCGGGGTGCCCCAGCAGGACCGCCTCGACCTCGCCGGGCTCCACCCGGAAGCCGCGGATCTTCACCTGGTCGTCGGCCCGGCCGAGGAACTCGAACACGCCGTCCGCGCCCCTGCGCACCAGGTCCCCCGAGCGGTACATGACCGCGCCCGGGCCGCCGTACGGGTCGGGCACGAAGCGCTGCGCGGTCAGATCGGGCCGCTGCCAGTAGCCGCGCGCGACCTGGGCTCCCGCGAGGTACAGCTCGCCGGCGGCACCGTCGGGGACCGGGTCCAGCTTCTCGTCGAGGACATAGGAGCGGGTCGCGGTGACCTCGGTGCCGATGGGCACGGACGAAGGCCAGCCGGCGGCGTCCGCGGAGAGGGTGTGTGCGAGGACCACATGGGTCTCGGCGGGCCCGTACTCGTTGTGCAGCCGGAAGGGCGTGCGCCGGCCGAACTCCCGCAGACCGCCGTCCACGTGCAGCGCCTCACCGGCCTGGATGACGTCGGTCAGGTGCGGCAGTTCACTGCCGTTCTCGGCGGCCGCGCCGACCAGGGCGTCCAGGACCGCCGTCGGCGCGAACAGCTCGTTCACCCGGTGGCGATCCAGCCAGGCGACGACGGCCTCGGGGTCGCGGCGGATGCCGTCCGGCGGGACGACCAGGGTCCGGCCGGAGACCAGCGTGGACAGGATCTCCTGCACCGAGACGTCGAAGCCGATCGCGGCGAACTGCGCGGTGCGCACGCCCGGTCCGCCGGGGATGGCGCCGCGCTGCCAGCGCAGCAGATTCGTCAGTCCGGCGTCGTGCATGACGATCCCCTTGGGGACGCCGGTGGATCCGGAGGTGAAGATCAGGTACGCGGCGCCGGAGGGGGTGAGCGGGCGGACACGGTCGGCGTCGACCGGGTTCCCCGCCGGGGTCCGGTCCTCCCCCTCGGCCTCCAGGGCGGCGAACAGCCCGGCGTCCACCACGCACGCGGGGCGCGCCAGGTCGAACATCAACTGGCGCCGCTGCTCCGGGTACTCGGTGTCCACGGGCATGTAGGCGGCGCCGGTCTTCAGGATGGCCAGCAGGCCGACGACCAGCTCGGCGGAGCGCGGGAGCAGCAGCGCGACGACGTCCTCCGGGCCGACGCCCCGGGCTATCAGGCGGTGGGCGACACGGTTCGCGCGCGCGTTGAGCTGTGCGTAGGTCAGCTCGGTGTCCTCGAAGACGACGGCGGTCTCACCGGGCGACCGGGCCGCCTGCTGCTCGAAGAGCTCGGCCGCGGAGGCGGGCCGGTCCGGCCCGGAGGTGGCGTCGGCGGCGGAGGCGCCGGCCGTGGTGCCGGCCGTGGTGCCGGCCGCGGCCGTGTGGGCCGCCACCACACTCAGCGGCCGCATGTCGCTCCACAGCTCCGTCACACGGGCCAGGCAGTCGGTGTGACCGCCGCGGTGGACGGTCCGCCAGCCCTCCGGCACGGCCAGGGGTGCGGGCCAGAGCGCGTGCCGGCCTTCGTCGTCGGCCACCAGCAGGAACTGCCCGTCCCGGTTGTCGAATGGATTCACCGCGTACGCTCCTCGGAGAGACGGATTCCGGTCCGAATACCGGTATGTCCGGACCAAGGGTGCGGCAGAGGGCTCGACCGGCACTCGAATCGATCGTGTGCGCGGAGTCCGTGTGCGCGGAACACATATGCGTCGCCCCCATGTGCGCTGCGCACATGGGGGCGACGCACACGGGTGCGGGCGGACGGCCGCACCCGTCCGCCCGCACCCTCCGCTGCCGCGCTCGTTCTCGCCTCCTACCGCATTCAGCAGACGGTGGGAACCAGGCTCACGCGCGTGACGTTGACCTTGGCCTCCGCCTCGAACAGGAAGGTGTAGTTCGCGTCGTAGATCTTCGATATGCCGGAGCTGTTGAAGGTGTGCCCGCTCTGGAGGGCCTTCTGGTTGACGTCGACGTAGCCCACGGTGGTGCCGTCACCCTCGAAGAGGCGCTCCTTCACGCGGTAGCTGAAGGTGTTGGGCCCCGTGGGCTTCCAGTAGCCCTTGCCCTCGCCGCCGCCCTCCGGGCCGCCGCCGGACGACAGGCACATCACGCCGTTCGGCTGGAAGGACAGGGTCACATTGCCCGTGCCCTGCGCGTGCTCGACGGTGCCCTCCCAGGTACCCACCGGCGTGGAGTTGCGGTGGTACCAGCCGTTCGAGGGGGCGGCCCCCGCGCCGGCCGGGGCGACCAGGACGGCCGCCGCCGCGAGCCCCACCGCCGGGGCGAGGATCCGGATGCCGTACTTCTTCGTGCGCTGAGTCATGTGCGCTGAGTCCCTTCTATGATCATCGGTCGTGCATGACAGGCATGCGAGACGTACGTGCGCGACGTACGCCTCCGTGCGGATCAGGGGGCAGGGCAGCCCGGGGCGCGGCTCAGCGCGCCGCCGGCCGGCCCAGCTCGCGGTTGAACGCGCGGAGTTCGGCGGCCAGGACCTCCGGCCGTTCCAGGGCAGGGAAGTGGCCGCCGTCCGGCAGGTCGCGCCAGTAGCGCAGCTCGGTGAAGCGCTCCCGCGCCCAGGCGCGCGGCAGCCAGGCGTCCTTGGGGAAGACCGAGCAGCCGGTGGGCACGGCGGTCGCGGCCATCGGCTCCGACTCGAAGCTCTCCCAGAACAGGCGGGCCGAGGCGGCACCCGTGTTGCCGAACCAGTACATCGACACGATGTCGAGCAGCCGGTCGGCCCCGATCGCCTTCTCCAGGTCGCCGTCGTGGTCGGCCCACTCCCAGAACCGGTCGACGATCCAGGCGAGCTGGGCGGCTGGGGAGTCGGCGAGGCCGTAGCCGAGGGCCTGCGGCCGGGTCGACTGGATGGCCGCGTACCCGGAACGGTTCTTCCCGAAGCTCTGCATCCGGCCCATGGCGGCGCGGTCGCGCTCGTCCAGCTCCTCGAACGGGATCTGCCGCTCCGGCGGCCGGGCGAGCGGCATCGTCAGATGGATGCCCCGCAGGCGCGCGGCGTCGGTGCTGCCGAGGGCGGCGGAGACCCAGGAGCCCCAGTCTCCGCCGTGCGCGATGTACTGCTCGTGGCCGAGTCGCTCCATCAGCCCGGCCCAGGCCGAGGCGATCCGGCCGACGGTCCAGCCGGCCGTGGTGGGCGCGGGTCCGAAGCCGTGGCCGGGCAGCGACGGGACGACCACATGGAAGGCGTCGGCCGGGTCCTCGGGGTCGGTGAGCTGCGGGATCAGGTCCAGGAACTCGACGACGGAGCTGGGCCAGCCGTGCGTCAGCAGCAGCGGCACGGCGTCCGGGTGCGGCGAGCGGACGTGCAGGAAGTGGACGCGCAGGCCGTCGATCTCGGTGGTGTACTGCGGGAAGGTGTTGAGTCGGCGTTCGGTTGCCCGCCAGTCGTACTCCTCCGCCCAGCGCCGGCACAGTCCCCGCACCTGGTCCAGGGGAGCGCCCTGGGACCAGTCGTCCACCGTCTCCCGGTCCGGCCAGCGTGTGGCGCGCAGCCGGTCGCGGAGCTCGTCGAGCGCGGTCTGCGGGATGTCCGCCCGGTAGGGCTCGATGACTGAGCTCACCCCGTGGCCTCCTCCGTGGCTTGTTCCGTCCGCGGGGCGTACGCCGTCGCGGTGGCGCAGACGCTAGGGCGGGCCCCTACAGCAGCGGTCGAGTGCGGTGAGAGGCCGGGAGGTGAGACTCCGCGCCATGAATCGGATGAGGCAGACGCAACGGAAGTGGCCGAAGTCGTACCCCGCGCGGGGCGGCGGACGGACCGGCCGGAGCACACGGCGCGGGCCCCTGGCCCTGGCGGCGACGGTGCTCGCGGGGGCCGCGGTGTTCACCCTCCCGGCCATGGCCGGCCCGGCGGGCGCGGCGCCGCCCGCGCCTCGTTTCGCCGTCCCGGTGGGCACCTGGACGGCGACGGTGGTCCGCGAGGGCGCCCAGTACGACGTGACGATGTCCTTCGGCGCGGACCGCTCGGTGTGCCTGGTCTCCCCCGCCGGCGCGAGCAAGGGCCGCTGGCACCGCACCGGACCGGCCGCCTTCGACTACGGCATACGCGAGTACTGGCGTGACGCGAACGGCACGGTCGAGGGCTGGGTCGACATCGCCCAGTCGGCGGAGCAGACGGGCGCCTCGTTCGCGGGCTCGGGCGTCTCCACCGTCCACGCGGCCGACGGCACGGTGCAGGCCACGGTCCCGGTCTCCATCACCGCGGTCCGCACGGGCCCGCCGAACGGCGCGCCGTGCGCGTGACACCCCCGACCGCCTGACAGCACACCCGCACACCGCGACACCGGAGGAACGCCTACGGGCCACGGGCACCCAGCCCGTGGCCCGTCGGCGTGCGCGGCTCGGCCCCGTCGTCAGCCGTCGATGCCGAGTTCCGTGGCCCCGCGGTGCAGGAAGGCACGAACGCGCGGTTCCCGCCGCCACGGCGCGAGCGCCGTGCTGAACTCGCGGACGTAGTCCTTGGCCCGCGAGGACCGCACCCGGGCCAGGATGTCCACGGACTGATGGCCGAGTTCCAGGCCCCGGTCGAGGTCGCGCGCCTGGAGATGGGCCGTCCCCACGATCGCGAGCCGCATCCCGACCGAGCGGGTGAAAACTCCCCGGGGCATCGCGGCGGCCTGCTGGTTCCAGGCCAGGGCGGCCTTCGGCTTCCTCAGGTCGCGGAAGACCTCGGCGGCGTCCGCGGAGAGACGGGCGTGACGGTAGAAGTCGATCCAGGCGGGCTCGTCCCAGCCCCCGGCGTCCGCCCGGCCCAGGAGTTCCTCCGACCCGGCCAAGGCGTGGGAGGCGGCCCGGGAGTCTCCGGTGCGGGCGTGCGCACGGGCCTCGATCAGCCGTGTGAAGGCCAGGACCCGGGGCGCGGCCTGCCCCTTGGCCCGCTCGTACGCGCCCTGGGCCATGTCGACGGCCTCGGAGGCGAAGCCCCGCAACAGTGACTGCATGGCCATCGTGGTCAACACGTAGCAGCCCAGCTGCACGTCTCCGCCCGCTCTCGCCAGGCGCAGCGCCTGGATGAAGTGCCGCTGGGCCGCGTCGTGCCGACCGACGTCGAACGCCGTCCACCCGGCCAGCCTGGACAGTTCGGCGGTCACGGAGAACAGGTCGCGCCCGACGTCGTCGCTGAAAGTGCCCCGCAGCAACGGGGCAGCACGCTGCTGGAGGCAGACGGCGACGGAGCCGGCCCGCCAGTTCCCGCCGCCGTACTTGGAGTCCCAGCGGCGGGCCTCCTCGGCCGCGTCACGGAGTTCGTCCAGATCGGCCCGTCCGACCTGCTTGCCCCCGGCCATGTCGGCGGGCCCGTCGGACGGCGCGACCAGCCAGCGGGTGACGGGGGTGCTGAACGCGGAGACGGCGAACCCGGATCCGGTCAGGAAGTCGCGGCGGTTCACGAAACTCCAGAACGAGGTGGCCACACGGACCGCCTCACCACGGTCCCGGGGGAAATCCAACCCCACCTCCGCGCCCGGTGTCTGCGCGTCGCCCATACCGATATCGGACGGAGACACCGGTCGGCCGAGGCGCTCGGCGAGTGCCTGGGCGAGCAGAACCGGCACCGGCCACTTCGGCACCATGCCTCTGCGGCACCAGTTCGCGACGGACGTGTGCGAGTAGTCCGTCCCGACACCTGCCTGCTGCGCGAGTTGGTTGACCCGCAAGGCGAGGGACTTGCGGCTCGCGCCGCTTGCCTCGATGAACCGGGCAAGGTCCGCGTTGGGCGGCCGCTGCCGGCGGCTGGTCGACGCCACCCGTCTCCTCCTCCACCGGATCGGCGACTTGTGCCCACCGACGGCGGAAGGGCTTCCCCGGCGGGACACCGAGGGTATGTGCCCGTGAGCCCCGGATGGACCGGTTTCGCGAGTTGTGAGCCCCCGTGCGAGCCCTCGTGGACGCCTGGTGCGAACCGGTGTGATGAAGCCCGGACCGCGTCGGGCACAGAGCAGACCGCCGACGGTCATCGGCACCACGACTTCATGCCCGGGGGTGAACCAGATGTGCGGAATCGCAGGACTGGCCGGCGGCGATGCCGCCCGGCACGAGCGGACGATCGCGGCGATGGGAGCGGCGCAGCGCCATCGTGGCCCGGACGGCACCAGGCAAGTCGCCAGCGGCGACGGGCGCGGGGTGCTGGCCATGAACACACTGCTCGTCGTCGATCCCGAGGCCGAGCCGGGCCCGTACCTGGACCCGGCCACCGGAGTGCTGCTCACCTTCAACGGAGAGATCTACAACTGGCGTACGCAGGCAGCCGCCTGGGGCATCGAGTTGGGCGAGCGCGAGTCGGACGCCCACTTCGTGCTGCGGGCATGGGCGAGGATCGGGCCGTCCTGCTTGGCGGGACTGGACGGGATGTTCGCCCTTGCCGTCTACGACCCCCGCTCGGCGAAACTGTTCCTGGCCCGTGACCGGCTGGGGGAGAAGCCTCTCTACTGGCGTCTGGACGGCGGCCGGCTCGCCTTCGCCTCCGAGGTGTCCACCCTGACGGGCTACGGACCCGCGCCCCTGGTCCTGCGACCGGAGGTAGCGGCACTGGAGACCCCCGTCGGCGTCGACACCCCGTTTCAGGGCATCCAGCTCCTGGCGCCGGCAACGCTGCTGTCCTTCGATGTCGCGTCCGGTTCGATCGAGCATGCGACCTGGTGGCGCCTGACGGACCGGTCCCCGTTTACCGGCACGTACGACGAGGCGCTGGGGAAGTTCGCGACCCTGTTGGCGGAACAGATCCCCCTCCGTGCTCCCGCGTGCGACTACGCCCTTCTCCTCTCCGGCGGGCTCGACTCGGCGGTCCTCGCCCATCTGATGCGGCCCCCGATCTGTGTCACCGTCCGCTACAGAGGGCAGGACCGGTTGGACGAGTCTGCGGCAGCCGCCGCGATCGCTCGCGACATCGGTGCCGAACTGGTGGTCGTCGAGCCGGATCCGGACGACTTCCGCCATGCGTTACCCGCCCTGATGCGGGCCTTGGACTATCCGATGGGCAACGCGTCCACCTTCTCGGAGTACATGGCCTACCGGACGATCGCCGACCTGGGCCTGCGGGTCGTGGTCGGCGGCCTCGGGCCCGACGAGTTCCTCATGGGCTATGTCCGTCAGGCTCTGGTTCTCTTCGGCCCCGATGACGTTGTGCGGGCCGGGCTGACGGCGTACCGACCGCTGGCGGCCAAGCTGCTGCACACGGCGGGCGAGGTCCTCGCACCGGCGGAGGCCGCGACCAGGCTGATCCTGCGAGGGCCGGATCCGGACGGGCGGATCGGAGCCCATGTCGCCGACGCGATGGCGCGGGCCGACGGGGATCCGGCTCGCGCCCTGACCATGGTCGATCTGGCCACGGCCTGGAGGCCGCTCGTGCTGACCAGTGACAAGCTCGCCTCCGCCCACGCGCTCGAACGGCGATCGCCCTACCTCGCCCGTGATCTGGTCGAGTTGTGCTACCGGCTCCCGGTCGAGCACAAGATCACCGACCCGGCCCGGGGCAAGCGGATCCTGCGCGACGCGGCCCGTGTCCTCGGTTTGCCGCGCGAGGTCTGGGCGGGCCGGGACAAGCTCGGCTTCGCCTCACCGGTTCCGGAATGGCTGAACGGCGAGCTCGCGCAGTGGGCCGACGACCGGATCACGGCGGCCCTGGCGAACGCTCCTACTGCCTTCCGCCCCCTTCTGGAGACGGGTTTCGGCCGGGGCGGCCGGTTCGACCGGACCCGCATGCAGGCCGTGATGACGGCCGCGTGGTTCGCCGAGCAGACCACACGGGCCGCCGCATGACGACCCGGGAGCGGCCCGTTAGCGTGTCGGGATGCCCATTGACGCCTCCGTGCGGCCGGGCCCGGGATCCCCCCGCGGCGCCGTCGCCATCATCACGAATCGCCGTGGCGAACTTCTCCTGCACCTCCGCGACGACCTGCCGGGGATCGCATGGCCCGCCCACTGGAGCCTGCTGGGCGGAGGCTGCGAGCCCGGCGAGGAAGCGGCCACCGCCATCGCTCGCGAACTGAACGAGGAAGCCGGACTCACCGTCCGGCAACTGACCGAGCTGTTCGAGGTCCCCGACGAGCAGGGCTCGGGTCAGACCATCACGTTCTTCGCCTGTGCCTGGGACGGCGACGCCTCGGCCCTCCCCCTCACCGAGGGCGTCGAACTCCGGTTCTTCGCCCCCGGACAGCTCCATACCCTCACGATCCCGCCGTTCATCCGGGACGGGATCCGTCACCACCTGGCCGCCGCCGGGCCCTCCTGACCACCCCGCATCTGCGGGAAAAGGGAGGCGGGCCGGCGACGACCGACCCGAAGGGACATTCCCCACCATGAAGATGACCGTCATCGGCTGCGGATACCTCGGAGCCACCCACGCCGCCTGTATGGCCGAGCTGGGCCACCACGTCGTGGGCATGGACTCCGATGTCGACAGGGTGAACGCCCTCAACGCGGGCCGGGCGCCCTTCTTCGAGCAGGGCCTGGACGATCTGCTCGCGAGGCACACAGCAAGCGGGCGGCTGAGGTTCACCGCCTCCTACCGGGAGGCGGCCGAGTTCGCCGCCCTCCACTTCGTCGGAGTCGGCACCCCGCAGCTGCCGGGTGGTGACGCCTACGACCTCACGCAACTCTTCGAGGCGGTACGCCTCCTGGCCGTGCATCTGACGTCACCGGCCGTGGTCGCGGTCAAATCGACCGTCCCCGTCGGCACCGCAGCCCGCGTCGCGGAGATCCTGCGCGACCACGCACCCGCGGGCGACCTCGTCGAGACCGCCTGGAATCCCGAGTTCCTGAGGGAGTCGCATGCCGTCGAGGACACCCTCCGCCCCGACCGGCTCGTCCTCGGGTTCGGCACCCGGCACTCCCTGGCCGAGACCTTGCTGCGGCAGGCCTACGAGGGGATCATCCGAGCCGGCGTGCCGACGATCGTCACGGACTGGACCACCGCGGAACTCGCCAAGGGCGCGGCGAACTCCTTCCTTGCCACCAAAATCTCCTTCATCAACGCCATGGCGGAAATCTGCGAAAAATCCGGGGCGGACGTCTCCGCGCTCGCGGAGATCCTCGGCCACGACGTCCGCATCGGCCATGAGGGCATGCACCCCGGCCTCGGGTTCGGTGGCGGATGCCTGCCCAAGGACCTGCGTGGCTTCGTCGCCCGCGCCGAGGAACTCGACGCCTCGGCAGCCGCCGGCATCCTCCGGGAAGTGAGCGCCGTCAACGACCGCCGGCGGCAGCGTGTGCTGGACGTGGCCTCCGAAGAACTCGGCCCCGACCTGCGCGGCAAGCGGATCACCGTATGGGGCGCGGCGTTCAAGCCCGGGACCGACGACATCCGCGACTCACCGGCCCTGGCCGTCGCCGCGGCCCTCCACGCGCTCGGTGCCGTCGTGACCGTCACCGACCCCAAGGCCCTCGACAACGCCCGCAAGCGCCACCCCGAACTGGACTACGCCGAGGACCCGGTCACCGCCGTCCTCGACTGCGATCTGCTGCTGCACCTCACCGAGTGGGAGGAGTTCTCCGGCGTCGCTCCGGAGCGGCTTCCCGTCCGTACTCACAGCCCCCGGGTCGTCGACGCCCGGGGCACCTTGGACGCGGGCCGCTGGCGTGGGGCCGGGTGGCTGGTGAGGTCCCTGGGGCGGGCCTGATCAGGCCCGCCCGTCACCCCCTCGCCGTCGCCGGCTCCGGGCGGCCCGTGCGGCGGCCACTCAGGTCCGCCGCCGTGAGGCCGATCTCCGCCAGGATCTCGTCCGTGTGCGCGCCCACCGCCGGGGCCGGGGCCGGGACGGGCGGGGGCGGGGTGCGGTCGAAGCGGGGGGCGGGGGCCGGCTGGACGATGCCGTCCGCGCCGATGTGGACGCCCCGGGCCCGGTGGTGCGGGTGGCGTTCCGCCTCGTGGAGGGTGAGGACGGGCGTCACACATGCCTCGGTGCCCGCGAAGGCCGCGGCCCAGGCGTCCCGGGTGCGAGTGCGGAAGCGGGCGGCGAACCGTTCCCGCAGGGCGGGCCAGGCGGCCGGGTCCGACCGGTCGGGGACGGTGGCCGGGTCCAGGCCGAGGCCGGTCAGGAGCGCCGCGTAGAAGCGGTCCTCCAGTGCGCCGACCGCGATGTGGCGGCCGTCCGCGCAGGCGTACACGTCGTAGAACGGGGCCCCGCCGTCCAGGGTGTTGGTGCCGCGTTCCGGCTGCCACTCCCCCGCCGCGGCCGTCGCCGCGAGCATGCCCAGCAGCGAGGCCGTCCCGTCGACGATCGCGCTGTCCACGACCTGGCCGCGCCCGGAGCGCCCGCGCTCCTGGAGGGCGGCGAGGATGCCGAAGGCGAGCGGCAGCCCGCCGCCCGCGAAGTCGCCGAGGAGGTTGAGCGGCAGGACGGGCGGCCCGCCGGCGGGTCCGATCGCGTCCAGCGCGCCGCTGAGCGCCAGGTAGTTGATGTCGTGTCCGGGCTCCCGCGCCAGCGGACCGTCCTGCCCCCAGCCGGTCATCCGCCCGTACACCAGGCGCGGGTTGCGGGCGAGGCAGACCGCCGGGCCGACGCCCAGCCGCTCGGCGACGCCCGGCCGGTAGCCCTCCACCAGGACGTCCGCGCCGTCCACCAGCCGGAGCAGGGCGTCCACCGCGGCCGGGTCCTTGAGGTCCAGGGCCACCGAGCGGCGCCCCCGGTCCAGCACCCGGTGCCAGGAGCCGAACGCCCGGGGCGCGCCGGGCCGGTCGACGCGGACGACGTCGGCCCCCAGGTCGGCGAGGAGCATGCAGGCGAACGGCGCGGGGCCGATAGCGGCGAGTTCGAGGACGCGCAGCCCGCTCAGCGGGCCGCCGATCCCACGTGTCTGTGTCTCCGTCTCCATGGCCGGAGGCTAGGAACGGGGCCTTCAGGTGCCCTTGAGCGTGACTCCATCAGGGGCTGAGGGCGCGGGGCGACACTGCTCGCCTTGCGGCCCGCCCATGCCGACCGAAGGGACTCACGACGATGACGACCAGCACCAGTCCGTCCGGCACCGATTCCGAGACCGCGCCCAAGACCTTCCCGTACCAGCGCGGCTGCCCGTTCAGCACGCCCCCCGAGTACCCGGAGATGATCGAGAAGGACGTCTCCCAGGTCACCCTGACCGGTTCCGGCCTGCGGATCTGGACCGTGACCGGCTACCACACGATCCGTCAGCTGCTCACCGACCCCCGGGTCAGCGCCTCGCGCAAGCACGACAACTTCCCCTTCTACTTCATCGCGCCGCCGGAGTTCCGCACCGAGACCTCCTTCATCGGCTACGACGGCGAGGAGCACACCAGGACCCGCCGCAAGGCGGCCCTCACCTTCACCAGCCGCCAGGTGAAGAAGCTGCGCCCGCGCATCGAGGAGATCGTCGACGAGCACATCGACCGGATGCTGGCCTCGCCGCCGCCGGTCGACCTGCACCACGCGTTCTCGCTGCCCGTGCCGATGACGGTGATCTGCGAACTCCTCGGCATACCCCACGACAAGCACGACTTCTTCATCAAGCACGGCACCGCCCTCCTCGGCGGCCACAGCTCCGCCGAGGAGCGCCAGGCCGCGATCGTCGAGGTCAACGCGTACGTCGACGACCTGATCCAGCTCAAGAAGCGGGAGCCGGGCGAGGACCTGCTCAGCCGGGCGATGGCGGACTACGAGGCGTCCGGCGAGGAGTACACCGACCGCGACCTGTTCAACATGGTCCGGCTGCTGATGAACGGCGGCCACGAGACCACCGCCAGCCAGATCTCCCTCGGCACGGCCTGCCTGCTGGAGAACCCGGAGCAGCTGGAGCAGTTGAAGGCGGACCCCTCCCTGGTGAAGCCGGCCGTGGAGGAGCTGATCCGGATCGCGACCATCGGCGACACGGCGGTGCCGCGCGTCGCGCTGGAGGACATTGAGATCGGCGGGGAGGTCATCCGCAAGGGCGACGGCATCCTCTGCCTCGGTCTCGCCGCCAACCGCGACCCGGAGGTCTTCCCGGAGCCGGAGAAGGTCATCCTCAGCCGCGGCAGCCGCAAGCACCTCGGGTTCGGCCACGGCGTGCACCACTGCATCGGCGCGGACCTGGCCCGGCTGGAGCTTGAGATCGTCTGGAGCAAGCTGTTCCAGCGCATCCCGACCCTGCGGCTGGCCAAGCCGTTCGCGGAGATCCCGCGCAAGGAGGGTGCCGTGATCTACGGGCTGTGGGAGCTGCCGATCACGTGGTGAGGCCGCGCCACCGGAACGCGGCCGCCGGCGCCAAGCGGCCGGAACGCGGCCGGAACGCGGTCCGGACACGCGGCGGTCAGGCCGCGGCCGGGACGCGCGGCGGTCAGGCCGCGGCCGGGACGCGGTCACAACCCGCGCGGTCAGGAACAGCACTCAGGCAGGCAGCACACGCACGGTCCGAGTCCGAGGAGGACACCCATGGCCAAGATCACCTACCGGAGCCCGGACGGCACCGACACCGTCGTCGACGTCGCCTCCCCGGGCACCGTGATGCGCGGCGCGAAGCTCAACAACATCGACGGCATCGAGGCGCAGTGCGGCGGCTCCGCCCAGTGCGGCACGTGCCACGTCTACATCGACGAGGCGAACACCCTGCCGCTGCCGCCCATGCACGAGGTGGAGGACGACGTGCTCTACGGCACGGCCAGCCCCCGCCGCGAGACCAGCCGGCTCAGCTGCCAGCTGCCCGTCACCGACGACATGGACGGGCTGCTGGTGCATCTGCCGGAGGCGCAGTCCTGATGGGCGCGTCCTCGGTCGTCGTCATCGGCGCGGGGCAGGGCGGCACCGAGACCGCCGCCGCCCTGCGCAGCCGGGGCTTCTCCGGCCGGATCACCCTGGTCGGCGCGGAGGACGCCCTTCCGTACCAGCGCCCGCCGCTGTCCAAGGGGTACCTCACCGGGAGCACCCCGGCGGACGAACTGGACCTGCGTCCGCAGTCGTTCTACGAGGCCCAGGACATCGAGCTGATCACCGGCACGCCGGTCACCGAACTCGACCCGGGCGGCCAGCGGGTGACCCTCGCCCGGGGCGGCGGGCGCGGGGTGCGGCTGCGCTACGACCACCTCGTGCTGGCGACGGGCGCGCGGCCACGGGTGCTGCCGCTGCCCGGCGCCTCGCTGGCCGGCGTGCACACCCTGCGCGATCTGCGGGACGCCCTCGCGCTGCGCGCGGAACTGCGGCCCGGGGCGCAGCTTCTGGTCGTCGGCGCGGGCTTCGTCGGGCTCGAACTCGCTTCCACGGCACGGCTGCTGGGCCTGGAGGTCACGGTCGTCGAGGCGGGGGCGCGGGTCATGGAGCGGTCCGCCAGCGCGGCCCTGGCCGAGCACCTGACCGCCGAGCACCGCGCCCGGGGCACCCGGATCCTGACCCGCCGCGAGGTCCTGGCCCTGCACGGCGACGGCGCCGGCCGGGTGCGGGTCGCCGAGCTGGACGGCGGGGAGCGCGTCGCGGCGGACGTGGTCGTGATGGGCGTCGGCGTCCTGCCGCGTACCGAACTCGCCGCGGACGCGGGGCTTCCGGTGGGCGACGGCGTCCTCGTCGACGCGACGCTGCGGACTGCGGACCGGTCCGTGTACGCGATCGGGGACTGCGCCCGCTTCCCGAGCCCGCACGCGGGCCGCCCGCTGCGGCTGGAGTCCGTGCAGAACGCTTCCGACCAGGCGCGCAGCGTGGCGGGCGCGATCTGCGGGGACGCGCCGGGGCCGTACGCCGCGGTGCCGTGGTTCTGGACCGAGCAGTGCGGGCTGCGGGTGCAGCTCGCGGGCATCACCGCCGGGCACGACCGCACGGTGGTGTCCGGGGACGTGGCCGGCGGGCGCTTCTCGGTGTTCTGCTTCGCCGGGGAGCGGCTGCTCGGCACGGAGTCGGTCAACCGCCCCGCCGACCACATGATCACCCGCCGGCTTCTGGCGGAGGGCGGGGAGGCGCTGCCGGGGCCGGCGGAGGTGGCCGGGCCGGACTTCGACCTGAAGGCGTTCCAGCGGGCGCGGCAGCCGCAGTAGCGGCGACGGCCCGGCCGTATCCGGACCGGGAAGCCGGGCCGCCCCGAGGGGCGGCCCGGCTTCCCGGCGCACGGCGTCCCGGCTTCCCGGCTTCCCGGCGTAGGGCGTTCCGGCGTACGGCGTTCCGCGCTCGGCACTCGGCACTCCGCGCTCGGCACTCGGCGCTTGACCACGATGGCCGGAACATGGCTGTCCGATGGCCGGAATTCAACGGGGGCTCGACAGGCGTTCGAGGTGGCTGCGTGACGCTGGACCCATGGCAACCACCTCGCGTACGGAACCCCGCGCCGCCCTCCACGCCGACCTCCCCGCGACCGCGCCCGTCGGAGCCTGGGCGGCCAGGGTGCACCGGGGGACGGAGACCTCGGAGGTGGTCCTCCACCTCACCGCGGACGGCCGCGCCTTCCTCTCCACCGGCGGCGCCGGCCACTGGGACCCGGCCGGGCCGGGGAGCTTCGCCTTCCGCGTCGCGGAACCCCTCTACGACGAGCGCGGCCCGGCGGGGGGCGCATGCGTCGCCTGGGTGGACATCGACCAACTGGCCGTCCTCGACGGGGACACCTTCCACAGCACGGGCACCTCCGTGGTCCGCGACAGCACCACCGGCCGTGTCCTGCGCACCAAGCACGTCTCCCTGCGAGCACGGGCCGCTGCTTCTTCTTGAGGGCTCGGTTCGCCTCCGGGCGCTTTCAGCGGGTCCCGACGGTCTGCCGTGCTCGGCACCTCGTTCCTCGGCGCCTGCGCGCGGCCTCCCTTGCGGCACCCGCGCGCCCTTCGGCCCACTCGCCGGCCCGGAACGGGGCCGACGCCCGGCCCGGAACCCGCGGACGGTCTCCCCGGCGGGGGCGCTCGCCCCTGGTCGCGCCCGGGGCGGACGCCCGGCCCGGACCCACAGCCCGCTCGACGTACGAGCGCCCACCCCCGACGCCCTCGGCCGCGCCCGCAACGCCCGTGGCCCCGACCCCGGGGAGCTCGGGGTCGGGGCCGGGGCCGGTAACGGGGCCCGTATCAGGACGGGGCGCGTCAGACGGGGACGTCCGAGCGGTGCGCCGGGTCCGGGGACGCCGGTGTCCCCGCGTCACCCGGCCCGGCGGACGCCTCCGCGGGAGCCCGGTCCGAGTCGGCCGGGCGTCCCCCGGCTGCCGCCTCCGCGGCCGCCGCCTCCGCCGTTTCCGGGTCGACCGGCTCCACGTCCCGGAGCATCAGGACGACGAGGACGGCCGCCAGCACCACCAGCACCGCGCCGATGACCGCGTTCACGTGCAGCCCGTCCACGAAGGCGGCCCGCGCCGCCGCGACCAGGGCCGCGCCCGCGTCACCCGGCAGGGAGCCCGCCGCGCCGAGGGCGCCGCCGAGGGTGTCCCGGGCGGTCTCCGCGACCGCCTCCGGCACTCCGGACGGCATCGTGTCCGTGAGCTGCGCCCGGTACACCGCCGTACCGACGCTGCCGAGGACGGCGACGCCGATCGCCATGCCGAACTCCTGGTTGGTCTCCGAGATCGCGGAGGCGGCCCCCGCGCGCTCGGGCGGCGCCGCGCCCACGATCATGTCGACGCCCAGGATCGACATCGGGCTGATCCCCAGCGCGAAGACCACCGTGCCCGCGGCCATCAGCCCCAGGTCGTCGGAGCCGTCCAGCAGGGTGAACATCAGGAAGCCGACCGCCGCGACGACCAGGCCGCCGCCCATCACGAAGGCCGGCCGGGACCGCTTGACCAGGGCCGGGGTCACCGCCGCGGCCCCGATCATCGCGGCTGTCTGCGGCAGCGTCCACAGACCCGCCTCGAACGGCGAGAGCCCCAGCACGAGTTGCATGTACTGGGACAGGAAGAAGAACAGTCCGGACATCGCGAACAGCGACAGCGTCAGCGTGGTCAGCGAGGCACTGAACGCGCGGTCCGCGAAGAGCCGCAGGTCGAGCAGCGGGTCGGTGAGGGCGCGCTGCCGGCGCACGAAGACGTACCCGAGGAGCAGGCCCGTCGCCAGGACCAGCGCCGGCACCGGGGCGAGGCCGTCCTTGGCCAGTTCCTTGACGCCGTACACCAGGCCGATCATGGCGGCCACCGACAGCGCCACACTGGGCACGTCGAGGCGCCCCGGCGCCGGGTCGCGGTACTCGGGCAGCAGGATCGGGCCGACGACCAGCAGCAGGAGCATCGGCGGGACGCCGAGCAGGAAGACCGAGCCCCACCAGAAGTGCTCCAGCAGGGCGCCGCCGACCAGCGGGCCCAGGGTCATGCCGACGGTGAAGCTGGACATCCACACGGCGATGGCGCCCGTGCGCTGGCGCGGGTCCTGGAACATGTTGCGGATCAGGGCCAGCGTGGACGGCATCAGGGTGGCGCCCGCGATGCCCAGCAGCGCCCGGTTGGCGATGAGCATCTCCGCGCTCGTCGACCAGGCCGCGACCAGGGACGCGACGCCGAACGCGGCGGCGCCGACCAGCAGGAGCCGCCGCCGTCCGATCCGGTCGCCGATGACGCCCATGGCGATCAGGAAGCCCGCGACGAGGAAGCCGTAGACGTCCAGGATCCACAGCAGCTGGGAGCTGCTGGGGGCCAGGTCGGCGCTGAGCTGCGGGACGGCCAGGTACAGGACCGTGACGTCCATCGAGATCAGCAGGGTGGGCAGCGCCAGGACGGCGAGTCCGGTCCATTCCCGCCTGCCTGCCCGGGGGACGGGTGCGGTGGGCCGGGCTGCTTCGGTCATGAGGTTCCTCCGTACGGACTTCGGGGGTTCAGTGCCGGGCCCGCCGCGCCGCTGCCGATGACCGAGAGCAGCGTGCGGGCCTGGACGTTGAGGTAGTAGCCGTGCCGGGCGAGTGCGCCGAGCTGGGCGGGGGTGGCCCACTGGTAGCCGGGCGGCGGGACGTCCGGGACCTCGGACCGGCCGTCGGCCGCCGCTTCGGGCGCCTCGACGATCAGATAGCGGCTCTCCGCGTCGAGGAAGCGTCCGCCCTCCTC
Organism: Streptomyces sp. CNT372; assembly: GCF_000377145.1. Taxonomy (NCBI): domain Bacteria; kingdom Bacillati; phylum Actinomycetota; class Actinomycetes; order Kitasatosporales; family Streptomycetaceae; genus Streptomyces; species Streptomyces sp. CNT372. The sequence goes on along the minus strand of NZ_KB897778.1, from coordinate 291,930 downwards.
GGAGAGGACGGCCTCGTAGTGGACGCGGTCCTGGCTCGCGCCGAGCACGGTGTCGAGGAAGAGCGGACGGTCGTCGCCGGAGAGCTGGGCGTGGTTCTCGGGGACGCACTGCACGGTCGGCGCGAGTTCCACCCCGTGGTTGAGCCCGGCCTCGGTGCGGGCCTGCACCAGGACGTGCGGAACGCCATGGAAGCGGCGCACGACGAAGGCGGCGACGCCTCGGCCGATGGGCTCGATCAGCGGCTGGCTCCAGCCGGTGACCTCCCGGCTGCCGGCCTGCACGGCGACCGCGACCACCCGGAAGAAGCGCTGGTCGTCGCGTTCCAGGTGCCAGTCGTCGCGCCGCCAGCCCTCCAGCCCGTCGAGCGGGATGCGCTCGGCGAGGACGTACGGGGAGCGTTCGGCGGCGAACCAGGACAGCAGCTCGGTGCCGGAGCGGACCGCCCCGAGGTCGGCCGGGTCGGCGGGGTCGGTGATCGGGGCGCCTGCGAGGACGGAACGAGCGTCCATGTTGACGAAGTTCTCGCGGTGCAGGAGTTCGCCGATCTGGCCGAGGGTGAGCCAGCGGAAGTCGTCGTGCGGAGGGATGTCGTCGAAGATCTCGACGATCATGTTCCGGTTGCTCTTGCGGAAGAACCAGGCGCCGTGCTCGGACTGGAGGGCGTCGGCGAGGACGCGTCCGCCGGTCCGCTCGGGCTCCAGGAAGCGGTCCAGATGGGGGACGGAGGCGCCCCGGTGGACCTTGAGGTAGTTGCTGCGGGTGGCCTGGACCGTGGGCGAGAGCTGGAGCAGGTTCGGGTTGCCGGGCTCCATCTTGGCCTGCATCAGGAAGTGCAGGACGCCGTCGAACTCCTTGGCCAGGATGCCGAGGACGCCGACCTCGGGCTGGTTGATGATGGGCTGCTGCCAGCTCCGGTACGGTCCGCCGTCGACGCCGACCCGCAGCCCCTCGACGGTGAAGAACCGTCCGCTGTCGTGGCCGAGGTTCCCGGTGCCGGGCCGGAAGGACCAGCCGGTGAGCTCGGCGAAGGGGATGCGCCGGACGGCGAAGTGGTGGGCGCGTCTGCGTTCCTCGAACCAGTCGGCGATCTCCTCGGTCCGGATGAACGCCCCCGCGCCGGTGGCCGCGGCGGAGCGGGCGAGGCGGGGCGCCAGCGGCGGGCCGGTGTCGGGGGACGGCGGGAGGGCCCCGGGCGGCAGGGCCGTGGACGGCGGGCGCAGCAGGGTTCCCGCGCCGGCGGGCCCCGCGTGGACGGCGGTGGACATGGCAGGCTCCTATGGGTGGTCAAGCGGCTGGGGTGTGCCCGGCCCCGGGGTGTCCGGCGGCGGCCGGACGTCCCCCGGTCCATTGGGGCCTCCCGGAACGGTGGTTCCGGGAGCCGCCGTACGGATCCGCCGGGCGCGCGTGCTCCCTGAGCGAGCGGGTCGGTGGGTGGGGTGGTCGGACGGGCAGGGCGCCGCCGCCCGGAGGGGGTGGGGCCGGCGGGCCCCGGGCCGCGCGGCCTGCGCCTCACTCCGGGGCGGGGCCCAGGAGCGCGGTGGCGTGGCTCTTCGCCGCGGAGGTCTCGTACTGGAGCGCGACATGGCTGGTGGCGGAGGTGATGTCCCGCCAGTGGCGCTGGAGTTCATGGGCCTCGCCGAGTCCGCCGGTGCCCGCGAGGGCGACGAGCAGCCCGGCCGCGTCGCGGAGGATCTCGGCGGCGGTGGTGGCGTTGCGCTCGGCACGGGCCAGCAGGCCGCGGTCGAGCCGGTGGGTGTCGGCGGTGGCGGCGTTCTCCTCGACGAGGAGCCGGGCCGCGGCGATCAGACCGGCCGCGCGGACGAGCTTCACCTCGTTGGCGGGGGTCCGGCGGCGGCCGGTGACGGTCGCGGCGGCCGCGTCCAGGGCGCCGAGGGCGGAGCCGACGACGGGGGCGACGAAGGGCAGTCCGGCGACGGCCTGGAGGGGCACGTTGTGGACGGGCCGGTCGGAGGAGCTGTTGCGGCCGGTGAGGAGTTCGGTCCGGTCGAAGGAGAGGTGGTCGGCGACCAGGATGTCCTGGACGTTGACGGTGTGGCTGCCGGTGGCCCGCATGCCGACGCTGTCCCAGGTGTTGTCGACGGTCCAGGTGCCCCACGGGAGGGCGAAGAACCGCATGGCGGGCGGCCCTTCGCCGCCGGCGGCCGGGACGACGGCGCAGACCAGGGCCCAGTCGGCGAAGTCGATGCCGCTGACGTATCCCCAGCGTCCGGTCAGCCGCCAGCCGCCCTCGGCGCGGACGGCCCGGCCGGCGGGCATCAGGGCGGTGGCGATCACGGTGTCCGGGCCGTCGGCCCACAGGGCCTCGCGGCCCTCCCGCGGAAGGTGGGAGGCGATCCGGCCGGAGTAGGCGGCCAGCGAGGCGTACCAGGCGGTGGACGCGCAGGACCGGGCGACGGTGGCGACCGCCTCGGTCAGCTCCGCGAACGTGCCTTCGCTGCCGCCGTGTTCGCGGCCGACGAAGTGACGGGCGAACCCGGCGTCGCGGACCGCGTCGGCGACCTCGCGGGCGAGCTTGCGGCTGCTGTCGGCGTCGGCGGCGTGGCGGGCCGCGAGGGCGCGCACGGCCTCGGCGGCGACGGTGACCGTGCCGGTGTCCGGCTGCTGTATGTCGTCGGCGGACATCCTCGTGACCTCCTGGCTGGGGAACGGATCGGGGTGGGGGTGGGGCGGCTCGCGCGGGTGCCTTGCGACGGGGCCGGTACGGCGCGCGGGTTCGGTGCCGGTACGGCGCGCGGGTTCGGTGCCGGTACGGCGCGCGGGTTCGGTGCCGGTACGGCGCGCGGG
>NZ_KB897778.1:0-289024 GCF_000377145.1 Streptomyces sp. CNT372 | reverse complement strand
GCCGGTACGGCGCGCGGGTTCGGTGCCGGTACGGCGCGCGGGTTCGGTGCCGGTACGGCGCGCGGGTTCGGTGCCGGTACGGCGCGCGGGGCCCGGGGCCGGGAGCCCCGGGCCGCCGCGGCGCCCGCCGGTTCAGATCGCCTTGGCGAACAGCTCCAGCGTCTCGCCGGGGCTCGGTCCGTCCAGGGCCTTGAAGATGCGGTCGGCGCCCTCGCCGTGGCGCTCCAGGGCGACGTGCGCCAGCTCGACCCGGGTGTGGGTGTCGTCCACCCGCGTGAAGTCGACCTCGATACGGCTGGCCCGCTCGTCGTCCGGGATGGACTGCCAGTTGGCGTCGATACGCCAGGTCATGACGAGCCGGCGGCCCGGCTCCCACTCCAGGACCCGGCCCCAGTCGATGCGGTTCCCCTCGACGTCCCACTCGTAGTAGTGGCCGCCCACACCAGGCTCGAAGGCCAGGCCGACCCGCTCCTTCTTCAGCAGGACGTGGCTCGGCGGCCACCAGTCCTTGGGGCGCTCGGTGAACACCTTGAAGCAGTGCTCGGGCGTGGCCGCCACGGTCACCGACTTCCTCACGTCAGGAATCGTCTGCTGCTCGGGCACACGCCCTCCTCGGTAGGTCCGACGCTGGACGACCCGACGCTCACCGATCGCGCTGGACCGGGCGTGGACCCCGCGTGGAACACCGGTCGAGGGGGCGGGTGCCGCGAGGGGCCCCAGCGGTACTCCGGCCCGGGCCGAGCGGTCCGCAAGGTTGCGGGTTCACGGTCGTCCCCACCACGGCGCCGAGCCGACGAACAGGGGAGAGACGCGATGACGACCGAGCAGCGGACCGAGCGGGCGACCGAGCAGGGTGCGGACCAGGGAGCGGCCAAGGAGCGCGCGGTGCGCCGCGTCGCCTTCGTGACCGGGGCCACCAGCGGGATCGGTCTCGCGGTGACCGAACTGCTGGCCCGCCAGGGCACCGCCGTCTTCGGCGTGGCCCGCAGCGAGGAGAGCGTACGCGCCCTCGTCAAGCGGCTGCGCGGCGAAGGGCTGGAGGTGGCCGGCACGGTGTGCGACGTGACCTCCGTCGAGCAGATCGGCGCCGCGGTCCGGGCCGCCGTCGCCGAGTACGGCCGCATCGACATCCTGGTCAACAACGCGGGCCGGGGCGGCGGCGGGGTCACCGCCGAGATAGCCGACGGCCTGTGGGACGACGTGATCGAGACCAACCTGAACGCCACCTTCCGGGTCACCCGCGAGGTGCTGTCCACCGGCCTGATGCGGGACGGCGACTGGGGCCGGATCGTCAACATCGCCTCCACCGGCGGCAAGCAGGGCGTGGAGCTGGCGGCCCCCTACTCGGCGTCCAAGCACGGCGTCATCGGCTTCACCAAGGCGGTCGGCAAGGAGCTTGCACAGTCCGGCATCACGGTCAACGCCGTCTGCCCCGGGTACGTGGAGACGCCGATGGCCCAGCGGGTGCGCCAGGGCTACGCGGGCCACTTCGGGGTGAGCGAGCAGGAGATCCAGGAGAAGTTCAACGCCAAGATCCCGCTGGGCCGTTACTCCACCCCGGAGGAGGTCGCCGGACTGGTCGGCTACCTGGTGTCCGACACGGCCGCCTCCATCACCGCGCAGGCGATGAACGTCTGCGGCGGCCTCGGCAACTACTGATGGGCTCCCGCGCCCGCACCCGGCCGGCCGCGCGAGCAGAAACGGAGCCGCCCCCATGAGCCCCCTCACCACCCCGCGCACCACCGCACGCCCCACTCCGCGCGCCGCACCCCTGGGCGCGCCGCACACAACGCCGGGCACCACCGCGCCGGGCACCACCGCGCCGGGCACCACGCCCGGCACCGCACCGGGCACGCCCGGCGCGGTGCCGGGCGTGCCCGGTGAGGCGCCCGACCCCGCCGCGTACCGCGCGGCGATCGGCCGCTTCCCCACCGGGGTCGCCCTGCTCACCCACGGCAGCGGCGACGACACCGCGGCCATGACGCTCAACAGCCTGACCTCCGTCTCGCTCGACCCGCTGCTGATCCTGGTCTCGGTGCGCTCCGAGGGGCGGCTGCGCCCGCTGATCGCCGACGGCGGCGGCTTCGCCGTGAACGTGCTGGGCGAGGAACAGCGCGAACTGGCAAAGGAGTTCAGCCGCTCCGGGCGACCGGAGGGCCGGGCCGCGATGCGCCGGCTCGGCGCGGTCCGGGGCGCCAGCGGCCACGCGGTCCTCCCGGCGGCCGAGGCGTCCCTCGAATGCGTGCTGCACACCGCGCACGAGGCGGGCGACCATGTGCTCTTCCTCGGCCGGGTCGTGGCGCTGACCTGCGGACCGCGCGCGTCCGCCCCCCTCGTCTTCCACCAGGGCCGCTTCGAGAGGCTGCCCCCGTCCCGGCCGGAGGCCGCCGCATGAGCACCGACACCGACACCACCCCGGTCACCCCCGCCGCCCCCGCGGCGGTGCCGCCGTCCCTGACGGAGGTGGCCGAGGGGGTGTACGCCTTCGTCCAGCCCGACGGCGGCTGGTGCCTCAACAACGCGGGACTGGTCGCGGGCCGGGGCCGCAGCGTCCTGGTCGACACGGCGGCGACCGAGGCCCGGACCCGGCGGCTGCGCGAGGAGGTCGAGCGGATCGTGCCGGGCGGCCCCGACTTCGTGGTCAACACCCACTTCCACGGCGACCACACCTTCGGCAACGGCCAGTTCGCCCCCCGTGCGGTGATCGTCGCCCACGAGGGCACCCGCGCCGACACCGAGGAGGCGGGCCTCGGCCTGCGGCAGCTCTGGCCGGACGTGGCCTGGGGCGAGACCCCCCTGACCCTGCCCACCCTCACCTTCCGCGGCGCGCTGACCCTGCGGGCCGAGGACCTGCGGGTGGAACTCCTCCATGTGGGCCCGGCACATACCGCCAACGATGTGGTGGCCTGGGTCCCGGAGCGCTCGGTGCTGTTCACCGGCGACGTGGTGTGGTCGGGCGTCACCCCGTACGTCCTGATGGGCTCGATCTCCGGCTCCTTCCAGGCGCTCGACCGGCTGCGCTCGCTCCGCCCCGAGGTGGTCGTCCCGGGTCACGGGCCGGTCGGCGGGGTGGAGCTCATCGACGCCACGGAGGCGTATCTGCGCTGGATCCAGCGGCTCGCGGAGGACGGCCGGCGCGAGGGGCTCACCCCGCTGGAGGCCGCCGAACGGGCCGACGCGGGCGCCTTCGCCTCCCTGGCCGACCCGGAGCGGCTGGTGGGGAACCTGCACCGGGCCTACGCGGAACTGGGCGGTCTGCCGCCCGGCGCGCGGATCGACGTGGCCGCCTCCTTCAAGGAGATGGTGGCCTTCCACGGTGGGCTCCCCGCCTGCCACGCCTGAGCACGGCACGGCTGCCGGGACACGGCATTCGGGACACGGCATGCGAGGAACGGCGGCCGGGACACGGCAGCCGGGAGCGGACGGGAGGAGCGCGCACCGAGCGGACCGAGCACGACCGGAAGGAGAGGGACATGACAGCGACCAGCGTGCTGGAGCGCCGCACAGAGGCCCCGGTGGCGGTCACCCGGAGCCGGACGGCGCCGGCGGGGGAGTTCCTGTGGGAGCCGCGGATCCTCGCGGGCGACCCGGACGACGACGGGAGCGAGCCGCACATCTGCCGGGGCATCGACTGACGGTACGTCTCATGGGTGAGGGGCCCCGCGGGGCCCCTCACCCATGAGACGGGAAGGTGATCAGGCAGCAGGGGGCTCGACGGGCGTGTCACGGTGGATGACCCGGGACCGCGTCAGCAGCCGGCCGTCGACACGCACCAGGACGTCGTCCACGGTGAACGTCGGCTGGAAGGACACCTTGCCCTCGCGGTCGGTCTGGGTGACCAGGGTGTAGTAGGAGACCCTTATCGTGTCCTCGTCCGCCGGGTCGGTCTCGATCAGCAGGTGGCCGAACCAGTGCCGGACCGCGATGTCCCGGTAGCGCGGCAGCGCGGCCCGCATCCCGGCGATCATCTCCGCACGCCCCTGCTGCCGCTGGCCACCCGCGTGGACGACCTCGCCGTCCTCGGTGAAGGTGTCGGCGAACCCGGCGATGTCGAGGGCGTCCACCTTGCGCATCTGCCGTGCGTAGAACGTCTGCACCTCGGCGTAGAGGTCCCCGGACACGGGCCGGTGCAGGGTGCCGATCCCTCCGGCCGCCGCGGCGCTGTCCGTACCGACCGACTCCGACATGGCAACTCCCTTCGCGAGGACCGCTCCTGTGGGCCCTGTCGGCGGCCCACACTGCCGTGCGCCGGTGCAGGACCGCTGGGGGAACGCTCGACAGCGGGCCCGTGCGACGCGCCGGCGGGCACCCGGCTCAGCGGACCGCGACGGCGGCCAGGAGCCCGAAGGAGGCCAGGATCAGCAGGGTGCGGACGAGGTGGAAGCGGTTCCACCGGCCCTCGAACGCGGCCCGCACCTGCCGGTCCGGGACCGGCGGGGACGCGTGCTTTGAGGCAGCCAGGGCGTTGTTGAGGGGGATGTTGCCGGTGATGGTGACGACATGGTTCAGCACCGCGCACACCAGGGCGGCGGCGACCAGCCAGCGGTCCGCCGCGCCCCGCCCGTCCTCGGGGACGAAGAGCGCGGCGGCCGGGAAGACCACCACCGCCCCGAAGACGAGGAGGAACACCCCGCGCGGGACGGTCTCGTTGAGGCGCCGCATCGCGGGCACGAACTGCTCGTCGGTCAGCCGGGCGAGGCCGGGCATCACACCGGTCAGGAAGATCAGCATGAAGCCGGCGTAGAGGCCGGTGGAGACGACGGCGAGGGCGAGCAGCAGGGTCGGCATGCGCCACATCATGACGCGCCGGAGACCCGCCCGCTGCCCGGGTCGACCGGCGCGGCGGCGGGCAGGTCCCGGGCCCGTGGCGCGTGCGTGGCGCGGAGCCCCCGCGCCACGGGCCGCCCACCGCCACGGGCCGCCCACCGCCACCTGCCGCGCCCGCCACCGACGGTCCGGTGCGCGACAGTCCGGCCAGCGTCAGTCCGGCCAGCGTCAGTCCGCCGTCCGGCGGGACGCCTGCCCGATCGCGTCGGCCAGGTCCGCCACCGCCTCGTCCTCCGTCGCGGCGGCCAGCGACCGGGCCCGGCGCTCCAGGGTCTCCAGCCCCGGTGCGCCCGGGAGCGTCCCACCGCGCAGGGACTCGGCGAAGTACGCGGCCACCGCGGTCACCTGGAATCGCTCCGACGCCCCGCCCCACAGCTTCCCGTCCACCTCACCGGTCTCCACCGAGCCCGACTCCTCGTGCGGCGCGCGGGTCTTCGGGTCCAGCCAGCGGACCGTGGCCGTGGCGACGTGCCCGCGCGCGCCCTCCCGCAGCCGCACCGCGTACAGGGCGGTCACCGTGTGCCCGGGTCCGACCTCGCCGCCGTCCACGCGGTCGTTCCGGAAGTCCTCGTCGGCGACGGCCCGGTTCTCGTATCCGATGAGCTTGAACTGCCGGACGGTCGCCGGGTCGAAGGCGACCTGCGCCTTGGCGTCCCGCGCCTTCAGCTCGATGTGCGCGGGGAGCTGGTCGACGAAGACCTTGCGGGCGTCCTCGGGGGTGGAGACATAGGTGGTGTGCCCGTCCCCCCTGTCCGCGAGGCGTTCCATCAGCGCGTCCCCGTAGTCGCTGCCCACACCGACGCCGAAGAGGGTGATGCCGTGCTCCCGGCGGGCGTCCTCGATCCGCTCCAGGATGGTGTCCGCCTCGGTGGAGCCGGTGTTGGCGAGCGCGTCGGAGAGCAGCACGACCCGGTTGGTGGCGCCCTTGCGGTGGCCCTCGACGGCGGTGTCGTAGCCGGTGGTGACCCCGTCCTCCACGTTGGTGGACGAGCCGGGGGCCAGGTCCTCGACGAGGCCGTGCACGCGGTCGCGGTTGCCCTTGAGCCGGGTCATCGGCAGCACGGTCTCGGCCTCGCCGCTGAAGGTGACCACGGCGATCGAGTCGTCGTCGCGGAGCTGGTCGGTGAGCGTGCCGAGGGACTTCTGCACGAGGTCGAGCCGTCCCGGCTCCCCCATCGAGCCGGAGACGTCGACCACGAAGGTGAGCGCGGCGGGCGGGCGTTCACGCGGGTCGGGGGCGGGGGCCGTGGCCAGTCCGACCCGGACCAGGGACCAGGAGTCGCCGGCGGCAGCCGAGCCGTGGGGTTCGTCGCCGCTCCCGCCGTCCTTGATCTCGCCCTCGGACGCGGCCTCCGTCCCACCGCCCGGCCGTGCCCCGTCGACCGTCACGGAGAAACCGTTGCCCTTCGGCCTCGGGTAGTCCTGGCGGAAGCTGTTGACGAACTCCTCCGGCCGCACCTGGTCCGGCCGGGGCGTCCCGCCGTCCTTCAGCACCCGCCGCGTGTAGTGGTACGAGGCGGTGTCCACGTCGAGCGCGAAGGTGGACAGGTAGTCGGCGGGCGGCGCCTTCTCGCGCTCCTTCTCCGGCGCGGCGTCCTCCCGGGCCGCCCCGTCCGGCGCCCCGGTGGCGGGCGCGCCGTTCCCCCCGTCGGGTACCACGGGGGCCGCCTCGCGGTTCCCCGCGGCGTCCGAACTGCCGGACCCGGCCCCGGAGCAGGCCGCCGTCAGCGCCGCCCCCGCCGCCAGCACCACCGCCACCGCGGCCCGCCCTGCCCTGCTTCCCCGCCCGCTGTGCGTCTCCCCACGGAACGTCATCCCGCATCCCCCTCGCGTAGTCGGCACTGGTGAATGTGACGTGCGAGAACGCCGGACGGAGCCGTCGAGAGGGTTGCGGAAGCGTCTCGATGCGGCAACGGGGTGGGGACAGGCCCCGGTACGAACTCTTCGCCGCGTCGCGCGCCCTACGACACGATGTCCTTGCGCGAGAAGTTCCGGAACGCCAGCGCGAACAGCACCAGCGCGTACGTCACCGACACCGACGCGCCCTTGACCATCCCGGACCACTCCAGTTGCGGCTGGAGGGCGTCGATCCAGGCGAACTGCCAGTGGGCGGGGAGGACTTCGCGCCAGTCGCCGAGGGCGGTCACCGCGTCGAGGACATTGCCCACGATGGTGAGGCCGACCGCGCCGCCGACCGCGCCGAGTGGTGCGTCGGTCTTGGTGGACAGCCAGAACGCGAGCCCCGCGGTGACCAGTTGGGAGACGAAGACGAAGGCGACGACCACCGCGAGCCGCCCCAGCGAGTCCGCGGCCGCCAGCGAACCGCCGGTGGGCAGCTTCAGCGGGCCCCAGCCGTAGGCGACGGTGCCCGCCGCCAGGCCGACCAGGGGGAGCAGGACCATGGCCGCCGCGCTGAAGGAGAGCGCGACCGCGAGCTTGGACCAGAGCAGGCGGGTACGGGGGACGGGCGCGGCCAGCAGGTAGCGCAGTGAGGACCAGCTCGCCTCCGAGGCGACGGTGTCGCCGTGGAACAGCGCCACCGGGATCACCAGCAGGAAGCCGGCCGAGACGAACAGGCAGGTGGCGGCGAAGTTCGCGCCGGACGCCGTCGCCGTGTCCATCAGGTTGATCCGGCTGCCGCCGCCGTCCTCGTCGGGGCTGCCGCCGATGGCGAACGCGGCGATCAGGATGAACGGCAGGGCGGTCAGGATGCCCGCCATGACCTGCGTGCGGCGCCGCTTGAGCTGCCGGACGGCCTCGACCCGCAGCGGCAGGGTGTGCCCGGGCCGGTAGCCGGCGGCGGTCGCCGCCCCGGCGCCGGGGGCGCTCCCGGCCCCGGAAGGGCCGTCGGCGCCGCCGGTGTCCGCGTCGGCGGACCGGACTGCGGGCGTGCTCATGCGGAGCCTCCGATCAGGGTGAGGAACGCGTCCTCCAGGCGGCGGTGCGGGCCGACGCCCGTGACCGGGACGTCGAGCCGGACCAGTTCGGCGATCATCGCGGTGGCGCTCGTGCCGTCCAGTCGCACCAGCAGCCCCTCGTCCACCCGCGCGACCGAGCCGATGCCCGGCAGCGCGGCGAACTTCTCGACCACCGGGTCGGGCAGCTCGCCGTCGACGGTGACCAGCAGGGTGTCGCTCTCGCCGGTGATCTCGGCGACCGGCCCGGCCTGGACCAGCCGTCCGCGGTCCATGACCACCAGGTGCGTGCAGGACTGCTCGACCTCCGAGAGGAGGTGGCTGGAGACGATGACGGTCCGGCCCCCGGCCGCGTACCGGATCATCACGTCCCGCATCTCGCGGATCTGCGGCGGGTCGAGTCCGTTCGTCGGCTCGTCGAGGATCAGCAGGTCCGGCAGACCGAGCATGGCCTGCGCGATGGCGAGCCGTTGCCGCATGCCCTGGGAGTAGGTGCGCACGGCGCGGGCGAGGGCGTCGCCGAGGCCGGCGATCTCCAGTGCCTCCGCCAGGTGCGCGTCCTCGGCGGGGCGGCCGGTGGCCCGCCAGTACAGCTCCAGGTTCTCCCGCCCGGACAGGTGCGGCAGGAAGCCCGCACCCTCGACGAACGCGCCGACCCGGGAGAGCACGGGCGCGCCCGGCCGGATCGCGTGGCCGAAGACGCGGATCTCGCCCTCGTCGGGCCGGATGAGGCCCATCAGCATCCGCAGGGTGGTGGTCTTGCCCGCGCCGTTCGGCCCGAGGAGGCCGAGGACCTGGCCCTTCTCGACCCGGAAGGAGAGGTCCCGGACCGCGTACCGGTCCGAGGACCCGGCGTAGCGCTTGGTCAGGCCGGTGATCTCCAGCGGGACGTCCGCCCGCTCCGGGTCGGGCGCGGGGGCGGCGGCCCGGCGGCGCGCGGTGACCAGCAGGACGGCGGCGAGGAGCGCGCCGCCCAGCGGCAGGGCCCACACCCAGGAGGCGAAGCCGGTGGCCCGGGTGGTCACGGCGGGCGCGGTGGGCACGGCCAGCGGGCCGTCCAGGGAGACGGTGTACGCGGCGGGCTCGGCGGGCGAGGCGTAGCCGAGGTCGGTCGCGGAGAGCACGAGCCGCAGCCGGTGCCCGGCGTCGATCTCGTGGTCGACGGCCGGGAGGGTCAGGGTGACCTTCCGGCCCTCGCCGGCGTCCTCGACGCGTACGGGGGCGACGAGTTGGGAGGGCAGCACCTGCTGCCGCCCGTCCGGGCCCACGTCGTAGACCTTGGCGAAGAGCACGGCGTCGCCGGTGTCCGAGCCGACGGTGGCGGTGACGCGCGGCGAGCCGGTGACGCGGACGGCCCGGTCGACGGGGCCGGAGGTGAAGGCCGCGTACTGGCCGGGGAAGTCGAGGGAGAGGCCGACGCCGAGCGAGGAGAGCGCGCCCGCGCCGCCGCTGAGGCCGGGGACGGCGGAGATGGCGGGCGGGGTGGCGCCGGCCGGGTTGCTGAAGGTCTGCTCACGGCCGGCGAGGGGGAACTCGCGGGGGCCGGCGGAGAGCCCCGGGTAGCGGTCGGCGCTCGCGCCGCGCAGGGTGGCCTGCCCGTCGGTGGAGTCGACTCCGCCGGTGCGGCTGACGCGGAAGGCGGGGCCGGTGTCCGCGCTCTCGTCGCCCTTGAGGTGGCGGTCGAACCAGGCGCCGATCCGGCCCTCGACACGGGCGGTCTCCCGGTCGCCGCCGTCGTGCCCGCCCGCGATCCAGTCGACGGCGACGGGGCCGCCGTTGCGGGCGACGGCCGTGGCGATGGCGTCGGCGTGGGAGAGCGGGAAGAGGGAGTCGGACTGGCCCTGGACGATCAGGGTCGGGACGTCGATCCGGTCGCCGACGGCGGAGGGGCTGCGCGCCTCCAGCAGCTTCCGCGCCGCCGCGTCGGGCTGCCCGGCGACGGCGACGCGCTCGTACATCGCGCACAGCTCGGGCGCGAAGCGGCCGCAGCCGGCGGGGTTGGCGGGAGTGGCGGCGCGGTCGCCGGCGGGGGCGTCGTCGCGCGCGGGGGCCTTGTCGTCGGCGCGGGCGTCGTCGGGGCTGGCGGGAGTGGCGGTGCCCGCGGCACGGTTGCCGTCGGGGCCGGCGGGGGCGTCGTCGCGCGCGGGGGCCTTGTCGTCGGCGCGGGCGTCGTCGGGGCTGGCGGGAGTGGCGGTGCCCGCGGCACGGTTGCCGTCGGGGCCGGCGGGGGCGTCGTCGCGCGCGGGGGCCTTGTCGTCGGCGCGGGCGTCGTCGCGCGCGGGGGCGTCGTCACTCGCCGCCGCGGCCCGGTCCGGGCGGGCGGTGTCCGTGCCGGCGGCCCGGTCGGCGCTGCCGCCACCGGCCGCACCGGCTTCGCCCTCCGCCGCCGGGCGGGAGGCGGCTCCGGAGCCGGCCGCGTCCGTGCCGGCGGCCCGGTCCGGGGCGGACGCCTGCGCGTCCCCACCGTCCCGGCCGCCCGAGCGCGCGGCGCCGTCGGCGCCGTCCGCGCGTTCGCCCGACGGCGGCTCGCCGGCCGGCGCCTCGCCGCCGGGCCGCTCACCCCCGGGCGGGTTGACGCCCGGCAGGCCGCCGCCCGCCACCGAACCCGTGGAGAAGAAGATCCCCGCCCAGAGCTTCTTGAAGACCCCGTCCGGGAACAGCGCGTCCGCGAGGTTCCAGTACGTGATCTGCGGTGCGATCGCGTCCACCCGCCGGTCGTACCCCGCCCCGAGCAGCGAGATCGCGCCGCCGTAGGAGGAGCCGGTGATCCCCACCCGGGGGTCGCCGTCGCCGTCGAGGCGGACCTCGGGCCGCTCCGCGAGCCAGTCGATCAGCCGGGAGACGTCCTTGACCTCGTGGTCGGGGTCGTTCAGCCCGATCCGCCCGGTGGAGTTCCCGAAGCCGCGCGCGGACCAGGTCAGCACCGCGTACCCGTCGCGGGCGAGCTGCTCCGCCTGCGCGCGCACATCGTCCTTGCTGCCGCCGAAGCCGTGGCCGATGAGGACGGCGGGGCGGCGGGCGTCGCCCCCGGTGGTGAAGTACGAGGTGTCGATCTTCGCGCCGGGCATGTCGTGGACCCGGTCCTCGCGCTGCACCTCGGGGTCGGAGTCGTCGGCGACGGCGGTCCAGGTGCCCGCGCCCGCGAGGACGGCGAAAGCCGCGACGCCCGCGAGCCAGCGGCCCCGGGCGGCGGGCCGGGGAAGTCGGATCTGCATGCCTGAACCCTAAGCGGAATCCCCGGGGGCCCTCGGCTGCCGATGGGGGGAGCCGAACGGCCTCCTCAGGTAGTACACACCGGCCGCCGCCTACACCAACCGCGGTACGGGACGGGGCGAACGGATCTTCACGGCACGGGCATCCCAGCTGCACAGCTCCCGGACCGGTCCGGGAGACCTCAACTCCCCACAGATAAAGCGGAGTTGCTGAGACCCCCGCAGGCCAGTTTTTGTCATGAACTCATCTTGTGGCACAGGTCACATCACGAGACCCTGGTCGACGCAACCGCTCCGCCTGGCACGATGCACGCCGTCCTTGTCCGTGAACGGTCAAAGAAAGGTCAGGTGCACGAGATGAGAGCAGCAGTCCGCCGCCTCGGGACACTGGTTCCCGCCGTCGCCCTCGCGGCCGGTCTCCAGTTCGCCGCATCCCCCACCGCGCACAGCGCGAGTGCCGGCGACCTTCGTCTCGCCCCCACTGCCACCGCCGTCGAGAACAGCTGGATCGTCGTCCTGAAGGACGGCACCACCCGGGCCGCCGACCTCGGAGTCACCGCCCGCCACACCTACCGCACCGTGCTCCAGGGCTTCTCCGCCACCATGTCCCCGGCCCGGGCCAAGGCGCTGGCCGCCGATCCGCGCGTGGCGTACGTCGAGCAGAACGCCATCGTCCGCGTCAACGACACCCAGCCCAACGCCACCTGGGGCCTGGACCGGATCGACCAGCGCGATCTGCCGCTGTCGACCACATACACCTACGACACCCCGGCGGCCGGGGTGAACGCCTACATCATCGACACCGGAATCCGCACCTCCCACAGCGAGTTCGGCGGGCGGGCGAGCGTCGGCACGGACACCGTGGGCGACGGGCGGAACGGGCAGGACTGCCAGGGCCACGGGACCCATGTCGCCGGCACGGTCGGCGGCAAGACCTACGGTGTCGCCAAGGGCGTGAACCTGATCGCGGTCCGCGTCCTCGACTGCAACGGCTCCGGCACCAACGCGGCCGTCATCGCGGGCGTCGACTGGGTGACCGCCAACGCGAAGAAGCCGGCCGTCGCCAACATGAGCCTCGGCGGCGGGGCCAACACCTCGCTGGACAACGCGGTCAAGCGGTCCATCGCCTCCGGCGTCAGCTACTCCGTCGCGGCCGGCAACGGCATACCGATCCTGGGCTGGCCGGCGAACGCCTGCAACTACTCACCCGCCCGCGTCCCCGAGGCGATCACGGTCGGCGCCACGGACAGCGCGGACCGCCGGGCCTCCTTCTCCAACTTCGGCACCTGCCTGGACGTCTTCGCGCCCGGTGTGAACGTCACCTCGGCCTGGAAGGACAACGACACGGCCACCAGCACCGTCTCGGGCACCTCCATGGCCGCTCCGCACACCGCGGGCGTGGCCGCCCTCCACCTGGCCGCCAACCCGACCGCCACTCCGGCCCAGGTCCGCGACGCCATCGTCGGCAACGCGACGAACGGCAAGGTCACGGACCCGCGCACCGGCTCCCCGAACAAGCTGCTGTACTCCCGCTTCTGATTTTCCGTCATCTCACGACAGCGGGCCCGAGACGGCGGCGCGCCACCGCCCCACCCCGGGGCGGTGGCGCGTGGGCAACGGCCTTGCGGGGGTCAGTGGTTGCGGGGGAAGCCCAGGTCCACGCCCGAGGGCGCATCCGCCGGGTCCGGCCAGCGGGTGGTGACGACCTTGCCGCGGGTGTAGAAGTGGACGCCGTCGTTCCCGTAGATGTGGTGGTCGCCGAAGAGGGAGTCCTTCCAGCCGCCGAAGGAGTGGTAGCCCACCGGCACCGGGATCGGCACGTTCACGCCGACCATGCCGGCCTGGATCTCCAGCTGGAAGCGGCGGGCCGCGCCGCCGTCGCGGGTGAAGATCGCGGTGCCGTTGCCGAACGGGGAGGCGTTGATGAGGGCCACGCCCTCCTCGTAGGTCTCGGCGCGCAGCACGCACAGCACCGGGCCGAAGATCTCGTCGCGGTAGGCGTCGGAGTCGGTGGACACCTTGTCGAGGAGGGAGAGGCCGATCCAGTGGCCGTCCTCGTAGCCCTCGACGGTGTGGCCGGTGCCGTCGAGGACGACCTCGGCGCCCTGGGCGGCGGCGCCCGTGACGTAGGAGGCGACCTTGTCGCGGTGCGCCCTGGTGATCAGCGGGCCCATCTCGGAGACCGGGTCGGTGCCGGGGCCGATCACGATCTTCTCGGCGCGCTCGCGGATCTTCGCCACCAGCTCGTCACCGACCGCGCCCACCGCGACGACCGCCGAGATGGCCATGCAGCGCTCGCCGGCCGAGCCGTACGCGGCGGAGACGGCGGCGTCGGCGGCCGCGTCCAGGTCGGCGTCGGGGAGGACCAGCATGTGGTTCTTCGCGCCGCCGAGGGCCTGCACACGCTTGCCGTTGGCCGAGGCGGTGGTGTGGATGTAGCGGGCGATCGGGGTGGAGCCCACGAAGGAGACGGCCGCCACGTCCGGGTGCGCGAGGAGCGCGTCCACGGCCACCTTGTCCCCGTGGACCACGTTGAGGACGCCGTCGGGCAGGCCCGCCTCGGCGGCCAGTTCGGCGAGCAGGTTGGCGGCGGACGGGTCCTTCTCGCTGGGCTTGAGGACGAAGGTGTTGCCGCAGGCGATGGCCAGCGGGAACATCCACATCGGCACCATCGCCGGGAAGTTGAACGGCGTGATGCCCGCGACGACACCGAGCGGCTGGCGGATCGCGGCGACGTCGACCCGGCTGGACACCTGGGTGGACAGCTCGCCCTTGAGCTGGGTGGTGATCCCGCAGGCCAGCTCCACGATCTCCAGACCGCGCGCGACCTCGCCGAGGGCGTCGGAGTGGACCTTGCCGTGCTCGGCGGTGATCAGGGCCGCGATGTCGTCCCGGCGGGCGTCGAGCAGGGCCCGGTAGCGGAACAGGACCGCGGTGCGCTGGGCGAGGGAGGAGGTGCCCCAGGTCGCGTAGGCCTCCTTGGCGGCGGCCACGGCCGCGTCGACCTCGGCGGCCGAGGCGAGCGCGACCCGCGTGGTCTCCGCGCCGGTGGCCGGGTCGGTGACCGGACCCCAGTTCCCGGACGCGCCCTCGACGGTCTTGCCACCGATCCAGTGGTTGACGGTCTTCGTCATGGCGAAAAAGCTCCTTCGAGTCCCTCGGAGATCAGAGGTGGCGGCGTCGGGCCGCGACGTTCCGGTCGTACTCCTCGCGCGCCGTGACCGCCGACGGGCGGGTCGCGGTCTCGGCCACCGGAACATCCCACCACGCCTGTGCCGCGGGCGGGCCCGACACAGTGTCGGGCGTTTCGGTCTCGACGTAGACACATGTGGGCCGGTCGGCGGCGCGGGCCTCGGCGAGGGCTTCCCGCAGGTCACGCACGGTCCGGGCGCGGATCGTGTGCATGCCGAGGGAGGCCGCGTTGGCGGCCAGGTCCAGCGGCAGCGGCGGGCCGTCGAAGGGTCCGCCGGGGCGGCCGCGCTCCCGGTAGGCGGTGCCGAACCCCTCCCCGCCGACCGTCTCGGAGAGGGCGCCGATCGAGGCGTACCCGTGGTTGTCGAGGATCACCACGCGGACCGGGACGCCCTCCTGGACGGCGGTGACCAGCTCGGTCGGGTTCATCAGATAGGTGCCGTCGCCGACCAGCGCCCACACCGGGCGGCCCGGGGCGGCCATCGCGGTGCCGATCGCGGCCGGGATCTCATAGCCCATACAGGAGTAGCCGTACTCGACGTGGTACTGGTCGGCGGACCGGGTGCGCCAGAGTTTGTGCAGGTCGCCGGGGAGGGAGCCGGCCGCGTTGATCAGGATGTCCTCGCCCGTGACCAGCTCGTCCAGCAAGCCGAGGACCTGGGTCTGGGTGGGGGCCGCGTCCGGCTGGGGCGCGGCGAGCGCGATCGTGACCCGCTTCTCCCACTCCTCCTTGGCGGCCGTGTACGCGGCCCGGTGGGCGGGGTCGACGGTGTGCCCGGCGAGGGCGGCGGTCAGCTCCTCCAGCGCGGCCCGGGCGTCGGCGACGACGGCCAGCCCGGCCATCTTGTGCGCGTCGGAGCCGGTGACGTTGATGTTGACGAAGCGGACGCCGGGGCCGGCGAAGAGGGTGGACGAGGCGGTGGTGAAGTCGGTCCAGCGGGTGCCGACGCCGATCACCAGGTCCGCGGTGCGCGCCAGCTCGTCCGCCGGGGCGGTGCCGGTGTGCCCGATGCCGCCCAGGTCGCACGGGTGGTCGTACGGGAGGGCGCCCTTGCCCGCCTGGGTGGCGGCTACGGGGATGCCGGTGGCGTCCACGAGGGCGCGCAGCGCCGCCTCGGCCTCGCTGTGCCGGATGCCGCCGCCGGCGACGAGCAGCGGGCGGCGTGCGGCCCGGACCGCGCGGGCGGCCTCGGCGAGGGCGTCCGCGTCGGGCCGGGGCCTGCGCACGGGCCAGACCCGCTCGGCGAGGAACCCGGCGGGCCAGTCGTACGCCTCGGCCTGCACGTCCTGCGGGAGGGCGAGGGTCACGGCCCCGGTGCCGGCGGGGTCGGTGAGGACGCGCATCGCCTGGAGGGCGGCCGGGACCAGGGCCTCGGGGCGGGTGACCCGGTCGAACCAGCGGGAGACGGGCCGCAGCGCGTCGTTGACGGACACGTCGCCCGCGCCGGCGGCTTCGAGCTGCTGGAGGACGGGGTCGGCGGGGCGGGTGGCGAACACGTCGCCGGGGAGGAGCAGCACGGGCAGCCGGTTGATCGTGGCGAGGGCGGCGCCGGTGACGAGGTTGGTGGCGCCGGGGCCGATGGAGGTGGTCACGGCGTGAGTGGCGAGGCGGCGGGCCTGGCGGGCGAAGCCGACGGCCGCGTGGACCATGGCCTGTTCGTTGCGGCCCTGGACGAAGGGCATCGCGCCCGGTCGGGGGGCGTCCCAGGGGCTGTCGGCCGCGGCGCCCGACTCCAGGAGGGCCTGGCCGAGGCCCGCGACGTTGCCGTGGCCGAAGATGCCCCAGGTGGCGGCGATCAGGCGCTGCCGGCGGCCGTCCCGTTCGGTGTACTGGGCGGCGAGGAAGCGCACCAGGGCCTGCGCGGTGGTGAGCCGGACGGTCCCCGCCGCCCGCGTCACGGGTGTCATGGGAGTCATCGGGTGTCCCCGGTCGTCATCGGTAGCCCTTCGTCCGTCCGGTCAGGTGGTCGGGGTGGAAGCGGATCAGCCACTCGCGTTCGCCGGGTCCCGCCATCACGTTGAGGTAGTACATGGGGTGGCCGGGCTGGGCGACGGACGGGCCGTGCCAGCCGTCGGGGACGAGGACCGCGTCCCCGCCGCGGACCTCGGCCAGCAGATCGGCGCCGCCGGGGCGGGACGGGGAGACCCGCTGGTAGCCGAGGCCGCCGCCGTCGATCTCGTAGTAGTAGATCTCCTCCAGGACGCTCTCCTCGCCGGGCAGGTGCTCGTCGTGCTTGTGCGGCGGGTAGGAGGACCAGTTGCCGCCGGGGGTGACCACCTCCACGGCGATCAGGCGGTCGCAGGCGAAGACACCGGCCGCGGCGAAGTTGCGCACCTCGCGGGCCTGGACGCCGCTGCCGCGGGCCTCGACCGGTACCTCCGGCGCGGGGCCGTAGCGAGCGGGGAGTCGACGCTCGCACCTCGCTCCTGCCAGGGCGAAGCGGCCTCCCGCACCGGAGGCGATCTGGACGCGGGCGTCCCGCGGCACATAGGCGAAGTCGCTCACCGAGCCGAACACGCTGTCCCGGCCGTGCAGTTGGAACCTCTCGTGGCAGGTCTCGCGGAATGTCTCGCCGTGCGTGGGCCCGTCGTGCGTCTGCACCGTACAGGCCCCGCTCAGCGGGAGCACGACCCATTCGCTGTCGCCCGTGTCGAAGGTGTGCGAGCCGCCGGCCGGCAGGTCCAGCACCCGCAGGGCGGACCGCTCCCAGCCGGCCCGCTCGGGCCCGATGTCCACGGTGTACGCGCCGCCCGCGGTACTGCCCGCGGGGAGGTGGAGCCGGCTTCGGCGGTCGTCGTCGCTCATGTCCCCTGGGTACCCCGTCACAGCAGTCCCACGGCCGTGTCGACCGCGCCGGCCACATCGCCGTCCGCCGGACGGAGCAGGGAGCGGCCCGCGACCAGGCCCTGGACGGTGGGCAGCCGCGGGGCGTCGCGCCACTGGCCGAAGGCACGGTCCGGGTCCGGGCCGGTGTCGCCGCCGAGGAGGACGGCGGGGAGGACGGCGGGGAGGGTGGAGGTCTCCAGCTCCGCCCGCATATCGCCGGGGTCCTCGGTGGCGGGCACCTTGAGCCAGGTGTACGCGGAGGTGCCGCCGAGCCCGGAGGCGACGGCCAGGGAGCGGGAGACGGCCTCGGGGTGCCGGGCCCGGATCCCGGCCGGCTCCCCGGCGTCCACCCGGCTCACGGGGCGTCACCCTCCGCGTGCCGGGCGGTACCGCCGGGCGCGGAGGGCGGGGCGGTGCCGCCCGGCGGGTGCGGGGGCGCGTCCCCGGGCGGAGGCGCGGGCGTGGCCGGCCCCGCGCCGTCCGGCCCGCCGGGGCGGCTCGGGTCCGGTGGGACGGGGCCGCCCGCGAGGACCTGCTCCACCTCCGCCTCGTACGGCATCGCCGACGAGCACGCGAGGCGTGCCGCGACCACCGCCCCCGCCGCGTTGGCGAAGCGCACCACCCGCTCCAGCTCCCAGCCCGCGAGCAGTCCGTGGCAGAGCGCCCCGCCGAACGCGTCGCCCGCGCCGAGGCCGTTGACCACCTCCACGGGCACGGGCGGGACCTGGACGCGGGTGCCGTCGCGGTCGGCGGCGAGCACCCCCTTGGGGCCCTGCTTGACGACGGCGAGTTCCACGCCCGCCGCGAGCAACGCCTCTGCCGCCGCGTGCGGTTCGCTCTCCCCGGTGGCGATCGCGCACTCCTCCGCGTTGCCGACGGCGACGGTCGCGTGCGCGAGGGCCTGGGCGTAGTGGGCCCGGGCCGCGCCCGGGTCGGGCCAGAACGCGGGGCGCCAGTCCAGGTCGAAGACGGTGGTGCCGGCTGTGCCGCGGTGGGCGAGCGCCGCGAGGGTGGCCGTCCGGCTGGGCTCGGCGCACAGGCCCGTCCCCGTCATCCAGAAGACACGCGCGGTGCGGATCGGCTCGCGTTCGAGTTCGCTCTCCCGGATCTCCAGATCGGGGGCCCTGGGCAGCCGGTAGAAGTAGAGGGGGAAGTCGTCCGGGGGGAAGATCTCGCAGAAGGTGACCGGGGTGGGGTACTCCTCCACCGAGGTCACCCAGCGGTCGTCGACCCCGAACTCCCGCAGGGCGCCGTGCAGATACTCTCCGAAGGGGTCCTGGCCGGTGCGGGTGATCAGGGCCGTCCGCCGGCCGAGCCGGGCTGCGGCGACGGCGACGTTGGCGGGCGAGCCCCCGAGGAACTTCCCGAAGGTGTCGACCTCGGCCAGCGGCACCCCGGTGCGCAGCGGATACAGGTCCACCCCGATCCGGCCCATGGTGATCACGTCGTACCGCGGCGGGGCGTACGGCTCAGGCATACGTGTCCCTTCGTCAGGGGGCGGCGCCCACCGCCCCCGAGGCGCACCCGGGTCCAGGGCCTGTCTAGCCCGCCCCGGCGAACCCTGTCAATATTTTGTCCGGACATTCTGACCAAGCCTTGACACCCTTCTCCGGCGGCCGGGATGGTGAACGGCATGACCTCCCCCGTACCCGCCCAGAACCGCATCCGGGTCGGCTCGGCCCCCGATTCCTGGGGGGTGTGGTTCCCCGACGATCCCCAACAGGTCCCCTGGCGGCGCTTTCTCGACGAGGTGGCCCGTGCCGGCTACGAGTGGATCGAACTCGGCCCCTACGGCTATCTGCCGAGCGACCCCGCCGTACTCGCTGAGGAAACGTCACGCCGCGGGCTGAAGGTCTCCGCGGGGACCGTCTTCACCGGCCTCCACCACGGGCCCGCCGTATGGGACGCGACCTGGGCGCACGTGGCCGCCGTCGCCGGACTCACCCGGGCCATGGGCGCGGAGCACCTGGTGGTCATCCCCTCCTTCTGGCGGGACGACAAGACCGGCCGGGTGCTGGAGGACTCGGCTCTCACTCCCGCGCAGTGGCGCGAACTGACCGCCCAGACCGAGCGCCTGGGGCATGAGGTGCGGGAGCGCTTCGGCCTGCGGATCGTCGTCCATCCGCACGCGGACACCCATATCGACACCGAGGAGAACGTCACCCGTTTCCTCGACGCCACCGATCCGGGCCTGGTCTCCCTGTGCCTGGACACCGGGCACTACGCCTACTGCGGCGGCGACAGCGTGGACCTTGTCAAGCGCTACGGCGAACGGATCGGATACCTCCACCTGAAGCAGGTCGACCCGGCGGTCCTCGCCGAAGTGGCCGCCGAGCAGCTGCCCTTCGGACCGGCGGTCGCCCGGGGCGTGATGTGCGAGCCGCCGGCCGGGGTCCCGGCCCTGGAGCCGGTCCTCGCCGCGGCCGCCGCCCTGGACGTGGACCTGTTCGCCATCGTCGAGCAGGACATGTACCCCTGCCCGCCCGACCGGCCCTATCCGATCGCCGAACGGACGCGCGGATTCCTGCGCTCCTGCGGCCTCTGAGGCTGATGCGGCACTTCCGTCACCGTTGTCCCGGCCTCATCACACATGTCTCCGTTACGCGGGTCTTCCGTCACAGGCGGTCGACAGCATGGCCCCCGCAGCCGTCCGGCCTCGTTCAGCGGGCACAGGCTCAGTGATCGCCAGCGTCCGCGCGGCAGCTCCCCCGACGGCATCCCGACCGCCGCTGCTGCGCGCGCAAGGAGGTGCCACGCACATATGACGGACCGAAACCTGTGGTCCTACAAGGACATCGCCGCCCACATCCGGGTGCAGCCGGACACCGTCCGCTCCTATCGCAAGCACGGGCTGCTCCCTCCCCCCGACCACGTGGAGGGCGGCAAGCCCTACTGGCGCGCGGACACCATCCGCGCCTGGGTGGCCAACAGGCCGGGCAACAGGGGCCGTCGGGAGTGACCTCCGGGGAGCGGCGCTCCCCCCGAGGGCCCCGCGACCGCCACGGCGGTCGCGGGGCCCTCGACTGCCGTCCGGGCTCGGACCCCGGCGCTCGGGGGCGGGGAGCGGGTCACGTACGCCGCCGAGCAGAAGAGCGCGATGCTCCGCTCCCCCGACCCGCACCTCGGCGAGGAGCCCGAGGCCCCTGCGCCCGGCGTTCGCCTTTATACCCCCTAGGGGTATAGGGTGCGTACCATGGGCCACCGCGGACCCGCCCGGGGACCGCGTCGCGCCCCGCCACACCCGCACCGTACGTCGCGCTGATGAGGAGAACGCCATGACCACCGAGGCGAAGACCGACACCGAGGCCGCCGGGACGACCGGCTCCTGCTGCTCGGCGGACGGCGGCGGCCACGACGACGGCACGGACGCGGGGACCGGCCAGGTCACCACGGTCTACCGCGTCACCGGCATGACCTGCGGGCACTGCGAGGGCGCGGTCGGCAGCGAGATCTCCGCGCTCGCCGGCGTGGCCTCCGTGCGGGCCGAGGCCGCCACCGGCCTGGTGACCGTGGTCTCCAAGGCCCCGCTCGACGAGGCCGCGGTGCGCGAGGCCGTCGACGAGGCGGGCTACGAACTGGCCGGCCTGGCCTGATCGTTGCCACGGGGGACGGCCGGGGGCCGGGCAGCGCACGACCGGGACGATACTGGTCGCGTACAGCCCGGCCCCTCGTACACCTGGAGTCCCGACCGTGGAAACAGCCCAGGTCGAGCTCACCATCGGCGGGATGACCTGCGCCTCGTGCGCGGCCCGCGTCGAGAAGAAGCTCAACCGCATGGACGGCGTGACCGCCACCGTCAACTACGCGACCGAGAAGGCCCGGGTCACCTACCCGGCCTCGATGCCCGTCGCGGACCTGGTCGCCACCGTGGTGCGGACCGGCTACACGGCCGAGGAGCCGCCCCCGCCGCCCGCTCCGGAACCCGCCGCGGACATGCCCGCCGGTGAAGCCGGCCCCGCCGGGGCAGCGCCCCGGGAGCAGGACGCCCTGCGGCAGCGACTCGTCGTCTCCGCCGTCCTCGCCGCGCCCGTGGTCGCGACGGCGATGGCCGAACCCCTCCAGTTCGACAACTGGCAGTGGCTCTCGCTCACCCTCGCCGCCCCCGTCGTCGTCTGGGGCGGCCTGCCGTTCCACCGGGCCGCCTGGACCAATCTGCGCCACGGGGCGGTCTCCATGGACACCCTGGTCTCCCTCGGCACCCTGGCGGCCTTCGGCTGGTCCCTGTGGGCCCTGTTCCTCGGGGACGCCGGCGTGCCGGGCATGCGCCACCCCTTCACCTTCACCGTCGGGCGCGCGGACGGCTCCTCGGCCATCTACCTCGAAGTGGCCGCGGGGGTTGTGACCTTCATCCTGCTGGGCCGCTGGCTGGAGGCCCGCGCCAAGCGCCGGGATGGTGCCGCGTTGCGGGCCCTGATGGAGCTGGGCGCCCGGGACGTGTCCGTGCTGCGCGACGGCCGGGAGGTGCGGATGCCGGCCGCCGCCCTCATCGTGGGCGACCGCTTCGTCGTGCGCCCCGGGGAGAAGATCGCGACGGACGGCAGGGTCCTGGAGGGCTCCTCCGCCGTGGACGCCTCGATGCTGACCGGCGAGTCCGTGCCCGTGGACGTGGCCCCCGGCGACCCGGTGACGGGCGCGACGCTGAACACCTCCGGTCGGCTGGTCGTGGCGGCCACCCGGGTCGGCGCCGAGACCCAGCTCGCCCGGATGGCCCGGCTCGTCGAGGAGGCGCAGAACGGCAAGGCCCGCGTGCAGCGCCTCGCGGACCGGGTGTCCGCCGTGTTCGTGCCCGTGGTGCTGGTGATCGCGCTGACCACCCTGGTGGTCTGGATGCTGGCGACCGACGATGTGACGGCGGCGTTCACGGCGGCCGTGGCCGTGCTGATCATCGCCTGTCCGTGCGCCCTCGGGCTGGCCACGCCGACGGCCCTGATGGTCGGCACCGGCCGGGGCGCCCAGCTCGGCATCCTGGTGCGCGGCCCGGAGGTGCTGGAGTCCACCCGCCGGGTGGACACCGTGGTCCTGGACAAGACCGGCACGGTCACCTCCGGCCGGATGACCCTGCGGGAGGTCGTCCCCGCCCAGGGGGTCGCGGAGGCGGAGCTGCTGCGCCTCGCGGGCGCCCTGGAGCACGCCTCGGAGCACCCGGTCGCCCGGGCCGTGGCGGCGGGCGCGGCGGAGCGCACGGGCCCGCCGCCGGCCGCCTCGGAGGTCGTGGACCTGCCGGGGCTCGGGATCCGGGGCACGGTCGAGGGGCGGGAGGTCCTGGTGGGCAGCGCCCGGCTGCTGCGGGACCAGGGCGTGGAGGTGCCGGACGCCCTCGCCGGAGCGGCCGGCGCGGACCGCACCGCCGTGTTCGCCGCGGCCGACGGCAAGGCCCTCGGCGTGCTGACGGTCGCCGACGCCGTGCGGGCGACCAGCGCCGAGGCGGTACGGGAGCTGCGCGCCCTCGGCCTGCACCCGGTCCTGCTGACCGGCGACAGCCGCGCGGTCGGCGAGGCGGTGGCCGCCGAGGTGGGCATCGACGAGGTGTACGCGGAGGTCCTGCCCGAGGAGAAGGCCCGGACGGTGGCCCGGCTGCAGGCCGAGGGCCGGACCGTGGCGATGGTCGGCGACGGGGTGAACGACGCGGCCGCCCTGGCCTGCGCGGACCTCGGTCTGGCGATGGGCACGGGCACCGACGCGGCCGTGGAGGCGGGCGACCTGACCCTCGTCCGGGGCGACCTGCGGGCCGCCGGGGACGCGATCCGTCTCGCACGTCGGACTCTGGCCACGGTCAAGGGGAATCTTTACTGGGCCTTTGGATACAACGTCGCCGCACTGCCACTGGCCGCGTTCGGCCTGCTCAACCCCATGATCGCGGGTTTGGCGATGGCCTTTTCGTCCGTGTTTGTCGTGTCCAACAGCCTGCGGCTCCGGAGCTTCTCGTGACTACAAATAGGTCACAGGACCTTCACATCGAGACCTAGATCACAGATATTTGGGGGTAACCATTCAGGCTTCTCGCGAGTCTAAGTGGGCGATGCCAGAACGTCTTGGGGGACGTTCATGGAATGTCTTGGGGGACGTTCCAGGCAAGCGTTGGCCGGGGCACGTACCCGGGGAGCTTTGAGCGGCCCTCCCGAGCGTGCGTACCCCGGCAGATCGCGAGGGAGTGGCAGTCGCGCGAGCGGCTGCGGCTTCGCAGACGCCCGGCCGGATCCCGTGGGGGGAATCCGCTCCGGGGATATGGGAAGCGCCCCGTCTCCGACCCGTGGGGGGATCGGCGGCGGGGCGCTTCTTCGTTCCGTACGGCTCAGCGGGCCTCGACCGGGACGAAGTCGCGAAGGACCTCACCGGTGTAGATCTGGCGCGGACGGCCGATGCGCGAACCGGGCTCCTTGATCATCTCGTGCCACTGGGCGATCCAGCCCGGGAGGCGGCCGAGGGCGAAGAGCACGGTGAACATCTCGGTCGGGAAGCCCATCGCGCGGTAGATGAGACCCGTGTAGAAGTCCACGTTCGGGTAGAGGTTGCGCTGGACGAAGTAGTCGTCCGAGAGCGCGTGCTCCTCCAGCTTCAGCGCGATGTCCAGCAGCTCGTCGGACTTGCCGAGGGCCGAGAGGACGTCGTGCGCCGCCGCCTTGATGATCTTCGCGCGGGGGTCGAAGGACTTGTACACCCGGTGGCCGAAGCCCATCAGGCGGACGCCGTCCTCCTTGTTCTTCACCTTGTTGATGAAGGAGTCGACGTTGCCGCCGTCCGCCTGGATGCCCTCCAGCATCTCCAGCACGGACTGGTTGGCGCCGCCGTGCAGGGGGCCCCACAGGGCGCTGATGCCGGCGGAGATGGAGGCGAACATGTTCGCCTGCGAGGAGCCGACCAGGCGCACGGTGGAGGTGGAGCAGTTCTGCTCGTGGTCCGCGTGCAGGATGAGCAGCTTGTCGAGGGCGGAGACGACGACCGGGTCGAGCTCGTACTCCTGCGCGGGGACCGAGAAGGTCATGCGGAGGAAGTTCTCCACATAGCCCAGGTCGTTGCGCGGGTAGACGAAGGGGTGGCCGATCGACTTCTTGTAGGCGTAGGCCGCGATCGTCGGGAGCTTGGCCATCAGCCGGATCGTCGACAGGTGGCGCTGCTGCTCGTCGAACGGGTTGTGGCTGTCCTGGTAGAACGTGGACAGCGCGCTGACCACCGAGGACAGCATGGCCATCGGGTGGGCGTCGCGCGGGAAGCCCTGGAAGAAGCGCTTGACGTCCTCGTGCAGCAGGGTGTGCTGGGTGATCTCGTTCTGGAAGGTCGCCAGCTCGTCGACGGTGGGAAGCTCGCCGTTGATGAGCAGCGAGGCCACCTCGAGGAAGGTGGAGCGCTCGGCGAGCTGCTCGATCGGGTAGCCGCGGTAGCGCAGGATGCCCTGCTCGCCGTCCAGGTAGGTGATCGCGGATTTATAGGCGGCGGTGTTGCCGTATCCGCTGTCCAGGGTCACCAGACCGGTCTGGGCTCGGAGCTTCCCGATGTCGAAGCCCTTGTCACCGACGGTGCTCTCGACCACCGGGTAGGTGTATTCACCGTCCGCGTACCGCAGTACTACAGAGTTGTCGCTCACGTCATCCCTCACCGACGTAGTGCCTCTTCTTCGAGGTGCCCTGACTGTCTCTACCATCCCCCATTTGGCTCAGGAGAGTGCACTCGGGGTCGACCATTGGGCCCATCGGCGGCACTCAGTGCCGCCAACCTGCTCATCTTGCCCCCTTCGCCCGGGTTCTGAAAGCCGGGGTGGGGTCGGGGTGGTGTTTCCCACGTCGCGCACCGCCCGAACCGCCCGCCCCAGGCGTTTCCCGGGGCGGGCGGTCAGGGCGGGGCGGACCGGCCTCAGCCCGCCCCGGCGCCGAGGCGGTGGTCGAGGGCCGTGAAGCGGCGGCCGGCCGAGACCGTGCGCACGGCCTGGCCGATCGCCTTCCGGGAGCCGACCAGGACGACCAGCCGCTTGGCCCGGGTGACGGCCGTGTAGAGCAGATTGCGCTGGAGCATCATCCACGCACCTGTGGTGACCGGGATCACCACGGCCGGGTACTCGCTGCCCTGGGAGCGGTGGATGGTGACCGCGTAGGCGTGGGCCAGCTCGTCCAGCTCGTCGAAGTCGTAGGGCACCTCCTCGTCCTCGTCGGTCAGGACGGTCAGGCGCTGGTCGTCGGTGCTGAGCGAGGTGACGACGCCGACCGTGCCGTTGAAGACGCCGTTGCGGCCCTTCTCGTAGTTGTTGCGGATCTGGGTGACCTTGTCGCCCACGCGGAAGACCCGGCCGCCGAACCGCTTCTCCGGCAGCTCCGGGCGGGCCGGGGTGACCGCCTGCTGGAGGAGCCCGTTGAGCACGCCGGCGCCCGCGGGGCCGCGGTGCATCGGGGCGAGGACCTGGACGTCCCGCCGCGGGTCGAGCCCGAACTTCGCGGGGAGCCGCCGGGCCGCCACGTCCACGGTGAGCCGGCCGGCCTCCTCGGTGTCCTCCTCGACGAAGAGGAAGAAGTCCTTCAGCCCCTTGGTGACCGGCTGGTGGCCGGAGTTGATGCGGTGCGCGTTGGTCACCACGCCCGACTCCTGGGCCTGCCGGAAGATCCGGGTCAGCCGCACACTGGGCACCGGTCCGCCGGGCGCGAGCAGATCGCGCAGGACCTCGCCCGCGCCGACGCTGGGCAGCTGGTCCACATCCCCGACGAGCAGCAGATGGGCGCCCGGGGCTACGGCCTTGATCAGCTTGTTGGCGAGGAGGAGGTCGAGCATGGACGCCTCGTCGACGACCACCAGGTCCGCGTCGAGCGGCCGGTCCGCGTCGTAGGCCGCGTCCCCGCCGGGTTTCAGCTCCAGCAGCCGGTGGACGGTGGACGCCTCGGCGCCCGTCAGCTCGGCGAGCCGCTTGGCCGCCCGGCCCGTGGGGGCGGCGAGCTGCACCTTGGCCTTCTTCGCCCGCGCCAGCTCCACGATCGAGCGGACCGTGAACGACTTGCCGCAGCCCGGACCGCCGGTCAGCACCGCCACCCTGCTGGTGAGGGCGAGCCGGACGGCGGCCTCCTGCTCGGGCGCCAGCTCCGCCCCGGTGCGCCGCGCCAGCCACGCCAGCGCCCTGTCCCAGTCCACCTCCCGGAAGGCCGGCATCCGGTCCTCCTCGGCCCGCAGCAGCCGGCGCAGCCGGCCCGCGAGGGACAGCTCGGCGCGGTGGAAGGGCACCAGGTACACGGCGGTGACCGGCTCCCCGCCGTCCGGCCCGGGGACCTGCTCGCGCACCACGCCCTCCTCGTCCGCGGCGAGTTCGGCGAGGCACTCGATGACGAGACCGGTGTCGACCTGGAGCAGCTTCACGGAGTCGGCGATGAGCTGCTCCTCGGGCAGGAAGCAGTGGCCCTGGTCGGTGGACTGCGACAGGGCGTACTGCATACCGGCCTTGACGCGCTCGGGGCTGTCGTGGGGTATGCCCACGGCCCTGGCGATCCGGTCGGCGGTGAGGAAGCCGATGCCCCAGACGTCGGCGGCCAGGCGGTAGGGCTGGTTCTTCACCACCGAGATCGAGGCGTCCCCGTACTTCTTGTAGATCCGCACGGCGATGGAGGTGGAGACGCCGACGCCCTGGAGGAAGACCATGACCTCCTTGATCGCCTTCTGTTCCTCCCAGGCCGCGCCGATCAGCCGGGTCCGCTTCGGGCCGAGGCCGGGCACCTCGATCAGCCGGGCGGGCTCCCGCTCGATGACGTCGAGGGTGTCCGTGCCGAAGTGGTCCACGATCCGCTCGGCGATCCGGGGCCCGATGCCCTTGATCAGGCCGGAGCCCAGATAGCGGCGGATGCCCTGGACGGTCGCGGGCAGGACGGTGGTGTAGTTCTCCACGGTGAACTGCCGGCCGTACTGGGGGTGGGAGCCCCAACGCCCCTCCATCCGCAGCGACTCCCCGACCTGCGCCCCGAGCAGGGACCCGACGACGGTCAGCAGCTCCCCCGCCCCGCGGCCGGTGTCGACGCGCGCGACGGTGTAGCCGTTCTCCTCGTTGGCGTAGGTGATGCGTTCCAGGACGCCTTCGAGCACGGCCGGGGTGAAGCCCGGCGCGCTCGCCGGGCGGGTAGCCGGAGTGGACATGGACCGACGGTATCGCCCGGCACGGACACCGCGGGCCGCCTGTGGACAACCCGGCCCGGGACCCCGCGCGCGGGCCACGACAGGGGATGTTTTCGGACGAAGCACGCCCTGGAGCGGGGATTTGGCGGAAAACGTACGGCATGCGGGCCTCCGGACCGGGCATACGGTCGTCACCACCGGGAGACTCACCGAGGCATGGGGAGGGGCATGGTGCTGACGCCGGATCCGAGAGTCGTGCGCGGGCTGCTGGCGCGCTACGCGGAGCTGAGGATCGCCGGAACGACGGGCGACGCCGAACGCCGGGCGCTGGACGACGTCGTCTACACCCTGTGTGTGCTGACGGGCACCACCACGATCGGGGACGCGCTGGAGCGGGCGGACGCCCTGCTCGCCGCGGCGCCCGCGGCACCCGTGGCGGCAAAGGCACCGCCACCGGACGACGTCACCCTCGTCGCCTGACGAGGGCCGGGCCGCCCGGCACGACTGAGGGGGCCACCCCACGGGACACACGGGTGGCCCCCTCCGCCGTGCCGGGGCCGAGTCAGTCCCCCGGGGAGCCCGAGGGCCGGTTGAAGTGCCGCTCCAGCAGGACGGTGCCGTCCGCGCGGTATGCCGTGACCGTCCAGCCGCCGGTGCCGGACCCGGAGCGGGTGCCGGACCCGGTGCCAGTGCCGGACCCGGACCCGGAGCCTCCCGAACCGCTCGCGCCCGCCGCCCCGTCCGCGAAGACGTGGTAGACGCCCCAGCCCGGGTCCCCCGGCAGCCGCAGCATCCCGGCCGGGTGCACGGTGCCCGCCTCCGTGCGGACCGTGATCCGCGCCGGGAGGGTCCCGCTGCGGAACGCCCCCGTGTAGAGCACGGTCGGGGACCTGTCCTCCCCCTGGGCGCCGCCGCTGAGGCTCTCCGGCGGAATGTTGTCGCCCACGGCACCGCGGGCCGCCGCCAGGCTCGCGCCGAGGTCGCCCCGCCCCAGCACATGGTTCTGCGCCCCCTCCGGCAGCAGCGCCAACGACCAGCCCCGGCCGATCGGGACGCGCTCGTACGGGGCGACCGTGCGCAGGCCCCGGTGCGGTGGAGCCGGCACCTCCGGCGCGCTCGCCGGGGGCGCCGGTGCGGGCTCCGGGCCGGGCGCGGCCTCCCGGGCCACCGGCAGCAGGACCAGGACACCCAGCAGCGCACCGCCGGCCCCGGCCAGCGCGGCGGCCCCAAGCGCGCGCCGGCGCGTGCGCGCCGCACGCCCCCGGCGCACCACCTCGTCGACCGGCGCGGGGCCCTGGGGCACCGTGCCGGCCTCGGCCCGCAGCGCCTCGCCGAGGGCCCGGCTCGCGGGCCCGGCCCCGTGCTCGTACGCGTCGTTCACCGCGTCCGCCCTCCCGTCCGCGCCGGACGCCCCGCACCCGCCGGACGCCCCGCGTCCACGGTCGCCGTCGGGGCCGGGGCGATGCCCGGGTGCTCGCGCAACTTGCCCAGGGCGCGGGCCACATGGGTACGGACGGTGCCCACACCCGTGCCCAGCAGGACGGCCACCTCGCTCTCGCTGCGGTCCTCCAGATAGCGCAGCACGACCACCGCCCGCTGTCTCGGGGTCAGTTGGGCGAGCGCGTCCAGCACCGCGCCCCGCTCCGTGACGGCGTCGGCGCGGTCCGGGGCGGCGGCCTCCGGGATGCGCGTGGTCAGCCACTCGCGCAGCCGGACACGCCGCAGCCGGTCCCGGTGGGTGTTGATCATGATCCGCCAGACATAGGAATCGGGGTCCTCGGCCCGCCGTACGCGGTCCCACTTCACGTACGCCTTCGCCAGGGCCGCCTGCACGAGATCCTCCGCGTCGTGGTGGTGCCCCGTCAGCAGATGGGCGGTCCGGAGCATCCGCGGCCACCGGGCGGCCACGAAATCCCGGAAGTCCGCCTCCGCGCTCGTCTTCACTCGTGTCCTCGTGTTCGACGTCCGGGGACACGGAGCCGTGTCCCCGGACGGTACGCCCCGGACCCGGGCACCGGCGCCTGGGGGGCGCTCGGAGCCCGGGGCCGGGGCCTGGGCCGGGGTGCCGGGCCTCGGAGCCTCGGGGCCCCGGAGCCCTGAGGGTCAGTTCCCGGCAGCCGGGCCGGCCGACGGGAAGGGCTCGTACGCCAGATCGGCCAGCACCGTGCCGTCGCCGGCGTACGCGGTCACCACCGTGGTCTGTCGGGGCGTGCCGGACCCGGTCGCGTAGAGGTGGTACGTCCCCCAGCCCGGCTCGCCCGGCAGGGTCAGCATCCCGGCCTCGCGCTCCTCGCCCGCGCCGACCCGGACGGTGACGCGCGCCGGGGCGGTGTCCAGGCGCCAGGCTCCGGTGAACAGGACGTCGTCACCGTCGCTGTACTGCCCGCCGCTGAGGCTGCCCGGGCGGATGTCGTCCCCCGTGTACCCCTTGGCCCGCTCGACGCTCTCCTCGAAGTCCTGCCAGGCCACCACGTAGTTCTGGCGCCCCTCGGGGAGCAGGCCCGTCACCGCGCCGCCGCCGATCGCCACGGGCTCGTAGGGCCGCACCACCCGCGGCCCGGAAACGGCCGCCGCCCGCTCCGGAGCGGCGGCCTCCGGTGCGGGGGCTGCGGCCTCCGGTGCCGGGGCGGCCGCGGGCGCGGGTCCGCTCCCGCCGCCGGACCGCTCCCCGAGGGCGACCGCCGTCCCGGCGCCGGCCGCGAGCAGCACCGCCACCGCGGCGGCCGCCGTCAGCCCGCGCGCCCTCGCCGTCCGCGCCGTCCTCGCGTTCGCCCCCGCCGTCGTCCTGCGCATCAACCGACCTCCGTCGTCGTGTACGTGCCGAAAGGTTGTTCTCACCTCTCAGACGACCCCGGCACCGGATCCCTATGACAAGCCCGGGACGGAATTACGGACACCGCGGCGCGGGCGCTTTCACGCCATGGGGTGCGCGTCACACGGAGCGGACGCCGCACGCGGTGCGTGCGCGTCACAGGGAGGTGCGGCGGAGGACCTCTCCCAGGTCGACGAACGTGAAGTCGGTGGCCTCGCGGCCGCCGGGGTCGTCCTCGTGGCCGTCGTGGACGACGAGGAGGCCGTGCGGATACTCCGGGCCGAGCGGGGCGTTGAGGGCGGCGGCGCCGTCGCTCTCCTCGGCGCCGTCGGTGCCGCGGCCCGCGGTCACCCGGAACCCGGCCGCGTAGACGCCCCGGCGGTACAGGGCGAAGGTGTCGTCGCCCTGGCTGGAGACCAGCAGATGGCGCGTGCCGTCGCGGCCGGTGACCAGGGTCAGGCCCTCCACGTCGGCCGAGAGCCGGGTACCGCCGTGGCCCGGGTCGGCGCCGGGCACGCACTCGTCGGCCTCCTCGTCGTAGACGCCCGGGACGCCGAACTCGCGTACGCGGTCGGTCAGCCGGGGCGTTCCGGTGAGGTCGGCGGGGAGCCGCCAGATGCCGACGTCCTCCTGGGCCGCGTAGAGCGTGCCGGTGTCCGGGTCGACGACCATGCCCTCGACCTGCGGGAGGGCGCCCGGTTCGGCGCAGGGTGTCCAGGTGGTGCCGCCCGGGAGGCGGAAGGAGGCGGGCAGACGCAGGGTGCGGACCTTGCGGTAGGTGACCGTGCCGGAGCGGGTGGGCAGCAGTTCCAGCAGGGCGAGTTCGGTGCGTTCGCGCCGGCTGACGACCGCGTACGCCCGGCCCGAGCGGGGGTCGGTCCAGGTGGCGAGGCCGTAGGCGGTGCGCTGCTCGTTCACCTCGGCCTGCCCGGAGGAGAAGACGCGGGGCGCGGCCGGGTCGGTGACGTCCCGGAGCGGGGCGGCGGTCCGGCCCGGGGAGACGCGGTGGACGCGGAGGCGGTCGTGGCCCCGGTCGGTGGTGACCGCCAGGTCCGCGGGCCCGGTGGGCAGGCGCAGTCCGTGGACCAGGTCGACGTTGTTGAAGCGGCCGGGGGCGTCCCCGGGCCGGGGGGGCGGCGGTGCGGGGAGGGACTGGACGAGGCGGGCTTCCAGGTCGTAGACGCGCAGGCCGCCCTCCTTGGCCGTCGCGATCACCAGACTGCGGGCCGGGTCGGCGGGGTTGCGCCAGATCGCGGGGTCGTCGGCGTCCGCGTTGCCCCCGGCCTCGTCGTCGTACAGGGGTGGCGTCTCGGCGCGCGGCTGGACGGCCGGGAGCGGGGCGGCCGGGAGCGGAACGGCGGCCGCCGGGGTGGCGCCGACGGGGGCGGCGGGCGCGGCGGCCAGGGCGACCAGGGCGGTGGCGAGGGCGAGCGCGGCCGTGGTCGTGGTCGTGGCGGGGCGCGGGAGGCGGAGCCTCATGACGGGGGGTCCTAACTGTCGGGTACGCGTCAGGTGCCGAGCGTGAGGGTGACGCCGCCGGGTGGCCGCCGCGCGCACGGCGGGCCAGGGCGGTGTGTGCCACCGGTGAACGATGGGTGCGCGCGGACCCGCCCCCGCCGGGGACCGGCCGGTCAGCCCGGCCCCGTCTCCCCGCCGCCCGGCCCCGTCTCCCCGCCGCCCGGCCCCGTCTCATCGCCGCCCACCACCGCCGCGAACCGCCGGGCCGTCTCCGCCGGCACCGCCACCCCGTCCCGCGCCCACAACCCGTCGTCGAAGAGCTCCACCTCGACGGGGCCGGTCCAGGTCCCCCGAGTTCCTCCGGGGGAGCGCAGCAAGCGCTTTCTAGACGGTATGAAGCTAGCCTGCCGACAGCGGCCCGGACAAGGGGCCGCGCCCCATCTCACGCGGAGGAACGCGATGACGGTCACCCAGGCGGCTCGATGACGGTCACCCTCGCCGATGTGGCGGCGCGCGCCCGGGTGTCCCCGGCGACCGTCTCGCGCGTGCTGAACGGCAACTACCCGGTCGCGGCGTCGACGCGGGAGCGGGTGCTGCGGGCGGTCGACGAGCTGGACTACGTCCTCAACGGCCCGGCGAGTTCACTGGCGGCCGCCACCTCCGACCTAATCGGCATCCTCGTCAACGACATCGCGGACCCCTTCTTCGGGATCATGGCCGGAGCGGCGCAGACCGAGATCGGCGGGCAGGAGGGGGCGGGGCGTGCGGGCGGCGAGAAGCTGGCGGTGGTGTGCAACACGGGCGGCTCTCCGGAACGCGAACTCACCTATCTCACCCTGCTCCAGCGCCAGCGGGCGGCGGCCGTGGTGCTGACGGGCGGCGCGGTGGAGGACCCTGGGCACAGCGCGGCGATGGCCGCGAAGCTGACGCGGCTCGCGGACGCGGGCAGCCGGATCGTGCTGTGCGGCCGGCCGACGCTGCCGGGCTCGGACGCGGTGCTGGCCGCGCTCGCCTTCGACAACCGGGGCGGCGGACGGCGGCTCACCGAGCACCTGATCGGGCTGGGCCACCGGCGGATCGGTTACATCGCCGGACCGGTGGATCGCACCACCACCCGGCACCGGCTGGAGGGCCACCGGGCGGCCCTCAAGGCGGCCGGCCTGGACGGCGGCGCGGCGGAGCAGGATCGGCTGACCGTGCACGGCTCCTACGACCGGCGCTCCGGCTACGAGGCGACGCTTGAACTCCTGCGGCGGGAACCGTCGTTGACGGCCGTGGCGGCCGCGAACGACACGGTGGCACTGGGCGCGTGCGCGGCGCTGCGCGACCGGGGCCTGCGGGTTCCGGACGATGTGTCGGTGGCGGGTTTCGACGATCTCCCCTTCTCGGTCGACGCGGTCCCGGCCCTGACCACGGTCCGCCTCCCCCTCTTCGCCGCGGGCGCGCGAGCGGGACGCCTGGCCATGGGCAACGAAGCTCCCCCACCGGGCGGGATCGCGTCGATCCCGGCGGAACTGATGGTGCGGGGGTCGACGGGGGCGCCGGGGCGCGCGGAGCGCGTGTGACCGGGTAGGCCGGTGCCGGGCCGCCGCGCCGGACCGGGCCTTGGCGACCGGACCTTGGCGACCGGGCCCGGCGCGGCCGGGGCCGGCGCGGCCGGGGCCGGGGCGCCACCCGGGACGGCAGGCCGTGCCCGGCAGCCGCACGCCACCCCGCCACCCCCAGCACCCCGACACCCCCGACCCCGCGCGGTACCCCCCGTGGGGTTGTCGGGGCGGCAGGACCGGGTAGCCGGACGGACGGGCGGGACCCGGGAGCGGCCCGGACGCCCCACCGCGCCAACGACGCCCCACCGCGCCAAAGAAGAAAGGCCCGCCATGAAACTCGCCTTCTCCACCCTCGGCGTTCCCGGCATGCCCGTCGCCGAGGTCGCCGCGCTCGCCGCCGCGAGTGGCTACCAGGGGGTGGAGCTGCGCACGCACCCCGAGGAGCCCGTGCACCTGGACCTCACCACAGCCGAACGGCAGGCCGTGGCCCGGGAGTTCGAGCAGGCCGGGGTCGAGATCCTCGCCCTCGCCGGGTACACGCGCGTCGCCGGACCCGGCGAGGACGGCCCGGTGCTCGCCGAGCTGGACCGGCTGATCCGGCTCGCGGCCGACCTCGGCGCCCCGTACGTACGCGTGTTCCCCGGCGGGCAGGACGCCGGCCCCGCCGACGCGGACGCGGCCGCCGCCCGCCGCCTCGGCACGGCGGCCGAGACCGCGGCCGGGCTCGGCGTCACCGTCCTGCTGGAGACGCACGACTCGCACCGCACCGCCGCCGACGTCTCCCGCATCGTCGGCACCGTCGGACACAAGCATGTGGGCGCCGTGTGGGACGTGCTGCACACCTGGCTCGGCGGCGAGGACCCGGCCGTCTCGTACGCGTCCCTCGCCCCGTACCTGGGTTATGTGCAGGTCAAGGACGTCGCCTCCCGGGAGGACCTGACCCCGCTGCCGCTCGGCACGGGCGTCCTGCCGCTCGCCGGGGCACTGTCCGCGACCGACCCGGCGGGCTGGGTCTGCTGGGAGTACGAGAAGCGCTGGTACGAGGAGGCTGCAGACCTCCCGGACCTCCTCGCGGCCGGCCGCCACCACCTCCTCGCCCTGCCGCGCTGAACACCGCGGCGCGCTACCCGCGCCCGCGCCGCCTGCCCCGCCCCCGCCGGGGCAGCCGCGGCAGGGAGGTCAGGGCCACCCCGCCGACCAGGAGTACCGCCGCGCACCAGCGCAGCGGACTGATCCCCTCCCCCAGGAAGAGCGCGGCGGAGGACATGCCGAAGACCGGCACCAGGAGGGAGAACGGCGCGACCGAGGAGGCCGGGTGGTGGCGCATCAGGAAGCCCCACGCGCCGAAGCCGAACACGGTGGCGACCCAGGCGACGTAGACGATCGCGCCGACGCCCGCCCAGTCCAGTGAGCGCAGGGCCGCGAGGTCCTGCTCCGGGCCCTCCAGGAGCAGCGAGAGCAGCAGCAGGGGCAGGACGGGGACGACGCTGACCCACACCATGAAGTTGAGGGCGTCTCCGGGCGCGGCCCGGCGGGTCAGGATGTTGGAGACGCCCCAGCTCGCGGCCGCCGCGACGACCAGGAGGAAGCCCAGCAGCGGCCCGGAGGACCCCTCGTCGACGGCGGCCACCACGATCCCCGCGACGGCGACGGCCATCCCCGTGACCCGTCTGCGGCCCGGGCGTTCGCCGAGGAGGGCGAAGGCGAACACGGCGGTGAAGACCGCCTGCACCTGGAGGACCAGCGAGGAGAGCCCCGCGGGCGCGCCCCGGTCCATCCCGGTGAAGAGCAGCCCGAACTTGGCGACCCCGAGGGCGAGTCCGACGCCCACGATCCACTTCCAGGCGACCTTGGGACGGCCGACGAGGAAGACGGCGGGGAGGGCGGCGGCCAGGAAGCGCAGGGCGGAGAAGAGCAGCGGCGGGAAGTGCCCGAGACCGATCTCGATGACGACGAAGTTCAGGCCCCAGACGGCGGCGACGAGCGCGGCGAGGGCGATGTGCGCGGGCGGCAGGGACCGGGCGTCAGGGGTGGGGACGGCGGACGCGGGCGGGACGATGTGAGTGGGCAGGGCGGGGCCGGCCCCGGGGGCGGTTACGCGTGGCATGCACCGAGCATCACGCGTGGGAACCATGTAGCACCAGCGCGCGTTTCTTCATGGTTGGATGAAGCACTGCTTACGTGAGCCCGGCGCCGCCGGAGTGCGCACCGCCGGGAGGGCCCGGCCAGAAGGGACCCGCCGTGCTCGACCTCGCCAGGCTGCGCGCCCTGCACGCCGTCTCCGTCCACGGCACGGTCGGTGCGGCGGCCGCCGCCCTCGGCTACACCCCGTCCGCCGTCTCCCAGCAGATCGCCAAGCTGGAACGGGAGACCCGCACCACCCTCCTGGAGCGCCGGGGGCGCGGCATCCGGCTGACCGACGAGGCACGCCAACTGGCGCGGACCGCACAGGAGTTGATGGCGGTCATCGAGCAGGCCGAGGTGCGCCTGGAGGAGCGGCGCGGGCGTCCGGCGGGCCGGCTGGACATCGCCTGCTTCGCGAGCGCCTCCCGCGGCCTGATGCCCCTCGTCCTGGCAGACCTGGCCCGCCGCCACCCGGAGCTGGACGCCCGGCTCCAGGAGATCGACCCGCATCTGTCGGTGGACCTGGTGGCCCGGGGCGCGGTCGACCTGGCCGTGGCGCACGACTGGGACATCGCCCCGGTGCCGCCCCCGCCGGGCGTCGACCACGCGGACATCGGCGACGACCTGTGCGACGTACTGGTCCCGGCGGACCACCGGCTGGCCGGGGCGGAGTCCGTGCGCCGGGAAGACCTCGGGGACGAGCGCTGGATCTCCCAGCCGCCGGGCACGGTCTGCCACGACTGGCTGGTGCGGACCATGCGCGCGGCGGGCCGCGAGCCGCGGATCGTGCACCGGGTCGAGGAGAACCACACCCAGGTCGCCCTCGTCGCGGCGGGCCTCGGCATCGCCCTGGTCCCCCGCCTCGGCCGCGGACCGGTCCCGGCCGGCGTCCGCGTCGTCCGCCTGGACCCCGTCCCCAGCCGCCGCCTCCGCGCCCTCTGGCGCGCGGGCGCCGCCCGCCGCCCCGCCATCACCGAGACGGTTCGCACCCTGCGCGCCCTCTGGCCGCAGGTCGCGGACCGCGCCTGACGAGCGGGGCGCCACCCGCCCGATCGGCCGGAGCCGCTGCCGGGGCGGGCCGCCCGGCCGCGGCATCGCAGTGCGGACCTGCCCGCCGGCCGCGCCCCGCACTGATCCCGATGGCGTCGCGGGCGCCGGACGCCAGGGGCGGGCGGGAGTCGGGTCAACGGCCGGCGAGCCGTGGACGAGGGGCCGCACCCGTGGATTCGGCGTGGGTGTCGTCGGTGCCGGCCGGGCCGCGGGGGAGCAGCCGGTCGAGCCACTTGGGCAGCCACCAGTTGGTCCGGCCGAGGAGTGTCATGGTCGCCGGTACCAGCACCATGCGTACGACCGTGGCGTCGATGAGGATCGCGGTGGCCAGGCCGAACCCGAACATCTTGGTGGAGGGGTCCTCGGTGACGGCGAAGGACAGGAAGACCGCCACCATGATGAGGGCGGCCGAGGTGATGACGCGGGCGGTGCCCGAGACGCCCTCGACGGTCGCCGTGCCGTTGTCGCCGGTGCGCAGGTACTCCTCGCGTACGCGGGAGAGGAGGAACACCTCGTAGTCCATCGACAGGCCGAACAGGATGGCGAAGAGGAACATCGGGATGAACGAGACGATCGGAACCGTCGTTTCCAGCCCGATGAGTGCGCCTCCCCAGCCCCACTGGAAGACCGCGACCATGATGCCGTAGGCCGCGCCGATGCTCAGCAGATTCAGCAGTACGGCCTTGAGCGGTACGACGATCGAGCGGAAGACCAGCATCAGCAGGAGGAACGAGAGCCCCAGTACGGCGGCGACGAACACCGGCAGGCGCTGGCTCGTGCGTTGGCCCACGTCGGACAGGCTCGCGGTGGCGCCGCCGACGTGGGCCGAGGCCGGGCCGTCCCCGACCGCCGTGGGCAGCACGCTGGTGCGCAGCCGGGCGATGGTGTCGGCCGTGTCCTCGTCCTGGGGGCTGGTGGTCGGGAACACGACGAGGGTCGCGATGCCGGTGGCCCGGTCGACGCGCGTCGGCGCGACGGACGCGATGCCCGGATCCGCCGCGACCGCCGCGGCGAGTCGGTCCACCACTCCCGGATCACCGGCGGGGTCCGCCGCGATGACGAGGGGGCCGTTGGTGCCCGGGCCGAACCCCTCGGCGACGAGGTCGTAGGCCCGGCGCTCGGTACGGCTCTGGGGCTGTGAGCCGTCGTCGGGCAGGCCGGCGCGCAGGCCGAGCACGGGCAGCGTCGCGGTCAGCAGCAGCACCGCCGCGCCGACCGCGTACGGCACCGGGTGCCGGCAGACGTGCCCGATCCAGCGCCGCCACCCGGCGGCGCCGGCGGCGCCCGCCGCCGGGTGGCGCCGCCGGCCGAGGCGGCCCGGCCGCCCGGCCCGCAGAGCCCGGCCGATCCGGCCGGGCCGGGCCAGGCGCGGGCCCGCCGCCCCGAGGAAGGCCGGCAGCAGCGTCACCGACGCGAGGACCATCGTCAGGACGACGACCGAGACGGCGATCCCGCCCACCGTCATGAACGGCACGTTCGCGACCGCCAGGCCGAGGATCGACACGACGACGGTGCCGCCGGCGAAGACCACCGGCCGCCCCGCCGTCGCCACCGCCCGTCCGGCCGCCGCCTGCGGATCGAACCCGCACGCGAGGTACTCCCGGTGCCTGGCCAGGACGAACAGCGCGTAGTCGATGCCCACTCCGAGCCCGACCATGCTGCCCAGGACCGGTGCGAAGGTGGGGACGTCCGTCACGCCCGCCAGGATCGTCATCACGGCGACCCCGACGGCCAGCCCGAAGACCGCCATGCCGATCGGCAGCGCGGCGGCGACCAGCGAACCGAACGCCAGGAACAGGATCGCGGCCGCGGCGAGGAGGCCGATCAGCTCACTCGCGCCGCCCTCGGCACCGGAGAAGGCGTAGAAGAGGTTCCCGCCCATCTCGATGCGCAGCGGCAGCTCGGCGCGCAGCCGGTCGCCGAGACCGACGAGGGCGTCGAGGTCCCCGGCCGACAGCAGGCTCTGGTCGGGGTACTGCACCCGGACGACCGCGACCCGCCCGTCGGCCGAGACGAGGCCGCCGCGCACGGCGGTGTCCCCGCCCCCGACGAGCGCCGCCGCCGGGTCGCTCGTGCCGAGCACGTGCGGCAGCCGCGTCACCTCGGCCCGCAGCCGCGTCAGAGCGGTGCGCGCACCGTCGTCGTCGAAGAACGTCGCACCGTCGTCGAGGGGGGTGACGACCACGTGGGCGGTCATCCCCTCCTGGCCGGTGCCCGCCCGCTCGATCAGTTCCGCGGCCCGCTGGGAGTCCAGCCCCGGAGCGGTCATCGAGTCGGCGCTCCGCCCGCCGAAGGCGACGGCGGCGAGGACGGCGAGCGTGGCGGCGATCAGCCATACCGCGATCACCCGCCAGGGATGGCGGGCGGCGCCCCCGCCCAGGCGCAACAGGGCTTTCGAGAGCATCGGGTCCTCCAACCACCTCGTCGGCCGTCCTTGTACGGCCGCCGGTCCCGAGGCTCGCCGCTACGGCGCCCGGCGGCATCGGTCCGCGAGCCGCGGATCCGTCGGCCCCGGGGCGGGGAGAGGGCCCGTCCTTTCGGCCGATGCGCGCCGCGCCGCGGTCCCTAGTCTTGGAACCGTGCTCCGAGACGACCTGCGAGCCCTGTGGACCGAACCCCGGCCCCCCGGCGCCCCCGCCCGGGTGTGGCGGGACTGGGCGCTGCTCGCCGCCGGCCTCACCTGTGTGGGGCTGGAGGCCACTCTGCGGGAGGACGTCGTCTGGCGGCCGGTGGCGGTGGTGTTCACCGTGTGGCTGTGCGTGCTGTCCTTGTGGCGCCGGACCCGCCCACTGGCGATGGTCGAGCTGGCGTTCGGCTCGGTGGTCCTGCTTCAGGCGGCCTCGCTCGTCGCCGCACCGCGCGCGCCGTTCGGCCTGGCCACGGGCATGGTCGTGCTCGTGCTGGTGTACGCGCTGTTCCGGTGGGGATCGGGACGGGAGATCGTGCTCGGCGGGGCGCTCGTCCTCGCGGCCGGCGCCCTGGTGACCGTCACGGACGAAGCCCCCGTCGTCGAAAGGGCCGCGGGCTTCGTCTTCCTGCTGCTGCCCGCCGTGGCCGGGGCCGCCGTGCGGTTCCGGGTGACCGCTCGCGAGCGCCTGCTGGACCAGGTGCGCTCCCGCGAGCGCGAGCAGCTCGCCCGGGAACTGCACGACACCGTGGCCCATCACGTGTCGGCCATGGTGATCATCGCCCAGGCGGGCCGGGTGGTCGCGGACACCGACCCGTCCGCCGCCGTCGAGGCGCTGGAGGGGGTCGAGGAGGAGGGGGCGCGCACCCTGGAGGAGATGCGCGCCATGGTCGCCGCGCTGCGCGACCGCGGGGTCGGTGCCGAGCCGGCGCTTCCCGCCGGAGTCGCGGATCTGGAGCGCCTGGTGCGCACCCCGGCCGGTCGCCTCGGCGTCGACCTGGAGCTGGACGGCGAACTGGACGCGCTGCCCCCGGCCGTGGACGCGGCCGTCTACCGGATCGTGCAGGAGTCGGTGACCAACGCGCTGCGCCACGCGGTCGACGCGACCGAACTCGTCGTCCGGGTCACCGCGCAACGGCATACGGTACGGGTGAGCGTGCGCGACAACGGCCGGCGTACCGGCCGGGGCCGCGACGGATACGGACTCACCGGACTGCGCGAGCGCGCGGCCCTGCTCGGCGGCACACTGCGAGCCGGCCCGGGTACCGAACGGGGCTGGCGGGTCGAAGCCGAACTGCCGAGAACACCGAGAACGAGGAGCGAGAACGGTGTCCATTCGCGTCCTCGTCGCTGACGACCAGACGATCATCCGCACCGGGCTGCGGATCATGCTGAACGCCCAGCCCGGCATCGAGGTGGTCGGCGAGGCCGCCGACGGGCGGGAAGCGGTACGTCTGGCCCGCGAACTACGCCCCGACGTCTGCCTGTTCGACATCCGCATGCCCGTGGTCGACGGGCTGGAGGCCACCCGGCAGGTCGCCGGCCCGGGCGTCGCCGACCCGCCGGCCGTGGTCGTCATCACCACGTTCGACCTCGACGAGTACGTCTACGGCGCACTGCGTGCCGGCGCCCGCGGATTCCTCCTCAAGGACACCGGACCGGACCTTCTGGCCCAGGCCGTACGGTCGGCGTCCGACGGTGAGGCGCTCATCGCGCCCAGCGTCACCGTCCGTCTGCTCCGGACGTTCGCGGACCTGCCCGCCGGCCGGCCCGTGGCCCAGCCGGTCTCCCCCGTCACCGCCCGCGAGGAGCAGGTGCTCGTCGCCGTCGCCCGCGGGCTGACCAACACCGAGATCGCCGACGCGCTGCACATCAGCCTCAGCACGGTGAAGACGCATCTGGCCAGCCTGATGGCCAAACTCGGCGCCCGCAACCGGGTCGAGATCGCGATGTGGGCCTACGAGACGCGCCGTATCCTCCCCGGGACCTGAGCCGGGTGCCGGGCCGTGCCCCATGAGCCGGCCGGGCCGGGCCGCGCCGGGCCCCCCACCCCCGCCACTCGGCGGAGTTCCCGCGCGCCGCGCCGTCGATTCCTTGCGGGACCCTTGACCTGGCAGTTACTTTCCGGATATCCGTGACTCGTTGGAAGTTTCCTTCAACTCCCTTGTGCCACACCCCTGTCGAGCAAGGCCGGAAGGAGCACCAGTGCAGGACCGGAGCATCCCCAGACGCACTCTTCTCGCGGCGAGTGCCGCCACCGCCGCGGCGGGCGCGCTCGTCGGCGGGCCGCAGGCGGCGGCCGCCGGGCCGGCCCGGCAGGAGCGGCACGACCGGCTGCGCCGGCTGATCTCCCGGATGAGTCTGGAGGAGAAGATCGGCCAGCTCTTCGTGATGCGGGTGTACGGGCACTCGGCCACCGAGCCCGACCAGGCCGACATCGACGCCAACCTCGCCGAGATCGGCGTCCGCACCGCAGCCGAGCTGATCGAGCGTTACCACGTCGGCGGCATCATCTACTTCGCGTGGGCGCACAACACACGCGACCCGCAGCAGATCGCCGCCCTGTCCAACGGCATCCAGCGCGCGGGCCTCGACCGGCCCACCCCCGTCCCCCTGCTGATCTCCACCGACCAGGAGCACGGCATCGTCGCCCGGGTCGGCCGGCCCGCGACCCTGCTGCCCGGGGCCATGGCCCTCGGCGCGGGCGGCTCCCGGGGCGACGCGCGTGCCGCCGCCCGGATCGCCGGCGACGAGCTGGCGGCCATGGGGATCCGGCAGAACTACGCCCCCGTCGCGGACGTCAACGTCAATCCGGCCAACCCCGTCATCGGCGTGCGGTCCTTCGGCGCGGACCCGGCGGCGGTCGCCCGGATGGTCGCCGCGCAGACCGGCGGCTACCGCGCGGCCCGGATCGCCGCCACCGCCAAGCACTTCCCGGGCCACGGGGACACCACGGTCGACAGCCACACCGGCATCCCGGTCATCACCCACACCCGCGAGGAGTGGGAACGGATCGACGCCCCGCCGTTCCGCGCGGCGATCGCCGCCGGGATCGACTCGATCATGACGGCGCACATCCAGTTCCCCGCCCTCGACCCGAGCAACGACCCGGCCACGCTCTCCCGCCCCATCCTGACCGGCATCCTCCGCGAGGAGCTGGGCTACGACGGGGTCGTCGTCACCGACGCGCTCAACATGGAGGGCGTCCGGGACAAGTACGGCGACGACCGGGTGCCCGTCCTCGCCCTGCTCGCGGGCGTGGACCAGCTCCTCAACCCGCCGGACCTGGCCGTCGCGTGGAACGGGGTGCGGGACGCGGTCGCGAGCGGGGAGCTGAGCGTCGCCCGCATCGAGGAATCGATCCTGCGCATCTTGCGGCTGAAGGACCGCCTCGGCCTGTTCCACGACCCGTTCACGGACGCCCGGACGGTGGACCGCACCGTCGGCAAACTCAGTCACCTGGCCGCCGCCGACCGGATCGCCGAGGGAACGACGACCCTGCTGGCCAACCCGGACCGGGTGCTCCCGCTGCGCCGCCGCCGCAGCCCCGACCTGCTGGTGGTAGGCGCCGACCCGGCCTCCCCCACCGGCACCACCGGTCCGCCCACGACCGTGCTCGCGCGGGAGCTGACCTCGCTGGGCTTCCGGGCGCACGCGCTGTCCACCGGCACGGCCCCGACCGCCGCGCAGATCGACGCGGCCGTCGC
Source organism: Streptomyces sp. CNT372 (assembly GCF_000377145.1). Classification (NCBI taxonomy): domain Bacteria; kingdom Bacillati; phylum Actinomycetota; class Actinomycetes; order Kitasatosporales; family Streptomycetaceae; genus Streptomyces; species Streptomyces sp. CNT372. The sequence goes on along the minus strand of NZ_KB897778.1, from coordinate 246,869 downwards.
CGCGGCGGCGGGCAGGGACGCGATCGTGGTCGCCACCTACAACGTGACGGCGAGCAGCTCCCAACGCACCCTGGTGGCACGGCTGGTGGCGACCGGCGTCCCGGTCGTCGCGGTCGCGATCCGCAACCCGTACGACGTCGCCCGGCTCGACGGCGTCGCCGCGTCCCTGGCCACCTACTCCTGGACGGACGTGGAGGTGCGCGCCGCGGCCCGGGTGATCGCGGGGGCGGCCCGGCCGCAGGGACGGCTGCCGGTGCCGGTGCGGTACGCGGACGACCCGTCGCGGACGCTGTACCCGGTCGGCCACGGGCTCTCGTACCGGTAGCGGCACCGGAGGGCCACCGCACGGCACCGGGTGGCGGCCCGCGCGGTATCGGAGGGCCACCGGCACGGCACCGGAGTGCCACCGCACGGCACCACGGCACCGGATGCCCCGCAGGCGAAGGCACCGGGCGCCCGCACGCGAAGGGGCCGGGTCCGCCGTACCGCGGACCCGGCCCCTCACGTCCGACGGGTCACGGGCGCAGGGTGCGCTCCATGTCCCTCTTGTCGAGCCTGGCGTCGGCCTTCGCCAGCGGCCGGGCCTTCGCCGGGTCCGCCTGGACGGCGGCCGGGGCGACGCCCGCCCACCGCTGGATCGCGGCGGTCGCCCTCGCCCGCTCGTCCTCGACGAGACCGGCCACGTTCGCCCCGTGGTTGGCGCCCGGCGCGGTGTACACGTACGAGTCGTGCGTGCCCCGGCCGACGCGGAACGGCTCCGCGCCCCACGGGTCGTTCTCGCCGTACACGAACATCATGCGGGTGGCGTTGTGCCGCACCCAGGTGTCGATGTCGCGCATCGCGTGCGGCTTGAACCGCATCGGGATGTCACGCGGCACGAAGTTCCGCGGCGGCTGGTAGCCGTAGCGGCTCAGCCCCTTCAGGTGCGGCTGCTTGATGTCCGGGGAGCCCAGCTCGGTGCCCGCCTGGTAGTAGTAGGGCGTGTAGTTGGCGAGCCCCTGGTCCGCGTAGGCGGAGAAGCCGGAGATCGCGTCGATGGTGTCGAACAGCTCCTGGTCGCTCGCGGTCTTCGCGGAAGGGATCGCGGCGCAGTCCGAGAGCAGGCTGTACTGCCAGAACGCCCAGGTGTAGTCGAGGACGACCGCCTCGAAGGCCCGGTCGAGGCTGCCGACGGTGGTGAAGGTGTAGCCGCCCTCGGCCGCGTAGGTCTCGTACAGGGCGGTCAGCGGCGCGCGGCGCAGCAGGGCCTCGCGCTGGACCGCGTTCAGCCGGTCGCGGCACTCCTTGGTGCCGACCTTCTCGAAGAAGCGGTCGTACGCCCGGTCCTCGTTGTTCACCACGTCGTTCGGCGCGACGTACGCGACGACGCCGTCCATGTCACGCGGGTAGAAGCGCTCGTAGTAGGTCGCGGTCATCCCGCCCTTGGAACCGCCCGTGGAGATCCACTTCTTGTGGTAGATCTTCTTCAGCGCGGTGAACACCCGGTGCTGGTCGCTGGCGGCCTGCCAGATGTCGAGCTTCGACCAGTCGGCCGGCTGGGGGCGCGAGGGGGTGAAGAACCGGTACTCCAGGGAGACCTGGTTGCCGTCGACGATCGCGGTCGGCTCGCTGCGGCGCGGCGTCGTGGAGACGTGGTAGCCGGAGGTGTGGAAGACGGTCGGGCGCGAGGTGTCCTTGTGCAGTACGGTGATGCGCTGGGCGAAGGTGCCCTTGCGCGGCTGCCGGTGGTCGACCGGCTGCTGGTAGGTGAGGACGAAGTACCGGTAGCCGGTGTACGGCTTCTCCTCGATCAGGCTCATCCCCGGAATCGCCAGGATCCGGTCCTTGATGTCCGTGGCGGTCGTCGGCTCGGCGGCTGTGGCCGCACCCGCCGTGGCCCCGGCCGCGCTCACGGTGCCTATGAGCACCACAAGCGACAGCAGCCATCTGAGCGTCTTGCGCATTCACCCTCCCCTGAGAGAACCCCTGTGGGATCAAGCGGTCGCGGGTGAACCTAGCGGGGCCAACACCATGGGCGCCAGACCTCGTTGCTCCTTACGGCCCTGCGGCCCCGGCGGCGGACGGGCAGCCGGGACCTGGGTCAGCAGAGGATCCAGCCGGTGGAACGCGAGACGCCGGCGACGGTGCCGGAGGCCCGGACGCACCGGCCCCGCGGCTGCACGGTGACCGGCCCGGCCTGCCGGGTGAAGCGGCCCTGGTCGACGACGGCCCGGCCGCCGCGCGGCTGGAGGGAGACCTTCATGGCGCGCCGGGCGCCGGGGTTCCGGGCGACGGTGACGGCGCAGACCTGGCCGCCGTTCTGGTAGACGCGCAGCTCGCCCGTGGTGAACGGGGCTGACGTGGCGAGCCGGCCCGGGCAGGGGGCGGCGGCCTGCGCGGCGCCGGGGCCCGGGCCGACGACGGCGAGCGCGGAGGCCGCCGTCAGGACGGCGAGCCCGCGGGCGAGTGCCCGGGCCGTTCGGCTTCCGCGCCGGTGTCCCGCCCCGTCGAACACAACTACTCCCCCTGTCGTCGACACGTCCGGCCGTCGACACCGATCGTCGACACTGCCCCGTACATGCGTACGACGCACGGGGCGGCCGGATGGTTGCGAGAGGGCGGGGCGGGCGGATGGCGGGGCGCGGTGGCACGGCCCGGGGGGTGGCGGGGCGCGGTGGCACGGCCCGGGGGGTGGCGGGGCGCGGTGGCACGGCCCGGGGGGTGGCGGGGCGCGGTGGCACGGCCCGGGGGGGTGGCGTGGCCCGGGTGGCGGGGCGGGGTGACACGGCCCCCGGGCCGGGTGGCCGCGCCCGTCAGTCGGCCGTCAGACCCTCGCGCAGCCGTCCCACGACCCGGGTGAGCAGGCGGGAGACATGCATCTGGGAGACGCCCAGCTCCTTGCCGATCTCCGACTGGGTCTTCTCCTCGACGAAGCGCAGATGCAGCAGCCGGCGCTCGCGCTCGTCCAGTTCGGCAACGAGCGGGGCCAGTGCGTGCAGGTTCTCGAAGAGTTCGAGGGCGGGCTCCTCGTCACCCATGACGTCCGCGAGGGTCGCCTCCCGGCCGGTGTTGCGGTCGGCGGCGACGGGCACGTCGATCGAGCCCGCGGTGTAGGCGTTGGCCGCCTTCCGGGCCTCGATGACCTCCTCCTCGGAGAGGCTCATCAGCTCGGACAGCTCGCGGACCGTGGGCAGCCGACCGAGGCGGTTGTGCAGTTCCTCCTGCGCCTTGGCCAGTTCGACGCGCGCCTCCTGGAGCCGGCGCGGGACGTGCACGGCCCAGGTGGTGTCACGGAAGAAACGCTTGATCTCGCCCACGATGTACGGGACGGCGAAGGAGGCGAACTCGACCTCGCGGGTCAGCTCGAAACGGTCGATCGCCTTGATCAGGCCGATGGTGCCGACCTGGACGATGTCCTCCATCTCCTCGGCGCCCCGGTGCCGGAAGCGTCCGGCGGCGTACTTAACGAGGGAGAGGTTCATCTCGATGAGGGTGTTGCGCACGTACTGGTACTCGTGCGTGCCCTCCTCCAGCGCGGCGAGCCGGGCGAAGAAGTGCCGGGACAGCTCGCGGGCGTCCGCCGGGCTGACCTCCCACGCGACCTCGGGCGCCCGCTCGTCGGGGCACACCGCCGTCCTGGCTCCGGCCTGCTCCTGGATCGACGCCGTCGTGCTGGTCATGAGTCCCTCCCCGGCTCTCGTTCTTACGATGGCCCGCTTACCCCCGCTCCGGAAGGACATGCACACGAATTCGCGAATCTTTCCGCGAGGCCCTCGCGACCGCGTCCGCCGCGCGGCCGCCCCGCCCTCCCGCCCTCCCGCCGTCGGGCTCTCGGGCCGCGGGGCGGGGCGCTGTCGGGCCGTCAGACGGACACGGGCTCGTCCTCCCCCGTCCCCAGGAAGGTCCGCCACAGCGCGGCGTACTGCCCGCCACGGGCCAGGAGTTCGTCGTGTGTGCCGTCCTCGGCGACGCGACCGTGGTCCATCACGACGACCCGGTCGGCGCGGGCCGCCGTGGTGAGCCGGTGCGCGACGACCAGCGTGGTGCGCCGGCCCGCCAGCCGGTCGGTGGCCTGGTTGACCTGGGCCTCCGTCGCCAGGTCCAGCGCGGCGGTCGCCTCGTCGAGCAGCAGCACGTCGGGGTCGACGAGTTCGGCCCGGGCCAGGGCGATGAGCTGGCGCTGGCCGGCGGAGAGGTTGCGTCCGCGCTCGGCGACCTCGTGGAGGTAGCCGCCGTCGAGGGTGGCGATCATGTCGTGGGCGCCGACCGCGCGGGCGGCGGCCTCCACCTCGGCGTCGCTCGCGCCCGGGCGCCCGTATGCGATGGCGTCCCGGACGGTGCCGGCGAAGAGGTACGCCTCCTGAGGGACCACGCCGAGCCGGTGCCGGTAGGCCGTGAGGTCCAGCCGGCGCAGGTCGGTGCCGTCGGCGGTGACCCGGCCGCTGGTCGGGTCGTAGAACCGGGCGACCAGCTTGACCAGGGTGGACTTGCCCGCGCCCGTCTCGCCGACGAAGGCGACCGTCTGCCCGGCCGGGATCCGCAGGTCGATCCCGCGCAGCGCGGCCTCGCCACCGCCGGTGCCGCCGTTTCCTTCGCCGGTGGCGCCGTGTCCTTCGCCGGGGGCGCCGAGTCCGTCGTCCACGGCGGGAGTTCCGCCGCCGTAGACGAAGGACACGTCCTCGAAGGCGATGTCACCGCGCAGCCGGGCCACCTCGCGCGGCCGCTCGGCCTCGGCGGTGGAGGTCGGCTCGCGCAGCAGCTCGTGCACCCGGCCCAGCGAGACCGCGGCCTGCTGATAGCCGTCGAAGACCTGGGACAGCTGCTGCACGGGCGCGAAGAACAGCTCGATGTAGAGGAGGTAGGCGACCAGGGCGCCCGTGGTGAGGGTGCCCGCCTCGATCCGCGCCCCGCCGACGATCAGCACCGCCGCCGCGGCGACCGAGGAGAGGAGCTGTACGAAGGGGAAGTAGACCGAGATCAGCCACTGGCCGCGCACCCGGGCCCGGCGGTAGCTGTCGCTGCCGGCCGTGTAGTGGGCGACGCCGTCGGCCTCGCGGCGGAACGCCTGCACGATCCGCAGCCCGGAGACGGACTCCTGGAGGTCGGCGTTGACGGCGCTCACGCGCTCGCGGGCCAGCTCGTACGCCTTCACGCTCTGCTTGCGGAAGAACCAGGTGCCGACGATCAGCACCGGCAGGGTCGCGAACACCACCAGCGCCAGCTGCACGTCGATGACCAGCAGGGCGACCATGATGCCGAAGAAGGTGACGACGGAGACGAACGCGGTGACCAGCCCGGTCTGGAGGAAGGTGGACAGCGCGTCGACGTCCGTCGTCATCCGGGTCATGATCCGGCCGGTCAGCTCGCGCTCGTAGTAGTCCAGGCCCAGGCGCTGGAGCTGCGCGAAGATCTTCAGGCGCAGCGAGTACAGCACCCGTTCGCCGGTCCGCCCGGTCATCCGGGTCTCGCCGATCTGGGCGGCCCACTGCACCAGCACGGCGGCCAGACCCAGCAGGGAGGCCGCCCACACCGCCCCGAGGGCGAGCTGTTCCACACCCTCGTCGATGCCGTGCCGGATCAGCACCGGCAGCGCCAGGCCCATGCCCGCGTCGACCGCCACCAGCAGCAGGCTCAGCAGCAGGGGCCGGCCGAAGCCGCGCAGCACCGCGCGCAGCCGGCCGCCCTCGCCGGCGCCGGTGTCGGCCGGTTCGGGGCGGACCGCGCGGGCCTCGTCGATGTCGGGGGTGCCGGTCGCCGGGGGCAGGGCCTCGAGCTGGGCGAGCAGTTCGGGCGTGGCGCCGGAGTCCTCCCCCGCCACCGCCCACTCGGCGGCGCGTTCGTCGCGCACCCACAGACGCGGGGTGATACCGCGCTCGGCGTCGAACTCCGCGTCCAGCTCGGCCCGCACGGTGTGGTCCTCGGCCGGTTCGGGGGTCTCGCGCAGGACGTGGCCGGGCGAGACGCCGCCCAGTTCGTCGGGGTCGGTCAGCAGCCGGCGGTAGAGGGCGGAGCGGCGCTCCAGCTCCTCGTGGGTGCCGATGTCGGCGAGCCGGCCCCGGTCGAGGACGGCGATCCGGTCGGCGAGGCCGAGGGTGGAGCGGCGGTGCGCGATGAGGAGTGTGGTGCGGCCCGCCATGACCTGGCGCAGCGCCTCGTGGATCTCGTGCTCGACGCGGGCGTCGACGGCCGAGGTGGCGTCGTCGAGGAGGAGCAGCCGGGGGTCGGTGAGGATGGCGCGGGCGAGGGCGACGCGCTGGCGCTGGCCGCCGGAGAGGGTGAGGCCGTGTTCGCCGACCTTGGTGTCGTAGCCCTCGGGGAGTTCGGCGATGAAGCGGTCGGCCTGGGCGGCTTGGGCGGCCTGCTCGATCTCCTCCTGGGTGGCGCCGGGGCGGCCGTAGGCGATGTTGGCGCGGACGGTGTCGGAGAAGAGGAAGCTGTCCTCGGGGACGAGGCCGATCGCGGCGCGCAGCGAGTCGAGGGTCAGCTCGCGCACGTCGTGGCCGCCGACGAGGACCGCGCCGCGGGTCACGTCGTAGAAGCGGGGCAGCAGCAGGGAGACGGTGGACTTGCCGCTGCCCGAGGCGCCGACCACGGCGACGGTCTCGCCGGGGGCGATCTCCAGCGAGAAGCCGTCCAGGACGGGCCGGCCGTCGGCGTAGGAGAAGGACACGTTGTCGAACTCGACGCTCGCGGGGGCGTCGGCGGGCAGTTCCCGGGTGCCGTCGCGCAGGCTCGGCTCGGTGTCGATCAGCTCCAGCACCCGTTCGACGCCGGCCCGTGCCTGCTGTCCGACGGTGAGGACCACGGCCAGCATCCGGACCGGTCCGACGAGCTGGGCGAGGTAGGTGGAGAAGGCGACGAAGGTGCCGAGGGTGATCTCGCCGCGGGTGGCCAGCCAGCCGCCGAGGGCGAGCATGGCGACCTGGCCGAGGGCGGGCACGGCCTGGAGGGCGGGGGTGTAGACGGAGTTCAGCCGGATGGTGCGCAGCCGCCCGGCGAACAGCTTCCGGCTCGCCTCGCGCAGCTTCCCGGTCTCCTGCTCCTCCTGCCCGAAGCCCTTGACGACCCGCACCCCGCTGACGGCGCCGTCGACGACCCCGGCCACGGCGGCGGCACGGTTCTGCGCGTACCAGGTGGCCGGGTGGAGGCGGGCGCGGCTGCGCTTGGCGATGAACCAGAGGGCGGGGGCCACGGCGACGGCGACGGCGGTCAGCGGCAGTGACAGCCACGCCATGATCACCAGGGAGATCGCGAAGAGCAGGAAGTTGCCGATGGTCATCGGCAGCATGAAGAGCAGGCCCTGGATGAGCTGGAGGTCGCTGGTGGCGCGGCCGACGACCTGGCCGGTGGACAGCTCGTCCTGGCGGCGCCCGTCGAGCCGGGTGATCGTGCCGTACATCTCGGTCCGCAGGTCGTGCTGGACGTCGAGGGCGAGACGGCCGCCGTAGTAGCGGCGGATGTAGGTGAGGACGTAGATGACGAGGGCGGCGGCGACCAGCAGACCGGTCCACACGGCGAGGGACCGGCTGCCGTCGCCCCCGATGACGTCGTCGATGACGACCTTGGTGATCAGGGGGACGAGGGCCATCACGGCCATCCCGGCGAGGGAGGAGCCCAGGGCGAGCAGTACGTTGCGCCGGTAGCGCCACGCGTATCCCGACAGGCGCCGGGCCCACCCTCGCGCCGTCTCCTGCTCTGCCTCCGCCACCACGCGAGCCTCCCCGTCCTCGGCCCGGACCCCTCCGGACCTGCGCTGTCGAACCGGCCGACCGGCCTGATCTTCCGAGAGGCACCAACGCGGGGAGAAGCGGATTTCATCCCTCCGCAACAAATCCCGGTCCGAGGTCCCGGCCGACCGGGACCGTGGTCCTAGGCCGGGGCGGGGCCCTGCGGGACGGGGCACGGGGCGCGACCCGGGGCCGCGGAGGGGGCCTGGGGGCGGGATGGAGCCCGGGGCAGGATGTGGCCCGGGCACGGGGCGGGGCCCTGCGAGGCCCGGGCACGACGGGCAAGGTGGTCCTGCTCCCCTGAACGGTGGAGACAGAAACAGAGCACAGAACCAGAACCACGAACTGGAACAGGAACAGGAACAGGAACGGGGGCGGGAGCGGGAACCACCGACCGCGGGCACGGCGGGCACCGCGGACAGCGGAGGCACACACCCACCTCGGTCATGTAACGTCAGTCCCGTGCCGCACCGCATGGCGGCCCTCCCTCACCGTTCTCCACAGAGGATTCGCCATGTCCACCTTCCTTGCCGTGCGTGCCTTCCGCCGCCGTGACCGCGACCAGCTCACCGACCTGGTGAACCGTCACGTCGCCGCCGTACTGCCCGGGATCAGCGTCTCGGTCAGCACCCTCCTCAGCAGCCTCGAAAGCCGTCCCGACGAGTACGTCGTCGACCCCTGGGTCGCCGAGCGCGTCACGCTCGTCGCCGAGGACCGGGGCCGTGTCGTCGCGGCGGCGCACCTGCACCGCTACCGCGACGAGCCGGACGTGGGCCCCGACCACCGGGGCACCGCGGCCCTCCAGTGGGCCGTCCACCTCCCCGACGACGACCCGGCCGCCGGAACCGACGGAACCGGCACCACCGCCCCGACCGACAGCGCCGACGCGGCAGGCGGATCCCCTCTCGACGCCCGCACCGTCCACTCCTCCGACTCCACGGCCTCGCTCGCGGCCGACCGGCTGCTGTCCGCCTGCCTGGCGACCGCCGCCCGGTGGCAGGCCCGTTCGGTCCACGCCGACGGAACGCTGCCCTGCCCCGGGGTGTACGGCATCCCGGCCTCCTGGCCGCACGTCCGCGCCGCGCTGCGGCGCGCGGGTTTCGTCCACACCGGCACCACGGAGGCCCTGCTGCTCGCCGAGGTGCGCGCGCTCCCCGGGGCGGAGGCACGGGCGGCCGGCTCGGCGCACAGAGCCCTCCTGCGCACCGTCGGCCCGCAGGGCACCCGGTTCACCGCCCACGAGAGCGGTCGCGTCCTCGGGTACATGGAGGTGGACACCCTGCTCGACCGCCCCGAGCGCGTCGGCCGTGGCGCCGGTCTGGCCGAACTGACGGACCTCGACCTCGCGCCGGACGCCCCGGCGGACACCCTCACACGGCTGCTCGCCGGGGCCCGCGACTGGCTCACTCTCTGCGGGATGGACCGCCTCCTCACCTGCGCGTATCCCGACGCCCCGGAGGAGACCGGCCCCCTGCACCGCCACGGCTTCCGCGAGATCACCCGCACCGACCGCGGCTGGGAACTCCAGCCCGGCTGACCACCTGTCACGGCTGTCCGGACGCCGCCCACAGCCGGTGGAGGGCGGCGTCCGTCAGGCGGTGGGCCGTCCACTCGTCCTGGCGGGCGGGCGCCCAGGGACTCGTCGAAGGCGATCGACAGGGCGTTCCAGCCCAGGACCGACCACTCCAGGTGCTCGCACCCCGGCTCGACACAGATGCGGGTCAGTTCCGTGACCAGTGCCGTGCCGTGGCCGCCGCCGCGCGACTCGGGGCGGACGTGCAGGTCGGTTCAGCCACGGCGGGCAAGCAGCGTCCGCGCTATGGACACCTGGTCCGGGTCGAGCCCGGGCTCGCCGTCCTCCACGTCCCACAGCCCGTTCTGCAGTACCCGCCCGAGCGGCCAGGCCCGTGCCCGGTCACGGTCGAGCCCCAGCTGCCCGGTCAGCAGGTCGAAGCGCCAGCGGGTCACGGCGGGGTCCGGGTCCCACAGGTCCGTCAGGGCGGGAAGCAGCTCGAAGCCCGGGTCACCCGCGAGCGGCTTCGGGTCGATCGCCAGCCACGGCTCACGCTCGGCGGCCAGGACGTTGTCGTAGTGCAGGTCCCAGTGCAGCAGCCGGTCCCCCGGCTCGCCCAGCACCTCCCGTACGGCGGCGGCACAGTCCTTCAGGAGCCGGGCGTCGTCCTCGCCGAGCCGCTCGACCGCCGCCGGGGTGGCCGCCAGCATGTCCGCCGCGACGTCGCCGAGCCGTCGCAGCCCGTCCGGCGCGGGCACCGCGGACAGCCGTCGCAGCAGCCCGGCCAGAATCCGTACGGCCTCCCGGGGTTCGTCCTCACCCAGCCGCGACAGGTGCACCGGTTCGCCGGAGTCCCCGGCGCTCCCCGCGCCGGGCGCGCCCCCGGCCCCCACAGCCACCCCGGCGCCGGCCCCGGCCCTCGCGCCCGCCCCCGCCCACTCCAGAAGCATCGCCCCCGTACCCGCGTCATGCTCCAGCAGGCATACGGACCCCTCGCCGGCCCACGCCCGCAGCGCGGCCGGTTCCCCCTCGCTCTCCTCGTCCAGGAGCTGCAGCTTCAACGCCGCCCGCACACCGTCCGAGGTGCGCGTCACGGGAAGCACCAGCGACGCCACGCCGTGCATCGGCGGGCCTGCCGGGCGAAGCCCCCAGCGGTCCGTGAACTCCTCCGCCCTGCCCGGGAGCGCGGCGATGAACGCCCGCCCCGCCTCGCCGTTGTACCTCGCCTGGGACTCGGCCAGCCCGGCCGGGATCTCGATCACCGCACCGACCTTAGACGAGTGAGTCCGATGTTCTCAGTGGGGTCGCCGCCAAGCTGTGATCACACCGCGCGCACCGAGGTGCGCAAAGCACGACGGGGGAAATCCGCCATGGGCACCCGGGACACCGGGCACCTCGACAACGACACCGCCGCCGACCAGGCCGCCGAGGCGGTGGCCGCCGCCGCGCTGGTCGCCGCGCAGTGCCCGGGCGGGGCTCCGGTGACCACCTCGTACGGGCCGGACGAGCCGGTTCCGGCGCTGCCCGAGGAGCTGCGCGGGCGGGCGGTCCGGGGACACAGACCGGGGGCCGGGGCCGACCGGGCCGGGACGACACGGGGGTGCGTCCCGGCCCGGTCCACCCGGAGCACCCGGAGCACCCGGAGCAAGCCGGCCCCGGCGGGCCCGGCCGCCCCGAACGGACCGGCCGGGCCCGCCGCGTCGCAGGTGTCAGACGTGTGTCGGGGCGAACATCCGCAGCAGCGCCGGGAGGACGACCACGGACGGGCCCGGCTGCGCGAGGGCCTTGGACAGGTCCTCGGCCAGCGTCTCCGGGCCCGTACGCACCGCCGGGACGCCGAAGGACTCGGCGAGGGCCGTGAAGTCCGGCCGGACCAGCTCCGTGCCGGTCGCCTCACCGAAGGCGTCCGACATGTACTCGCGCAGGATGCCGTAGCCGCCGTCGTCGACGATCAGCCAGGTGACGGGCAGGTCGTACTGGCGGGCGGTCGCCAGCTCGGCGAGGGAGTACATCGCTCCGCCGTCGCCCGACACGGCGAGGACCGGCCGGCTCGGGTCGGCCGCCGCCGCCCCGAGCGCCGCCGGAAACGCGTAGCCGAGACCACCCGCGCCCTGGGCCGAGTGCATGGTGTTCGGCCGGCGGGCGTCGAACGCGGACCAGGCCCAGTAGGCCAGGATCGTCATGTCCCAGAAGCTGGGCGCGTCATCGGGCAGGGCGGCGCGCACCGAGGCCAGGATCCGCTGCTCCAGGGTGAGTTCCTGGGCGTCGATCCGTGCCCGGACGGCGTCCAGGACCTCGCGCACCGAACCGGCCGCCGTCGGGTCGCGGCGCTCGTTCACGGTCTCCAGCAGCGCCTGGAGTCCGAGGCGCGCGTCGGCGTGGATGCCGAGGCCGGGGTGGTTGGACTCCAGCTTGCCGAGGTCCGCCTCGATCTGGATCACCCGGCCGCGGGGCGCGAAGGTGTGGTAGTTCGAGGAGAGTTCGCCGAGCCCGGAGCCGACCACCAGCAGGACGTCGGCCGCCTCCAGGTAGTCGGTGGTGTGCCGGTCCTCCAGCCAGGACCGCAGGGACAGCGGGTGCTCCCAGGGGAAGGCGCCCTTGCCGCCGAAGGTGGTCACCACCGGCGCGTCGATCTTCTCGGCGAGCGCGCGCAGCTTCCCGGAGGCGTCGGCGCGCACCACTCCGCCGCCCGCGACGATCACCGGCCGGCGGGCCCGGGACAGCAGATCGGCGGCGACGGCGGTGAGTTCGGGCCGGGGCGCCAGATCCTCGGGGGTGGCGTCCACAGCGGTGACGACCGGCAGGATCGTCTCCGCGAGGAGCACGTCCTGCGGGATCTCCACCCAGACGGGCCCGTGCGGGGCGGTCAGGGCCGACTCCCACGCCGCCGCGATCGCGGAGGGGATCTGGGAGGCGGTGCGCACGGTGTGCACGGACTTCACGATGTCCCGGAACGAGGCCTGCTGGTCGCGGAGTTCGTGCAGATAGCCGTGGCGTCCGCCGCCCAGCCCGGCGACGGGCACCTGGCTGCCGATGGCGAGCACCGGCGCGGAGGCGGCGGCCGCCTCCTGGAGCGCGGCCAGGGACATCAGCGCGCCGGGCCCGGTGGACAGCAGCAGCGGGGCGGCCTCGCCGGTGATCCGCCCGTAGGCGTCGGCGGCGAAGCCCGCGTTGTTCTCCACCCGCAGGCCGACGTAGCGCAGCGAGGAGCGGCGCAGGGCGTCGAACATGCCCAGCGCGTGCTGCCCGGGAAGCCCGAAGACGGTGGTCGCGCCGAGCCCCGCCAGGGTCTCGACGACCAGGTCGCCGCCGTTGCGGCCGGGCGGCGGGTTGAGGGCGGCCTCGGTCTGCGCGGCGCTCGGCCGCAGCACCAGGTCGTGGTCGTGGGTCACTTGGGGCCCTCCCCCGCCCCGGCCTCCCGGCCGGCGGCCGAGGCCGCGTCCCGGGCGGCGGCGATCTGCCGGGACATGATCGTGGTCAGCTCGTAGGCCGTGTGGGAGGCGGCGACGGCGGTGATCTCGGCGTGGTCGTAGGCCGGGGCGACCTCGACCACGTCGGCGGAGACCAGGTTGCAGGAGGCGAGGCCGCGCAGGATCTCCAGCAGCTCGCGGGAGGTCATACCGCCCGCCTCGGGGGTGCCGGTGCCGGGAGCGTGCGCCGGGTCGAGGCAGTCGATGTCGATGGAGATGTAGAGCGGCCGGTCGCCGATGCGCTGGCGGAGCTGGTCGGCGACCTCGTCCGCGCCGCGCCGGTAGACGTCGGCGGAGGTGACGATGCCGAAGCCCATCTTCTCGTCGTCGGTCAGGTCCTGCTTGCCGTAGAGGGGGCCGCGGGTGCCGACGTGGGAGAGGGCGGAGGTGTCGAGGATGCCCTCCTCGACGGCCCGGCGGAACGGGGTGCCGTGGGTGTACTCGGCACCGAAGTAGGTGTCCCAGGTGTCGAGGTGCGCGTCGAAGTGGAGCAGCGCGACGGGGCCGTGCTTCTTGGCCACGGACCGCAGCAGGGGCAGCGCGATGGTGTGGTCGCCGCCGAGGGTCATCATCCGGGCGCCGGTGCCCAGGATGTCGTCGGCGGCGGCCTCGACCGTCTCCACGGCCTCGTTGATGTTGAACGGGTTGGCCGCGATGTCGCCCGCGTCGGCGACCTGGGCGAGCGCGAAGGGGGAGGCGTCCTGCGCCGGGTTGTAGGGGCGCAGCAGGCGGGACGCCTCACGGATGGCGTTGCCGCCGAAGCGGGCGCCGGGCCGGTAGGAGACACCGGAGTCGAAGGGGACGCCGACCACGGCGACATCGGCGCGGCCGACCTCGTCGAGGCGGGGCAGCCGGGCGAACGTGGCGGGCCCTGCGTACCGCGGGATGCGGGAGGAGTCGATCGGGCCGCGCGGCTGCTCGGTGCTGCTCATCTGGGGGTTCCTTCTTTCCTGCGCCTCGTCGCGCTGTCACTGTCGTCGCGCTGTCACTGTCGTCGCGTTCTCTGCGTCGTCGCGTGGTCAGCGGAGTCGCGCTGTCACCGTCGTCGCGCTGTCCGCGCTCCCGGTCACGGGCCTTCGCCACGATGACCGCTATCGAATGAATGTGTGCTTATCGTCGACTTTAGCGGGGCCCGGCGGCTGCTTCGGCCGCCGGGGGCTCCGCGGCGGCCCCGTTCGCCCCGGTTCCGTTCACGCCGTTCCCGTCCGGGCCGCCCTCGTCCGGGCCGCCCCGCCCCGCGAGGCGCTCCCGCCAGTGGGCGAGGACCTCCGGGTCGGTCGGCCGGGTCGCGAGGCTCACGGCCACATAGGTGACCAGCGAGGCGATCAGGCCGTAGTAGATGGGCTCGTTGGCGAGGATCCCGTACGACGCCATCAGGCCGACGACCGAGAGCCCGCCGACCGCCACGGCCGCGAGCGCGCCCTGCACGGTGCCGCGCTTCCACAGCAGCCCGCCGAGGATCGGCACCAGCAGTCCGCCGACGAGGAGGTTGTAGGCGACGGTCAGCGCCTCGACCACGTCGTTGAGGGCGACGGCGACGCAGATGACGGCCAGGCCCATCAGGAGGATGAACGCCCGGTTCCCCTTCACCTCGTCATGCGGCTCGCCGCCCCCGGAACCGGAGCCACCGGAACCGGAGCCGGAACCGGAGGGGCCGCTGCCGCCGGGGCGGGCGAGCCCGCGCAGCCGGGACCAGATGTCGTTGTTGGCGACGGTGGCGCAGGCGATCAACGCGCCCGAGGAGGTCGACATCACGGCCGCCAGCGCGGCGGCGAGGACCAGACCGCGCACACCGGTCGGGAGTTCGTCCATGACGATGGTGGCGAAGGCGTCGTCGGCGTTGGCCAGGTCGGGGTAGAGGACCTTGGCCGCGGTGCCGATCACCGCGCCCGCCAGGGCGTAGGCGAGGCAGTAGGTGCCGGCGACGGTGCCGCCCCAGCGGGCCGTCCGGTCGCTGCGCGCGGTGAACACCCGCTGCCAGATGTCCTGCCCGATCAGCATGCCGAAGGTGTAGATCAGGACATAGGTGAAGATCGTCTCGCCGCCGATGCCGAGCGGGGCGAAGTACTCGGTGGGCAGCTGTGCCTTCATCTCGGCGAAGCCGCCCGCCTTCACCACCGCGATGGGCAGCAGGAGCAGCAGTACACCGACCGTCTTGACGACGAACTGCACCATGTCGGTGAGGGTGATCGACCACATGCCGCCGAGCGTCGAGTAGGCGACCACGACCGCGCCGCCGAGGACGATGGAGAGGGTGCGGTTCACGTCGAAGAGGACGTCGAAGATCGTGGCGTAGGCGATGGTCGAGGTGACCGCCAGCATCAGCGTGTACGCCCACATCACCACACCGGTGATCAGCCCGGCCCGGCCGCCGTAGCGCAGGTCGAGCATCTCGGAGACGGTGTAGACCTTCAGCCGGGCGATCCGGGCGGAGAAGAAGATGCTCAGCGCGAGCAGCCCGAGGCCGATGGTGAGGACCATCCACGCGCCGGAGAGCCCGTACTTGTAGCCGAGGCCCACGCCGCCGATGGTGGACGCGCCGCCGAGGACGATGGCGGCCATGGTGCCGGAGTACATCGCCGGGCCGAGCCGGCGGCCGGCGACGAGGAACTCGCTCTTGGACTTGGCGCGCCGCATGCCCCACCAGCCCATGCCGAGCATGGCGGCCAGATAGACGACGATCACTGCGTAGTCGACAGCCATCGGCTTTCCTTCCGTTCCGTCCCCCGGACAGGTTCCTCGCGTCCCTCACACGGGCCGGGGCGATCCCGCCCCGCCCGACCCGGTCGCCGGTCGCGCGCCGAGCACTGACGGTAGGTGGCCGGAAAGCGCCGATGAAGTGTACGTTTCCTCCACTCTCGACTCTCCGGGTGGAGGAAACGTCCATGTCCGATCCGGGTACGGCCCCGCCCACGACGCCGATTCCGCTGGTCACCCTGCTCGCCGACCCGGAGCTCGGCCTGCGGCAGCTCGCGGGCCCCCCGGCCGTGGGGGCGCCGTTGCCGGGCGGGGGCGGCCCGGCGGGCGGTCCCGCGGCGGGCGGTCCCGCGGCGGCCGGCGGGGGCCCGGTCCCCGCGGCGGGCCCGGCGGCCCCGGTGATCCGGATGGTGCACACCTCCGAGATGGCCGACCCGTACCCCTACCTCCTCGGCGGCGAGCTGCTGCTCAGCGCGGGCGTGCTGCTCACCGACCCCGACCGGTACGTCGCGCGGATCGTCGAGGCGGGGGCGGCGGCCCTCGGCTTCGGCGTCGCCCCGGTGCACGACGCCGTCCCGCCGGAGCTGGTCGCCGCGTGCGACCGGCACGGACTGCCGCTGCTGGAGGTCCCGCCCCAAACGACGTTCACGGCCGTGGCGCGGGCGGTGTGGCGGCTGATGGCCGAGGCGCGGCACCGTGAACTGCGCCGGGTGACGCAGGCCCAGCAGGGCCTGGCCGCGGCGGCGGCCCGGCCGGACCCGGTCCCGGCGGTGCTGCACCAGCTCGCACAGCGCCTGGAGGGCCGGGCGGTCCTCTTCGGCCCGGACGGCGCGGTCCTCTACGCGGCGGGACGGGAGCGCGCGCCCGAGGCGTCGGCCGCGCTGGCGCGCCTCGCGCGCGTGGTGAGCGGTACGCCCGGTCCGGAGGCCGCCCCCCGGGGCGGGCCCGCCCCGGCCTCGGCCACCGACCAGGCCGGCTCCGACGTCCTCGCCGCCTACGCCCTCGGCGGCGGGCAGGGCCTGGTCCTCGGCCTGGCCGCCCCGACCCGCGAGGCCGGGGACCACACCCTCGCGGGGGTCGCCGTGGTCCTGCTGTCCCTGCTCACCGCGCCGCACCGGGGGACCGACACGGCCGGCCGGTCCACGGCCCTGGTCCGGCTGCTCCTGGGCGCGTCCCCGTCCGAGACCGCGCCGCTGCTGGGGCCGGGCCCCTGGACGGTGGTCCACGCCCACGGCGGCGACGGGACCCCGTTCGCGGCGGCGGCCCTGGGCGCCGCGCTGGGCACGGCCCTCGTCTCCCCGGAGGCGGACGGCACGGTCCGCCTCCTCCTCCCGGACGGCCGCGACCCCGCCCCGCAGCCCGGCTGGACCCTCGGCGCGAGCGCCCCCGCCTCACCGGACGCCCTCCCGGAGGCGGACCTCCAGGCCGCCCGCGCCCTGCGCCACGCGACGGCCACCCGCCGCGACCTCCACCGCCACCGCGACCCCGGCGGCCCCCTCACCCCGGAATCCGCCCGCCGCCTCCTCGCCCCTCTCGCCGACGCCCCCGCCCTGCGGGAGACCCTGCGCACCTGGCTCTCCCTCCACGGCAACTGGGACCGCACCGCCACGGCCCTGTCCATCCACCGCAACACCGTCCGCCAGCGCATCACCCGCTGCGCCACCCTCCTCGACGCGGACCTGGACGACCCCGACGTCCGCATGGAGCTCTGGTTCGCACTGCGGCGGGGGTGAGGGTGCCCGGGGCCGTAGCCCGTCACCCGCCGGCCGGCAGCCGCGCACCTCTGCTCCGGGCGATGCGGTGCACGTCGCGCAGCGACTCCGCAAGGCGGGCAACGGCGTAGCGGAGCTGCTCGGGGGTGGCCGAGGGGTCGCGCAGCATGTCCTCGACGTGGCGGAGGAGGTCGCCGGCCATGCCGAGTTGGACGCTCTCGACGTTGTCGGCGACGCGGGAGACGTACCCGTCGCCGTCACCGGCGAGGTAGCAGGGCCTGCCACCGTCACCGTCCCAGGGCAGCAGACGGAGAGGGGAGCCGGGGCACGGGTTCACGCCGTGACCTCCCGCCCGTGGACGCCGCGCGGCCCGATGTCGATGCCGTGGACGGCGAGCCGGAGGGTACGGCTACGGCCCCGCTGCCGACGGGTCCCGTCCGCCTGCCGCTCGTGGGCAACCAGATACGGCCGGACCAGCGGGCTGTCCTCGCCGTGGAGGTACGTCTCCGGGGCGGGAGGAGGGCCGGGCGCGGGGCCTGGTTCGAGGTCGGACACTTCCCGCACGAATGGGCAGCGGGCACACGGTGGGCGGTGCCGTCCCGTCGGCGGGGGCCACAGGAGCCGCACCAGCGGGTCCAGCAGGTGGTTCGTCCAGCGCATCACGTCGTCAACTCCTGTGCGTTCAGCTTTTCTCGGCCACTCGCCGAAGTCCGTCGAGACCGTCCGCCCGGTCACGGGGATGTCATGTGTCCGGCCCGGACGGATGCCGACCGGAGAGCGGAACTCCGCTCGGTAGCGATTCCCTCACAGCGTGAGACCGGCACGGGTAGGCTGACCAGGGGGTCCGGGGTGACAGAGCCTTTGTCGCAAAGGGGTTGACGGTGAGCAACGTCTACGGGGAGTGGCTGAAGGCGCAACGCGAGGCGGCCGGCCTGACGCAGCAGGAGCTGGCCGACCTCGCGATCATGACGCGTTCGCACATCGCGCACATCGAGGCGGGCCGCCGGATACCGTCGCACGACGACGCACGAAGGCTCGACAGGGCGCTGGGCACGGGTGACGTCCTGCAGAGCTTCCTGCCGCAACAGGACGTGGCGGTCGCCGACTACTTCGAGGCGGCGCTCGCACTCGAACAACAGGCGACGGCGATCCGTGAGTTCGCGCTGTCCTTCGTCCCCGGCATCCTGCAGACGGAGCGGTACGCGCGTGCGGTTCTGAGCACGTCGTACCCCCCGCTGAGTGAAGCGGAATGTGACCGGCTCGTCGTCACACGCCTCCAACGCGCGGATGTGCTGCGCGACCCAGTGACCCCTGTGGTGTGGGCCCTGCTCGACGAGGCGGTGCTACGCCGGGTCGTGGGAACCGGGGAGATCATGGCCGAACAGGTCACGCACATGATCCGGCTCGTGGAATCAGGGCGGGTGCGGGTGCATGTGCTGCCGTTCGACGTCGGCGCCTATCAGCTCCTCCAGGGCATGTTGAGCCTCATGTGGTTCGACGATCAGCCGCCCCTCGCATACTCGGAAGGCAACAGCGTGGGCACGGTCCACGACTCACCCACACTGGTCACACGACTCCAGGGTGCCTACGATCTCGCCCTGAGCGATGCTCTTCCGCTACAGGAATCGCTGAACCAGTTGAGGGCAGCAGCAAAGGACTTCAGGAATCGTGACTGACCACATTGTTTGCGACAGTGCTGCTGGGGGTGGCTGGCGGAAGTCGTCCTACAGCGGCCCCGAAGGCGGCAGCTGCGTCGAGGTGCTCGACGGCCACCCCGGCGGCGTTCCCGTCCGCGACTCCAAGGTCCCGAACGGTCCCGTCATCGTCGTCTCCGCACCCGGCTGGACCTCGTTCGTCGCGGCCCTCAAGTACACCCCCGGCATGACGAAGCCGCTGTAACCTCTGCCCTCCACCGGACTCGGCCGCCGTGATGGGCCTTCCGCGCCCTGCCGATGCCATGGACGGACCGCTTCCTTGACGGAGGCTCAGTACGGCGCCTCCACCAAGTCGCCGATCACCCGCAGCCCGACCTGAGCCGCGAGCCACGCTGCGCGTTCGGCCTCGACCTGCTTGACGTGGACGAACACCGTGTGGTCAATCGCAGGCTCCTCCAAGTCGAGGTCGCGGACATGCGCATACAGGGTGTCGGACGCGGTCCCTGCCCGTGCGCCCATCGGCAGGATGGTGAAGTCCTGAGAAGGCCCGTCCGGCTTGTCGGCCATCCCCCACCACACGCGTAGCCGTTCGACCTCGGAGCCGGAGGGCGCGTAGACCTCACACACGGTCCCACGTCCGAACATGGACGAGACTCCCGTGCGCACCGCCTCCTGTGCGGCAAGCGCGAGCGTCAATTCCTCGCCGGAATCCTCGAACCGGACCGCTCCGGTGATCACTTCGAGGGCCTTGGCGGCTGGAGGGGACACAGCCTGACCACCACAGAGGCGTTCGGCCACGACACGGCCGTCGTCTCTCTTCGTCCCGCCACCGTCCGCTCCCCCACCGCACCCGGCAGCCAGCAGAACAGGAAGACAAGCGACGACCAAACGGACCAGTTCGCCAGTCCTCTTGCCATTGCTCAGCATCCGCCCCCCACCGTCGACCCGAACATGAGCAGCCTGTCTGACGCGACCGGCGAGGCCGCTCCGCCGTCTACACCGAGGTGAGCGACGGTTCGACCTCCAGACCCCCGTCATCGCGGCAACCCAACTCCTTCGCCATTGCGAGGGAGAAGGAGTGAGCGACAGTCGCGTAGGCATCAGTCAGCTTCCGTGGGTCGCCCTCAGGCTCGACCGGCATGCCTGCCGTCTCCACGAAGACGCTGAGGTGCCGGGGGGAGACACCGGGCATGTCCCCGCCGCCACAGGCGAAGGCGACGAAAGCGCCGTCGGGCGCGGCACCGGCACGCTCCCCCATCGGCAACCGGGTGTACTTTTCGGCGGACGGTCCCTTGAGCGCACTGCCGGACATGTTCCAGGTCACTCGCAGTTCCTCGACCTGAGAGCCCACCGGCGCGTAGATCCTGCAGATGTCCCCGTCGCCGATGGTGGTGGACACCCCCGCGTGGACCAGCTCCCGAGCGGCGGCCGCAACCGTGGACTCCTCCCCGGAAGCCTCGAACCGCGTCGCACCGGTGATCATTTCGAGGGCGTCAGCCGCCCGCGCGGACACCGCCGCACCACCGCAAAGGCGTTCGGCCACGACGGTCGTGTCGGCCTCCTTCTCACCACCGCCCTCGTCACCCCCGCCACACGTCGCGCCCAAAAGGACCAACGAGCCGGCCATGGCCACACCCAGGAGCACGCGCGACCCCTTGCTCCTCGTCACCATCCGCACCCTTCGCCACACGTGCCTCAACCCGTTTCCGGGTCATTGCCCTGTTGGTTCTCACGGTCATTGCCTGTCGCGTATCCGACTCTCATCGCAATCTTGAGGTCCTCGCCGAAATTGGTGTCGGGGTCCACAAGATGACGCCGCGTGAACGCCTCCATTGGGGCTTCGGCCAGACTCTCGCCTGAGGAGTAGATCTTCGTCTTCTCCTCCCTGTTGAGCTGCTCCACCTTTTCCTTGTTCTTGTCCACCGAATTGTCGGAGATGTCGCCGACCAACTGTCCGATGCCCTGTTCCAAGGCACCGCTCGCGGTGTCCGTCGCCAGCGGGATGAGCACCGCCGCCGTGCCGACAGCCGCAGTAGCCGGCAGGAAGGCGACGCCCGCCGCGATCCCGACTGTCGCCCCGAACTCGATCCAGCCGGCCCGCTTGGCGACCGCCTTCTCGTAGTCCTCATGTGTCTTGAGGTTCGTGGCCTCGACCTGGTCGGCGCGCGACTGGTCGAGCATGCCCTGCACCTCAGCACCCGTGCGTACCGCCCATCGGGCCGCCCCCTCCTTGATTCCGTCCGGTCCGACCTGCGTCTCGAGGACGCTGCGGGTGTAGACCTGCTCGGCGGCGGAAACCGTCGCGTAGGCGTCCGGATGCTGGCCGAGGGAGCTGAGGAAGCCCCGGACGACACTCCGCCCGTTCCCGTCCTGGCTGTCCGAGAAGTCGATGCGGCCGTCCCGGTTCGCGCCGGGCGCGAAGGGGCTGTCCGGATCGTTCTTCGCCAACGCCCAGTTGATGTCGTCGATGTACCCGGCCCCCATGTTCCCGAGGCTGTCCGCCAGGGCCTCGTGCTTCTTCAGCAGGCCGGCGTCGGCGCCGTACTTCTCCATGACCTGCTGCATGACCGCGGCGTTGTCCGCGTCCCGCACCACGCCCGCGTCCGGCTGCCCAGCCGGGTAGCCGAGGGCGGCAGCCTCCAGCGCCTTGCCCAGGGCGTCCGGCCGGTAGTGCTGCGACGCTTCCAGCTCCTCCTCGGCCAGGGAGTTGACGTCGCCGAAGTCCACCCACTTCTCGTTGCTGAAGAAGTCGAGGTAGTTGTCGATCGCGGTGCCACCGGCCTTGCCGAGGTCTGCCGTGGCTCCGTGGTCGACCGTGCCGTCCTCGTTGTAGGCGGTCGGCGGGTCGGTGAAGAACTTCTTCGCCGCCTCCGGGCTGTTGCCGAGCGCCTCCAGCATCGCGGTCGTCGGGTCGTAACCCGCGCCGTTGACGCCGGAGGGGTTGAACGGGTCCTTGAGAGGGCCGTTCACCATCTTGGTCTGGGCGAACAGGTACGGGTTCTTCTGGTGGAGCTGGGCCACATGCTCGGCGATCGGGTTGAGGAACTTCGCGTCGTAGTTCCCGTACCGCATGATGCCGCCCAGCAACTGGTAGCCGAGCGGCCCGCTGTAGTCGTGCTTGCCCAGGGGGATGCGCTCGGTGCCCAGCTTGCGCAGTTCCGGACCCCACTCCGCGGTGAACGCCTTGTCGTGGGAGGCGGTTGCCAGGTTCAGCCCCAGGTTCCGCTGGAGCTCCTGCACGTCCTTGAGGCGCTCCTTGTCGAGTCTGCCGTACTCGTGGGTGTCCGTGGAGAGCTGGCCGAAGAAACCGAGGGACTTCTCGGGGCCGAGCTTGTCGTAGAAGTTCCTCGCGAACTCCACGGACGTGCCGTTGTCCTTCAGCAGCTCGTTGAGCGCCTGGAGTTCGGTGTGCGAGATGTCCCGGCCCTTGGCTGCGAGTGCGGCGGCCCGCGCGGCCTCCTCCTGGTCCAGCTTCGAGTACTGCGGGGCGCTGAAGTCCTTGCCGTCGGTGACGTTGGCCTCGAGGACGTTCCTGAGCGCCACGTCCGTGTCGTTGCAGTTGTCGACGATGAGGTCGATCTTCGCCTGCCAGGTGGCGATGGCGGTCCTCTCCCGCTCGGCCATCGCCGGGTAGTCCGGATCGTGGGCGCGCTCGGAGGACGGCATGTCCGCGACCGGATGACGCGCGGTGACCTTGCCCTTCGCGTCCACGTGCACACCCGCCGCCGGACCGTCGTGGTCGCGGATGGTCTCCAGGTCGTCCTTGGCCTTCTTCAGCGCCGCGTAGCCCTCTTCGAGGATCTGCTTCACGCCCTTGGCCTCGGCGGCGGCGTCCCTGAACTCCTTGGCCGTCTTGGCGACGAACGCCTTGGTCACCCCGGCGTTGACACCCTCCCACGCGGCCTTGTCCGCCCGGGTCTTCATGCCGTCCGCGGCGTCCTGTGCCAGCCGGTCCAGCTTCGTCGTCATCTCGGACCAGTCGTCGGCCGCCGCCTTCAGCCTGCCCAACGGGGCGTTGACGATGTCCTCGTACTTCAGCATGCGTGAGCTCCCCCGGCCGCTACTTCATGTATTCCGTGAGCTTGGAGACAGAGGTGACAGCACCCTCGATCTTCACGTCGTCCTTGGAGTGGAGAGCCTTCGTGTAGTCCAGGTGGTCGGAGATCCGCGCACACGCGTCGAGCAGCGTCTTCAGGTGGGTGTTCCAGCGGTCGTGCACCTTGAGCAGTGCGGAGCCGCAGGCGAACTCGCCGTTGGTCAGGGCTATCGCCGCTTCGAAGGTCCTGGGCCGGGCGTGGTCGCCGTCCTTGGCGAGCCTGACGCGCAGATCGTAGGCGTCCCCACCGATGCGCCCGAGATCGTCACGCCTGACCACCAGATCGGGCGCCCCGCTCCCGCCGCCCTCGGCCGGGACGCCGTTGAGCCGCATGGCGTTCCGCTCGGCTGCCGCCGCGCGCAGCTCGGCCCATTCCTCGTCGAACGACATGCATCCCCCGTACTGACCGACACCTTCGCGCACACGTGCCTCAACGGCCCCACGGTAGCGGTGCTGCTGCCCTTGCCGTCGAGGTCATGCGGCGTCAACTGCTGGCGAGAACACGACGGTTACCACCAGCCGGACGAACCGCGGGCACGACGGGCCGATTCCTGTCAGTAGCCGGGACTCTCAGCCCCTGCTCGACGAATTCGTACACGTCCGTCTACGGGTCTCGCTGGTCCTTCGCCACATGGTCGGGATGCTGGGCGTTGATCTTCTGCGCCCACTTCTGCCCAGCGGGCATAGGAGTCCTGCACGGCACGGCTCATGTCGGTCATCGCGGCGAGGACGTTGGACTTGCCCGAGGCGTTCGCGCCGAAGATGCCCACCAGAGGAAGGACGCCGATCCCGCCTCCCGCCAGTTCGAGGTGCCGCGCGGCGGCGCTCGGCTCGTCCCCGGACACGACGAACGTCAGCTCCTGCTCGTCGCGCAGTGACCGCACATTGGCCGTGCGCAATCTCAGCAGCATGCCGACCCCTCTCCGCCGGTGAGCCTAGCCGCCACGGCGGACACCGCACCGCCGCTTCACTGGTCCGCGCGGACGGTGCTGTGACCCGTCCGGCGTGACGAGGCCGCTGTCACGGTCCATCCCAGGTACCCCGCGGGCCGGCTCCGCCCCCACGACCCGGGCCACGCCCGCCCTCGACGCGGGCCACCCCGCCCCGGGACCCGCTGCCGTCCCGGCCGGCGCAGGGCGCGCCCCCGCTCGCGGCCCCACGTGCCCCGCATCACTCTGGACACGGAGGACAACCGCCGGGTAACTTGGCTCTGAGCAAGCGCTTAGACATGCGTCGTACCCGTGGCCCCGGCCCGGGGCGGGCTCTCCGTGACTTCCCGTACCGGCATCGCGAAGGAGGCGTCGACCGTGCGCCGTACCGTTTTCAACGAGGACCACGAGGCGTTCCGCGACACCATCCGCGCCTTCATCGAGGCCGAGGTCGTCCCCGTCTACGACGAGTGGTTCGCCGCGGGCCAGGCGCCGCGCGACTTCTACTACAAGCTCGGCGAGCTGGGGATCTTCGGGATCAACGTGCCGGAGGAGTTCGGCGGCGCCGGTCTGGAGACGCACAAGTTCGAGGCCGTGCTGTACGAGGAGACCGCCCGCGCGGGCGTCCAGTTCGGCGGGTCCGGCGTGCACGTGCTGCTCGCGCTCCCCTACATCAAGTCCCTCGCGACCGACGAGCAGAAGAAGCGCTACCTGCCGAAGTTCGTCTCCGGCGAGGAGATGTGGGCGCTGGCGATGACCGAGCCGGGCACCGGCTCGGACCTCGCGGGTATGAAGACCACCGCCAAGCTCTCCGAGGACGGCACCCACTACGTCCTCAACGGCTCCAAGACCTTCATCACCGGCGGTGTGCACGCCGACCGCGTGATCGTGTGCGCCCGCACCGCCGCGCCGACCGCCGAGGACCGCCGCCACGGCATCTCCCTCTTCGCCGTGGACACCAAGGCGGAGGGCTACTCCATCGGCCGCAAGCTGGACAAGCTGGGCCTGCGCACCTCCGACACCGCCGAGCTGGCCTTCGTCGACGTCAAGGTCCCGGTCGAGGACCTGCTCGGCGAGGAGAACAAGGGCTTCTACTACCTCGGCTCCAACCTGCCCTCCGAGCGCTGGGGCATCGCCTTCGGCTCGTACGCGCAGGCCAAGGCGGCCGTCCGGTTCGCCAAGGAGTACGTCCAGGACCGCACGGTCTTCGGCAAGACGGTCGCCTCCTTCCAGAACACCAAGTTCGAGCTGGCCGCCTGCCAGGCCGAGGTGGACGCGGCCGAGGCCGTCGCCGACCGCGCCCTGGAGGCCCTGGACGCGGGCGAGCTGACCGCCGCCGAGGCCGCCTCCGCGAAGCTGTTCTGCACCGAGGTCGCGCACCGCGTGATCGACCGCTGCCTCCAGCTCCACGGCGGCTACGGCTTCATGAACGAGTACCCGATCGCCCGCCTGTACGCGGACAACCGCGTCAACCGCATCTACGGCGGCACCAGCGAGGTCATGAAGATGATCATCGCCAAGGACATGGGCCTGTAGGGACGCCGGCCCGCTGACAGCGGACAAGCCGGGGAACGGGAAACCGTGACGCAAGCGCTCGACGATCTGCTCGACCTGCTCGATCTGGAGCGGGTCGAGCAGAACATCTTCCGGGGCCGCTCCCGGTCCGCCGTGGTCCCCCGGGTCTTCGGCGGCCAGGTCGCGGCGCAGGCGCTGGTGGCCGCCGGCCGGACCGTGCCGGACGACCGCACGGCGCACTCGCTGCACTCCTACTTCCTGCGCATGGGCGACCCCGGCGCACCCATCGTCTACACGGTGGACCGCATCCGCGACGGGCGCTCCTTCACCACCCGCCGGGTCGTCGCGGTGCAGCACGGGCAGCCGGTCTTCCACCTCTCGGCGTCCTTCCAGACCGAGGAGGACGGGCTGGAGCACCAGGCCGCCGTCCCCGCCGCCCCGGACCCGGAGACCCTGCCGACGGCGGCCGAGTCCCTGCCGCGCTACGCGGACCGCTTCGTGGACGAGGGCGTGGTCGACCGCTTCCTTCAGGCCCGGGCCGCCGTCGACCTGCGGTACGTGGACGAGCCCCCGTACGGCACGGTCGGCCGGCCCCGCGAGCCGCGCTCCCAGGTGTGGTTCCGGGTGAACGGCAAGCTCGCCGACGACCCGCTGCTGCACGTCTGCATGGCGACGTACGTCTCCGACATGACCCTCCTCGACTCGGTCCTCCTCGCACACGGACGCGGCGGCTGGGCGGTCGGGGACGTGGTCGGCGCGTCCCTGGACCACGCGATGTGGTTCCACCGGCCGTTCCGGGCGGACGAGTGGCTGCTGTACGACCAGGAGTCGCCGTCCGCCTCCGGCGGGCGGGGGCTGGGCCAGGCCCGGATCTGGACGCGGGACGGGCGGCTGGCGATCTCGGTGATCCAGGAGGGCGTGGTACGCGTCCCGCGGTGAGCCGCCGGATGCGCCCCCTCCCTGGCGCGCACGCGGTCCGGTGGGTCCCCTCGCGGACACGGTCACCGCGGTCATACCGCCCGCCGCCTCCGCGCCCGCTCCCCCTTCGTCCGCCGCGTGTACCTCGACCCGACCCCGGCGCCCCCGGCCCCGCCCGCCGGGCCGTGACCGCTCAGGCGGCCGGGGTGTGCGCCGTGAAGACGACCTTCGACGACTCCCCGTCCAGCTCCAGGTTCAACGAGGCGTCGAGCGCCCGCGCGAGCCGGGCGAGGAGCGGCAGCGTCGGCATGGTGCCGCCCAGCTCCAGCTTGGAGACCTGCGGCTGTGTCATCCCGGCCCGCCGCGCCAGCTCGGTCTGCGAGATCCCGAGCTCGGCCCGCCGGTCGTACACGGCCTGCCCGAGATCGAACGAGAGCCGGATCTCCTCCCGGCGCCTCTGCACGTCCTGGCTCTCGCTGATCCCGCGTGCCGGGGTGCTCTCCCGGACCGTCGTCCACCGCACGTGACCGGCCACCCGATCGTCCCCTCGTCGCCCCTTCGGCAGACCCCGGTGTGCCGGGGACGGCCGTATCCGTGCACGGCAACGTATTCGTGCGCGCGGGCCCCGGGTGCCCTCCCCCGGACGAATCCCGCGGACGGGTGACCGCCGCACCCGTGCTTGACGCGCTGCCCCGCTCGACGCCCCCTCAGCCCGCCGCCCCCAGCGGCACCGTCGCCTCGACGGCGAAGCCGCCGTCCGGGGTGGGTGTGGCCGTGAAGGTGCCGCCGAGGGCGGTGGTGCGGGCGCGGAGGCCCGGGAGGCCGTGGCCGCCGCCCGGTTCGGGGGCGGGGGCGGGGACGGCGAGGGGGGCGGGGCCGTTGCGGACGGAGAGGCGGAGAGCGCCCGCGGCACGGTGGACGTCGACCTCGACGCGGGCGCCCGGGGCGTGGCGGCGGGCGTTGGTCAGGCCCTCCTGGACGACGCGGTAGGCGGTGCGTTCCACGTCCTGGGGGCAGGCGCCCAGGTCCAGGCGGACGGCGACCGCGCCCGCGGCCTGGAGGAGCTGCGGGAGCCGGGCGAGGCCCGGGCCCGCGTGCCGAACCGTTTCGCTCAGGTCGGCCGCGGCCCGCCGGCTGAGCTCGCCCAGCGCCTCGGCCTGCGCCCGGAACTCCGCCGACTCCGCGGTCGCGGCCAGCGTCGCGGAGCGCAGACTGATCAGGCTGAGGTGGTGGGCGGCGGTGTCGTGGACGTCCCGGGCCAGCCGCTCGCGCTCCCGCAGGGCCGCCTGCTCGGCCGCGTAGCGGCGCTCGCGGTCGCGGGAGAGGGCCAGTTCACCGAGGCGCGCGGCGAGTTCCCGGCGCGCGCGGGCCAGGCGGCCCAGGGCCGCGGGCGCGACGGCGAGCAGCCCGGAGAGCAGCAGGCCGAGGGTGACGTCCGGCAGGGTCCACGGGTAGCCGCCGAGGCCCCGCCACGGCACGAACGAGACGACGGCGACGGCGACGGCCGCCGGCACGACCTCCCGGCGGCGCCGGGACACCGCGACGGCGTGCAGCGCGGCCATCGCCGGGAGCCAGAGCACCCCGGTGGCCAGCGTCGGCAGCGCCACCAGCATCACGGCGCGCGGGAAGCGCCGGCGCAGCGGCAGCACCCCGGCGGCGACGAGCGCCCCGGGCAGCATCAGGCCGGGCAGGGCGGTCCGGGTCGCCAGCACCTCGGCCACGGCGGCGACGAGGACCAGCGCCTCGACGGCGCAGACCCGCCAGACGTCGCCGAGCCCGTGGCGCAGCGCCGCGCGGAGGGGTGGGTGGAAGGGGCGGCGAAGACGCGAGCCGAGGGAGCGCCGCCCTCGGGCGCCGCCGCCCGGGGCGCCCGGCCCCGCGCTCACGACGCCCCCGCCCTGTGCAGGGTCGCCGCCAGGGCCACCCGGCTGCCCACACCGAGCTTGCGCTTCATCGCGCCGATGTGGGTCTTGACCGTGGTCACGCCCATGCCGAGGCAGCCGGCGATGTCCGCGTTGGGCAGGCCCGCGGCGATCAGGGTCAGCACCTCGCGTTCCCGGTCGGTGAGGACGTCCAGCGGGTCGGGCCCGTCGCCGGGGACCGGGGCGGGAGCCGGCGGGGTCCGGGCGGTCCACGCGGCGAGAACGGCCGCGCTGCCCGGCGGGGTGCAGACCACCCCGCCCGCCGCGAGCAGCCGCACCGCGTCGGTGAACGCCCGCGGCTCCATGGTCTTCAGCAGGAACCCGCAGGCCCCGCCCCGCAGCGCCCGTTCCAGGTGGTCGGCGGTGTCGAGAGCGGTGAGCATCGCGACGGCGGGTGGCGCGGGCAGTGCCCGCAGCGCCGGCAGGACGTCGTCCAGGCCGTGCGCGGACGGCATGTCGACGTCCAGCAGCACCAGGTCGGGCGCGGCGGCGCGTACCGCGTCCACGGCGTCGGGGCCGTCGACGGCGCCCGCGACGGCGATCCCGTCGGCGCGGCCGAGGATGCTGGTGAGCGCGGTGCGGACGAGTTCCTCGTCGTCGACGACGAGGACCCGCACCGGCCTCGAGTCGTAGGGCAAAGGTCGTCCTGTGGTCGGAAGGCGGGAGCGGCTTCGGCTGGGAGCCTGGGTGCTGATCCTAGGCGGTGTCACGGCGGCCGGGCCGGGCTCCCGGCGAGGCCGGCATCACACCCCGAGGCCGCCACGAGCGTCCGCAGGGATCGCCCCGGGGCCTCTCGACCAGGCGGCCCCGGGAACACGCGCACTCCGGACCCCCGGTGCGACCGGCCCGTGACCGGCCGCCGGCCCCGAGGGCCCCGGCCCGGGGAACCCGAAGGTACCGAGGGAACCGCAAGGAACCGGCAGGGAAGGGAACGGATCCGGTGAGCGCAGGCCCGCAGGCCGAGGAGGAACCGTCGAGCGTCGATGCGCCGCTCGACGCGGCCCGGCGGACCGCACGGTGGGCGCGCGCCCCGCGCGGCGAGCGCATGCTGTGGATCGCCTGCGGGGCCGTGCTCGTCGTCGCCGCCGGACTGCTGCTGGGCGGACGGCTTCGGCACCGGGAGCCGCTACGCCGTCGGCCTCGGGGTGCGCGGCGCGATGTTCCTGACCCTGATCGGCGGCGCGTACTGCCTGGTGCGGGGCAGCTGGCGCGACTGACGCGCGGGTGACGCGCGACTGAGCAGACTTCCGCGAGCGGGACGCCGCGGAGCGAGACCGTGCCCGCGTGGCCTCCCCCATGGGCCACGCGGGCACCTCACGTCCGGGGTAGTCCGGGCAGCCACAGCAGTCCCGGCAGTCCCGGTAGCCACAGCAGCCCCGGCAGTCCCGGAAGGAGCCGCGGGCCACGCGGCAGGTGCCCCCGCGCCGCCGCCCCCGTGCCCCCGTGCCCCCGTGCCCCCGTGCCCCCGTGCCCCCGTCAGACCGGTACCTCCAGCCCCGCCTCGTTCAGCAGGTACGCCGTCATCGGCTCGTAGGAGCGCGGGTCGGTGACATGGTCGTCGAGGGGGACGGTGACCTGGAGGGTGCCCTCGGACTCGCCGATGAACAGTGCCGGGTCGTTGCAGTCCGCGTAGCCGACGGAGTCCAGCCCGCGCTGCCCCGCGCACCCCGCCCAGCCGTGGTCGGCGACGACCAGGTCCGGCAGCGGGCGCCCCTCGCGCGCGAGGCCGTCGAGGACGGCGGCCATCGGGGCGGGCGAGTGGGTGTGCCACAGGGTGGCACCACGTTCCAGGACGGCCACGTCGGCGACCTGGTAGACCATGCCCTCGTCGGCGGTGAGCCCGCCCGGGATGCGCACGATCTCGCAGCCGGCGGCCCGCAGCGCGGCGGCGGTCTGCCGGTGGACGTCGAGCATCCCGCCGGGGTGCCCGGTCGCGAAGAGGACGCGCTCCTGCCCGGCGGCGGCCTTCCGCAGCCGGGCGGCCATGCGCTCCAGACCGCCGACGGTCAGCTCCGGGTCGATGGTGTCCTGCCCCTGCCGGTGCGCCGGGTCGTCGTTGACCCCGCAGCGCTCGGCCATCACCGCGAGCACGTCCTGCTCGTCGGTCCACCGGTCACCGAGCTCCAGGCCGAGCCAGTAGTGCCGGTCGCCGTTGGCGAGCTTGCGGTAG
Organism: Streptomyces sp. CNT372; assembly: GCF_000377145.1. Taxonomy (NCBI): domain Bacteria; kingdom Bacillati; phylum Actinomycetota; class Actinomycetes; order Kitasatosporales; family Streptomycetaceae; genus Streptomyces; species Streptomyces sp. CNT372. Next base: position 216,566 of record NZ_KB897778.1, on the reverse strand, counting down.
TGCGAGAGGTTGTTGTCGCGCGGCGTGGCCACGTCTCCGGCGATACGGGTGCGGACGAGGTGGTCGACGAGGGCGGCACGGCTGGGTATCGGCATGGCCCCATTGTGCCGTCCGATGAGCGGAGCGTGCGGGCCATATCACCCGCTGGTACGTGATCACCCGCTGGTACGTGCGGCCCCGCCCGGACCGGCATCGCCCCCTCAGTCCCCCAGCGCCGCGAACGCCCCGTGTGCCAGGCGGCGCAGCAGGGTCTCGGCGGCGGGGCGGCCGAGGGGGCCGCCGCCGTTGACGCCGAGGTGGGGGGTGGAGTTGAGCAGGCCGAAGACCGCGTGGACGGCGGTGCGGGCCTCGGACTCGGCCACCGACGGGTGCAGTTCCCGCACGACCGCGACCCACAGTTCCACGTACTGGCGCTGGAGCCGGCGGACCCGCCGCCGGTCGCCGTCCCGCAGGCGGTCCAGCTCGCGGTCGTGCAGGGTGATGAGCGGACGGTCGTCGATCGCGAAGTCGATGTGGCCGTCGATCAGGGCGGCTAGCAGGTACGCGGGGTCGCCGCCGGACTCGTCCACGCGGCGCCGGCCGCCGTCCAGGAGGCGTTCGCTGATGCCCACCAGCAGCTCGGCCAGCATCGCGTCCTTGCCGGGGAAGTGCCGGTACAGGCCCGGGCCGCTGATGCCCACGGCGGCGCCTATCTCGTCGACGCCCACGCCGTGGAAGCCGCGCTCGGCGAAGAGGCGGGCGGCCTCCCGGAGGATCTGCTCACGGCGCGTCGGGGCCGAGGTCCTGGTGCTCATGAACATTCATTCTAGACAGCGCGGTTAGCGGTCGTTAACCTGGACGTCACACGTTAACGCTCATTAACCGAGCAAGGGAGCTCGATCGATGCAGCAGGCACCAGTGCTGGCGAGCGCCGCCGATCCGGCGTCCGAGGCCTGGCGGACCAACGAGGCGGCCCACCGCGAGCTGGGCGAGGAACTGCGCGCCCGCCTCGCCGCGGCCCGTCTCGGCGGCGGCGAGAAGGCCCGCGCCCGGCACACCGCGCGCGGCAAGCTGCTGCCGCGGGACCGGGTGGACGCCCTCCTCGACCCCGGCTCGCCCTTCCTGGAGCTGGCCCCGCTCGCCGCCGAGGGGATGTACGGCGGCGCGGCCCCGGCCGCCGGGGTGATCGCCGGGATCGGCCGGGTCAGCGGGCGCGAGTGCGTCGTCGTGGCGAACGACGCCACCGTCAAGGGCGGCACGTACTACCCGATGACGGTGAAGAAGCACCTCCGCGCCCAGGAGGTCGCCCTGGAGAACCGCCTCCCCTGCCTGTACCTGGTCGACTCCGGCGGCGCGTTCCTCCCCATGCAGGACGACGTCTTCCCGGACCGCGAGCACTTCGGCCGGATCTTCTACAACCAGGCGCGGATGTCCGGCGCGGGCATCCCCCAGATCGCGGCCGTCCTCGGTTCCTGCACGGCCGGCGGCGCGTACGTCCCGGCGATGAGCGACGAGGCGGTCATCGTGCGGAACCAGGGCACGATCTTCCTCGGCGGCCCCCCGCTGGTGAAGGCGGCCACCGGCGAGGTCGTCACCGCCGAGGAACTGGGCGGCGGCGAGGTCCACTCCCGGGTCTCCGGCGTCACCGACCACCTCGCCGAGGACGACGCCCACGCCCTGCGCATCGTGCGGAACATCGTCGCCACCCTCCCCGCGCGCGGCCCGCTGCCGTGGTCGGTGGAGCCCGCCGAGGACCCCAAGGCGGACCCGGCCGGGCTGTACGGCGCGGTCCCCGTCGACTCCCGCACCCCGTACGACGCCCGGGAGATCATCGCCCGGATCACGGACGGCTCCCGGTTCCAGGAGTTCAAGGCCGAGTTCGGGACCACCCTGGTCACCGGCTTCGCCCGGATCCACGGCCACCCTGTCGGCATCGTCGCCAACAACGGCATCCTCTTCGCCGAGTCCGCCCAGAAGGGCGCGCACTTCATCGAGCTGTGCGACCAGCGCGGCATCCCGCTGCTCTTCCTCCAGAACATCTCCGGCTTCATGGTCGGCAAGGACTACGAGGCCGGGGGCATCGCCAAGCACGGCGCCAAGATGGTCACCGCGGTCGCCTGCACCCGCGTCCCCAAGCTGACCGTGGTCGTCGGCGGTTCGTACGGCGCGGGCAACTACTCGATGTGCGGCCGGGCCTACTCCCCCCGCTTCCTGTGGATGTGGCCGAACGCCAAGATCTCCGTGATGGGCGGCGAGCAGGCCGCCTCCGTCCTCGCCACCGTCAAGCGCGACCAGATCGAGGGACGCGGCGAGGAGTGGAGCGCCGAGGAGGAAGAGGCGTTCAAGGCCCCCGTCCGCGCCCAGTACGAGACCCAGGGCAACGCCTACTACGCCACCGCCCGTCTGTGGGACGACGGGGTGATCGACCCCCAGGACACCCGTCAGGTCCTGGGTCTCGCCCTGACCGCCTGCGCCAACGCCCCGCTGGGAGAACCCCGGTTCGGCGTCTTCCGGATGTGAGGAACTGTCCACGATGACGATGTTCGACACCGTTCTGGTCGCCAACCGGGGCGAGATCGCGGTCCGGGTGATCCGGACCCTGCGCCGGCTCGGCGTGCGCTCGGTCGCCGTCTTCAGCGACGCGGACGCCGGCGCCCGCCATGTCCGCGAGGCGGACACGGCCGTGCGCCTGGGACCGCCCCCGGCCGCCGAGAGCTATCTCTCCGTGGAGCGGCTGCTGGAGGCCGCCGCCCGCAGCGGCGCCCAGGCCGTCCACCCGGGCTACGGCTTCCTCGCGGAGAACGCGGGCTTCGCCGAGGCCTGCGGGAAGGCCGGCCTGGTCTTCATCGGCCCGCCCGCCTCCGCGATCTCCCTGATGGGCGACAAGATCCGCGCCAAGGAGACCGTCCGGGCCGCCGGTGTCCCGGTCGTCCCCGGCTCCTCGGGCAGCGGACTGAGCGACGCCCAACTGGCTGACGCGGCCCGGGAGATCGGCATGCCGGTGCTGCTGAAACCCTCCGCGGGCGGCGGCGGCAAGGGCATGCGCCTCACCCGCGTCGAGTCCGCCCTGATGGACGAGATCGCCGCGGCCCGGCGCGAGGCCCGGGCCTCCTTCGGCGACGACACCCTGCTGGTGGAGCGCTGGATCGACCGCCCCCGGCACATCGAGATCCAGGTCCTGGCCGACGGCCACGGCCACGTGGTCCACCTCGGCGAGCGCGAGTGCTCCCTCCAGCGCCGCCATCAGAAGATCATCGAGGAGGCCCCCTCCGTCCTGCTGGACGAGGCGACCCGCGCGGCGATGGGCGAGGCGGCCGTGCAGGCGGCCCGCTCCTGCGGCTACCGGGGCGCGGGCACGGTGGAGTTCATCGTCCCCGGCACCGACCCCTCCCAGTACTACTTCATGGAGATGAACACCCGTCTCCAGGTGGAGCACCCGGTCACCGAGCTGATCACCGGCCTGGACCTGGTGGAGTGGCAGCTCCGGGTCGCGGCGGGCGAGCAACTGCCCTTCGCCCAGGGGGACATCACGCTCACCGGCCACGCGGTGGAGGCCCGGATCTGCGCCGAGGACCCGTCCCGCGGCTTCCTTCCCTCCGGCGGCACGGTGCTGCGCCTGCGCGAGCCGCAGGGCGACGGCGTGCGCACCGACTCGGGCCTCAGCGAGGGCTCGGAGGTCGGCAGCCTCTACGACCCGATGCTCTCCAAGGTCATCGCCTACGGCCCCGACCGGCCCACGGCGCTGCGGAAGCTGCGGGCCGCGCTCGCGGAGACGGTGACCCTCGGCGTGCCGACCAACGCCGGGTTCCTGCGCCGGCTGCTGGCGCACCCGGCGGTGGTCTCGGGCGAGATGGACACCGGGCTCGTCGAGCGCGAGGCGGAGTCCCTGATCCCTCCGGGCGTGCCGGACGAGGTGTACGAGGCGGCGGCGGCCGTACGGGCCGAGGCCCTGGCACCGGAGCCGGGCCCGGGCGGCTGGACGGACCCGTTCTCGGTGCCGAACGGCTGGCGGCTCGGCGGGCAGCCCGTGCCCCTCGCGTTCCCGCTGCGGGTGACGGGACTCGAACCCGTCACCCGCCCCGCGCCCGCCGCCGGGCACCGGGTCGAGGAGGCGCGGGTGTCGGTCGTCCTCGACGGCGTCACCCACACCTTCCACCGGGCCGGGGACTGGCTCGGCCGGGACGGCGACTCCTGGCAGGTGAGGGACCACGACCCGGTGGAGGCGTCCCTCAGCGGCGCCGCGCACGCCGGGGCGGACACCCTGGCGGCGCCGATGCCCGGCACGGTCACGGTGGTCAAGGTCGCCGTGGGCGACCGGGTGGCGGCCGGTCAGAGCCTGCTGGTGGTGGAGGCGATGAAGATGGAGCACGTCATCTCCGCCCCGCACGCGGGCACGGTCACCGAGCTGGACGTGCACCCGGGCACCACGGTGGCGATGGACCAGATCCTCGCCGTGGTCGCCCCCGACGAAGCCGACGGAGCCGACGGGACCGCGGCCCGCGCGGCCGCCGCCGGTGCGACCGCAGGGGAGGGGCAGTGACCCAGCTGCCGGTGACCGGACTGCCGATGCCCTTCCCCGAGCCGGGACTGCCCGCACGGGTCCGCATCCACGAGGTCGGCCCCCGGGACGGCCTCCAGAACGAGAAGACGGTCGTCCCCACCGAGGTCAAGGCGGAGTTCGTCCGCCGGCTGGCCGGGGCCGGGCTGCGCACCGTCGAGACGACCAGCTTCGTGCACCCGAAGTGGGTGCCCCAACTGGCCGACGCGGAGCAGCTGGTGCCGCTGCTCGACGGCATGGACGGCCTGGCGGGCGTCCGCCTGCCCGTCCTCGTCCCCAACGACCGCGGTCTGGACCGCGCGCTCGGGCTCGGGGTCCGCGAGGTCGCCGTGTTCGCCAGCGCCACCGAGTCCTTCGCCAAGGCCAACCTCAACCGCACGGTCGAGGAGTCCCTGGCGATGTTCCGGCCGGTCGTCATAAGGGCCGTCGAGCACGGTCTGCGGGTGCGCGGCTATGTGTCGATGTGCTTCGGCGACCCCTGGGAGGGCCCGGTCCCCGTCGAGCAGGTCGTCGCGGTCTGCCGCCGTCTGGTGGAGATGGGCTGTGACGAGCTGAGCCTCGGCGACACCATCGGGGTGGCCACCCCGGGCCATGTCGGCGCCCTGCTCACCGCCCTCACGGACGGCGGGGTTCCGGTCGAACGGCTCGCCGTCCACTTCCACGACACCTACGGGCAGGCCCTCGCCAACACCCTGGCCGCCCTCCGGCACGGCGTCGGCGTCGTCGACGCCTCGGCGGGCGGGCTGGGCGGCTGCCCCTATGCCAGGAGCGCCACCGGGAACCTGGCCACCGAGGACCTGGTGTGGATGCTCGACGGCCTCGGCATCGAGACCGGGGTCGATCTCGGCCGCCTCACCGCCACAAGCGCGTGGATGGCCGAACAACTGGGCCGTCCCAGCCCGTCCCGTACCGTCCGCGCCCTCTCCCACAAGGAGTGACCACCCCATGTCCCTGGACCACCGGCTCTCCGCCGAGCACGAGGAACTCCGACGCACGGTCGAGGAGTTCGCCCACGATGTGATCGCGCCCAAGATCGGCGACTTCTACGAGCGCCATGAGTTCCCGTACGAGATCGTGCGGGAGATGGGCCGCATGGGCCTGTTCGGGCTGCCGTTCCCCGAGGAGTACGGGGGCATGGGCGGCGACTACCTGGCCCTCGGGATCGCCCTGGAGGAACTGGCCCGGGTCGACTCCTCGGTGGCCATCACCCTGGAGGCGGGCGTCTCCCTCGGCGCGATGCCGGTGTACCGCTTCGGCACCGAGGAGCACAAGCGCGAGTGGCTGCCCCGGCTCTGCTCGGGCGAGCTGCTGGGCGCGTTCGGGCTGACCGAGCCGGGCGCCGGCTCGGACGCGGGCGGCACGCGCACCACCGCCGTGCGCGACGGCGACGAGTGGGTGATCAACGGCTCCAAGTGCTTCATCACCAACTCCGGCACCGACATCACCGGCCTGGTCACGGTCACGGCGGTCACCGGCCGTACCTCCGAGGGGAAGCCGCTGATCTCCTCGATCATCGTCCCCTCCGGCACCCCCGGCTTCACGGTCGCCGCCCCCTACTCCAAGGTCGGCTGGAACGCCTCGGACACCCGGGAGCTGTCCTTCGACGACGTCCGGGTCCCGGTGGCCAATCTGCTGGGCGAGGAGGGCCGCGGGTACGCCCAGTTCCTGCGCATCCTCGACGAGGGCCGTATCGCGATCTCGGCGCTGGCGACCGGTCTGGCCCAGGGCTGTGTGGACGAGTCCGTGAAGTACGCGCGCGAGCGGCAGGCGTTCGGGCGGCCGATCGGCGAGAACCAGGCCATACAGTTCAAGATCGCGGACATGGAGATGCGGGCGCACATGGCCCGCGTCGGCTGGCGGGACGCGGCCTCCCGGCTGGTCCTCGGCGAGCCCTTCAAGAAGGAGGCCGCCCTCGCCAAGCTGTACTCGTCGACGGTCGCGGTGGACAACGCCCGCGAGGCCACCCAGATCCACGGCGGCTACGGCTTCATGAACGAGTACCCGGTCGCCCGGATGTGGCGCGACTCCAAGATCCTGGAGATCGGCGAGGGCACCAGCGAGGTCCAGCGCATGCTGATCGCCCGCGAGCTGGGCCTCCCGGGCTGACGGCCCGGCCCCCGCTCCGCTCGGGCCCGTTCCGGTTCCGGCCGCAAGGCCGGGTCGGGGCGGGCCCGTTCCGCGTCGGGGTGCGCCCCGGCCGGGGCCGGGCCGCCGCTTCCGCGCGCCTTCGCTTGCCCGTGGGGGAGATCACTTCCGTACGCCCCGCCCCGCCCTATGACCGAGGATGAGGTTAGGCTAACCTACCCACGAACCTCACCAGTGTGGCCGAATCGGCACGTACGAAAGCGACTCCACCATGTCCAACGCCCGAGCATCCCACCTCACCCGCCGCGGCCTTCTCGCCGCCGGTGGCGCCCTCGGGCTCGGAGCCGCGCTCGCCGCCTGCGGCAGCGGCGACGACGCCAAGAGCGGCGACTCGGGCAAGGAGACGGGCAAGGCGTCCGGCCCCTGGTCGTTCAAGGACGACCGCGGCACGACCGCCGAGCAGAAGTCCGTCCCGAAGAACATCGTCGCGTTCACCGGCACCGCCGCCGCCCTGTACGACTACGGCATCGAGGTCAAGGGCGTGTTCGGCCCGACCAAGACCGCCGACGGCAAGCCCGACGTCCAGGCCGGCGACATGGACGTCAACAAGGTCGAGATCCTGGGCAATGTCTGGGGCGAGTTCAACGTCGAGAAGTACGCGGCGCTCTCCCCCGAGCTGCTGATCACCGACATGTGGCAGAAGGACGCCCTCTGGTACGTGCCGGACCAGTCCAAGGACAAGATCCTGAAGCTGGCCCCGAGCGTCGCCCTGTGGGCCGCCGAGACCACCATGCCGAAGGCGCTCGCCCGCCGTGCCGAGCTGGCCGAGTCCCTCGGCGCCGACCTCAAGGACAAGAAGGTCACCGACGCGAAGGCCCGCTTCGAGGCCGCCGCCGAGCGTCTGCGCCAGGCCGCGAAGTCCAAGCCCGACCTCAAGGTCCTCATCGGCTCCGGTTCGCAGGACCTCTTCTACGTCTCCGTGCCGAAGACGAGCGCCGACACGCTCTACTTCCAGGAGCTGGGCGTGAAGTTCGTCGAGCCCAAGCCCAACGCGCAGGGCTTCTTCGAGGAGCTGTCCTGGGAGAACGCCGACAAGTACGAGGCCGACATCATCATCCTGGACAACCGGACCGGCACCCTCCAGGACGCCGACCTGAAGAAGGCCAAGCCCACCTGGGCGAAGCTGCCCGCCGTCAAGGCCGGCCAGGTCTTCCCGCGCGTCACCGAGCCGATCTACTCGTACGCCAAGTGCGCCCCCCTCCTGGAGGACCTGGCCAAGGCGATCGAGAACTCCAAGAAGGTCTCCTGACCCCTCCGCGCCGGCCGGCCCCGCCCGTGCGGACCGGCCGGCGCGGAGACCGCCCCCCGACCGGACGACCGCCGAGGTTTCCCGACATCATGTCGACACAGACCGAGACCGCACCGTTCCGCTTCTTCGACCTCACCGTCGACCGGACGAGGCGGCTCGGGCCGTCGCTCGTGCGGGTCACCTTCACCGGCGAGGAGTTGAAGGACTTCGCGGCCGGCGGCCGTGACCAGTCCCTCTCCCTCTTCCTGCCGCACCCCGGCCAGCAGACCCCGGTCGTTCCGCGCGAGGCGGGGGACATGTACGCGGTCCTCGGCGCCTGGCGCGCGCTCCCCCACGAGGAGCGCGCGGTCATGCGTTCGTACACCCTGCGGGAGCAGCGGGCCGAGGCCGGGGAGGTCGACATCGACTTCGCCGTGCACGAGGACGGCGGCCCCGCCTGCCGCTGGGCCCTCGCCGCCCGGGCCGGGGACCGGGTCACCGTGCTGGGCCCGGCCGTCGCCGACAACACGGCGGTGCGCTGCCGTCCCCCGGAGGGCACCGAGTGGGTGCTGATCTGGGGCGACGAGACGGCCCTCCCGGCGGCCGCCGCGATCCTCGAATGGCTCCCCGCCGGCATGCCCGCCAGGGTGTGGCTGGAGGTCCCGCACGCGGGCGACCGGCTGGAACTCGCCACGGCGGCCGACGCGGAGGTCACCTGGCTGGTCCGCGACGCGGACGCCCCCGCCGCGGTCGAGGCCGTGTCCGCCGCCGAACTGCCCGACGGCGTCCCGTACGCGTGGATCGCGGGGGAGTCCGGGAGCGTGAAGGCGCTGCGGCGCCATCTGGTGAACGAGCGCGGCATCGACCGCAGGCGGGTCACCTTCGTCGGCTACTGGAAGCGCGGCGTGAGCGAGGACGGCCTGCGCGAGACGCCCGACCCGGACTGACCGCGCGGCACGGACCGACCGTCCGACACGGACCGACCGTCCGACACGGACCGACCGCGCGGCACCTCCGCGTCCGCGTCCGCCCCCGCACCCCTGATCACCCGCGCGGTGTGAACAACCCCACAGCGTGAGGACGATCAGAGGCGCGAAGCCCGACCCAACCGAGGTTAGGCTTACCTAAGTTCAACGCCTCGTTCCTCTTCCCCGCCCCGCCTGCCCGGAGGAACGGCACCGTCCCCTCACCCCCGGAAGGGCACTGCATGCGCACGCACCTGCTCAATGACACGACCGCGGAGCACTACCGTCGCTCCGTGACCGAGGGCGTCGAGCGGGTGGCGGCCAAACTCGCCGCGACCCAGCGGCCGTTCACCGGAGTCACCCCCGACGAGCTCGCTCCCGTCGTGGCGGCGGTCGACCTCGACAAGCCGCTCGGCGACACCGCCGCCGCACTCGACGAGCTGGAGGACGTCTACCTCCGCGACGCCGTCTACTTCCACTCCCCCCGCTACCTCGCCCACCTCAACTGCCCGGTCGTCATCCCGGCCGTGCTCGGCGAGGCCGTGCTCTCCGCCGTCAACTCCTCCCTGGACACCTGGGACCAGAGCGCGGGCGGCACCCTGATCGAGCGCAAGCTCATCGACTGGACCTGCTCCCGCATCGGCCTCGGCCCCGCCGCCGACGGCGTGTTCACCTCGGGCGGCACCCAGTCCAACCTCCAGGCGCTGCTGCTCGCGCGCCAGGAGGCCGCGACGGACGACCTCTCGAAGCTGCGCATCTTCACTTCCGAGTGCAGCCACTTCAGCGTCCAGAAGTCCGCCACCCTGCTCGGCCTCTCCGCCGACGCCGTGGTCTCGATCCCCACCGACCGCACCAAGCGCATGCAGACGGTCGCCCTGGAGACCGAACTCATGGGCTGCGTCAGCGAGGGTCTGGTCCCCATGGCGATCGTCGCGACCGCCGGAACCACCGACTTCGGATCCATCGACCCGATGCCCGAGATCGCCGCCCTCGCCCGCGACTACGGCGCGTGGATGCACGTGGACGCGGCCTACGGCTGCGGACTGCTCGCCTCCCCGACCCGCCGGCACCTGCTGAACGGCATCGAGCAGGCCGACTCGGTCACCGTCGACTACCACAAGTCCTTCTTCCAGCCTGTGAGTTCCTCCGCCTTCCTGGTCCGCGACCGGTCCACCCTGCGGCACGCCACCTACCACGCGGAGTACCTCAACCCCCGCCGCACGCTGGAGGAGCGGATCCCCAACCAGGTCGACAAGTCCCTCCAGACCACCCGCCGTTTCGACGCGCTCAAGCTGTGGATGACCCTGCGTGTGATGGGCGCCGACGGCATCGGGCAGCTCTTCGACGAGGTCTGCGACCTGGCCGCCGCCGGCTGGGAGCTGCTGGCCGCCGACCCGCGCTACGACGTGGTCGTCCAGCCCCAGCTGTCCACCCTGGTCTACCGCTACATCCCGGAGTCCGTCACCAGCCCCACCCTGATCGACCGGGCCAACCTGCACGCCCGCAAGGCCCTGTTCGCCTCGGGCGAGGCGGTCGTGGCGGGCACCAAGGTCAACGGCCGCCAGTACCTGAAGTTCACCCTGCTCAACCCAGAGACGACGACCGCCGACATCGCCGCCGTCCTCGACCTGATAGCCGGCCACGCCGAGCAGTTCCTTGGAGAGAACCTTGTCCACGCTTCCTGACACCCGGCAGCCGCACGCCGAGCGCCCCCGCGCGACGTACGACGTCATCGGGATCGGGCTCGGTCCCTTCAACCTCGGCCTCGCCTGCCTCACCGAGCCGATCGGCGAACTCGACGCCCTCTTCCTGGAGTCCAAGCCGGACTTCGAGTGGCACTCGGGCATGTTCCTGGACGGCGCCCACCTCCAGACGCCCTTCATGTCCGACCTGGTCACCCTCGCGGACCCGACCTCGCCGTACTCCTTCCTGAACTACCTGAAGGAGAAGGGCCGGCTGTACTCGTTCTACATCCGCGAGAACTTCTACCCGCTGCGCGTCGAGTACAACGACTACTGCCGCTGGGCCGCCGCCAAGCTGGGCAACGTCCGCTTCTCCACCACCGTCACCGCCGTGGAGTACGACACCGCCGGCGAGGTCTACGCCGTGCGCACCGAGGGCGGCGAGACGTACACCGCCCGCCGGATCGTGCTGGGCACCGGCACCCCGCCGTACCTGCCCGAGTCCTGCCGGGGGGTGGGCGGCGACCTGCTGCACAACTCCCGGTACATGGAGCACCGGGAAGCCCTCCAGCAGAAGCGTTCCATCACCGTCGTCGGCAGCGGTCAGAGCGCGGCGGAGATCTACTACGACCTGCTCGCCGAGATCGACGTCCACGGCTACCGGCTCAACTGGGTCACCCGCTCCCCGCGGTTCTTCCCGCTGGAGTACACCAAGCTGACCCTGGAGATGACCTCCCCGGAGTACATCGACTACTTCCACGCGCTGCCGGAGGAGACCCGCTACAGACTCGAGTCCCAGCAGAAGGGCCTCTTCAAGGGGATCGACTCCGAGCTGGTCGACGCGATCTTCGACCTGCTGTACCAGAAGAACGTCTCCGGCCCGGTCCCCACTCGGCTGCTCACCAACTCCTCGCTGGAGTCGGTCGGTTACGAGAACGGCACCTACACCCTCGGACTGCGCCAGCAGGAGCAGGGCAAGGACTACACGCTGGAGACCGAGGGCCTGGTGCTGGCCACCGGTTACAAGTACGTCACCCCCGAGTTCCTGAAGCCGGTCGCCAACCGCATCCGCCTCGACGGGCAGGGCCGCTTCGACGTGGCCCGCAACTACACGATCGACACCGCCGGCCGGGAGATCTTCCTCCAGAACGCGGGCGTGCACACCCACTCGATCACCTCGCCCGACCTGGGCATGGGCGCCTACCGCAACGCGTACATCATCCGCGAGCTGCTCGGCACCGAGTACTACCCCGTCGAGAAGAGCATCGCGTTCCAGGAGTTCTCCGTATGAGCACCCCCGACACCACCAACGGCAGCACCGGCCCCGGCGTCGGGAGCCTGACCTTCCGCCCGCTCGACCCGCAGGCCGACGCCGGTCTGCTGCACGGCTGGGTCACCCACCCCAAGGCCGCGTACTGGATGATGCAGGACGCCCGGCCGGAGGACGTCGAGCACGAGTACATGCGCATCGCCGCGCACGAGCACCACCACGCCTTCATCGGCCTGCACGACGGCGAGCCCGCCTTCCTGATGGAGAGCTACGACCCCCGCCACGTCGAGCTGGTCGGCCTCTACGAGCCCGAGCCGGGCGACGTCGGCATGCACTTCCTCGTCGCGCCGACCGACACCCCCGTGCACGGCTTCACCCGCGCGGTGATCACCGCCGTGATGCGGGAGCTGTTCGCCGACCCGGCCGTCCGGCGTGTCGTCGTGGAGCCGGACGTGTCCAACACCGCCGTGCACCGGCTGAACGAGGCCGTCGGCTTCGAGGCCGTGGAGAAGATCGTCAAGCCGGAGAAGGAAGCGCTGCTGAGCTTCTGCACCCGGGAGCAGTTCGAGAAGGCCACCGGAACCACCACGGGAGCCGCCGCGTGAACCCCACCGCCCAGAACCCCGTCGCCCACCTCACCCCCGAGCGCTGGGCCCGCGCCAACCGGCTGCTGATCCGCAAGGGCCTCGCCGAGTTCGCCCACGAGCGTCTGCTGACCCCCGAGCCGGACACCGCCGCCGAGGGCACCGCAGCCGAGGGCACCGGCACCGGCTGGCGGGTCACCAGCGACGACGGCTCGACCGTCTACCGCTTCCGTGCCGAGCGCTACGCCCTGGACCACTGGCAGGTGGCGGCCGACTCCATCACCCGCCACCGGGGCGCCGAGGAACTCCCCCTGGACGCGCTCCAGTTCGTGATCGAACTGCGCGGCTCCCTCGGGCTGAGCGACGCGATCCTGCCGGTCTACCTGGAGGAGATCTCCTCCACCCTCTCCGGCACGGCGTTCAAGTCCACCAAGCCCCGGCTCTCCGCCGCCGAGCTGGCGCAGGCGGACTTCCAGGCGATCGAGACCGGGATGACCGAGGGCCACCCCTGCTTCGTCGCCAACAACGGCCGGCTCGGTTTCGGTATCGACGAGTACCACGCCTACGCGCCCGAGGCGGCCGCCCCGATCCACCTGGTGTGGCTCGCCGCCCGCCGCGACCGGGCCGCCTTCACGGCCGGCGCGGGCATCGACTACGAGACCTTCGTCCGCGCCGAGCTGGGCGACACGGCGGTGGACGGCTTCGCCAAGACCCTGGCGGACCAGGGCCTCGACTTCGCCGACTACCTGCTGATGCCGGTCCACCCCTGGCAGTGGTGGAACAAGCTCTCCGTCACCTTCGCGGCCGAGATCGCCCAGCAGCGGCTGGTCTACCTGGGCACCGGCGAGGACGCCTACCTGGCCCAGCAGTCGATCCGCACCTTCTTCAACACCAGCGACCCGGCCAAGCACTATGTGAAGACCGCCATGTCGGTCCTCAACATGGGCTTCATGCGCGGGCTGTCGGCCGCCTACATGGAGGCCACACCCGCCATCAACGACTGGCTCGCCAACCTGATCGCGAGCGACGGGGTGCTCACCGCGGCCCGCTTCTCGATCATCCGCGAGCGGGCGGCGGTCGGCTACCGGCACCTGGAGTACGAGGCCGCCACCGACCGCTATTCGCCCTACCGGAAGATGCTCGCCGCCCTGTGGCGGGAGAGCCCGGTGCCGACCCTGGCCGACGGGCAGCGCCTGGCCACCATGGCCTCCCTGCTGCACGCCGACGACGAGGGGGCCTCCTTCGCGGCCGCCCTGATCGCCGGGTCCTCCCTGACGCCCGAGGCCTGGCTGCGCCGCTACCTGGACGCGTACCTGCTCCCGGTGCTGCACACCTTCTACGCGTACGACCTGGTGTTCATGCCCCACGGGGAGAACGTGATCCTGGTCCTCGGCCCGGACGGCGCGGTCGAGCGGGCGGTCTTCAAGGACATCGCCGAGGAGATCGCGGTCATGGACCCCGACGCGGTGCTGCCGCCCGCAGTGGAGCGCATCCGGGTGGACGTGCCGGACGACCAGAAGATCCTCTCCGTCTTCACGGACGTCTTCGACTGCTTCCTGCGCTTCCTCGGCGCGGCCCTCGCCTCCGAGGGTGTCCTCGGCGAGGACGCGTTCTGGCGGACGGTCGCCGAGTGCGTGCGCGGCTACCAGGAGTCGATGCCGCAGCTCGCGGACAAGTTCGCGCAGTACGACATGTTCGCCGAGGAGTTCACGCTCTCCTGCCTGAACCGCCTCCAGCTGCGCAACAACCAGCAGATGGTCGACCTGTCCGACCCGTCCGCCGCGCTCCAGTTCGTCGGCACGCTCACCAATCCGATCGCGCGGTTCGCCGCCTGACCGGGGCCTCCCGACTGCCGGGGCCCGGTGGGACACGGTCCCTCCCGCCGGGCCCCGGTGTCTTTCCGGGAAACGGGCCGCTCACCCGGCCGGCGCCGGCCAGGGCACCTGGGGCGAGCGGTGGAAGCCGATGCCCAGCGCCTCCATCCGGGGCCCCTGCGCCGCGAGCCGTACCCGGTAGTCCGCCCAGTCGTGCGTGGCCGCCGGGGACCAGCCCAGCTCCGCCACCCCGGGCAGCCGCGGGAACGCCATCGTGTCGATGTGCGCGTCGGTCGAGACGGTCTCCGTCCACAGGGGCGCCTCGACCCCCGCGACCGCGGTCTCGGGCACGCCCGGCAGATGGGAGCCCGGGTCCCAGTCGTAGGAGCGCTGGACCTCGACGTATCCCGCCCAGGTCAGCCCCAGCTCGGTGTTCTTGTCGTACTTCATGTCCAGATAGATCCGGTCCGCCGGGGAGAGCACGATCCGGCAGCCGTTCCGGGCCGCCGCGGCGACCTTCTCCTTCTCCGCGGCGGGTGTCCGGTCCAGCCCCCAGTACTGGACGAGCGACCCGCGCGCCGGGTTCGCCCCGGCGAGCTGGTGCCAGCCCATCACGGTCTTGCCGTACTTCGCGACCGTCCGCTGGGCCCGGGCCATGAAGGCGACGAAGTCCTCGTCGCTTGTGGAGTGGGCTTCGTCACCGCCGATGTGGAGGTACCGGCCGGGGGTGAGCGCCGCGATCTCGCGGATCACGTCGTCCACGAAGTCGTAGGTGATCTCCTTGCCCACGCACAGCGAGCTGAAGCCGACCTCGATGCCCGTGTAGAGGGGCGGGGCGACGCCGTCGCAGTTCAGCTCGGCGTAGGAGGCGAGGGCCGCGTTGGTGTGGCCGGGCATGTCGATCTCCGGCACCACCTCGATGTGGCGGGCGGCCGCGTACCGGACCAGGTCGCGGTACTGGGCCTTGGTCCAGTAGCCGCCCGGGCCGCCGCCGACCTGCGTGGAGCCGCCGTAGGTCGCGAGCCGGGGCCAGGAGTCGATCGCGATGCGCCAGCCCTGGTCGTCGGAGAGGTGCAGATGCAGGGTGTTGATCTTGTAGAGGGCGAGATGGTCGATGTACCGCTCGACCTGGCCGGTGGTGAGGAAGTGCCGGGCGATGTCGAGCATCGCGCCCCGGTGGGCGAAGCGCGGGGTGTCGGTGACGGTGCCGCCGGCCACCCGCCAGGGACCGGACTGCCGGGTGTCCCGCTCCACCCGGGAGGGCAGTTGCTGGCGCAGGGTCTGGGCGCCGAAGTGGAGTCCGGCGGCCGTGCGGGCGGTCACGGTGAGCCCGCGCGGCGAGGACGTCAGCCGGTAGCCCTCGGCGCCGAGGGCCCGTGCGCGCGGGTCCAGGCGGAGGTGGACGGCGCCGGGAGAGGGGCGTTCGGTCAGGGGCAGCCGATAGCCGGTGGAGGGCCGCAGGACGGCGGCGAGCTGTTCGGCCACGGTCCGCGCGGCCCGGGAGCCGTCGGTGCGGATACGGGTCCGCTCGGTCAGCGCGAAGGGCGCGCCGCCCGGCCGGACGGAGGCGGGGACGGGGACGATCGCGCCCAGCGGGCGGACCACGGGTTCGGCGGCGGCCACGGGTCCGCCGGGCGCTGGGGCGGCGACGGACGGGGTGGCACCGGAGGCCGCCGCGGCTGCGGTGACCAGCAGCAGCGAGCCGAGCAGACGGGAGAGACGGGGGCGATGGCCGCGCGGGCGGCGGATGACCGGTCGGGGCTGACTCACAGGGGGTCCCTTCGACGGGGGCTGTGCGCAGTGCTTCCGGACGGAATGACGGGGGCGCGGGACGCGCTGTCGGGCGCGAGACGCACTTCGGGCGCGGGACGCACACCAGGTGCGCCCGGCCCGCTTCATGCGTATCGCGCGCCCCAACCGCGGTCAAGGTGTAGACCACTTGCGCCCGGTGCGCGCCGCCGCCCCCGACCGGTGCGCGCCGCCGGCCCCCGGCCCGGTCCGGTCCGCTCGCCCCCGGCCCGGTCCGGTCGCCCCCGGTCCGCGCCCCGGCCGGGGTGGGAGAATCCCGGCGTGGCAGAAATCATCCAGAAAGACGGGACCTGGACCTTCGACGGCGACACGATCCGCATCGTGCCCGGCAGTGACAAGAGTGTGAGCCGGCTCCGCCGCGCATGCGGCGAGATCGGCGTCCCCCTGCGGGCCGTGGCCGGCGTCTCCTTCGAGCCGGGCCGGAAGGCGGGGCGCCTGCGGTTGCGGCTGCGCGACGGCGCCGACCCCCTCCTCCAGATCACCGGCGGCACCCTGGACGACGGCTCCGACCCGTACCGGCTGAGCGTCGAGGCGGACCGCTCGGGGGTGGCCGAGTACTTCGTGGACGAGGTGCGCAACGCCCTGCTGCTCGACCAGGTCGCGCAGGGGCCCGTCGACTCCTATCTGCTGCCGGGGCCGGGCGTGCCGATCACGGTGTCGGCGGGTGACGGGACGGTCTCCTTCGACGGCGAGCGCGTCCGGCTGGAGTGGAGGTGGCAGGCCGAGGAGGCCAAGCGCTCGGGCGGGGCGCGCACCCTGCTGCTGAAGGACGTGACCCGGGTGGAGTGGCTGCCGTCGGCGGGCCTGGAGAACGGCTGCCTGCGCTTCTCCGACGCCTCGACGCCGCCGAGCCGGCCGGAGCCCAAGTACGACCCGTACGCGGTGGAGCTGTGGGGCTTCCGCAACGACCCCCTGATGGCACTGGTAGCGGCGGCCGTGGTGGCGCGGATGCCGCACCCCCGGGCCGCCGGGGACGACGCCGCCCCGCCGAAGATCCTGTCCCCCGCCGCCTCCGCCCCCGCTGCGGCGCCCGCGCCCTCCGCGCCTGCCGATGCGCCCGCCGCCGGGGACGACCACGACGCGCTGCTGCGCCGGCTGCGGGAACTGGGCGAGCTGCACGCGGCCGGAATCCTCACCGAGGAGGAGTTCACGGCGGCGAAGCAGGCCGTGATCCGCAGAATGTGACCCGATCCTGCCCGGAATCGGGCAGGATTCTTGCGAAACCCCTCCCCCGCCCCTCACTATCTACGGGTGCTCGAACACCGCCCGGCGTCCCACGACGACCTCGTCGACCATCTGGTCCGCAGTACCGCGCTCCCGCGTGGTGAGGCGGCCCGGGTAGTGCTGGACGTGCTGGCGTACTTCGACGAGACGACCGAGGAGTTCGTCCGCCGCCGCCATCGCGAACTGCAGTCGGGCGGCGCGGTGAACGCCGAGATCTTCGAACGGATCGCGGCCGAACTGCCGCACCGGGCCGTGGCGCCGCCGGAGCTCTCACTCCGTCAGCTGCGCCGCATCGTCTACGGCTGACCGGAACCCGGCGCCGGGCGCCCGGCCCGCCGGCCGTACCGGCCCGGGCCACGAGCACACACCGAACCACGGAGGGGCTAGGACGTATGTGCGGAATCGTCGGTTACATCGGCAGGCGTGATGTGGCTCCGCTGCTGCTGGAGGGGTTGCAGCGGCTGGAGTACCGGGGCTACGACTCGGCGGGAGTGGTGATCAACAGCCCGAAGGCGGCCACCCTGAAGGTGGTCAAGGCCAAGGGCCGGGTCCGCGACCTGGAGGCCCGCGTCCCCAAGCGCTTCGCCGGCACGACCGGCATCGCGCACACCCGCTGGGCCACCCACGGCGCCCCGAGCGACGAGAACGCGCACCCGCACCTCTCCCACGACAACCAGGTCGCCGTCGTCCACAACGGCATCATCGACAACGCCTCCGAGCTGCGCGCCAAGCTGGAGGCCGACGGCGTCGTCTTCGCCTCGGAGACCGACACCGAGGTCCTCACCCACCTGATCGCGCGCTCCCCGGCCGAGACCCTGGAGGAGAAGGTCCGCGAGGCGCTCCGCCTGGTCGAGGGCACCTACGGCATCGCCGTGATGCACGCCGGCTTCGCCGACCGGATCGTGGTGGCCCGCAACGGCTCCCCGGTCGTCCTCGGCATCGGCGACAAGGAGATGTTCGTCGCCTCCGACGTCGCGGCCCTGGTCGCGCACACCCGCCAGGTCGTCACCCTGGACGACGGCGAGATGGCCACCCTCAAGACGGACGACTTCCGCACGTACACCACCGAGGGGTCGAGGACCACGGCCACGCCCACCACGGTGGAGTGGGAGGCCGAGTCGTACGACATGGGCGGCCACGACACGTACATGCACAAGGAGATCAGCGAGCAGCCGGACGCGGTGGACCGCGTGCTGCGCGGCCGGATCGACGACCGGTTCAGCACCGTCCACCTCGGCGGGCTGAACCTGGACGCCCGCGAGGCCCGAGGCATCCGCCGGGTGAAGATCCTCGGCTGCGGCACCTCGTACCACGCGGGTCTGATCGGCGCCGGGCTCATCGAGTCCCTGGCCCGGATCCCCGCCGACGCCGAACCCGCCTCCGAGTTCCGCTACCGCAACCCGGTCGTGGACCCCGACACCCTGTACATCGCGGTCTCCCAGTCCGGCGAGACCTATGACGTCCTCGCCGCGGTGCAGGAGCTGAAGCGCAAGGGCGGCCGGGTCCTCGGCGTCGTGAACGTGGTCGGCTCGGCGATCGCCCGGGAGGCGGACGGCGGCACCTATGTGCACGCGGGCCCCGAGGTCTGCGTCGTCTCCACGAAGTGCTTCACCAACACCGTGGTCGCCTTCGCGCTGATCGCCCTGCACCTCGGGCGCATCCGGGACCTGTCGGTGGCGGACGGCAAGCGGATCATCGACGGTCTGCGCCGGCTGCCCGGCCAGATCAGCGAGATCCTGGAGACCGAGGACGAGATCAAGAAGCTGGCCGTCCAGTACGCGGACGCCAGGTCGATGATGTTCATCGGCCGGGTGCGCGGCTACCCGGTGGCGCTGGAGGCGTCCCTGAAGCTGAAGGAGATCTCCTACATCCACGCGGAGGCGTACCCGGCCTCCGAGCTGAAGCACGGCCCGCTCGCGCTGATCGAGCCCGCGCTGCCGACCGTCGCGATCGTGCCGGACGACGAGCTGCTGGAGAAGAACCGCGCGGCCCTGGAGGAGATCAAGGCCCGCTCCGGCCGGATCCTGGCGGTCGCCCACCGCGAGCAGGAGAAGGCCGACCACACCATCGTGGTGCCGAAGAACGAGGACGAGCTGGACCCGATCCTCATGGGCATCCCGCTGCAACTGCTCGCTTACCACACCGCGTTGGCCCTCGGCCGGGACATCGACAAGCCCCGGAACCTGGCCAAGTCCGTGACGGTGGAGTAGCGGGCACCCGCGCCCACCGCGCGAGGAGCTCCCGCGTCACGGCCTTCCGCGCCAGAGACCGCGCGAAGGACCGCTCCAGGGCCCCCGCTCGAGACGCGCGAGAACGCCCCCTGCGCGTGCCACCGTGCACGCAGGGGGCGTTCTCTCTTTCCACGGCCGGTGCGGCGCCACCCGGACACCGGCCCCGGAGCCGCCTCAGCCGGTGGCCGTCACTCCCCGGCCGGCAGCACGCCCGCTGAACGTGGGCCACTTGGCGAGCGACGCCGTCGCCCCGTACCAGGCGGCGAGACCGGCGACCGCCGCGACCCAGCCGGCCGCCTCGGCGAGCCCGCCGCTGTCGGCGAAGGCGGCGATGCCGCCCAGCAGCAGCGAGACCGTCAGCAGCCCGTACACGCCCTGGGCGAGCAGCCCACCGCCCGCGGCCGCGGCCGTCAGACTCAGCGCCAGCAGTGCCCAGAGCAGCAGGAACAGACCCGCCGCCTCGGCCGAGGCACCGCCGCCGACACCGGTGCCCCAGGTGAACCAGAAGGCGCCGAGACCGGCGAACGCGGTGCCCGAGCCGCCGTCGCCCGCGTGGAAGGCGAACAGTCCGAGGACGAACAGCGCGACGCCGCCCACCCAGGTGGCGAGGGCGGCGGCATCGGCCGCGCCCACGTTGTCGATCAGGCCGGTGCCGCCGACGCCGAACGCCAGCAGTGTCAGCCCGAGTACGAGAGTGCCGAGAGTAGAGGTGGAACCAGCGCTTCCCGCAGAGACGTCGTTGTCCACGGCGGGCTCCCTTCCAGTCCTGTGCAGTTGTTCTGCGCCCTGTGGGCCGGATGTCCCGGCCGAAACCCATCGGCTGATATGTACCCTTCACAAGGACACAATCCACCTGTTACGGACGGGTAGGTTTTCCCATCTCCGGTGCACGGAGGGGAAGTTGAGGCGGCGGCAGGCCGCGGGGCGCCCGGGGGCGTCAGGGGATCACGACGACCGGGCGCTGCGCGCGCTTGGCCAGCCGGCCCGCGACCGATCCGAAGAGCCGTCCGACGAGGCCGTGCGTGGAGCCCACCACGATGGCGTCGGCCGAGTACTCGCGGCCGACCTCCTCCAGCTCGTGGCAGATGTCGCCGCCGCGCTCGACGAGGATCCAGGGGACCTCGGACAGATAGTCGGCGCAGGCCAGCTCCAGGCCGAGGACCTCGGTGCGGTGGTCGGGGACGTCCACGAAGACCGGGGGTTCGCAGCCCGCCCAGACCGTGGTCGGGAGGCGGTTCGCGACATGCACGATGATCAGGCCGGAACCGGAGCGGCTGGCCATGCCGATGGCGTAGGCGAGGGCCCGTTCACTGGAGGTCGACCCGTCGAAGCCGACGACGACCCCGTGCTGGAAGGCGGGATCGCAGGAGCGGCATGACTCTTCGGCCGCCTGGAGGTCCGACAGGGAGTCGGCGACCTGCTTGCGGTCCGCGGGTTCGGGGAATTCGTGACCGGCCATCGGTGTCTCGGCGAAGAACGTCCTCGTGGGAGGGATGAAGGTGCGTGGTCGGCGGTGGTACCGGGAGCAGCGTCCGGGAAATCGCCTTTCCCGGCCCATACCCCCAAGGGTACGGCGACACTCCTCTCCTGCCCACAGCGCGGCCGCCTCAAGCGCGGCGTCCCAGGGAGCATGCCCGAGCGGTCCCGTGATGGCAATGCCGGATGGCCGATGCAGCTTCCCGGCGTAGCGCACAGTGACCGGTCGCACACGGCGGTCGTTGGCCAGTCCGCCGGGCCCGGTCCGGCCGCAGCACACCCCGCACCCCACCCCCGGGAGCATCGAGTGACCGCACGCCCGTCCGAGGAGGTCGTCCGCTGGGCCGCCTTCAGCTGCCTGCTCGTGCCCGTGGTGCTCGTGGTGTACGGCTCCTCGGTGGGCGGCGCGGCGGCCGCCGCCCTCGGGCTGGCCGCCGTCACCTGCGCCTGCCGGGTGCTGCTGCGCCACTCCGAGCGGCAGGCCCGGCGTGCGGCGGCGCGGGCGGCGCGGGTCCCGGCGTGCGCCCACGTCCACAGGGGCGCGCACCGGGCCCGCCGGGGTACGCCGGGCGCCTGACACCCCCTCCCCACAACCATCGGTTTTCAGCCAACTTCACCGGGTGGGCCCTCCGTTGCCGAAATGGCCCGTCAACCCCCTTGCCGCCAGGGAAGAACGCACGTGGGCCCGCTCTCGCACCCTATGGGGACGGGCCATGCCCGACGCCGCCACTTCCCTGCGGGCCCCGCGAGTGGAACGCTTCGTGATCGAATGCATCGCGCCAAGTTGCCAAGTCGACATAGCGGGGCATGCCGAACTTGCCACGCCGTCACGACGCGACACAGTAGATTCGATCATGAGTATCGAAGGCCGGGGGACTCGTGCAGAACCGAGGGGAAAAGTGCAGGAGCGAAAGGCCCGGAACGAACGGGGAGACGCGCACTTCGAGGGGGGCTTAGCGTCATGAGTCAGGACTCCGCCGCACCGGAGGCGGCACGGAAGCTTTCCGGCCGCAGGCGCCGGGAAGTCGTCGCCGTGCTGTTGTTCAGCGGCGGCCCCATATTCGAGAGTTCCATTCCGCTCTCGGTGTTCGGAATCGACCGCCAGGACGCCGGAGTGCCCCGCTACCGCCTGCTCGTGTGCGGTGGCGAGGACGGACCCCTGCGGACCACAGGAGGTCTGGAACTCACCGCACCGTACGGCCTGGAGGCGATCAGCAGAGCGGGCACCGTCGTGGTGCCGGCCTGGCGCTCGATCACCTCGCCGCCGCCGCCCGAGGCGCTGGACGCGTTGCGCCGGGCACACGAGGAGGGCGCCCGGATCGTGGGGCTGTGCACGGGGGCGTTCGTGCTCGCCGCCGCCGGCCTCCTCGACGGCCGGCCCGCGACCACCCACTGGATGTACGCGCCGACACTGGCCAAGCGCTATCCGTCCGTCCACGTCGACCCGCGCGAGCTGTTCGTGGACGACGGCGACGTGCTCACCTCGGCGGGTACCGCGGCCGGAATCGACCTCTGCCTGCACATCGTGCGCACCGACCACGGCACCGAGGCCGCCGGCGCACTCGCCCGCAGGCTCGTCGTCCCGCCCCGTCGCACCGGCGGTCAGGAGCGCTACCTCGACAGGTCTTTACCCGAGGAGATCGGCTCGGACCCGCTGGCCGAGGTCGTGTCCTGGGCGCTGGAGCACCTCCACGAGCAGTTCGACGTGGAGACGCTGGCGGCACGCGCCTACATGAGCCGCCGCACCTTCGACCGCCGCTTCCGCTCGCTGACCGGCTCGGCCCCGCTCCAGTGGCTGATCACCCAGCGGGTGCTCCAGGCGCAGCGGCTGCTGGAGACGTCGGACTACTCGGTGGACGAGGTCGCGGGCCGCTGCGGCTTCCGCTCGCCCGTGGCGCTGCGCGGCCACTTCCGCCGTCAGCTCGGCTCCTCGCCGGCGGCCTACCGGGCGGCCTACCGCGCCCGCCGGCCGCAGAGCGATCCCGCCCAGGCGGGGGCGGCCGAGGCGGTCGTACCGGCGCAGGCCGCGCCGGGCGTGCGGCGGGGCGGCCACCCGGCCGGGCTGCCCGCGGGCGTCCCCGAGCAGGGCCGCCCGGGCCAGGACGTCTACGCCAGGGCCGGGCTGCCGGGCCAGCGGAGCCTGTCCTGACGCGTCCGTACCGCGTGCTGCGGGCCGGGGTCGGTACCGACCCCGGCCCGCAGCACGTCCGCTCCCGCGCACACCCGTTCCCGCGCAAGCCCCCTAAGGTAGGCGCATGAACGATCGCATGGTGTGGATCGACTGCGAGATGACCGGGCTCTCGCTGACGGACGACGCACTCATCGAGGTGGCCGCGCTGGTCACCGACTCGGAACTGAACGTGCTCGGCGACGGTGTGGACATCGTGATCCGCCCGCCGGACGCGGCCCTGGAGACGATGCCCGAGGTCGTGCGCCAGATGCACACCTCCTCCGGACTCCTCGACGAGCTCGCCGGCGGCACCACGCTGGAGGACGCCGAGGCCCGCGTCCTCGCGTACATCCGCGAACACGTCAAGGAGCCCGGCAAGGCTCCGCTGTGCGGGAACTCTGTCGGCACCGACCGGGGCTTCCTCGCCCGGGACATGCCCGCCCTGGAGGGCCACCTCCACTACCGCATCGTCGACGTCTCCTCCGTCAAGGAGCTGGCGCGCCGCTGGTACCCGAGGGCGTACTTCAACAGTCCCGAGAAGAGCGGCAACCACCGGGCCCTCGCCGACATCCGCGAGTCCATCGCGGAGCTGCGCTACTACCGCGAGGCGGTCTTCGTGCCGCAGCCCGGCCCGGACACGGAGACCGTGCGGACGATCGCGGCCAAGCACGTCCTGCCGGCCGAGCCCGCCTGATCCGCGGGGCTCGCCGGGGCCGATCCGGCGGCCCCGGCGAGCCCCGCGGAAACCCTGGCGCGAGCACCCTCCGGGACCCTGTACACTTTTTCTCGGCCGGTCGGAGAAACGACCGGTCATGGTGGGTGTAGCTCAGCTGGTAGAGCACCTGGTTGTGGTCCAGGATGCCGCGGGTTCGAGTCCCGTCACTCACCCTGATCGTCTGAGGCCGGTCCGCATCGCGCGGACCGGCCTCAGACGCGTTCCGGGCCGTGCCCGCGCGAGCCCGGACCGGCACAGGGGGCGCCCCGGCCGGGTGGGGGGTAGCCCGGCCGGGGCGCTGGTGGGGGCGGCGGCGCATCCCGTGGGGCCGGGACGCGCCGGGGGGGGGCGGCGGCAGGCGGCGGACGCCTGCGTGACACCGGTCCGCGCGGCGGTGCGAACAGCACGCTAGCGCGCCGGGCCACGGCCGAGGGCCGGTCCGGGGCGCCGGAGGGGTTTCTTAAGGCGCCCTTGAGGAGGGCATGGGACCCGATTAACCCGGCACCGCCCGGCACGCACCCCTCCGGCGCGGGATCCGGCACCGCCCGGCACGCACCCCTCCGGCGCGGGATCCGCCACAGCCCGGACGCGGCCCCGCGCAGCCCGGCGGCGGCTCCGGGCCGCGGCCCGGTTCAGCGCAGCGCGGCCCGGCGGCGGCCACCCCGTTCGCGCCCCCGCTCCCGCCCGCGCCGCACCCCGCCGCTCTCCCCCCGGCCGGACTCGCGCGGGTCGAAGCCGATCCAGACGCGGACCTCGGTGCCGCCGAGGACCGAACGCCCGATGCGCACATCGCCGCCGGTCGACTCGGCGACCCGGCGCACGATGTCCAGGCCGAGGCCCGTCGAGCCGTCCCGCGCGCCGCTGTTGCCCCGTGCGAGCGCGGCGGCCGGGTCGGCGATTCCGGGGCCCGCGTCCGAGACGAGCACGATGACGGCGTCCTCGCTGTTGTGGACGTCCACCGAGAAGGCCGTGCCCTCGGGGGTGTGCCGGAAGACATTGCCGAGCAACGCGTCCAGGGCGGCCGCCAGTTCGGGGCGGGCGACGGGGATACGGACCGGACGCTCCACCCCTGCCAGCCGGACCGTGCGCCCCTCGTCCTCGGCCAGCGCGGACCAGAACCCCATCCGCTCGCGCACCACTTCGGACGCGTCGCAGCCCGCGCCCGGCCCGGTCGCCGAGGTCTGGGGCTTGGCGTCCCGGGCCGTGCGGATGATGGTGTCGACCTCGCGTTCCAGCTGGGCGACGGCCGCCCGGGTCTGCTCGGCGGCGGCGCTGTCCCCGAGGGAGGCCGCGTTCAGCCGGAGGACGGTCAGCGGGGTGCGCAGCCGGTGCGAGAGGTCCGCGGCCAGCTCGCGCTCGTTGGCGAGGAGCTGGACGACCTGGTCGGCCATGGAGTTGAACGCGACGGCGGCGGACCGCAGTTCGGGCGGGCCCTCCTCGGGGACGCGCGCCCCCAGCCGGCCCTCCCCCAGGTCGTGCGCGGCGCCCGCGAGCCTCTGCGCGGGCCGCACCATCCGCACGCCGAGCCGGTCGGCGACGGCCACGGACCCCAGGATCAGGGCGACACCGACCCCGGCGAGGACGAGCCAGGCGGTGTCCACCCCGTTGGAGACCTCGCCCTCGGGCACGAAGATCTCGATGACGGCGATCTGGCCGGTGCCGATGGCCGTGGGCTGGAGCAGCGCCGACCCGTCCGTCACCTCGCTGATGGAGGCCCGGCCCAGGCGCCGGACCGTGGCCAGGTCCCGGACCGCGGCCCGTCGCTTGCCGATCTCCAGCGGCACACTGCCCGGTTCGCCGGACGAGGGGATGTGCACGGCCATCCGGCCGGCCGCCCCGGCGGGCGTCGACTCCACGGCGCGTTCCAGCATCTTGCGCTCGGTGGTGACCGTCAGCGTCGGTCCGATGGCCGCCGCCTGCCGTTCGGCGTTGGAGAAGGCGCGGTCCCGGGCCATCTCCTTGATGACCAACCCGAGCGGCAGGGCGAAGGCGAGCACGACCATCACGGTCACCGCGAGCGACACCTTGACCAGGGCCCATCTCATGCGCGGGGCCCCTCCCACGCCTGTCCGGGCGGCTGCTCGGGCGCGCCCTGCGGGGGCTCCAGTTTCACGCCGACGCCCCGCAGGGTGTGCAGATAGCGCGGGCGGGCCGCGGTCTCGCCCAGCTTGCGGCGGAGCCAGCTCAGATGGACGTCGATGGTCTGGTCGTCGCCGTAGCTCTGCTGCCACACCTCGGCGAGGAGTTCCTTGCGCGGGACGACCACTCCGGGGCGGCCCGCGAGGAAGGCGAGGAGGTCGAACTCGCGGCGGGTGAGGTCGAGCGCGGCGCCGTCCAGTTCGGCCTGGCGGCGCAGCGGGTCGATCGTCAGGCCGCCGACCCGGATCAGCCGGCTGGGCGGTGCCTCCCCGGACCCGGCCCGGGCGCGGCGCAGCACGGCGGCCATCCGCGCGGAGAGGTGCTCCACGGAGAAGGGCTTGGTCAGATAGTCGTCGGCGCCGTCGTTGAGGAGGCGGACGATCTCGGTCTCGTCGTCCCGCGCGGTCGCGATGATCACGGGGACATCGGTGATGCCGCGGAGCATCTTGAGGGCCTCGGCCCCGTCCAGGTCGGGCAGCCCGAGGTCCAGGACCACCACGTCGAACCGGAAATGGGCGACCTCACGCAGCGCCTCCAGGGCCGTGCCGACGCTCCGCACGGTGTGCGAGGCGTCGGTGAGATGCCTGATGAGGGCGGAGCGCACGAACTGGTCGTCCTCGACCACGAGCACACTTGCCATGGGCGGCACCGTACGCCATCCGGAGGACACGGACCCCGGGAAGTCGCGTCGCCCCCGCGGTGCGGACGGTTCGAAGCGGAAGCGGGACAGGGGCCCGGGACATGGTGCACCATGTCCCGGTGAGCAGAGGACTCGTGCAGGGGCTGGCGTGGTCGCTGTCCACCGGCGCGGCCGTGACGCTGTCCTGGTGGGGCGTCCACACCGTCATGGCCGGAACCGCTTACGACCGTCCGCGCGCCCTGCCCATCACGGCGCAGAACTCCTCGACGCCGCCGGAGCCGCCGCGGGCGTCGTCATCGCCGCCGGCGCCCAGCCCCTCGGCCTCGCCGAGCCGCACCCCGCCCTCTCCGGCCCCCAGCCGCAAGCCCGCCTCCGAGAAGCCCGAACCGCCCGCGCCGAAGCCGAGTCCGTCCCCGGAGCCGGGAAGCGTGAAGGGCTACACGGTCGACGGCGGCCGGGTGGTGTTCGACATCGGGGACGACTCGGCGGAGCTGGTGTCCGCGACCCCGGACGCGGGCTGGCAGATGCAGGTGTGGAAGCAACCGACCTGGATCCGGGTCACGTTCACCCAGGAGGGCCGGGAGGTCTCGGTGTTCTGCACCTGGAACGGGCATCCGCCGATGGTGCAGTTCGACGAACGCTGAGCGTGCCCCGGGCCGTTCCGTCCCTCAGGCGAAGACCTCGGCGGGCGGCGCGGGCGAGTCCTTGGCGCTCGCGTCCGTCACCGGGGCGGCGCCGCCGGTGAAGTCGGCCAGGGAGCGCCCGTGTTCGACACGGCCCGCGAAGGGGTCCCCCGCGATGCGGCGGGTCAGTTCCGCCACCGGCAGCGGGACGTCCGAGGCCAGCAGCACGGCGTTGCCGAAGCGGCGGCCCCGCAGCACCGCCGGGTCGGCGGCGAGGGCGAGTTCCGGGAAGACCGCGGCGGCGGTGGCGACCTGGCCGCGCAGATGGGACAGCGGCGGGCCGTCGGTGAGGTTGGCGGTGTACGTCCCGCCGGGCCGCAGCGCGCGGCGGACCTCGCCGAGGAACTCGGTACTGGTCAGATGGGCCGGGGTGCGGGCGCCGGCGAACACGTCGGCGATCACCAGGTCCGCCCAGCCGTCCGGGACCCGGCCCAGCCCGGCCCGGGCGTCGGCGGTGCGCACCCGGACGCGGGCGCCGGGCTCCAGCGGCAGCCGTTCGCGGACCAGCCGCACCAGCGCCTCGTCCACCTCGACCACCTGTTGTGTGGAGCGGGGCCGCGTCGCCGCCGTGTAGCGGGCCAGGGTGAACGCGCCGCCGCCGAGGTGCACGACCTGGAGCGGCCGTCCGGGCGGCCCCGCGAGGTCCACGACATGGCCGAGTCGCCGCTGGTACGCGAAGGAGAGGTGGGCCGGGTCGTCGAGGTCGACGTGGGACTGCGGGGCGCCGTCGATCAGCAGGGACCAGGCGCGGGGCCGCTCGGGGTCCGCGACGAGCTCCGCGACCCCGCCGCCCACCTGCTCGGCGACGACCTCGCCCCGCTCCCTCCGCCTGCGCCGTCCCATCCGGCCATTATCCCCGCCCGGCCCGCCGCGGGCCTCCGCCCCCCGCGGCCCGGGTGGCCTCGCGCCGGGACCGGGCGGACCGCGCCCCCGGAGGGGCGCTCAGCGGCAGTTGTCCGCGGCCTCGATGAGCCGGGCCGCCTCGCCCAGGGCCTGCCGGAGCACGGCCGGGTCCGTGACCGCCGTCGCGGCCGGGTCGGCGGGGTCCGTCGGGGGCAGCAGCCAGCCCGAGCCCGGCACCGGCGGCAGCGTCTCCGGGATGCGCAGCCCGCGCCCGTTGGTGCGGGTGCAGGCGCTGCCGGGCACGTCCCAGCCGTCGGCGGTGCCCGGCGGGACGAGGAAGCCCAGGGTGTCGCACGGTCCGTCGTGCAGCACCGGCCCGACCCCGGACGCGGCCGCGGCCCGCCGCAGGATGTCCACCGCTTCCAGGCCCTGGCGCGCGGGCACGGTCACCAGGTCGCACGGCGCCGGCAGTGCCGCGCGGACCGCGCCCGGTGACATGCTGCAGTCCGCCGTGGGCGCCTGGCCCGCCGTGGCCGGCGGTGTCGCACCGGTCTCCCTGTCGACCTCCGACACGGGGATCGCCTCCTCGCAGAGTCCCGTAGGGGGACGTGTACCGCGTCTCCCTACGGTTCAACGCCCGTACGCGTCAAGGGCTACGGCGGCACGCCGCCGCAAAGGGTGGCAGTTCATGGCAGATCACCGCCGAGTCATCCCGTTTGGGGTCAAATCTCCGTGTCAGTGCCTCGCCGCAGCAGGTACGTTCTTGCCCCGCCGTAACACGGCTGCACCAAGAGAGGGCTCGGCCATGGAGTCGTCGTCTCAGGGATCACGGGCCCGTCCCGCCCGCCCCAACCGGGTCTTCCGCAAGCTGCGCGGGACCCGCTCGCCCGGCGAGTTCGCCACGGCGGTCCGCAGGGCCGCCCGGGAGATCGGGGAACAGGTCTCGTGCGACGCCCGCTACATCGGACGTGTGGAGGCCGGCGAGATCCGCTGCCCCAACTACGCGTACGAGCGCGTGTTCCTGCACATGTTCCCCGGTCGCACGCTGACCGACCTGGGGTTCAGCCCGCGGGAGGCCGTGCGCGGCCGGGGCAGACCGGCGGCGCCGCGCCCCCGGGAGGCGGACGGGCCGCCTCCGTGCTGCCTGTTCCCGCCAGACGGCGGTGCGTGCCGCACCGACCGTGACAGTGACAGTGACGAGGAGAGCGACGTGCTGCGTCGCGCGTTCATGACCAGCGGATCCGCCGCCGTGGCGGCCGCGTCCCTCGGGCTCGGAGGCGACTCCGTGCCCTCCCAGCGCCGCCGGGTCGGCGCCGGGGAGGCCGAGGCGGTGGAGGAGGCCGTCCGGCACATCCGCCTGCTGGACGACCGGCACGGGGCCGACGGGCTCTACCGGCGCGCCGCCCAGCCGCTGCGCGCGGCGTACGCCCTGCTCGACTCCGGGGTCGCGACCCGGGGGGCGACAGCCGACCGGCTGCACGCGGGGGCGGGCGAACTGGCCATCTCGGTCGGCTGGCTCGCCCATGACTCCGGCCGCCTCGGCGACGCCCGCTCCCACTACGCGGAGGCGCTGGCCACGGCCCGGGTCGCGGGCGACGCCGCCCTGGAGGCCCACGCCTTCTGCAACACCTCCTTCCTCGCCCGGGACGCGGGCCGGCACCGGGAGGCGGTGCGCACCGCGCAGGCCGGGCAGCAGGCGGCACGGCAGGTGGGGTCGGCCCGGCTGCTGTCCCTGCTGTCGTTGCGGGAGGCGGGCGGCTGGGCCGGGCTCGGGGACCGCGCGGGCTGCGAACGGTCCCTCGCGCGGGCGCACGACCACTTCGCGCGGGGCCCGGCCGAGGACGACCCGGAGTGGATGTCCTTCTTCGCCGAGCCGGAACTGGAGGCGCTCCAGGCGCAGTGCTGGTCGGCCCTCGGCCAGTGGGCGCGGGCCGCGGGCCACGCCCGGCGGGCGGCGGCCCTCCAGGACCACCGCTTCACCCGCAACCTGGCCCTCTACCGCGCCGAACTCGCCGCCGACCTGGCGCGTGCGGGCGTGCCGGACGAGGCGGCGGCCGCCGGTGACCAGGTACTGGCGCTGCTGGCGGACGTCCGCTCCACCCGGGTCCTCGGCATGCTCGCGGGCACGGCGGAGGTGCTGCGCCCGCACCGGGCCGCGCCGGGCGTCGGCGGGTTCCTGGAGCGGTACGAGGCGACGACCGCGCAGCTCGCCTGAGCCGGCCGGGACCGGCCGCGCAGCCCGCCCGAGCCGGCCGGGACGGGGCCCGGGCGGCCGGTCCGGCCTCAGCCCTCCAGGTGCGCCGTGTCGTTCCAGCGCTCCACGGCCGGGTCTCCGTACGCCCAGGACAGCACCGACAGACTCGTCGGGTCGAGCCGCATCCGCGCGCCGAAGGAGACGTCCTCCCCCAGCCAGCGCGCGCAGATCGAGCGCAGGATGTGCCCGTGGGCGAAGACCAGCACGTCCCGGTCGGCGCCTCGAGCCCACGCCACCACCTCGTCGGCGCGCGCGGACACCTGCGCCAGGCTCTCGCCCCCGGGCGCGCCGTCCTTCCAGAGCACCCATCCCGGCTGCCGCTCGTGGATCTCGGCCGGGGTCAGGCCCTCGTAGTCGCCGTAGTCGACCTCCATCAGGGCGTCCCAGGGCTCGGCGCGGTCGCCGAAGCCCGCGAGTTCGCAGGTCTCACTGGCGCGGGCCAGGGGGCTGGTGCGGATCTCCACGCCGTCCAGCCCGGACCACGGGGCGCGGTGCAGCCGCTCGCCCAGCAGTTTCGCGCCGCGCCGGCCCTCCTCCAGCAGCGGGATGTCGGTGCGGCCGGTGTGCCTGCCGTTCAGCGACCACTCGGTCTGACCGTGCCGGGCGAGCAGTATCCGCGGTGCCATGGGGGCGTCTCCTGGTGTGCGGTGCGGTGCGCGTTTCCCCTCCATCATCGCGCACGGCACCTGGACGCAACCTCCGGGACGGTCTCGGCGTCCTCACCACGACGACCAAGAGCGACAGCACACGACCGCATGTGACCACGAGCGATCCAGGACGGGTACGCCGAGCCGAGACGGAGACCGACAGGATGCCGCAGCCCGGACAGCACGACCGGCCCCGCTGGTGGACCGAACTGGTGCTGCTCGGCGTGGTCTACGCGGCGTACTCGGCGGGCCGGCTGCTGGCCCGGGGCGACGTGTCCACGGCGGTCGGCCACGGACTCGCGATACTCCGGGCCGAGAAGGCACTCCTGCTCAACGCCGAGCACCCGCTGAATCGTCTCTTCACCGAGGTGCCCGCCATCGGCATACCCGCCGACTTCCTCTACGCGACCCTGCACTACCTGGTCACACCGGCGGTCCTGGTCTTTCTCTTCCGCCGCCGCCCGGCGCGCTACCGGGCCGCCCGCACATGGCTGATGGTCTCCACCCTGCTCGGCCTGGCCGGCTTCACGCTCATGCCGACCTGCCCGCCCCGGCTGCTGGACGCCTCCCACGGCTTCGTCGACACCATGGCCCAGTACAGCTCCTACGGCTGGTGGGGCGGCGAGGCGAGCGCCCCGCGCGGGCTGGGCGGGATGACCAACCAGTACGCGGCGATGCCGAGCCTGCACGTCGGCTGGGCGCTGTGGTGCGGGGTGCTGCTCTGGCGCCA
This sequence comes from Streptomyces sp. CNT372, assembly GCF_000377145.1. Classification (NCBI taxonomy): domain Bacteria; kingdom Bacillati; phylum Actinomycetota; class Actinomycetes; order Kitasatosporales; family Streptomycetaceae; genus Streptomyces; species Streptomyces sp. CNT372. The sequence goes on along the minus strand of NZ_KB897778.1, from coordinate 184,780 downwards.
CGGGCGCTCCCCGGCGGTCCGCGCCCTCGGCGTGGCGTATCCGCTGGTCACCACGGTCGTGGTGATGGGCACCGCCAACCACTACTTCCTGGACGCGGTCGCCGGGGCGGCGGTGATGGGCCTCGGCCTGCTCCTCACCCCGTACGCGCTGCGCTTCGCGGACCGGGCGGGCACGGCGGTCCGCGCGCGCCGGGGCGCGCGTCGCGCCGGCCACGCGGGCGCACACCCCGGCGCGGGTTCGCATCCCGGCACGGGCGCCGCAGCCCCCGCGCCCCCTGGTCCGGCCCCCGCTCCGCGCCCCGGGGGGTCCGCCGGGGGCGGTACCGCGCCGTCCGGCGGAGGTGGCCCCGCACCGGAACCCGCCCGCGTTGTCGGTGGCGGATGCGAGACTTCCGCGGGTGAGCGAATCCCCGGACAGCGCACCTCCTCCGCAGGCGCCGACGACAGCCCTCAGGCAGCGGCTCGCTGAGCTGCGCGGCCCGGCCGCGCAGCCGCATCCGCTGGACGCCCGCGCCCTCGCGGCCCTCGCCGCGAACCCCGGGTGCCGGCGCAGAGCACTGCTCGACGGCGCCGGGGTGGACAAGACGGCGCTCGCCGCGGCCCTGGGCTCGCCTTCCGACCGGGGCCAGTCCCAGTTCGCGTTCATGCGGGGCAACGCCTTCGAGGCCCGGGTCAAGGGCGACGGCGGCCGGGAGCTGATGCGGCTGCTCGGGTTGGAGGACCCGGGGGAGGTCCGCCTCCCCGAGCTGACCGCGTCGGGACCCCGGGGCCGAGCCGCCCGGACCGCTCTCGCGCTGCGCGAGGCGACCGAGGCGGGGGCCGGGTCGGGGGCGTACACGCTGCTGGACCACCCGATGCTGGCGCTGGAGGTCGCGGGCTCGCCCGCCTATCTGGAACCGGACGCGGTGGTCGTCCACCCCGACGGGCGCTGGACGGTCGTCGAGATCAAGTCCTTCCCGATGATCGACGCCTCGGCGGACGCGGCCAAGGTGGGCGCGGCCGCCCGGCAGGCCGCGGTGTACGTGCTCGCCCTGGAGCGGGTGGCCGCCGTGACGGAGGGCGCGTCCGTGGCCCACCACGTGCTGCTGGTCTGCCCGAAGGACTTCACCAACATGCCGACCGCCTCCGTGGTCGACGTCCGCAGGCAACTCGCCGTCACCCGCCGCCAGCTGGCCCGGCTGACCCGGCTCGACGAGATCGCCGCGACGGTCCCGGAGGGCGTGACCTTCGACGTCCGGGAGCGCACCCGGGAGGAGCTGACCGAGGCCGTCGAGCAGGTCCCCCACGCGTACGCCCCCGACTGCCTGGCAGCCTGCGAGCTGGCCTTCCACTGCCGCGACCGCGCCCGCCTCGCCGGAGCGGTGGAGGCGCTGGGCCGCTCGGTGCGGGGCGAACTGGGCGGTCTGACCACCATCGGCGAGGTCCTGTCCGCCGCCCGCGGCGAGGCGGGCGACCCCCGCGACCCGGCCGTCGCCGCCCTCCGCCGCGCCGCGGCCCTGCGCGCCGAGTCCCTCGCCGCCGCGGGCGTCCCGGCGGCCCGGCGGGACTCGACGGCCCCCGCCGGGGAGGCGATGTGTCGCTGATCGCCACCCTCGCCCGGCTGGAGGCCGTCGAGTCCGGGCGGGCGCAGCCGTTGACGACCGTGCGGCACCGGTGGGTGTCCGAGCGGCCGCTGGTGCTCGTGCCGCTGACCACCGCGGGCGAGGCGGGCGCGCCCCTCGGCGCGCTCGTCGGGACCGACCCGGCCGAGCCGCGGCTGCTCGTCGTCGCCCAGCCGCGCGACCGCGAGCTGCGCGCACAGTTCCTCACCGAGCTCGCGGAGGCCGTCCTTCCCCACCTGGACGCCTACGCGGACGACGTGGAGCCGGCCGAGCGGTCCGAGACCGACCCGGAGACGGGCAGGAAGGTCAAGGTCGAGGTCGACCTCTGTGCGGACGCGCCGCAGATCGTGGTCCCCGGCCGGGCCGGTGTCGAGTACCTGCGCCTGCTCGGGCGTTCCACCCGCTTCCGCCGCACCGCAGAACAGGATCCGGACACCCCCTACCCCGCGCCCCCGCGGGTCCCGCTGCTGGGCCGCTGGCTCACGCACTACGGCGAGCGCGCCCGGGTGCCCGGCTCTTCGCTGCTGCTCGCCGCCACGGACCTGCTCAACCGGCACTGGGCGACGGGCCAGTCCTCCCTGGAGGACCAGCACCTCGGCGCCCTGCTCTCCTGGGTCGACCCGCCCGGGGGCGAGACCGGGGCCGAGGCGGCGCTCCGGGCCGAACTCGCCCGGGACGGGGAGGGGCAGTTGCTCTGCCCGCCCGCCGGACCGGCCACCGACCCCGCCTTCGACAACCGCCTCCTCGCGCCCGCGACGGAGCGGTTCGACCGGGCGCGCCGGCTGCTGGAGGCGGCCGAGGACGGCGCGAGCGCGGACGCGAAACTCGCCGAACTGCACCGCGCCGAACGGGAGATCCGCCGTCTGGTCGCCGGGGTGACCCGCCCGACGTGGGACGCGGTGTGGCGGACCCTGGAGCTGGTCCGCGCCCTGCCGGAGGGCTCCCGGGTGGCCGACCGCTGGACGCGGGACCGCTGGTCGTTCACCGCCCACCGGGACCGGGTCCGCGCGGGCGAGCCGCCCCAGCCCCGGCGGGACGACGCGGTCACCGCCGCGCAGAAGCTGGCCGCCCGGGAGACCGCGCAGGCCCAGCTCGACGCCCAGGAGGCCCTGGACGACCCGCTGGTGCTCGCCTCGTTCCGGCTGGCGGGCGAGGCGTTCGCCTCCGAGGTGCTCGACGTGGAGATGGCCTGGTCGGAGTCGAAGCGGCCGAGCCCCCGCCCGCTGGTCACCGTGCGCACGGAGGACCAGCCGCATCTGGGGGAGCGGACCAAGGTGTTCCGTTCCCTCGGCGGCAAGCCGCAGACCGCCGAGTTCGTGCGTGCCGAGGCGGGCGGCGTCCTCGTGCTGCGGATCACCGACCGGATGGGCCGGGGCAAGGAGCCCGCCGAGGGGTCCGTCCCGGCCAAGGGCGACCGGATCGCCTGGACCCTGTTCGAGCACGAGCAGCGCGGTGGCCCCAGGCTGCCCGACCCGGAGGAGACGCCGTGGACCCACGGCGGCCCGCCGGGCACCGATCTCGCCGAACGCCCCGACCCCGTCACCCCGGAGGACCTGCTGTGACCGGAGGAGCCCCTGTGACGCCCGGCCCCGCCGCCCCGCCGGCACCCGCGACGAGCCCGCCCGCCGGGTTCGACCCGGGCGCGGAGGCGGGCCGCGCGACCGCCGCGATCCTGCGGGACACCCTGCACGGGACGGCGCGCGGTGTGGTCGTCGACTCCCCGCCCGGCGCGGGCAAGTCGACCCTGGTGGTGCGCGCCGCCCTGGAACTGGCCGCCGCCGGACGCCCGTTGATGATCGTCGCCCAGACCAACGCGCAGGTGGACGATCTGGTCCTGCGGATCGCCGAGAAGGCCCCGGAGCTGCCGGTGGGCCGGCTGCACTCCAGCGACTTGGACCCCTATGACAAGGCCCTCGACGCCCTGGACCAGGTGCGCACCTCCGCGAAGGCGGCCGACCTCGCCGGACTGGACGTGGTGGTCTCGACGGCCGCCAAGTGGGCCCATGTGCAGGGCGTGGAGCCGTGGGGGCACGCGATCGTCGACGAGGCGTACCAGATGCGCTCCGACGCGCTGCTCGCCGTGGCGGGTCTCTTCGAGCGGGCCCTGTTCGTAGGGGACCCGGGCCAGCTCGACCCGTTCGCGGTGGTCGGCGCCGAGCAGTGGGCCGGCCTGTCGTACGACCCGTCGGCCAGCGCGGTGTCCACCCTTCTCGCGCACAACCCGGACCTGCCGCAGCACCGGCTGCCGGTCTCCTGGCGGCTGCCGGCCTCGGCCGCCCCGCTGGTGTCGGACGCGTTCTACCCGTACACCCCGTTCCGCAGCGGTACGGGGCACGGCGAGCGGCGGCTCACCTTCGGGGTGGCGTCCGACGGCTCCGGGCCGGACCGGGTGATCGACGAGGCCGCCGCGTCCGGCTGGGGCCTGCTGGAGCTGCCCGCCCGGCACACCCCGCGCACGGACCCGGAGGCGGTGGGCGCGGTCGCGCTGGTGGTGCGGCGGCTGCTGGAGCGGGGCGGCGCCACCGTCTCGGAGCGCTCGCCGGACCCGGCGCCGCTGACCGCGGGCCGGATCGCGGTCGGCACCGCCCACCGGGACCAGGCGGCGGCGGTCCGCGCGGCCCTCGACGGGCTGGGCGTCACCGGGGTGACCGTGGACACGGCCAACCGCCTCCAGGGCCGCGAGTACGACGTGACGGTGGTCCTCCACCCGCTGTCCGGCCGGCCGGACGCGACGGCGTTCCATCTGGAGACCGGCCGGCTGTGCGTGCTCGCCTCCCGTCACCGGCACGCGTGCATCGTGGTGTGCCGGCAGGGGGTGACGGGGCTGCTGGACGAGCATCCGTCGACCGAGCCGGTGCAGCTCGGCGTCTCGATCAAGTTCCCGGACGGCTGGGAGGCGAACCACGCGGTCCTGGCCCACCTGGGTGAGCACCGGGTCGCCTGGCGTCCGTGACGCATCCCACGCGGGCCCTCTTGCGCCGCGCGGGACAATGGAAGACGGCCCGGAAGTCCGGGCCCTTGGTACGACCGGTCCCGGCCGGTACGGGAGCCGGTAGGGCAGCCGGTACGAGGAGGAGTGCGCACATGGCGGAACCCGAGCGGACGACCGAGCGCAGGCTGCGGCCGGCCCCGCTGCTCTTCGAGCCCTCGGAGGCCGCCGCCGATCCCGAGCACTTCTTCGACCTGGAGTCGATCGAGGACCCGGTGGAGCTGCTGGCCCGCTCCACGGAGCTGACGCTGGCGTTCCGGGCGGCGACCGACCGGGCCGTGGAGTACCAGGCGCTCGCGGCGGCCCAGCTCGCCGACCCCCGGCGCTTCGACCGGCTCACCCCCGCCGACATCGGTGAGCGGGCGGGCTGGACCGAGGACTACGCGCGCAAGATGATCGAGTTCGGCCGCGGACTCCTCGCCGGCGGCGACTCCACGGGCGGCTGACCCACCCGTCCGAGCCCGGCCCGGGGATCACGCGGCCGGGGCCGGATACACATGGCCGGCGGTCCGCGCACCTCCGCACCCCGCCCCGCATATGCCGAGCAAACGTGGGCGCGGCACGATACTCCCCCACATGCCCCCCTGTCCCCGGTTCCGCCAACTCTGCGGAACGGTTTCGTCACCCCGGGTACACCTGGACGGTATGAGCGTATGGCTGCGAGACCGGGACACTGCCGGCACGGACGTCTTCACCCTGCCCCGGGAGGACGGCCGCGACCACGTCACCGAGGTCACCCCGCAGGGTGCCGCGTGGCTCGCCTCCGCGGAGACCTTTCCGCGATCGGCACTGGCCCGGTGGGAGGACGAGCCGGCCCGGCCCGTCGTCCTGCCCTGCGGCACGGTGTTCGACGTGGTGAACGTGCCCGCGGCCTTCGGGCGGCGGATGCTCGACCGGCTCTGGGGCGAGGGGCCGGGCTCCGGCCCGGTCGCCATGCACCGGGGCCGGATGATGCTCTTCGCCACGCCCGGCTCGGCCCGGCGCCTCCCCGCCCTGCTGCACTGGGAAGAGTGGGGCGACGCGGTGCCGCCGCTGATCTGCCACGGGACCGGTGACGCGGTGACCGTGCCGCCCCTGACCCCCGCCGAGAGCTCCTCGGCGCCGCGCTGGCTGGTGGCGCCGGACACCCGGCATCCCTGGCTCCCGGGTCCCGAGGTACTGCTCTGGGCCTGCGTCCGGGCCGCCCGCACAACCGCCCGGACGGGCGTGCGGGTATCGATTTTTCCTCCCGGCGATCAGGGTGCTAAGGTCTACGACGTCAGCAGGCGCCGCTAGCTCAGTTGGTTAGAGCAGCTGACTCTTAATCAGCGGGTCCGGGGTTCGAGTCCCTGGCGGCGCACAGACGGCAGAAGGCCCCTCGCGAGAGCGAGGGGCCTTCTCGCGTTCCGGACGGCCGGCGCAGGAACCGCCGGCGCAGGGGCCCATCGGCACCCGGACCGCCGGTCACTCCGTGGTGATCCGGACGTTCCACGCCCCCGCCGGCGTCCGGTCCATCACCTCGATCCGGGTCCGGCCGCCGTCCGGGTCCCGCGTCGTGAAGGTCTCCCCCTCCCGCAGCGGCGCGTCGGCGAGCGGCGGGTACACCGACTGCTCCGCGCACGCCTCGGTCTCCGGGTGGGTGTCCACCACCTCCACCGGCCCGCCGCCGGAGGCCGCGTCGCCCTCCACCCGGTAGAGCAGGACACCCTCCGTGCAGGTGTACGCGTCGTTGCCGGCCGCGGTGCGCGCCTCGATCGCGAGGACGCTGTCCGGCCCGGTGCGCACGACCGCAAGCCGGGTCCCCAGGCCAGCGCCGTGCACGGGCGGGGCGGAGAGGGGTTCCAGCGTCACCAGGGCGCCACTGCCGGGCGACCCGGCGGCGACCCGCTCCGGGGCGCCGCCGTTGACGCAGCGGACCTCGGAGGGGCCGAGCCAGCCGAGCTTCCACTTGTGCCAGCCGAAGAGGTCCGGGGCGAGTCCGAACTGGCTGCCCATGACGTCCCAGTCGCCGACGTGCGTGTCCCAGTCGCCGTTGCCGTCCATCGGCCGGTGGTAGAGGTCCGGCAGGTCGAAGACGTGCCCGGTCTCGTGGGCGAGGACGTTGCGGTCGGGCGGGTGGCGCTCGAAGACGGTGACGACCCGGCGGATCTCCGTGCCGTCGACCTCCAGCGGCCGGTCGAAGTTGACCACCTTGGTCGCGTCCGAGTCGACGCCCGGCGCGTCGGGGTCGGCGACCAGGTAGACGATGTCGTAGCGGGAGAAGTCCACCCGGTCGTCGGCGGCCCGGATCGCGTCCCGGAGGTAGTCGCGGCGCCGGTCCGGGTCCCAGTCGCGCCTTATGTCGTAGCGGACGGACGCCCGCGGCATCTCGAGCCACTCGGTGCGCGCGTCGACGCGCAGGTCGAAGGCGCCGTAGGAGGCGTTCCGGAAGAAGTCGGCGGTCGCCGGGAAGTGGTCGGCGACCAGCTCGGCGGGGGTGCTCAGCGGCATGGAGTCCGGGAACGACAGGAAGACCATGACCGCGTCGAGCGAGGAGACCGGCTTCGGGTAGGCGGTGTTCCAGGTGTCCAGGCCCAGGGAGTGGTGGGCGCCGGTGCGCGGCAGGGCGCAGGGCCCGGCGGAGGGGGAGGCCACGGCGGGGCCCGCGACGAGCGAGGTCGCCGCGAAGGCCAGCAGGGAGGTGACGGCCGCGGCGGCGCTGCGCGAGCGGGACCGTTCCACTCTCCCGGGTGTTCCCTGGGGCGCGCGCTGACCCTCCACGTGGACCTCCGGCTCCGGAATGCGGGATGCCTCACCCACCCTGTGATGTTTTGCGGCGGTGTGCCCTGTTCCGGTGCCCCACCCGGGTGACCGGGCCGACACCGGGTCGATGCAGGGTCGAGATCCCCGCGACACTCCGACGGCCCACGGAACGTCACATTCGGTCAGCTCACGTCAGAGCCCGCTCATGACCCGCGCAGAAACGATCGACCATGATCGGCTGCGTCCTCCGGGGGCACCCGCTCGGCCGACCGGCCGGCTCGGCAGCCTCTATGATCGGCACACTTTCCCCGAATTCCCCGGGATTACTTCGCCGAATGCCACGGGCGGCCCCTCTGCCGACCGGTTGTGAACGACCCTGTACGACACACTGCATGCGGGAGTGAGCGGTGAGCGGTACCTCCGAAGGGCAAGGGCCCGCGGGCGTCGAAGTCCCGGAAAGCACCCGGCCGGCGGTTACGGAACGTCACGGAACGGGCCCGGGCCACACCGAACTGCGGGACTACCGTGCCGCGTTCAACGCGGCGCAGCTCGCGATGGCCGTGGTGGACCCCGAGGGGGTGATCGTCCGGGCCAACGACGCCCTGGCAGCCCTGCTGGGCGGCCTCCCGGCAGACCTGAGCGCCCGGCACGCCGCCGACCTCATCGACCTCTCCTCCGACGCCCGCACCTGGCACGCCTACCGCGAGGTGCTGCGCGGCCGCCGCTCGCGCTTCCGCTGCACCCGGCGCCTCAAGCACCCCGACGGGCGCGCCCTGTGGGCCGAGGTCACCGTCTCCCCCGTACCCGAGACGGGTGACGTCCTGCTCTCCGTCGCCGACATCAGTGACCGGCGCGAACTCCACGCCCGGCTGCGCCATCTGCAACTGCACGACCCGGTGACCCGGCTGCCCAACCGGACCCTGTTCTTCGAGCGCCTCACCGCCGCCCTGGAGGCCGGGCCCTACGACCACGGCTCCACGGGCCGGGTCGGCCTGTGCTACTTGGACCTGGACGGGTTCAAGGCGGTCAACGACACCCTCGGCCACCGGGTGGGCGACCGGCTGCTCGCCGCCGTCGCCTCCCGGCTGACGGCCTGCGCGGACGGCGGGGCGGACCTCGGCTGCGGCCATCTCGTCGCCCGGCTCGGCGGGGACGAGTTCGCGATCCTGGTGGAGGACTCCACCGGCACAGAGCAACTCGCCGACCTGGCCCGGTGCGTCCTCGCGGCACTCCAGCAGCCCTTCGACCTCGCCGGGCACCGGCTGTCGGTGTCAGCCTCGATCGGGGTGGTGGAACGGGCGGCGGCCGGGACCACGGCCACCGCGCTGATGCAGGCGGCGGACACCACCCTGTACTGGGCGAAGGAGGACGGGCGGGCCCGCTGGACCCTGTTCGACCCCGAGCGCAACGCCAACCGGATGACCCGCCAGGCGCTGGCCTCCACCCTCCGCCCGGCCGTCGAACGAGGGGAGTTCGCGCTGGAGTACCAGCCGCTGGTCGGCCTGGCGGACGGCGCGACGCTCGGCGTCGAGGCGCTGGTGCGCTGGAACCACCCGCGCTTCGGCCTGCTCACGCCGAATCGGTTCGTCCAGATCGCCGAGGAGGACGGCTCGATCGTGCAGCTCGGACGGTGGGTGCTGCGCACGGCCTGCCGACAGGCGCGGCGCTGGCAGCTCGACCACCCGGACGTGGAGCCGCTGTTCGTCTCCGTCAACGTGGCGGTGCGGCAGGTGTGGGACTCGGACCTGGTGGCGGACGTCGCCGAGATCCTCGCCGAGACCGGGCTCCCGCCGCGGCTGCTGCAACTGGAGCTGACCGAGTCCGCCGTGATGGGCTCGGCCGGACGGCCGCTCCAGGCACTGCGGGCGCTCAGCGACATGGGCGTGCGCATCGCCATCGACGACTTCGGGACGGGTTACTCCAACCTCGCCTACCTCAGCCGATTGCCGGTCTCCGCGCTGAAGCTCGACGGGACCTTCGTACGCGGCTTCCAGGACGAGGCACACGCCAACCCGGCCGACGAGACCATCGTGGAGGCCCTGGTGGAGCTGGCGCACCGGCTGGGGCTCACGGTGACGGCGGAGTGCGTGGAGACCTCCGGCCAGGCGTCCCGGCTGCGGCGGATCGGCTGCGACACCGGGCAGGGCTGGCTGTACTCGCGGGCGGTGGCTCCTGAGCGGATCACCGAGATGCTGGCCGAGCGCCCCCGGCAGGCGGCCGCCGCGGGCTGAGCCGGCGGGGCCGGGCGGCCCGGACCACCGGGCGCCCGCCGCGCCGCGACGCCGGCCGCCCCCGGCCGGGTTGGTTACCGGTCGGGGGCGGCGGCCTGTGGGGGGCCTGGGGGGGGACGGGGTAGTTCAGGCCCGGGGCGGGGCGGGGGTCAGCAGGCTCCCAGGTCCTGCCAGACGCCCCACTCGCCCGTGGTTCCCGGCTCCTCGCCCTGCGTCCACCACTTGGCCTTCCAGGTGCGGCCCTTGTGGGAGACCTGGGCGTTGCCGGAGTAGGCGGTCTCCTTCACCCACGCGGCGGCGGAGCAGCTTCCGGCCGGGGGCTCGGTCGTCGGCGGGGTGGTCGTGGGCGGGGTGGTGGTCGGCGGGGTGGTCGTGGGCGGGGTGGTGACCGGGGGCTGGGTGGTGCCGCCGGTCGCGGCCACGATCTCGTTGAGCAGCGTGGTGTTCTCGTCCAGGCCGAGCAGCGAGTACATCATCGCGCCGCCGAGGCCGCGCTCCTTGGCGTAGGCGACCCGCGCCTGGATCGCCTTCTTGTCGAGACCGGTGAAGAACTCGCCGTTCTTGTAGAAGTACGAGGCCTTGGCCTGGTCGTCCCAGAAGGTGGTGGCCGGGTTGTCGACGATGCCGCCGAGCTCCTTGTAGTGCGCGATACCGGCCTGCTGGCTCAGCGGGCGGGCCGCCGAACCGCCGGTGGCGCTGCCGCCGAGACCGTTGTTCGCCGCCGGGACGCCCTTCCAGCCGCGGTAGTAGAACTCGTAGCCGAGGGTCAGCTTGCCCGCGGGGAAGCCGCCGGTGACGCCGTAGGCCGGGTTGCCGTCGATGTAGGAGTCGATGGCGTTGTCGATCGAGTACTTCTGGGTCCCCGGGGCGATCGGGTCGGTCGGGTCCGAGGCCGGTGAGTACAGCGGGGACTGGTGGTACGCGGGCCCGTCGCCGTCCCAGGCGCCGTGCATGTCGTACGTCATGATGTTCGCGTAGTCGAGGTACGCGCCGATCTTGTCGGTCTCGATGTGCTTGATCTTGTCCTGGCCGGCCGGGAGGGCCGCGGTCAGCAGGTACTTCTTGCCGCCGTTGGCGGCGCCCTCCTGGTCGAGCTGCTTGCGGAACTCGGCGAGGAGGAGGGTGAAGTTCTGCTTGTCCTCGGGGCCGTAGTGGTTGCCGAGGTGGCCCCCGTCCGAGCCCGGGTACTCCCAGTCGATGTCGATGCCGTCGAAGATCCCGGCGGCGGTGCCGGGGCCGCCGAAGCCGCCCTCCACGGGCAGGTCGCCCTTGATGTACTGCTTGATGCAGGAGGAGACGAGCTTCTTGCGGCTCGCGTCGGTCTTGGCCGCGTCGTGGAAGTACTTGGAGTACGTCCAGCCGCCGAGGGAGATGTTGATCTTCAGGTGGGGGTACTTCGCCTTCAGCTCCTTGAACTGGTTGAAGACGCCCACGATCGGCTGGTTCCAGGTGTCGGCCACGCCGTCGACGCTGTCCGCCGCGCTGAAGGTGCGCTGGTAGTCGGCGTAGGAGTCGCCCGCGCCGTCACCGGCGTTGGGGTTGTTGTCGTCCCCCGCCGCCTTGTTGGCCATGAAACAGGTCAGGTCGGTCGGGTGGATGTTGCCGAACGAGTAGTTGATGACGTCCAGCTTGCCGGCGATGCCCCGGGTGTCCAGGTGCTTGGGGTAGAAGGCGTTGCCGTAGATGCTCCACTGGTCGTAGTAGGCGATCTTGACTCCGCCCGCGGAGGCGGCGGCGGGCGCGGCGCTGCCGGATGCCTGGGCGGTGCCGAGTCCGGCGATTCCGGCCAGGGCGCCGGCGGCGAGCGCGGCGGTGGTCAGTGCCGCGATCAAGGGTCTGCGGGAGCGCACGTGCAGCCTCCGGGGATGTGCGGATGGGACGGTGAAGCTGGGCTGCAGTAGTGATAGCGATCCGGCAGACCCCGCGTCAATGGTCCGAACCAAATGAGGACTAGACCACTTTCGCGGTGAAACCCCTTGTCAGAGCGGTGAGATGACAGAAGAAGACCGCTCGCCACCGGGGTGACGAGCGGTTTAAGGGTCCGTTAAGGGGCTTCCCGCCGAGCGGTTGAGTCATGAACCACTCCGTGCGCGAAACCCAGGTTTTACCCGGCCGCGACCGGAGCCGGGCCGGCGACGGGTGCGCCGGCCGAGGCGGCGGCGGGGGCCGGGCCGGCGGGCAGACCGTAGGCGTCCGCGATCAACTCGTAGCTGCGCAGGCGGACGTCGCCGCCGTGCGCGTTGGCCGTGATCATCAGCTCGTCGGCGCCGGTGCGCCGCTGGAGGGCGTCGAGCCCGGCGCGGACCGCGTCGGGGGTGCCGTGCACGATGTTGCCGAGCCAGCTGTCGGCGAACTCCCGCTCCATGGGCGAGAACGGGTACGCCTCGGCCTCCTCGGGCGTCGGGACGAGACCGGGCCGGCCGGTGCGCAGCCGCAGCATCGACAGCGCGCCCGTGAGCACCTGCCGGCGGGCCTCCCGCTCGTCCTCGGCGGCCAGGGCGGCGACGCCGATCAGCGCATAGGGGGCGTCCAGCACGGCGGAGGGGCGGAAGCTGTCCCGGTAGAGCTCCAGCGCGGGCAGGGTGTTGGCCGCCGAGAAGTGGTGGGCGAAGGCGAACGGCAGCCCGAGCGTCCCGGCGAGCCGCGCACTGAACCCGGACGAGCCGAGCAGCCACACCGGCGGCCGGTGCGGCGACTGGACGCCGCCGGGGGAGGTCGCCTGGACGGGCCCGGGGACGGCGTGGATGCGCGCGTAGGGGTGGCCGTCGGGGAAGTCGTCGTCGAGGAAGCGGGTCAGCTCGGCGAGCTGCTGCGGGAAGTCGTCGGCGCCCTCGCTCAGGGTGCCGGTGCGGCGCAGGGCGGCGGCCGTGGCCCCGTCCGTACCGGGCGCGCGGCCGAGGCCCAGGTCGATCCGGCCCGGGGCCAGGGCCTCCAGGGTGCCGAACTGCTCGGCGATCACCAGGGGCGCGTGGTTGGGCAGCATCACCCCGCCCGAGCCGAGCCGGATCCTCTCCGTGTGGGCGGCGAGATGGGCGAGGATCACGGCGGGGGACGAGGAGGCGACCCCGGGCATGGAGTGGTGCTCGGCCACCCAGTGGCGGTGGTAGCCGCGGCGCTCGGCGAGGCGGGCGAGGGCGACGCTGGTGCGCAGCGCGTCGGAGGCGGTGCGGCCCGCGCCGACCGTGACGAGGTCGAGGACGGAGAGGGGCACGGGCGCGGTGCCGGCCGCGTCGGCGCGGATGCCGTCGGTCCGGGCGGCCGGTCCGGGCGCGGGCGTGCCGTCGGTCTCGTCGGCTGGGGTGACCGGGTCCACCGGGGTCCTCCTGAGTGCGGGGAAGGTACTCCGACGCACAACAGGAGGCTGTCTCCGCTTATTCCCGGAGCCGGGCTCCCGGGCCCGGGAGCCCGGCCCGGCACCGGGGCCGGGCGGTCTCCGAAGGCCCGGACCACGCTCAGTCCTTGCGGGCGAAGAGGGCGCCCAGCTCGTCCGACCGGACGCCGTGCCGGTCCGCCAGCCGCAGGCCCTCCCAGACCGTGACCTGGTTCGCCGTGAGCACCGGCTTGCCCACCGCCTTCTCCAGCTCCGGCAGCAGCGCCACCGTGTGCAGCGCGGTGTCCGGCACCAGGACCGCCTCCGCCTCGGGCCGGTCCGCCGCGCGAACCAGGGCCAGCACCTCGTCCGGCCCCCAGGTCGCCACCTCGGCCGCCGTCACGATCCCGCCCGCGTGCGTACCGACGACCTCGATGCCCGCGTCCCCGAGGAAGCGGGCGAACAGCTCGGTCACATCCGCCGGGTAGGTCGCGGCCACCGCCACCCTGGCCGCGCCCACCTCGCCCGTCGCCCGTACGAAGGCGAACGAGGTGCTGGACGCCGGCAGCCCGGCCGCCAGCGCCAGGGCCCGGGTCTGCTCCCGGGCCCCCTCCCAGCCGTGCACGAACGAGCCGCTGGTGCACGCCCACACCACGGACTCCGCGCCCGACAGGCGCAGCTCCTCGACCCCGGCGGCGAGCCGGGCGGGCGAGCCCATCTCCACCAGCGCGTCCACGCGGTGGGCGTCCTCGCCGATGTCGGTGTGCACCACGGGGACGTTGACCCCGGTCAGCAGCGCCTCGACGCGGGGGTAGTCGTCCTCGGCGGAATGTCCCGGGTACAGCAGTCCCACGGTCGTCATGTCACGCCCTCCTGTCCTTCCGGCTCGGCCGGTCTCGCCGCGGCGTCCATCAGCAGAGCCTGATAGGGGCCGACCGCGCGGGCGCCGACGGCGCGCAGGGCCGACCACATCGTGACCTGGTTGGCGGAGACGACCGGCATCCTCAGCTCGGCCTCCAGCTGGGGGATCACGTCGTAGGTGGGCAGGTTGGTGCAGCTGATGAACAGCGCGTCCGCCGAGGCGGCCGAGACCCTGCGGGCCATGTCCACCACCTCGCGGTACGACACCTTCCAGATGTGCCGGGTGAGGCCGAGGAACTCGCGGCCCGTCACCGTCACGCCCGCCTCCGACAGATACTCCTCCAGCGACCGGGTCACCGACTCCGTGTAGGGCGTGAGCACGGCTATCCGCCGGGCGCCCAGCTCCCGCAGCGCGTCGAGCAGGGCGCCGGACGTGGTCAGCGACGGGATGCCGCCGGCCGCACTCATCACCTCGCACATGGCGCGTTCCCCGGCGAGGCCGCCGACAAAACTGCCGGAGGTGCACGCGTAGGCGACCACCCGGGGCTCGCAGGCGCCGAGGGCGCGCACCGCGTCCCGCAACGTCGCGTGCTCACTGACCATGCGGGCGAGGTCCAGGCAGACGTCGACGGGCACGAAGGGCGTGCGCGTCACATGGAGCGAGACGTCGTCCGGGACCCAGCGCCAGAGCTCCCGGTCCAAGGCGAAGTCGAAGGGGGCGACCACGCCCAGACCGCGCTGCGGCTGGGGTCCGCCGATGAAGGAGACGTCCATCGCGGCCTGCCTTTCGGGCACGACGGCGCCGGGCACACGGGAGCGGACCGGCCCTGCGGGGCAGGCGGTCCGGGCCTGCCCGGCGTCTTGTTGACGACGGTAGGTTCGGGTGCGAGCGTGGGTCAATCCATACATCCCAGACGTTTCGAGGTGGCTGCCGGGCGATGTCCGAACCGACACTTCTCGTGCTCTCGGCCGACCCCCCGCCGCGTCTGGGCGCCCTCACCGGCAGGGCGCGGGTCCGCTGGGCCGACGAGGACTCCCTCGCCGCCGAACTCCCCTCCGCAGACGTGCTGTTGGTATGGGACTTCACCTCGGAAGCGGTCCGCCGCGCCTGGCCCGGGGACGGCCCGCGGCCCCGCTGGGTGCACACTCCGAGCGCCGGGGTGGACCGGCTGCTCTGTCCGGAACTGGCCGATTCCGGCACCGTCGTCACCAACGCGCGCGGGATCTTCGAGCGGCCCATCGCCGAGTACGTCGCCGCCCTGGTCCTCGCGATGGCCAAGGACCTCCCGCGCACCCTGGACCGGCAGCGCGAGCACCGCTGGCACCACCGCGAGACCCGGGCGGTGGCGGGCACCCGGGCGGTCGTGGTCGGCGCGGGCCCGATCGGCCGGGAGATCGCCGCCGTGCTGCGCGCCCTCGGCGTCACCACCGCCGTCACCGGCCGCACCGCCCGGCGCGGGGTGCACGGCGAGGAGGACCTGGACCCGCTGATCGCCCGCGCCGACTGGGTGGTGTGCGCGGCCCCGCTCACGGAGACCACCCGGGGCATGTTCGACGCCCGGCGCCTGGCGCTGATGCAGCCCTCCGCCCGCTTCGTCAACGTGGGGCGCGGGCCGCTGGTCGTGGAGGCCGACCTCGCCGCCGCCCTGCGCGACCGGGTGATCGAGGCCGCCGCCCTCGATGTCTTCGAGAGCGAACCCCTCGCCCCGGACAGCCCGCTGTGGGCGGTGCCGGGCCTGATCGTGTCGCCCCACATGAGCGGGGACACGGTCGGCTGGCGCGACCGGCTCGGCGAGCAGTTCGTCGCGATGTACGAGCTGTGGGCGGCCGGAAAGCCCCTGCCGAACGTGGTCGACAAGAAACGTGGGTACGTCCCCATGCATGACCACTCGCCTGACTGACCTCACCGCACACCGGCTCCTGGCCGGCTACCGCACGGGCGACTTCTCCCCCGTCGACGCGACCCGCGCGGCGCTGGAACGGGTGGACGCCATCCAGCCGCACGTCAACGCCTTCACGCACGTCGACGCGGAGGGAGCCCTCGCCGAGGCGGAGGACTCGGCCGCGCGGTGGCGCAGAGGGGAGCCGCGGGGTCTGCTGGACGGCGTGCCGGTCACCGTGAAGGACCTGCTCCTCCAGCGCGGCGTCCCGGCGCTGCGCGGCTCGCGGACGGTCCGGCCGGAGGGCCCCTGGCCCGAGGACGCCCCCTCGGTCGCCGGACTCCGCGCCCACGGCGCGGTGTTCGTCGCCCGGACCACGACCCCGGAGTTCGGCTGGAAGGGCGTCACGGACTCCCCGCTCCACGGCGTCACCCGCAACCCGTACGACCTCTCCCGCACCAGCGGCGGGTCCAGCGGCGGCGGAGCGGCGGCCGTGGCCCTCGGCGCGGGGCCGCTCTCCATCGGCACGGACGGCGGCGGCTCCATCCGCATCCCGGCCGCGTTCTGCGGGATCTTCGGCCTGAAGCCGACGTACGGCCGGGTGCCGATGTACCCCTCCAGCCCCTTCGGGACCCTGGCGCACGTCGGCCCGATGACCCGGGACGCGGCGGACGCGGCGCTGATGCTGGACGCGATGAGCGGGCCGGACTGGCGGGACTGGTCCCAGTCCGCCCCGGCCGGCAGCGTGCGCTCCGGTCTGGCGGACGGGGTGAAGGGGCTGCGCGTCGCCTACTCCCCCACCCTCGGCGGGCAGGTCGCGGTCCGCCCGGCCGTCGCGGCGGCGGTGCGCCGGCTGGCGGAGACGCTGGCGGGCCTCGGGGCGTACGTGGAGGAGGCGGACCCGGATCTCGCCGACCCGGTCGAGGCGTTCCACACCCTCTGGTTCTCCGGGGCGGCCCGGCTGGTGCAGCACCTGGGCCCGCGGCAGCGGGAGCTGCTGGACCCGGGGCTGCGCGAGATCTGCGCGGAGGGCGCGCGGCGCAGCGCGCTGGAGTACCTGGCCGCGGTGGACACGCGGATGGCCCTGGGCCGGCGGATGGGCCGCTTCCACACCGCGTACGACCTGCTGGTCACCCCGGCCCTGCCCCTCACCGCCTTCGAGGCGGGCCGGGAGACCCCGGCCGGGTCGGGGCTGCGGCGCTGGACGGGGTGGACCCCGTTCACCTACCCGTTCAACCTCACCCAGCAGCCGGCGGCCTCGGTGCCCTGCGGGCTGGACGCGGACGGGCTGCCCGTCGCCGCCCAACTCGTCGCGGCCCGGCACGCGGACGCGCTGGTCCTGCGCGCCGCGCACGCCCTCTACACGGCGGGCGCGGCGGGCGTCCCCGCCCCGCCCGAGCCGGCCGGCTGAGGCGGCGGGGCGGTCCGGGCGCCGCCCGGAGCAGGGGTTCAGGCGCGGCGGAAGGAGAGGGTCTCCCCCGCCGCGCCCGTGCGCCACAGGTCCTGGCAGGCGGCGGCCATCTCCGGCAGCCCCTCCACCACCTGGCCCCACACGATCCCCGGCACCCAGCCGGTGTCCGCGTTGAGGAGGAGGTTGTTGCGCTCGTAGAAGAGGGCCAGGTCCACCGTCACCGGGACGATGCCGGCGCGCTCGCCGTAGCCGTAGGAGGCGGTGCCCAACTGGGTGTCGGTGAAGGTGAAGTAGCACAGGTCGCCCGGGATGGGGGTGACCGTCGGGTTCTCCAGCGGGGGCTCCGCAGGAGCGAAGGCCGGGAACAGGGCATAGATCTCGTTCCGGGCGTACTTCGCATGGTAGACATCGGCGGACAGCGGCAGCGCGTCCCAGACGGCGTCGCAGGTCAGGGGCGCCTTCTCGGTCAGCAGCCGGGCGGTGCAGCGGACGCCGCGCTTGTCCAGGGACACGGTCAGGTATCGATCGGCCATCCCCTACGCATACCCCCGGACCGCTCGGGTAGCCGCGCGCCCATGGCTCGAACAAGACAAGCAGGACCGATGAGCAGACGCACTCTGCTGTTCGGCACCGCGGCCGCCGGGGCGCTCAGCGTCGCCGGCGTCTCGGGCTGTTCGCGGGTGCCCTCCGGCGACGCGCTCGCCCGGCTGAAATCCCAGGGCACCGTGCGCCTGGGCATCGCCGGGGAGGTGCCCTACGGCTATGTGGACGAGCAGGGCGAGTTCACGGGCGAGGCCCCGGAGCTGGCCCGGGTCGTCTTCAAGCGGCTGGGCGTCGACCGGGTGCAACCGGTGGCCACCGACTTCGCCTCCCTGATACCCGGCCTGAACTCCCAGCAGTTCGACGTCGTCTCGGCCGGGATGTACATCAACAAGGAGCGCTGCGCCCAGGTCATCTTCTCGGACCCCGAGTACCAGATGCTCGACTCCTTCATCGTCCGCAAGGGCAACCCGAAGAACCTCACCTCCTACGAGGACGTGGTCCGCGCCAAAGCGACGCTGGCGACCGGCACGGGCTACGCGGAGATCGGGTACGCGATCGCCGCGGGCATCCCGGAGAAGGAGATCGTGATCCTCCAGGACCAGGTGGCCGGGCTGAACGCCGTCGAGTCCGGGCGCGTGGACGTCTTCGCGGGCACCGCCCTGACCACCCGTGAGGTCGTCCGCAAGAGCCGCAAGGCGGAGGCCACCGAGCCCTTCGCCGCCGTGGTGGACGGCAAGAAGCAGATCGACGGCGGCGGTTTCGCGTTCCGCCCGACCGACACCGAGCTGCGGGACGCCTTCAACACCGAGATCCACAAGATGAAGAAGAGCGGCGAGTTGTTCCGGATCCTGAAGCCCTTCGGCTTCACGGAGTCCGAGATGACCACCCTGACCGCCGAGGAGCTGTGCCGGAAATGACAGCCGGACTCTGGCAGAACTGGGTACTCCCCGGCATATGGATCACGGTGCAGCTGCTGGTCTACAGCGCCGCCCTCGCCGCCTTCGTGGCCTTCACCGTCGGCATGGCCCGCACCCACCGCTCCCGCACCGTCCGCTTCCTGGCGGGCTTCTACACGGAGGTCTTCCGCGGTACGTCGGCCCTGGTGCTGATGTTCTGGCTGTTCTTCGTGGTGCCGCCGCTGATGGGCTGGCAGCTGGTCCCGATGTGGGCCGCCGTCCTCGCGCTCGGCCTCTCCTACGGCGCCTACGGCGCGGAGATCGTACGCGGCGCCCTGAACTCGGTCGCCCCCGCGCAGCGTGAGGCGGGCGTCGCCCTCAGCCTCACGCCCTGGCAGCGGATGCGGCTGATCCTGCTGCCGCAGGCGGTGCCCGAGATGATGCCGCCCTTCTGCAATCTGCTGGTGGAACTCCTCAAGGGCACCGCCCTGGTGTCGCTCCTCGGCGTGGGCGACGTGTCCTTCGCCGCGTACCTGGTGCGGCTGGCCACGCAGGAGAGCGCGCAGGTCTACACGATCGTCCTGGTGATCTACTTCGTGCTCGCCCTGCTGGTGACCCGTTCCATGAAGGCGCTGGAGCGCCGGAGCAAGCGGAACATCGGCATCGAACCCGAACCCGGTCTGCTGGGCGGGCTGTTCTCCCGCCGGGCCGAGTCGAAGATCGCCGGTACCGAGGTGGCGGGGGGTGCGTCCCGATGACCTGGGACTGGTCCGCGGTGGCGGACTTCATGCCGCGTTTCTGGGACGGGGTGCTGCTCACCCTGCAGATCCTGGTGCTCGGTTCGCTGATCTCCTTCACCCTCGGCCTGGTGTGGGCGCTCGCCTTCCGGGCGCCGAGCCGTTTCGTGCGGTGGCCGGTGAACGCGTTCACCGAGTTCGTCCGCACCACCCCGCTGCTGGTGCAGCTCTTCTTCCTCTACTTCGTGCTTCCGGAGTGGGGCGTCCAGTTCTCGGCCCTGACCACCGGCATCATCGCGATCGGTCTGCACTACTCGACCTACACCGCCCAGGTCTACCGGGCGGGCATCGAGGCGGTCCCGCCGGGCCAGTGGGAGGCGGCGACGGCCCTGAGCCTGCCGGCCCACCGCACCTGGACGGCGGTGATCCTGCCGCAGGCGATCCGCCGGATCACCCCGGCGCTGGGCAACTACGTCATCGCCATGCTGAAGGACACCCCGCTGCTGGCCGCGATCGGCGTGCTGGAGCTGCTCCAGCAGTCCCGGCTGGAGAGCGCCTCGACCTTCCAGTACACCGAGCCGCTCACTGTGATCGGCATCGCCTTCATCCTGATCGCCTACCCGGCATCCCTGCTGGTCCGAACCCTGGAGCGCCGCCTTGTCCGCTGACACCACCTCCGAAACGCCGGCCGCCGGCGCCCCGGAAGAGCTGATCCGGTTCGAGGGCGTCACGAAGAGATTCGGCGACAACACCGTCCTCGACGATCTGTGCTTCTCGGTGAAGCCGGGCAGGCATGTGACCCTGATCGGCCCGTCCGGCTCCGGCAAGACGACGATCCTGCGGCTGCTGATGACCCTGGAGTCCCCGGACGAGGGCACCATCACCGTCAACGGGTCGAAGCTCTTCCCGGCGGCCGAGAAGGAGCGGCGGGAGGCCCGGAAGAAGATCGGCATGGTCTTCCAGCAGTTCAACCTGTTCCCGAACATGACCGTGCTGCGCAACATCACCGAGGCCCCGGTGCGGGTGCTGGGCCTGTCCAAGGAGGAGGCCGAGACCCGCGCCCGGGAGCTGCTGGACCTGGTGGGCCTCGGCGACCGGGCGGACGCCAGGCCGACCCAGCTCTCCGGCGGGCAGCAGCAGCGCGTCGCCATCGCCCGGGCCCTCGCGATGCGGCCCCGGGTGCTGCTGCTGGACGAGGTCACCTCGGCTCTGGACCCGGAACTGGTCGCCGGGGTGCTGGATCTCCTGCGGGACATCGCGCGCACCACGGACATCACGATGGTGATCGTGACCCACGAGATGAGCTTCGCCCGGGACATCTCCGACGAGGTCCTGATGTTCGATTCCGGGAAGGTCATCGAGTCCGGTCCGCCGGAGAAGATCTTCTCCGATCCCGAGCACGAACGTACGCGCGAGTTCCTCGGAGCGGTGCTCTGACCACGTAATCCGCCCGAATCCCATGACTCGGGCATATGCCAAGGTGATGCGCCCCAGCCCGTACGGCCGGGGCGCCCACCATTTCCGCCAACAGCCCGCCTGCAAGGGCCCCTTGGCGGCTATCGTGGTAACAAGCATGCGGTCACAACCTGGTAGGGGGAAACCGTGGCGCTGAAGCCCGAGCCGACCGCGCCGTTCCATTCGGTGCACTACGTCCTGCGAGTCCTGGAGACGGTCTCCAGACACGGTGGCGGTGTCACCGACGTCCAGATCGCCCGCGAGACCGGGCTCCCGTCCGGCCACCTCGCCCCCATGCTCGCCATGCTGCGCCGCGAGGGATACGTGGAGCAGACCGCCGACGGCGCGTATGTGACGGGCGACTCCCTCGTCCTCCTCGGCTCGGGCGCGACGCGCAAGGAGGCCCTGCAGACGAAGCTCCAGGACACCCTGGTGGAACTGCGGGACTCGGTCGGCGCCGCGGTCTACATCAGCCGGTACATCGACGGCGAGGTCAAGATCACCCAGTTCGCCGACGGCCCGCTGACGCCCAAGGTCAACGAGTGGGTCGACTTCCGCTCGGCCGCCCACGCCAGCGCGGTCGGCAAGTGCCTGCTCACCCAGCTCGACGTGAACGGCCGCCGCGACCACCTCTCGCGCCACAAGATCGCCCGGCTCACCTCCCGCACCATCACCAGCGAGCGCCTGCTCTTCTCCAAGCTGGACTCCCAGCCGCCGACCGTCCCCGTCCTGGACCTCCAGGAGTACGCGGTGGGCACGGTCTGCGCGGCGGTCCCGCTGACGGCCGGATCGGCGGTGGGCTGCCTGGCGCTCTCGCTGCCGATCGAGCACGCCCACCGCCTCCGCAAGGCGGCGGAGACCCTCAACCGCAGAGCGGCCCCGGTGGTGCTCTCCCTGGCGATCTGAAGGCTCCGCCCTGCCGGGGCCGGGGGCCGGAAACCGGTGCGGAGCACCCCCCGGGACCAGGTACTATTGACGTGTCGGCCCGCCCGCAACGGCAGGCCGCGAGTCAGGCGCCGCTAGCTCAGTTGGTTAGAGCAGCTGACTCTTAATCAGCGGGTCCGGGGTTCGAGTCCCTGGCGGCGCACAGACGGAAGGCCCCTCGCGGGAGCGAGGGGCCTTCCGCGTTCCGGTCGACCGGGGATCAGGGGGTCAGGCCCCCGCCGGGAGGCCGGCCGGGGCCTTCCCGGGCGAGACCCCGAAGACCGAAAGATGCCGCCCGACGCGCGGACGGCGCGCCCTCCGGACCCGGCGGTGGTCCGGAGGGCGCGCCGCGCGCCGAGACGCCTCAGCCGACGCGGGGGATCAGAACTGCACGTCGGAGCAGGCGTAGAAGGCGTTGGCGGTGTCGTGCACCGTCCACACCGCCAGGATCAGATGGCGGCCCGACTTCTGGGGAAGGTTGCCGGAGTGGGACAGCGTGGCCGGCGGCTGCTGGCCGCCGTAGGGGATGGTCAGGAACGGCTGCGACTCCAGCGCGGCCCTGGTCAGCGGCTGGCTGGGGTTCCAGCCGTTCTTGGTGATGAAGTACTTGAAGTCGGTGGTGCGGTGACGTGCGGTGAACTGCCAGCGGAAGGTGTAGTTCTGGCCCGAGTTCACCTTGGTGGTGGGCCAGGCTCCGCCGCGCGGGTCGTCGAGCTGCGCGAACTGGCCGTTGCCGCCGGCGCAGATCCTGCCGTCGGCGGGTCCGGCCGCCGGGAAGCCCTTGAGCCCCTCGACGCTCTGCGGCTCCCACTGGATGTTGCCGCAGTTGCTGACCGTGCCGTTGGCGCAGAGTTTCTGGCGGCTGATGGGTGAGTCGGTGTAGCCGTGGCTGCTGGCACTGCCGCCGGCGAGCACCGTGGTGCCCGCCACGGCGAGGCCCACGACGGCCGCACCTATCTTTTTTCGCATGCTTGGCTCCGTTGCGAACGTGGGGGAGTTCATGGGTGGTGCACGCGTGCGACAGCGAAGGTTCAGGTCTAGACCAAGTCTCAATGTAGGGAAGCCTGTTGGACGTGTCCAGACCAATCACGGAGCCTCTGCGCCCCCGGCCCGGCCGGTGTAGAAGGCAACGGTGAGGTCCTTGACGAGGGCCTTGCGCTCATAGTCCGCCAGCTCGACCAGACCGCGGTCGGTCAGCCGGCCCACCGTGTCCTCGACCGCGTCCACGACCGAGGTGAGGACCGCGTCACGGTGCCGGGCGTCGATGGCCGCGATCCGCCGCCGCAGCACGGCGTCCGCGATCTCCGGCGCGTAGTCGACAGCGACCGGCTGCGCGGAGAAGACCTCGATGCCCACCGGCGCGCACTGCTCCGCCAGCACCTTCGTCAGCTCGGCCCCGACCGTGCCCGCGTCCCGCAGGGTGGGAACGGCCTCGCCGAAGCTGTCGGCGGGCAGCTTCGACAGCACCCGGGCCGTCGCCGCCTCGACCTGCTCCGCGAGGTACGCCTCGTGGTTCTCCACGCCGAGCACGGCCCGGACGGTGTCCGACACCCGCCACACCACCAGGACGACCGCCCGCAGCGCGGTGCCCTCCGCGTCGTGCACGGGCATCGGCTCGCTGCGCCAGTGCCGGAGCCGCACGTCGATCCGCCGGCGCAGCACCAGCGGGCTCACCCACACCAGCCCGGTGCGCCGGACACTGCCCCGGTAGTCGCCGCACAGGGTGAGCACCCAGGCATGGCCGACCCGGCCGCGCCCGAGCCCACCGAAGCCGAAGAGGACCAGCAGCACGCCGAGGGTCAGCAGGCACCACACCCCGATGCCGATGCCCTGGTACGGGGGCGGGGTGACGCCGAGGATCCGCCCGACGGCGTCCGGCACGGCCCCCGCCCCCCACAGCAGCGCACCGGTCCCGGCGAGGGCGCAGCCCCCGGCGACCAGCCCGGTCCAGCCGGGGAGCACCGGGCCCGGACGCTCGGTCAGCCGGGGGTCGACGGCCGGTACGGCCGGGTCGGCCGCCGCCGGCAGCGGCGCCCGGCCGCCGGCGTCCCGCCCGGGGCCGGGGCCGTGCCCGGTCCCCGTGCCGCCGTCCCCGGCCGGCCGGCCCGATGCGCCCACCTTGGGCTGCTCCCCGGTGCCCTTCCTCCGCGAGATCACCGCGGGGCGCAGACCGGACGGCAGGGCCAGCGGCCCGCTGTCGTCCCGGAACAGGAGGTGCACCGGGATCTCGGTCGTGGTCTCGCTCGCGATGACCGGGCTGCGCCGCGGGGTCTCGGGCGGGACGGGGCCCTCCGGGTCCGACGTCGTGGTGTTCATGCCGCCTCGCCTTCGTTGCCTGCTTGCCTTCGTTGCCTGCTTGCCTTCGTTGCCTGCTTGCGTTCGTCGCCTGCTTGCCGGGGTGGCTGTTCGCCGCTGGTGGGTGCTTGCCGGGAGTGCCCGCCTGCCGTGGGCGGCTGTCCGCCGTGGCTGCTTGCCGGCGGGCTCTTCCTGCGATGTGGTTCGCTGCTCGCGGCCGCCTTACCGGGCCGCGAAGAGCAGGCGCCAGGTATGCGGGCCGGGGTAGCCGTCGGCCTCCGCACCCCGCCAGCCCTGGGCCCGCTGGAACGCCTGGACGTTGCGCCGGTCCGCCTCGGTCCACTGCGGCCCGGGGCCCTCGGCGTAGTGCTTTCCGTAGCCCCGCTTGACGAGTTGCTTCCCGAGCTGGGTCACATGGGCGTTGGTGCGGCCCGGCCGGAAGTGGTCCCGGCCCGGGAAGGCGGGCGGCTGGGCGGACGGGCCGGCCGTCACGGCGGGCGGGATGTCCTTGCCCTGGCCGTTCACCAGCAGCCGCCAGGTGTGGGGGCCCGGATAGCCGTCGGCCTCGGCACCCCGCCAGCCCTGCGCCAGCTGGAACGCCTGGGTGGCGCGGAGGTCCGCCGTCGTCCACTCCGGGCCCGGGCCCTCCTCGTAGAAGCGCTTGCCGCCGCGCTGGACCAGGAGTTCGCCGAGCCGGGTGACATGGGCGTTCTTCTTGCCGGGCCCGAAGGCTGAGGTGCCGGGGAAGGGCGCCGCCGTGCTCTCGCCGCCGCTGGCCGTCCCGCTGGAGAGGCCCTTGTAGCGGTAGGCCACATAGCTGGCGGAGTTGTTCCAGTAGGCCATGGGGGTGGACTGCTTGCGGGTGTGGGGCTTGGTCTGCTCGTACGCCACGTAGTAGGTGTGCGTGTAGTCGGTCCAGCCGCCGAAGATCGTGACGTGCGAACCCGCCCCGGGGTCGGCCGGGTTGTGGAAGAGGAGGATGTCGCCGGGCTGGAGGTCCTCGCGCTGGATCCGGTCGCCGAACTTGGCGAGGCTGCCGGTCCACTCGTTGCCCGCGAGGCTCCAGGCCATCGAGACATAGCCGGAGCAGTCCTGGCGGTAGCCGTCGGACCAGTACTTGGTCATGCTGTACGGCACTTTGGCCGAGACCCACTTCTTGGCCCGGTTGATGATCTCGGTACGGGTGGTGGCCTTCAGCGCCACCTGGTTGGCCTGGTTGGCGGGCTTCGTGGTGGAGCCGTGCAGCGGACCGGTGGTCCCCTGCTCGGTCGGCGGGAGGGGGTCGGCGGACGGGGCGACCGCGCGGGCGGGGCCACCGGGCGCCTGGGCGGAGGCGGCGGCACCGCCGCCTCCGCCCAGGACCACCCCGGCCGTGGTCATCAGCACCAGCGCGCGCCGGCAGCCGTGCGCGGAGGGGTGACCTCCGGTGGCCAGGGCGCGTCGCCGCTCGACGCATCCGGCGCAGTCGCAGTCACCGGCGGGCTCGTACTCCTCGAAGACCGGCACGGCCATACGCGTCGCCTCCCCATTCGCAATCGGAAAGATCCTCTGACGGTGTGTCACGTGCGTCAGTGTCCCAACCGGATGGACAAAACGCATTTTGACGTACGAAAGGGTAAAAACAACGATCCAGCCCGGCTGGGCGCGGCGGCGGGGCCACGCGGGATGTGCGGAGCACTCTCCCCGGTCGGGTAGAGTTCTCCAGGTCAGCAGGCGCCGCTAGCTCAGTTGGTTAGAGCAGCTGACTCTTAATCAGCGGGTCCGGGGTTCGAGTCCCTGGCGGCGCACGCGAAACGAAGGCCCTCCCACACGCGTGGGAGGGCCTTCGTCGTACGTCAGCGGGTACGTCCGCGAGTACGGTCCGCGGGTCAGGAGCCCGGGGCCGGACCGGGACCCGGCCCCGGACCCGTTCCCGTGAGGTACGCGGAGACGACCACGTTCGCCGTGTATCCGCCGGTCGACCGGTCGAAGGTCCCGCCGCAGGTGATCAGGCGCAGCTCCGGGCGGCCGGCCACCCGGGGGCCGTACACCTGGCGGGCGTCGAAGCGCTCCGGCCCGACGACGCGCACATCGTCGACGGTGAACTCGGTGGTCTCGCCGTTCTCCCCCGTCACCCTGACCCGCTCGCCCGGACGGAGGGTGCTGAGGTGGTAGAAGACGGCCGGACGGGTCTCGGTGTCGACATGACCGACGATGATCGCCGCACCCGGCTCCCCCGGCCGCGCCCCGCCCCCGTACCAGCCGACACTCCCGCCCGCCGTGTAGGGAGGCGGGTCGATCGCACCCCGCTCGTCGAGACCGCGCACGACGACGGGGGCCGAGACGCCGAGGGCCGGGACGTCGAGCCGGCGGGGCGTGGAGACGTCGAGGGGTGCGCGGGCGGCCGGCATCGGAACCCCGGGCGGACGGCCGACCGCCGCCATGTCGCCGGTCGTCGGCGCGGACATGCCCGCCGCGCCTCCGGGGGCGCCGCCGCCCCACAGCCAGAGCACCAGGACGAGGACGGCCCAGACCACGCCGATCACCGCCCGCCGCACCCCGGCCGCACCCCCTCCCGATCGGACGTCCACCCCCGATGCCCTACCCGGCCCCGCAGCCGCGCCCTCCGGGCGTATCCGCGCGGCCATCTCAGTCGGAGTCCGTACGGCGCCGCCGCGCGCTGCGCACCGCGAAGGCGACGGCCGCGGCCCCGGCGAGGACCAGGCCGACGACGGTCTGTGTGGCGCTCGGTCCGGTGTCCTCGGGGTCGACCGCGGCGACCGGCATCGCGATGGCCGCGGTCCCGCCACCGCCCGCGCGCACGGGAGCGACCGGTGAGGCGTGCACCGTCCGGGCCACCTTCTCCGCCCCGCCGACGGGCATCGCCCGCACCAGGAGGCGGCCGGTCTCTCCGTGATCCCGCCCGTCACAGAGGATGCGGACGCCGTAGGCACCCGGCCCGGCGTCGGGCCGTACGCGTGCCGTGCCCACGAGGGCAGGCCGGTCGGTGACGGTGCGCAGTTCCGCGTCGCCCATGAACGCCTCGGATCTCGCGAGCGCCGAGGCGCCGGAGCAGCCGGTGGCGCCGACCCGGACCGTACCGCCGGGCGCCGCCTCGGCGGGGGTCAGCCGGGCCGTCGCCCCTGCGGAGCCCGGGGATGCCGCGGAGTCGTGGGCGACGGTGGCCGCGGTCGCGGTCACGGCGGGTGCCAGCACGAGGACGGCGGCCGCACCCACGGAACGGAGAGCAAGTGAACCTGCACGCATCGTGAACCTCCTGATACGGCCAGAGTCACGCGTCCGGCGCGTTTCCGCATCCGCAGTACCGGTCCCCCTCCGTCGGCACCCCGCTGACCTGCGCCCTTACGAAGGCGCAGGTCACGCAGGGTCACCGGGGGCCGGGGCGGCCGTCCGTCAGACGCGGTCGACCAGGTCCGCGATGGAGTCGACGACGGTGGACGGACGGAACGGATAGCGGTCCACGTCCCCCGGCGCGGTGAGCCCGGTCAGGACCAGGAAGGTCTCCATCCCGGCCTCCAGCCCCGCGAGCACATCCGTGTCCATCCGGTCGCCGATCATGGCGCTGGTCTCGGAGTGCGCCCCGATGGCGTTCAGGCCGGTGCGCATCATCAGCGGGTTGGGCTTGCCCGCGAAGTACGGGTCCTTGCCGGTCGCCTTGGTGATCAGCGCGGCCACACTGCCCGTCGCGGGGAGCGGCCCCTCGGTCGACGGGCCGGTCTCGTCGGGGTTGGTGCAGATGAACCGCGCGCCGTTGTTGATCAGGCGGATGGCCTTCGTCAGGGACTCGAAGCTGTAGGTGCGGGTCTCGCCGAGGACCACGTAGTCCGGCTCGTGGTCGGTGAGCACGTACCCGATGTCGTGCAGGGCCGTGGTCAGACCCGCCTCGCCGATGACGTAGGCGGTGCCGCCGGGGCGCTGGTCGTCCAGGAACTGGGCGGTCGCCAGGGCCGAGGTCCAGATGTTCTCCACGGGCACGTCCAGACCCATGCGGGAGAGGCGGGCGTGCAGGTCACGGGCGGTGTAGATGGAGTTGTTGGTGAGCACGAGGAAGGGCTTGCCGGTCTCCCGCAGCTTCCTGATGAAGGCGTCGGCTCCGGGGATGGGGACGCCCTCGTGGATGAGGACGCCGTCCATGTCGGTCAGCCAGGATTCGATCGGCTTGCGCTCTGCCATGCGGGCGGACTCCTGCCGTGCGTGTCGTACATGCGGGTGGGCGCCGCGACGGCGCTGTGGCGACGCCCACAGCCTAAGCGCCCTTCGTCCGGATCAGGCAGGGCCCGCATGGCCTGATCCGTGCGACGGGCCGCTGGTCAGCGGCGGGAGCGCGGGCCGACCCGGCGGCGGAGGAGGAGCAGGGCGATGCCGGTGCCGAGCGCGAGGGTCGCCGTGGCCGCGAGGACGCGTACGCCCGTGCCGGCGCCGGTCGAGGCGAGCTGCTCGGGCAGCCAGGGGGGCGGGGAGGCCTCGGGCGTACCGGAGGGCTGCGCGGTGCCGGGGTCGGGGTCCGTACTGGTCCCGGGGTCCGCGTCCGGGTCCGGGTCCGGCGACCCGGCGGGGGCGGAGGGCCGGGCGGTCCCCTCGGTCACGGTGAGGTGGTAGTCGCCGGACGCCCCGACCCAGTCGCCGTCGTCCCCGCGGCGCTGGACGACCGCCGCGTTGACGGTGACATCGCCGGGGGCGGTGCCGGCCGCGAGGGAGAACCGGACGGGCACGGCCACGGTCCCGCCGCCCGGGACGACGAAGCCCCGGAAGCCGTCGTCGAACGCGCCGACCAGCTCGTCCTTGCTGGTCCGCTCCAGGGTCACCGGGCGCCAGCGCCCGGCGTCCACGTCCCGGAACTCGAGGGCGACGCGGTCGGGCGCGAGCGGCGCCCCGGTCAGGACGACCACCGGGTGGATGCGGTGGCACAGCTCGCGGGTGGTGTTGGTGAGGTCGATACGCCAGCCCTGGAAGCCCGAACCGGCTTGCACGGTACGGGGGCCGCCCTGGATCCGGGTATCGATGGGGAAGCCGGGATCGGTGGACTTTCCGCAGGTCGGCTGGCGGTCGGCGGGCACCGCGTCGTCCTGCTCCCGCGCGGCGGGCGGTTCGGCGGCCGGCGCGGCGGCCGGGGTGTCGTCGGCGGTGGCGGGGCCCGCCAGCAGGGCGGCGGCCAGCGCGGCGGCCGTGGCCGTACCGGCCGGGAGGGCGAGGGCGGTGCGCAGTCGCATGGAGTGGCCTTTGCTTGCTCACGGTCGCCGGGCAGGGCCGCGGGCCGGTGGCCCGGGGCCCTGCCATCGTTGCCCGGGGCGCCCGCCGGGGGTGTGCGGTGTACCGCCGAACAGCGGCGCAACGCCCCCCGTGTCGGCGTATTCGGCGCCGGGGCGCATGGCGGCGGGGGGCGTGGCGGCGGGGGGCGTGGCGGCAGGGCGCATGGCGGCAGGGCGCGCGGCGGCGGGGGGCGTGGCGGCAGGGCGCGCGGCGGCAGGGCGCGCGGCGGCAGGGCGCGCGGCGGCGGGGGGCGTGGCGCCGGGGCGCGCGGCGGCGGGGGGCGTGGCGGCGGGGGGCGTGGCGGCAGGGCGCGGGCGGGGCCCTTCGGGCCGGTCGGTCGGGGCGGGTACGGGTCAGCCGGGGCCCGTCGGTCGGAGCCGGCCGGTCGGTCAGTCGGTCAGAGTCGGCCGGAGCGGGTCGGGCGGGGGCCCGTCGGGGTCGGCCGGTCGGGTCCGGCGGGTCGGAGCGGGTCAGGCCGGGGGCGGGGTGGAGGCCGCCGGGGCCGAGGCGCGTCCGAAGACCGGGGCGAGCACCAGATGGGCCGCCCCCTCCGCGACGGTGTCCGCGCCGCCGGGCGCCGCCTCGACCGGCACCCCGCCACCGCGCGCCGCCACCACCTCGCCGACCCCGCGCACGAAGACGTCCTCGGCGGCGGCGACCGTGCGCCCGCCGAGCAGCACGCGGTCGATGTCGAGCAGTCCGACGAGATTGGCCGCCCCGGTCCCGAGCACCCGGGCCGCGCCCACGAGGTCGCCGCCCGCGACGGCGGCCAGGCAGAGCGCCTCGATACAGCCGCGCCCGCCGCACCCGCACAGGGGCCCGTCGAGCTGCACGACCTGGTGCCCGAACTCGCCCGCGCCGGTGCGAGCGCCCCGGTACAGCTCGCCGCCGAGCACGAGCCCCGCCCCGAGCCCGGTGCCGAGGTGGAGGTACGCGAAGGAGTCGCCCGGACCGCGCAGGGCGAGGCCGAGGGCGGCGGCGTTGGTGTCCTTGTCGAGGACGACGGGGAGGGCGAGGCGGCGGGCGAGCGCGTCCCGCACGGGGTACCCGGCCCACGCGGGGAAGCCGGTGACGCGGCCCGGCATCCCGGCGTGGTGGTCGAGCGGCCCGGGCATCGCCACCCCGACGCCGAGCACCCGCAGCCCTTCGGCACCGGGCCGCATCACCGCGCCCGGCTCGGCCGACGCGGCCGGGCGGCCCGACCCGCCCTCCGCGTCCGCCCGGTCCTTGCCGCCCGCCCCGCCCGCCGGGGCCAGCAGGGCGGTGACCTCCGCCGAGGCCGTCGTCAGGACCCGGTCCGCCCCCGCGCCGAGGTCGAGCGGGGCCCGGCGGTCCGCGACGAGCGTGCCCGCGAGGTCGAGGAGGACGGCCCGCAGCTCGTCACGGTCCAGGTGCAGCCCCACCGCGTGCCCCGCCGACGGGACCAGCCGCAGCACCGTGCGCGGCTTGCCCCCGGTGGAGGCGCGCCGGCCCGCCTCCGCCGCCATGCCCTCCTCCCGCAGCCGACCGGTGATCTTGCTGACGGCCTGCGGGGTCAGCCCGGTGCCCTCGGCCAGTTCGATCCGGCTGATCCCGTCCTCGCCCGCGGTGCGCAGCAGGTCGAGGACGAGCGCCGCGTTGTGGCTGCGCAGGGCCGGGAGGTTGACGCCCGCGGGCTGTCCGGTGCGGGGTCCGCGCGTGGGGCCCGGGGCGCTGGGACGGTGGGGGGCCGGGGGCCGGTGGGTGGTCACACCCCCATTCTCCGGGACGCTTGCACTTTGGCAACAGCGTTGCTTAAGTGGGGCCCATGACTGGCTCCGGCACCCCCCTCCGCGTCGGACTCGTGGGCTACGGCCTCGCGGGCTCCGTGTTCCACGCCCCGCTGATCGCCTCCACCGACGGCCTGGTCGTCGACACCGTGGTCACCTCCCGCGAGGAGCGCCGGGCCGGGGCGCGGACGGCCCTCGGGGAGGGCGTCCGCTTCGCCGCCTCGCCGGAGGAGCTGTGGGAGCGGGCGGACGAGCTGGACCTCGTCGTCGTCGCCTCCCCCAACAAGACCCATGTCCCGATCGCCACCGCCGCCCTCGAAGCCGGACTGCCGGTGGTCGTGGACAAGCCGGTGGCCGGCACGGCGGCCGAGGCGCGTGCCCTCGCCGAGCTGGCGAAGGAGCGGGGCCTCGCGCTCTCCGTCTTCCAGAACCGCCGCTGGGACAACGACTTCCTCACCCTGCGCCATCTGCTCGCGGAGGGCGCCCTCGGGGATGTGCTCCGGTTCGAGTCCCGCTTCGAGCGCTGGCGCCCGCAGCCCAAGGGCGGGTGGCGCGAGTCCGGCGACCCCGCCGAGATCGGCGGCCTCCTCTACGACCTGGGCAGCCATGTCGTCGACCAGGCGCTCTCCCTCTTCGGCCCGGCCGCGCTGGTCTACGCGGAGTCCGATGTGCGCCGCCCGGGCGCCGAGGCGGACGACGACACCTTCATCGCCGTCACCCACACCAACGGCGTCCGCTCCCACCTGTACGTGAGCGCGACGACCGCGCAGCTCGGCCCGCGTTTCCGCGTGCTCGGCTCCAAGGCGGGGTACGTGAAGTACGGACTCGACCCCCAGGAGGCCGATCTGCGGGAGGGCAAGCGCCCGGCAGAGGGTGTTTCCTGGGGCGAGGAGCCCAAGTCGATGTGGGGCCGCATCGGGTCCGGGGAGTCCCCGGTCACCGGTGGGGGCGCTCTCGTCCCGACGAAGCCGGGCGACTACCCCGCGTACTACGCGGCGGTCGCCGGGGCCGTCCGCGGCGAGGGCCCGGTCCCGGCGACCGCCGAGGAGGCGGCCGCCGCCCTCGACGTCCTGGAAGCCGCCCGCCGCTCCGCCAGGGACGGCGTGACCGTGGAGATCAGCGCATGACCGGCACCACCGCCAGCCCGCAGCCGCAGCCCTCGGAGCCGCGGCCGTCGCAGCCGAAGCCGCCGTCGGAGCATCTGTCCGTGGAGGAGATCGCCGAGCAGGAACGCCGTCTCACCCTCGGCGGGTTCACGAACGAGGACGCCTGGAAGCTGGGCAGTCTGCTGGTGGAGATGGCCCGGCTGCGCGAGGCGCCGGTCGCGATCGACATCCGCCGGGGCCGGCAGCAGCTCTTCCACTTCGCGCTGAGCGGCGCCAGCGCCGACAACGACGCGTGGATCGACCGCAAGCGCCGGGTCGTCGAGCGGTACGGCGTCAGCTCGTACCTCGTCGGGGCCCGGCACCGCGCCAAGGGCACCACCTTCGAGGAGTCCTCCCGGCTCGACCCGGACGTGTACGCGGCGCACGGCGGCTCGTTCCCGATCAACGTCGAGGGGGTCGGCCTGGTCGGCTCGGTGACGGTCTCCGGCCTGCCGCAGGCCGAGGACCACGCACTGGTGGTCGACGCGCTGGAGCGGTTCGCGGCGCACGCGGACGGGTCGAGCGGGGTGGCGGGCGCGCCGTCCTGACCCCCGCGGTCTCCTCCCCCGGACCGGCGCGGCCCTCTCCCGGGCCGGCCCGGCCCCCCGGACCGGCGCGGTCCGGCACGTCCCCCGCGTGCCGGGCCGCGCCTCTACTCACGCGTGGCGTCTTACTCACGCGTGGCGCGCCCTGCGCGTGAGCGCGTCACGCACGTGGTGCGTTCTGCGCGTGGCGCGTTCTGCGCGTCGTGGTGCGTTCTGCGCGTGGTGCGCCGTGCGCGTGGCTGCTCGCCCCGGGCCCGGGCTACGCGTCCTTGAGCTCCTGGCGCTGGCGACCGAGCCCGTCCACCTCCAGCTCGACCACGTCACCCGCCCGCAGATACGGTTTGGGCTCCGGCTGGCCCATCGCGACGCCCGCCGGGGTGCCGGTGTTGATCACGTCACCGGGGTGCAGGGTCATGAACCGGCTGAGGTAGCGGACCACCTCGGCGACCGGGAAGATCTGGTCCGCCGTGGACCCGTTCTGGCGCAGCTCCCCGTTGACCCAGAGCCGCAGCCCCAGCGCCCCCGGGTCGGGCACCTCGTCGGCGGTCACCAGCCAGGGGCCGAGCGGGTTGAAGGTCTCGCAGTTCTTGCCCTTGTCCCAGGTGCCGCCGCGCTCGATCTGGAACTCGCGCTCGGACACGTCGTGCGAAACGGCGTACCCGGCGACGTACGCGAGGGGATCCTCGTCGTCCCTGAGGTAGCGCGCCGTGCGGCCGACGACGACCGCCAGCTCCACCTCCCAGTCCGTCTTGCGGCTGCCGCGCGGGATCAGCACCGTGTCCTCCGGGCCGACCACCGTGTCGGACGCCTTGAGGAAGACGACCGGCTCGGCGGGCGGCTCGGCCCCGGTCTCGGCGGCGTGGTCGTGGTAGTTCAGCCCGATGCAGACCACCTTTCCGACGCGGGCCAGCGGCGGGCCCACGCGGAGTCCGGTGGCGTCGAGGACGGGCAGCTCCCCGGCGGCGGCCGCGGCCCGGATCCGGGCGAGGGCGGCGTCGTCGGCGAGGAGTGCGCCGTCGATGTCCGGGACGAACCCGGACAGGTCGTACAGGGTGGTTCCGTCCTCGGCGAGGAGGGCGGGGCGCTCGGCGCCGGCCGTACCGACACGCAGCAGCTTCATCGTGGGTCTCTCCCGGTCGACATCGACCCCGGACCGACAGGTGCGGCCGTCGAGACGCGGAGACTTGGTCGATCCTCCAAGAGTTGCCACGGACACGCAAGACCCTGTTCACACCGTGGACCGGGCACCCAGGCGGCCAGGTCCGGTCCGTCACCCGGCCGGGGTGAGCGCGCCCGCGGCCGGCATGTCCCGGTACAGGAAGACCCGCTCCACGGCGCTCCACGTCGTGCTGGTGACCACGTACAACGCGGCGGCCAGCGGCACCACGGCCACGGTGACGAGCGTTGCGAACGACATCAGCGGCATGACCTTGAGCATCGCCCCCATGCCCGGCACCCGCTCCCCGTCCGCGACGGGCGCGGCGGCCATCTGGCTCCTGGTGCGCCGGTAGTTGAAGGTCGCCACCGCCGCGACGATCACGAAGAGCCCCAGGTAGACGAGCCCGGCCCCGCCGAACACCCCGCCGTCGGCGAGCGCGTCCGTCCAGCGCCCGCCGAGCGGGGCGGCGAAGAGGCTGTGACCGAGCAGGGAGTTGGGCTCGCCGCCGATCCGTGCGTTCGAGAACAGGTGGTACATCAGGAAGAACGCGGGGAGCTGGAGCAGCGAGGGGAGGCAGCCGGAGAGCGGGCTGGTCCTCTCCTTCGCGTAGAGCTCCAGGGTGGCCTGCTTGAGGCGCTCGGGGTCCTTGCCGTGCTTCTTGCGCAGCGCGGCGACCTGCGGGGCGAGCCGGGTCCGCGCCTTGGCGCCGCGCGCGGCGGCCCGGGACAGCGGGTGGACGGCGAGGCGCACGAGCGCGGTGAAGACGATGATCGCGGCGGCGGTGGCCGAGGCGGCGAACAGGGGCTGGAGCAGTTCGGCGAGGCGTTCGACCAGCGTGGCGAATACGGACATGGGTGAGCCCTCCGGGGGTCTCGTCGTGCCGGGGAGAGGCCGGGACGGCGCGCGCGGGCGGGCGGATGGCCACGGGGGCGCGCCGCGGTACGGCGGGGTGCGGAGTCGGCGGCGACGACGGTGGGGGCGTGGCGGCACTCGGGCCGCGCCCGGTCCCGGGGGCCCGGTGGATCCGGGCCCGACGGATCCGGGCCCGACGGATCCGGGCCCGACGGTTCCGGATGGGCCGGATTCGGGTGGGCCGGGGCCGTGGG
This sequence comes from Streptomyces sp. CNT372, assembly GCF_000377145.1. Classification (NCBI taxonomy): domain Bacteria; kingdom Bacillati; phylum Actinomycetota; class Actinomycetes; order Kitasatosporales; family Streptomycetaceae; genus Streptomyces; species Streptomyces sp. CNT372. The sequence continues at coordinate 149,973 of NZ_KB897778.1, read as the reverse complement.
CGCGCGGGTCCGGGCGGGCCGGGTCCGGGGGACGTCCCGGTCCCGGGGGACGCACGGGGCGGACCGGTCCGGATCGGCGCCCGGGCGGGCCGGGGCCGGATCCGAGGCGGCCGGACGTTCAGCGTCCACCGGCACAGGTCCGGACGGGCGGGCCGGGTGACCGACGCGGGCGTCCATCGGCCCTCAGTCCTGGTGACCGGCCCCCAGGCCGGCCACCAGGACCGGCCCTCACACGGCGCGGAACGCGCCCCCTACGCAGCCGTCGCGAGACGACGGCCCGGCGCCCGGGGGCGTCGGCGGCCCCGGGCGTCGGGGTCGCGCTGGGGCAGAAAGGCGGTGCGCTGCTCACGGTCACGCAGGGCGGTGCGGACGCGGGTGCGCGGGACGACCGGCGCACAGCGCGCGCTGATCACCGCGCAGACGACGAGCGCGGAGCCGGCGGCGGCCGTCGCGGTGGCGGCGAGCGCCACGGCGGCGCCCAACCCGTCCCCGTCGACGAGCACGAGCCCGACGAGAAGGAAGAAGAACAGCCCGGCGAGCCGGAACAGGCGCGGTGCGCTGCGGATCATGTCCCACGCCCTCCTGCCGCTCGATGGACGACGGCCCCGGTCGGAGCCTCCCCACAGTTGTACACGAACAACCCGCGCCTCCGGTTCCCCGGAACCGGCCGCCCGGCGCCCCGCCGCCCCCGCGGCAGCGGCCCGTCGAAAAATTCTCGCGAACATGTCATCCAGCCGCCCGCTTACCGGCGTTGGGGGAGTTGGGGGGTGCCCTCCGCCGTGCCGCGGCGCCCGCCCACCCGGCCACGGGGGTACGGGTGGTCGGGCCCGTGGAGCGCGTGCCCGCGGCGCCCCCGCCGTCCGCTGCCCCGCCCCGTCCACCGCGCCCGCCGCCACAAGCCGAAGGAATCCCCACCCCGTGACGCAGGACCGGGACCGCCACCGCAGCCGCGACCCCGTCCGCTGCCACGACCCCGGCCCCGGCCGCGACTCCGCCCCCTCCCACGACCCCGGCACCGGCCCCGGCCGCGACATCGACCCGTCCCACGATCCCGGTCCGATCCAAGGCCGGGGCCACGGCCGTGACGCCGAGTTCGCCGAGTTCGCGATGGCGGCCTGGCCGCGGCTGGTGCGTACCGCCACCCTGCTCACCGGGGACTTCCACGAGGCCGAGGACCTGGTGCAGACGACCCTCGCCAAGGTCTGGTCGCACTTCCGCCGGGTCCCGCGCGAGGAGATCGACCTCTATGTGCGCCGGGCGCTGGTCAACAACAACATCAGCCGCGTCCGGCGGCGGCGCGTCGCGCATCTGCTGACGCCGTTCCTGCCGGAGTCCGCACACCGGGTGCAGGCCGACCACTCGGAGACCACCGAGCGGCGCGCGGCGGTCCTGGAGGCGCTGGCGTCCCTCCCCGCGCGGCAGCGGGCCGTGGTCGTGCTGCGGTTCTGGGAGGACATGCGGGAGCCGGACGTCGCCGCTGTCCTCAACTGCTCGGTGGGCACCGTCAAGACCCACACCCGGCGCGCCCTCCGGACCCTGCGCGCCCACCCGATCCTCGCCGACGGCGTGACCGGCACCAACGGCACGACCGGAAACGGCGCCTCCCCCTCCGGAGCCCACCGATGACTTCCGACAGCGGTCTGCCGACGGTGCTGGCCGACGCCGTGCACGATCTGGCCCCCTCCCCCGTCCCGCTGGCCGCCATCGCCCGGGCCGCCCGCGCGCGCAGGCGGCGGCGGGTGGCCGGGCTGGCCGCGTCGGGCGCCGCGCTGCTGATCGCCCCGTTCGTGGTGACGGCCGTCCAGCGGTCCGCGCCCCCGGACCACGTCGTCGTCCCCCCGGCCGTGAGCAGTCCGCCTCCCACCCCGCCCCGCTCCCCTTCACCGCCCCCGCCGCCGCGGTCCCCGGTGCGGGTCGTGGCGCAGGGCGAGCGGGTCGAGGGGCCCGGCGGGGTCGAACTGTGGCTGACCGCGCAGGGCAAGCACTGGGTGCTGCCCGGGGAGGAGCCCCAGTTCCGCAGCGTCGTCGACGGAAACATCGACCGGGCCGGCCCCGGCGTGAGCCTCCAGACGGAGGGCGACGCGACGGGCACCTTCCTGTCCGGGGTCTACTACGGCACCGACCGGGCCGCCCGCGTCGCCGTCGCGACCGCCGCCGGGCCGATCACCGCCGGCCTGCTCACGCTGCCCGGCGCCCCCGGTTGGGGCGTCTGGTACGCGTGGGCGGGGCCGGAGTCGTACACGACGGAGGGGTTCCTCGGCGGTGTCACCCTGTCGGACGCGGAGGGGCGGACGCTGGCGTCGCTGCCGGGACCGCCGGGGCCGCCACGGCCGCCGGGGTCGCCGGGGCCCTGACGACCGTGCGGCGGGCCGTGGGGGTCCGCGCGGCCGCGGTCCCGGACGCCGCACCGCCGCCCTCGCCCCGGGCGCTGTGGCCCAACTCACCACCACCCACTCCCGGTCGAGGGCACTCACCCGTACCGGGGCTCCCCTGCACCCGCCCCCACGGCAGTACCGTGTGGTCCATGCGCCCCGACACTCCTGCCGACCACCACGCCGAAGCCGAGCGCCTGCTGCGCACCGCGGAGCAGTACCCGGAGGACGAGGAACACCTGCTGCTCCAGGCCGCGGCCCATCTGGAACTGGCCGGCGACCGCGGTCGCGCGTCCGGCCTCTACGACCGCCTGCTCGCGGCAGAGCCGGAGCACCCGCAGCTCATCAAGGCGCTCCAGGCGGCCAACCTCTGGGAGTACGGCCACGAGGCCGAGGCCCGCGCCCTGATCGCGGGCATCCGCATCGCGGCCCCGGCGCAGGCGGGGCCGTGGGAGATCATCGCGGAGACGCTGGAGTCCCACGACGAGCTGGAGGCGTCGCACGAGTGCTTCAACGAGGCACTCGCGCTGCTGCTGCCGGCGGACGACGAGGTCCCCTACGCGGCGCAGTCCCTCCTCGCGGGCCGGCACCGGGTGCGCCGGCTGCTGGGCCTGGCGCACGACGACCACGACGCCCTGGCGGACCGGGTGCACGCCACCCACACCCCGGACTTCAGCCTCGACGAACTCCACGACCCGAAGCGCCTGTGGGCCCTGGGCTCGGACAACCCGGTCGAGCTGAAGGCGGAGATCGCGCGGCTGCGCGCGGAGCTGGGCTCGTACCGCTCGGCGCTCTCCCGCCCGTTCCCGGTGGCGGTCCTGCACTGGCCGGCCCCGGAGCTGGCGGAGCTCCTGGAGGCGTACCCGGACCTCGCGGCCGAGTACCCGTCCCACGAAGCACACCTCGCGGACATCGAGTCCGCCCTGCGCGACCTGGCCTCGACGGGCACCCAGAACCTGGGCATCGTCACGGCGACGGTCCCCTCCTACGAGGCCTTCGCCGCCTCGGAGGCGTCCTCCCCGACGAACACCTCCCTCCTCCCCCAGTACGCCACCACCCTCGCCGCCCGCGGCCGCGCCACGGCCTGGCCCCCGTCCCGCACGGCGGGGTGCTGGTGCGGGTCGGGGGTGGCGTACCGGGAGTGCCACGGGGGGTGAGGGGGGCGGCGACCCTGTGGTGCGGCTCTGCTCCGTGCCCTGGCGCTCACCCTGACTGCCTGCGACGCGTTCACCCGCGGCAGCGCCGCGCCCCAGTCCTTCGTCGACAACCCTGCCCGACCTGTCGGTGACGCCTGATATCACTGACACGAAGTGAACGGGGAGGGAAGGCGATGTCAGGTCCCATCAAGGCCCACGAGCCGGTGACCGGCCTGTATGAGCAGTTGATCACGCTACGCGTGGAGAAGCAGCTCCAGCAGCTCGACGGTGAGCGCTGGCGAGCCGTCGATGACGCGGTAGGGGCCGAGTCGGGACCGCATGTCATGGCACGCCATGTCGCAGAGACGACCAGGCGTGTGCTGGAGCGCCTTCCTGCGGCGGAACGCGTGCATGCCGCCAACCACATCCTGGAGTCCATGAGCACCATCGACGGTGCCCGCGAGTGGGTGGACCTGGTCGCCGACGGGCCGCGGCAACTCCTCGCCATCGCGGAAAAGCAGGCCGAAGGCGTCTACTCGCTCCGCCCCGCGACTCCGCTCTCCGACGCGGCACTCATCACCAACTCACCCGGTGATCCCAGCTTCGGCTTCGAACTGCGGGCCGAACTGGCCACCGCGGACCGAGTCGATCTCCTGTGCGCGTTCGTGAAGTGGCACGGTCTGCGGGTCATAGAGCAGTCGTTGGAGGCCGCTCGCGCGCGGGGCGTGCCCATGCGGGTCATTACGACGACCTACATCGGGGCCACCGAGCGCAGGGCGCTGGACAGGCTCGTGCAGAAGTACGGCGCTGAGGTGAAGGTCAACTACGAGCTGCGTTCCACCCGGCTGCACGCCAAGGCATGGCTGTTCCGACGTCATAGCGGCTATGACACGGCCTACGTCGGCAGCTCCAACCTGTCGAAGGCCGCACTCCTCGAAGGCCTTGAGTGGAACGTGCGCCTGTCGTCCATCGCCACACCGGAGGTGCTGCGCAAGTTCGAGGCCACCTTCGACTCCTACTGGAGCGATTCCGCCTTCGAGAGCTACGACCCGGACCGCGACGGCTCCCGACTGGACGACGCCCTGCGGCAAGCCGGTCAGGGCTCCGGTGCCACCCGGCCTGACGGCAGCCGGCCCATCACCCTCTCCGGTCTAGAAGTGCGCCCCCACCCGTACCAGCGGGACATGCTGGAACGGCTGGAGGTCGAGCGCACGGTGCACGACCGGCATCGAAACCTCCTCGTCGCCGCGACGGGCACGGGCAAGACCGTGATGGCGGCGCTCGACTACAAGAGGCTGGCCCGGCAGCACGGGAGGAAGCTCCGGCTGCTCTTCGTCGCCCACCGGCGGGAGATTCTTCGCCAGTCGCTGCGCACGTACCAAGACGTTCTGATCGACGCCAACTTCGGTCAGGAGCTCCACAGTGGGACGGTTCCCACGGACTGGAACCACGTCTTCGCCAGTGTGCAGTCCCTCAACGCCCGTACCCTGGAGCAGATGACGCCGGACCACTTCGATGTCATCGTGATCGATGAGTTCCACCACGGTGTCTCACCCACGTACCGCCGGATCATCGACCACTTCACGCCCGTGGAACTCCTCGGTCTGACGGCCACCCCCGAACGTATGGACGGCCGAAACGTCCAAGACGAGTTCTTCGAAGGGCGCATCGCAGCGGAGATGAGGCTGTGGGAGGCCCTGGAGAACGAACTCCTCAGCCCTTTCCACTATTTCGGGATCACCGACACCACGGACATGAGCGCCGTCACCTGGCGGCGCGGCACCTACGACTCGGCAGCGTTGAGCGAGCTGTTCACCGGCAACAAGGCACGGGCCCGTCTCGTGGTGCGAGCCGTGCAGGACAAGGTGACCGACCCCGGCTCCATGCGGGCGCTCGGCTTCTGCGTATCCGTGGCCCATGCCGAATTCATGGCCGAATTCTTCCGGACCGCCGGTTTCGCAGCCGTGGCATTGTCGGGTGAGACTTCCCGAGACCGCCGCAAAGCCGCGTTGGACGATCTCCGATCCGGAAAGCTCCAGGTGATCTTCTCGGTCGACCTCTTCAACGAGGGCTTGGACGTACCGGACGTCGACACGCTGCTTCTGCTGCGTCCGACGTCCAGCGCCACCGTCTTCCTCCAGCAGCTCGGGCGCGGGCTGCGACGCAGCGAGGACAAGGCCGTCCTCACCGTGTTGGACTTCATCGGCCAGCACCGCACCGAGTTCCGCTTCGAGGAGCAGTTCCGCGCCCTGACGAACCTCACGCGCAACCGGCTCCTGGACCATATCGAGCACGACTTCCCACAGCTTCCCTCCGGCTGCCAGATCATCCTTGAGCGCAAGGCCAAAGATCTGATCATCGGCAACATCCGCAGCCAGATCGGCGTGAACGTCATCCAACTGGCCCGCGAGGTAAAGCAGTACGCCGAACCACGGCTCTCCGGCTACCTCCGGGAAAGCGGACGCGAACTCAAGGAGCTCTACCGCGGCACCGGAAACTCCTGGACCGGTCTGCTGCGCAGAGCAGACCTTCTGCCCGCCACCGCACCCGAGGGCGAAGCCACGCTACTCAAACGCGCCTCGGCCTTCCTCCATGTGGACGATCCGCACCGCGTCACCGCCTACACCCTGCTGTTGTCGGACGACGCACCCGCGTACGCGGATCTGGATGCGCGCGGGCAGGCGTACGCCCGCATGCTCTTCTTTTCCCTCTGGCCCCTTGGTGGCTTTGCCAGCTACCAGGCCGGGTTGGACGCCCTGCGCGCGCAGCCCGCCTTCCGGGACGAGCTGCGCCAGGTCCTCGCGTACAACCTCGATCGCACCGACCACGTTCCGGTGCCCCTCCTTGGCGAGTTGGCGGACCTTCCCCTGACGGTCCACGCCACCTACAGCCGTGAGGAGATCCTGCCCGCCTTGGGGCAGGCGTCGATTGGCGGCTTTCTGCCGGGCCACTTCCGTGAGGGGGTGAAGTGGTGCGAGAACGTCAAGGTCGATGCCCTGCTGATCACTCTCGACAAGGACGAGAAGGATTTCTCCCCACAGACCCGCTATCACGACTACGCACTGAGCGACCGCCGGTTCCACTGGGAGTCTCAGAACCAGACCTCCGAAACCTCCCCCACCGGTGTGCGGTACCGAACCCACAAGGAGCTCGGCACCCACGTCCTCCTGTTCGCACGACGCTACAAGAAGACCGATATCGGCGGCCCGCAGCCCTGGATACTCCTGGGCCCCGCCGACTACATCGCACACAAGGGGAGCAAGCCGATGGCCATCACCTGGAACCTCCACCACGAGATGCCAGCGGACGTCTGGACCTACTCGACGATCGCGGCGGGCTGACTCGTCCGCTGAGGGCCGCGGCATATCTGCGAGCCGAAGCTCAGCTGCCGAACTCCGCCCGGCAATGCATCTCGGCACGGTCGAGGACAGCATCCACGTCGAGGCCATGTGCCCGCAGCCACGCCATCAAGTCCGCAACCATGTCCACCGCGGCTTCCTCGGCGATCGCCACGCCCAATCGACTGCCTCCAGCTAACTGCCCTCGGGCCACACGCCCGTAAAGACCGAGCAGCACACCGGCTCGCTGCACAGCCGGCGTTTCCACATGCCCGCCCGGCACGTCCAGCCTCGTACCGAGCTCACACCAGGTGACTTTCGACTCTCCCCGCAGAAGCACGCCCCAGGACTCCGAGACGGCCTCCACCAACGCGAGACCGCGCCCCCTCTCATCGTCCTTCCCGGAGGCACGGAACGCGGGCAGTGAGAGGCAATCCGGGTCGTGGACCTCGATTCGAAGTCTCGTGCCGGACATCGAGAGCGCGAGCGTGGCGGGCGTGCCGACGCCGACGTGCTTGATCACGTTCGTACTCAGCTCGCTCACACAGATCTGCGCGGCCTGGACGGTGTCGGGTAACCCCCATGCCTCCAGATGGAGACGAGTGACATGCCGAAGACCTGCGACTTCTTGTGGTTCAGCCGTGAACAGCAGCTGAAGCGGTTTGCGACGCATGCACTGCACTGACGACAACCCCTCACCCTCGTGACCGAAAGCCACATGAGACTCACTCACCGTGCGGCCCTCCGGAGCATGGCAGGAGCAATAATCTCCATGCAATGTGCACGGCGGGATTCGCTGGATCGAGTGATTGGCCTGTAGGACCCGCCGGGGGAAACTGAACTCCTCTACTCAAACGAGGTGTTGATTTGGCCGGCTCGCCCACCGCCCGTCGTCGCCGTCTGGCGATCGAGCTCAAGAAGCTGCGCGAAGAACACAAGCTCACCTGCAACCAGGTGGGCGAGGAGCTTGACTGGAGTGGTTCGAAGGTGAACCGCATGGAGACGGGTAGCGGCCGCGTCCAGCCCTCTGACGTGGACGCGCTCTGCCGCTTCTACGAGACCACCGACGAGCTACGGGAGTTTCTGAAGTCACTCGCCAAGGACTCGAAGATCAGGGGCTGGTGGCATGCGCATGGAGCCGGCGTGCCGCAGTGGTTCTCGGTCTACATCGGCCTGGAGCAGGACGCGTCGAGCCTCCGGCAGTACCAGTGCGAGTTCGTCCCTGGGCTGATGCAGACACCGGAGTACGCGGCGGAACTGCACCGCGCGACGAACCAACTCGCCGCTGAGGCCGTCGAGCGAGCCGTCCACGTCCGCATGGAACGGCAGAGCAGACTCGCCACGGCCGAGGGCCCGAGCCTCTGGTGCATCGTGCACGAGAGCGTGCTGCACCACGTCGTGGGGGACCGGAAGCTGATGAAGCATCAGTTGACGCGCATGCTCGACGTCGCGTCCAGCAAGAACGTGACGCTGCAGGTGCTTCCCTTCGACGCGGGCACCTACCCCGCAACGGGAGCCTTCACGATCCTCGGCTTCCCCGAGCAGGAAGATCCTGACGTGGTCTATCGCGACGGCCTCACCGACGCCATCTACCTGGAGGCCCCGAGCGACGTGGACGAGTACACCCGCGCGTACGACAATCTACGGGCCGTCGCTTCGAGCCCGCCGCGATCGGTCGAACTGATCAAGCGCGTTCTGGAGGATTCGTACTCATGAACAAGGCCCCCCACCCGGCCGACCACCTGCACTGGTTCAAGAGCAGCTACAGCAACGGGTCCGGAGGCGAGTGCGTCGAGACGGCTCGGTGGGCATCGGCCGTCCTGGTCCGGGACAGCAAACTTCCGAAGGGTGGCAGGCTCATGTTCTCCAGCGCGGCGTGGGGGGTGTTCGTCGCCCGGATCAGCGCGCAGCCGCAGAGTTGAAGGCGCAGGGGCGTCGGCCCCGGCGTCACGCCGGGACGTGCAGCCGGAAGACCTGGCGGGAGCCGCCCTCCGGGCCCGGGGTGGTCGGCTCGGCGGGGGCGAAGCCGAGGCGTTCGTAGAAGACGCGGGCGCCGCTCGTGACGGCTCCGGGGTGGTCCGGGCCGAAGGTGACGACCTCGACCGTCGCCGGGGCGCGTACGTGGCGGGTCAGGGCCTCCGTCAGCAGGGCGCGGCCCACGCCGGTGCCGTGGGCGCGGGCGGAGACGACGAGCCAGTGGACGTGGTGGGTCCGGCGGACCGCGTCACCGGGACCGAACAGGAGTCCGCCCAGGAGGCGTTGTCCCGCGTCCGGATCAGCGGGGGCCGTTGCGGCGAGGGCCGTCGAGGTGGCGATGTGGTGCAGGACGGCGTCGCGGAAGCCGGGGTCCTCGACCATCGGGCCGAACCAGTGCTCGACCTCGGCGGCGAGCGCGAGGAAGCCGGGCAGGTCCGCAGAGTGCGCGGTGCGAATGTCCATGGCCGGATTGTGATGGGGGCGGGCGGGACGGGGTAGCGAATTCACCCCTCGGACGCCGGTGGAAGGGTTTCGGGGCCGAATGAACACCGCACCCCCCGCGTCCGTACATACCGGTACCTCCCCATGGGGCCGAGGCCGGCCCGGTGTCTCCGGCCAGGGCCCCGAGGTGCGCCGGGGCGGGACCGTACGGCAGGGAACGGTCCCGCCCCCGGCGCGCTGCTCGACGCGCGCGACCGGCTCCCGGGCGGTCCGCCGGGCGGGACCGGCACCGCACGGACCCGGCACCGCACGCGCGGGGGCGCGGCCGGCCGGAGCCGGGTCACCCCATGAGCCCCGGTCCCTGGCCGCCCAGGAGGCGGGACAGGCCCGCGCGGTCGGAGCCGACCTTGCGGTAGATGTCGGAGAGCAGGCGGTCCACCGCGGCCGCGGACGTGTCCAGTTCCTCCGCGATCCGGTCGCTGGACCAGCCCGCGGCGGCCCACTCCGCCACCGACCGCTCCTGCGCGGTGAGCGACTGCGTCGCCGCCGTGCGCAGTTGGAGCGGCAGCAGCCCGGTCGCGTCCAGCTCCGCGCGGGCCCGGGCCGCCAGCCCGTCGGCCCCGCACCGGACGGCCTCCTCCAGGCCGCGGTGCAGCCGCTCGCCCGCCTCCTGGCGGAGCCCGGCCCGGCGGAGGGCGACGCCGTGGTCCACCAGGGCGCAGGCCAGTTCGTACCCGGCCGGGGAGCGCTCGAAGTGCGCCACGGCCTCCGCCAGCAGGTCGAGCCTGCGCGTGCCCGCGCTGATCGAGGCCGTCGCGTGCAGAGCCTGCCCGATCGCCGACTCGGTGCCGAACCTGCGGGCCAGCTCCAGCCCCTCCCTGGCCAGTTCGAGGGCGCGTTCCGGATCGTCCGTCGCACGGGCCAGATGCAGCCGCCACGGGCACCACGTCGGGTTCCGCATCCCGCGTGCCTCCAGCCGCAGCCCCACCCGGGCCAGCCGCTGTTCGGCCTCGCGCCGCCGGCCGAGGGCGAGCAGCAGCTCGCTGTGGACGGTCTCGGCGTCCGGGTAGACCACCGCGCTCGGCACCACGTCGCCGTAGTTGTACGCGGCGGCCAGCTCCTGCGCCTCCGCCGTACGGCCCCGGGCGAGCAGGATCTCGACGAGGATGCCGATGGCGAAGTACTGCGCGGGCACCATGTGCCCGACCCGGTCCGCGATCCGCAGTCCCGCGCGCACCAGGGTCTCTGCGTCGTCGAGGCGCCCGCGGCGGTAGCGGATGTACCCGAGGAGGGTGTAGCCGAAGGACAGGTGCGCGCCGCGCCAGCCCTTGGTCTCGCATTCGCGGATGCCCTGCTGGAAGAGGTCCTCGGCGCGCCCCGGCTGGTCGCAGTACATGAAGGTGAGCGCGACGAGGACGGGCACCTCGAAGCCCCACTGCTCGTCCGTCCAGCTCAGGCCGTCGCCGAGGGCCTTCTCCGCGTAGTCGAGCGCGATCTTGGCGCTCTCGCCGCGGACCATCGCGTCCCAGGCGCGCAGACCGAAGATGTAGCGCTCGGCGAGACCGCGTCCGGTGAGGTGTTCGGCGAGCCGGCCACGGCGGTGACCCGCCGCCGACCCGGCCCGACCCCGCTAGGCCAGGCCCGACCCGCCGCCCGGCCGGGCCAGGCCCGGCCCGGCCGTCAGCCGCCGAGCGCGTGCGCCACCGTGTGGATCAACAGGCCCGCCAGCGCGCCGACCACCGTGCCGTTGATCCGGATGAACTGGAGGTCCCGCCCGATGTTCGCCTCGATCTTGCGGGAGGTCTGCTCCGCGTCCCAGCCGGCGATCGTGTCCGAGATCAGCGAGGTGATCTCGCCGCGGTAGGTCGTCACCACGTACACCGCCGCGTCCTCGACCCAGCCGTCCACCTTGGCCTGGAGGCGTTCGTCCGAGGCGAGCTTCGCGCCCAGCGACAGGAGCGAGGCCCGTGCGCGCAGCCGGAGTTCGCTGCGGTCGTCCTCGGCGGCCGAGATGATCATGCCGCGGACCGAGGACCACGCCGAGGCGATGACGTCCTGCACCTCGGAGCGGGACAGCAGCTCGGACTTGAGGCGCTCGACGCGGTCCCGGGTCTCGGTGTCGGACTGGAGGTCGGACGCGAAGTCGGCGAGGAAGCGGTCGATCGCGCCGCGGGCCGGGTGGCCCGGCATGTCGCGCATCTCGGTGACGAAGCGCAGCAGTTCGCGGTAGACGCGCTCGCCGACCCGGCGGTCCACGAAGCGGGGGGTCCAGCCGGGGGCGCCGCCCTCGACGGCGGTCATCACGGAGTCGGCGTGCAGCACCAGCCAGTCGTGGGCGCGGGCGCAGATCAGGTCGACGGCACGGTGGTGGGCGCCGTCGGCGACGACCTTCTGCAGGGTCTTGCCGACCCCCGGCGCGATCTCGGCGGCCTCGGCGCGACGCGTGATGGCCTCGCCGACGACCGCCTGGACGTCGGAGTCCCGCAGCACGGTGAGCGCGCCGCGCAGCGCCGTCGACAGCTCGGCGGTGACGCGGTCCGCGTGCGCGGGGTCGGCGAGCCAGCTCCCGAGGCGACGGCTGATACCGAGGGAGCGCAGACGGGTCCGCACGACGCCCTCGGAGAGGAAGTTCTCGCCCACGAACGCGCCGAGGGACGCGCCGAGCTGGTCCTTCTTGTTGGGGATGATCGCGGTGTGCGGGATGGGGATGCCGAGGGGGTGGCGGAACAGCGCGGTGACGGCGAACCAGTCGGCGAGGGCGCCGACCATGCCGGCCTCGGCGGCGGCGGCGACGTATCCGGCCCAGGCGCCGGCGCCGGACTTCTCGGCCCAGGTGGCGAGGGCGTAGACGACGGCGACGAAGAGGAGCAGGCCGGTGGCCGTGGCCTTCATCCGGCGCACGCCGCGGCGCTTCTCCTCGTCGGCGGCGGTGTACGCGAACCCGGGCAGCCCGCCGCCGGGCGCGGGGGCCGCGAGCACCCCGCCGGGCCCGGCGGCCGTCTTCCCGGCCGCGAGCGCCCGCGCGGAGGTGTCCGGCACGGCACCGTAGTCCGGCGCCCCGGCCGGACCCGCCGGGCGCGCCCGGCCCGCGGCCCGGTCCTCCCCGGCTCCCGGGGCCGGTCCCCCGCCGTCCGGTCCGACCGCACGGGCCGCACGGGTCTCGCCGCCCCGCTCCGGCGCATCCCCGGCGGGCGGCGTGACCCCGCCCGGCCCCGCGCCCGAAGTGCGACCCGTCGCGTCCGGCTCATCCGGTTCTGTGCGTTCCATGCGCTCCACCCGTTCGCGCGTACGTACCGTACGCATTGTCCCTGACTCGTGGACTCCCGGGCGGCGCGCCGAGTTCCCGGGACGTACAGGATGATGTGTGCATGAACAAGCGTCAGGGGTATGCGAGTCTCGCAGCCCTCATGGCCGCCATTGTCGCGATATGTGGCGGTATCTACCTCGGGGTCGGCGCCGCGAAGGACCGGCCGGCCCTGCGTACACCTCCGGCAGCCGCTCCCGTCTGGATCGGCACCTGGGCGGCGAGCCCGGTGGTCGCGGCTCCGGCCGGCACCCCGCTCGGCTCCCCCAGCGGCCGGGACGGTCGCTCCGTGCGCAACGTCGTGCACACGAGCATCGGCGGTACCGCCGCTCGCGTCACCCTCTCCAACCTCTACGGCACCGTGCCCCTGCACATCTCCGCCGTCTCCCTCGCCGTCCGGGCGGGCGGCGCGGCGGCGGTGCCCGGCACCGTGCGCCCGGTCGTGTTCGACGGAGCACACACCGTGACCATCGCCCCCGGCGGGCACCTGGTCAGCGACCCGGTCGCGCTGCGCATCCCCTACGACGGCGATCTGCTGATCAGCGTCCACACCCCCGCGCCCGGCGGCCCGGCGACCATGCACCCGCAGGCGCGCCAGACCTCGTACACCGCCGACGGCGAACGGACCGGCGACGAGACCGGGGAGGCCTACACGGGGCGGACCACCTCCTGGCACCACGTCACCGCCGTCGACGTGCTCACCTCACAGGCGCAGGGCGCGGTGGTCACGGTCGGCGACTCGATCACCGACGGAGTCTCCTCCACGCTCGACGCCAACCTGCGCTGGCCGGACGTCCTGGCCGACCGCCTCGGCGGCCGCTACGGCGTGCTCAACCAGGGCATCAGCGGCAATCGGCTGCTCACCGAGGGCCGCGGCCCCAGCACCCTCGACCGCCTCCGGCGGGACGTGCTGGACCGGTCCGGAGTGCGCACGGTCGTCGTCGCCGTCGGCATCAACGACCTGCTGCGCGACCGGTACACGCCGCCGGCGGCCGAGGTGGTCGCCGGCTACCGGGAACTCGCCGCGCGGGCCCGGGCGGAGGGCCTGCGGGTGGTGGGCGCGACGGTGCTGCCGTGCGGCGGGCACCGGTTCTGCACCCCGGCCGTGCAGTCGGCCCGGGTGGAGATCAACGAGGCGATCCGCGCGGGCGGCATCTTCGACGCGGTCGTCGACTTCGACCGGGCCCTGCGCGACCCGTACGCGCCGCAGCGGCTGTACCCGCTGTACGACTCCGGTGACCATCTGCACCCGAGCGACGCGGGGTACGCGCGGATGGCGGAGACGGTGAGCCTGCGGACGCTCTGACGCCCCTCCCGCGCCCGCGAGAGGGCGCACGCACGAGGGCCCGGGAACGGCCGCCAACCGTCCCCGGGCCCTCCGCGCACTCCACGAGAACGCGGCGCGAGCACAGCGCGACCGACTCTCAAGGCGAGCGCGGCACCACCACAGCGCACCCCCGCGGCGCGCGACCGACTCGCGGCGCGAGCACGGCACCCCCGCGGCGCACCCCCGCGGCGCACCCCCGCGGCGCACCCCCGCGGCGCACCCCCGCGGCGCACCACCGCGGCGCACCCCCGCGGCGCGCGACCGGCTCGCCGCGCTCCGGCCTCAGTCCAGGTCCTTGCGCAGCCGCTTCTCCAGCCGCGCCCGCTCCCTCTCCTCGCGCTCCTGCTCCTTCTCCAGCCGGAGCCGCTCCGCGCGCTCCGTCTTCAGGCGCTGCTTCTCCGCACGGGTGCGCTTGCGCTCCACGGCCACCCCGCCCATCACGGCGAGTCCCCGGACCACGACGCGCGGTGCGTCCGGGGCGGGGGCCCGGTCGACGGTGCCCTCCTCGGCGAAGCCGCCCATCAGGCCGATGCCGGTGACCTCGACGTTCAGGTCCGGCGGCACGACCACCGACACCCCGCCCATGACGGCGACGCAGGTGATGACCGTCTCCTCGGCCTCGAACCGGGCCTCGCGCAGGTCAAGTTCGCCGCCCGCCATCAGCACGACCGCGTTGAACCCACGGCCGATCGTCCAGCTTCCGCGCCGGCTGAACCCACCCCAGAACGCGAACGCGTTCCGGGAGGTCGCGGGCACGCCGATGCGCTCCCGCCAGTTGGTGCGGGCGGGCGCGGCGGCCGGGTCGGCGACGGCGGGCCCGGCGGCCGCGCCGGGGGCGGGCAGATCCTGCACCAGGGGCGCGAGTTCACCGTGTGTGCGCGCCCGGTACGTGGCGTCCAGGCGCTGTTCGAACTCGTCCATGTCCAGACGCCCCTCGGCGACCGCGTCGCGCAGCCGCTCGGCGACCCTCTCCCGTTCGGAGTCGGACGCTCTCATCTCGGGGAGTTCGCTCGTCATGCCGACCAGCCTAAGGCCTGTCCGAGCCGGCCGGACGGTCCGCGTACATCTTCGCGATCACCGCCTCGATGTCCGGTTCCCGTACGGAGAGATCGACCAGCGGGTACGCCTCGGCCAGGGCGGCCACGAGGGGCGCGGCGGAGCGGGCGGCGGGGAAGGCGAGCCACTGCCGGGGGCCCTCGGTGCGGATCGTGCGCGCCCCGGCGAGTTCGATGGGCGGCAGTTCGCGTTCCAGGTCCACCACGAGGGTCCGTTCGCTCTCGCCGACCTCGTGCAGCCCGGCGAGAGCGCCGTCGTACATCAGGCGGCCGTGGTCGATGACCATGACCCGCTTGCAGAGTTGCTCGATGTCGGTCAGGTCGTGGGTGGTCAGCAGCACGGTGGTGCCGCGTTCGGCGTTGAGGTCGCGCAGGAAGCCGCGCACCTTCGCCTTGGAGACGACGTCCAGTCCGATCGTCGGCTCGTCCAGGTACAGGACCTCGGGGTCGTGCAGCAGGGCGGCGGCGATGTCGCCCCGCATCCGCTGGCCGAGGGAGAGCTGGCGGACCGGGACCTCCAGCAGCCCGGCCAGGTCCAGCAGTTCGACGCAGCGCTCCAGGTTGGCCCGGAAGACCGCGTCGGGGATCCGGTACATGCGGTGCATCAGGCGGTAGGAGTCGCGCAGCGGCAGGTCCCACCACAGGGTGGTGCGCTGGCCGAAGACGACGCCGATGCGCCGGGCCAGGCGGGTGCGTTCACGGGCCGGATCGACCCCGGCGACGCGCAGCCGCCCGGCGCTGGGGGTGAGGATGCCGGTGAGCATCTTGATGGTGGTGGACTTCCCGGCGCCGTTCGGGCCGATGTAGCCGACCATCTCGCCGCGCGGCACGGTGAACGAGATCCCGTCGACCGCGCGCACGGTGTGCCGCTCGCGCCGGAACCGGCCCGCCCGGCGTCGGACCTCGAAATTCTTCGCCACGCCGTCGAGTTCGATGAAGCCGCCGCTGCCGTCCATGGGTGCGGGACTCTCCTTCCTTCCGTGTCCGGGATCGTGTCAGTTGCCGGTGCTGCGGTACGAGCGGAGCCCCCGCCGCCAGGCCAGCCCGGCGAGCGCCAGGCAGAGCGCGGCGACCACGGGCGGCAGCAGCGCGAACCAGCCGGGGATGCCGACGGGGTACTCCCGGCCCAGGACGTAGACCGACGGCACCCAGTTGACGAAGGCGAGCGGCACGACGAAGGTCACCCCGCGCACCAGGTCCTTGCCGAAGATCGAGGGCGGGTACTGGAGGAGGGTGTTGCCTCCGTAGGTGAACGAGTTCTGCACCTGGGTGGCGTCCTGCGCCCAGAACTGGAACGCCGCGCCCAGGACGAAGACCGCCCCGTAGACGGCGGTCCCGCAGACCACCATGAACGGCACCGCCGCCGCCCGGGTGAGGGTCCACTCGACGTCCAGGGCGAGGAGCGACCAGCCGAGGACGAGCAGCCCCTGGGCGATCCGGCCGAGCCGGCGCAGCGCGAACCGGTCGGCGGCGACCTGGGCGAGCACCGGGGCGGGCCGGACCAGCAGGGTGTCCAGGGTGCCGTCGCGGACCCGCCGGCCGAGCCGTTCCATGGAGCCGAGCAGCAGGTCCGCCAGCCCGAAGGCGGTGCTGGTCGTCCCGTACAGGAAGGCGATCTCGGGCAGCGACCAGCCGCCGAGGGCGTCGACGTGCGAGAACATCAGCAGGATCGTCACGAAGTCGAAGGCGGTCCCGGTGAGGTTGCCGAGCGCCGTCATGGCGAACGACAGCCGGTAGGTCATCGTGGAGCGCACCCACATCGCGACGATCAGCCCGTACGCCCGCAGCGCGCCGAGCGCCCGGGGCTCCTCCCCCGGGGCCCGGGCGCCCCGCGCGGCCGGTTCCCGGCTCACCGTCTCAGCCACCCTGGACCACCACCCGGCGGGTCGCGGCCGTCTGGAGGGCCCGGCCGGCCGCGAGCAGGGCCAGGGCCCAGCCGGCCTGGAAGGCGTAGGCACCGGCCAGGTCCCAGCCGGTGTGCCGGCCGAGGAAGACGTCCGCCGGGATCTGGAGCAGCGAGGACCAGGGCAGCGCGCGGGCGACCTCGCCGAGGGCGCCGGGGAAGACGTTCAGCGGCAGCAGCATCCCGGAGAAGAACATGGTGGCGAGCCAGCAGATCTGGAGCACCCCCGCCCCGTCCAGCAGCCAGAAAGCGGAGAGGGCGACCAGGAAGCGGAACGCGAAGCTCACCACGACCCCCAGCGCGACGGCGAGGAGGAAGGCGAGCCAGGAGAACGGGGAGGCGGGCAGCGCCAGGTCGAAGGCGAGGGCACCCACGGCCATCGGCACGATGCCCCGGCCGAGGAGATGGAACGCGGCCCGCCCCAGGTCGCCCGCCAGCCACCACAGTTGGAGGTCGGCGGGGCGGTAGAGGTCGACCGCGATGTCACCGGTGCGGATGCGCTCGACGAGTTCGTCCTCGAAGCCGCCGCCCATCATGGCGCAGGTCATCAGCAGGGCCTGGCCGAGCCATACATAGGTGAGGGCCTGGGACTGGTCGTATCCCCCGAGTCCGGGCCGGGCGTCCCACAGGGCCATATAGGTGTACGCCACGATGAAGCCGAAGACGGTGTTGGTGAACACCCCCGCGGCCGTGGCCACACGATAGGTGGCATAGCGGCGGAACCCACCCGCTGCGACGACCGCATAGAGCCGCACCACAGCCCGCACCCCCTTCGTCCGCCCGGGCGCCCGGCCCTGCCGGCCGGTACCAAAGCGCACGACCCTAGCCAGGTCCGCCCGGCCCCCGCGAGCGCTTTTCCGGCCTCCGCCGCGCCCCCGCGCCCGGGCGACGGCCCGGATCAACGCCCCGGGACGACGCGCCCAGATCAAAGGGATAAGACGGACAAAAGTGCACTATGGGGACATGAGTGACGAGTCACAGCAGGAGCGCTGGACCCCCCGGGACGCCACCGTCGCCGGAGCCACCGGCCCCGAGGCTGCCAAGGCCCGCCGCAGACGCACCGGCTGGCGCCGCGTCATCCCCACCTGGCGCATGGTCCTCGGCGCGGCGCTGCTCGTCGCACTCCTGACCGCCGGCGGGCTGACCGCCGGCTATCTGCTCGTCGACATCCCGGCGGCCAACGCCTCCGCGACCGCGCAGACCAATGTCTACCTCTACCGCGACGGCACCCAGATCGCCCGCGACGGGGACGTCAACCGCGAGAACGTCCGGCTCACCGAGGTCCCGCTCACCGTCCGGCGGGCCGTCCTCGCCGCCGAGGACCGGGACTTCTACTCCGCGCCCGCGATCGACCCCCTGGCGATGGTCCGCGCGGGCTGGAACACCGTCACCGGCAAGGGCCGCCAGTCCGGTTCGACCATCACCCAGCAGTACGTCAAGAACTACTACCTCGCCCAGGAGCAGACCGTCACCCGCAAGGTGAAGGAGTTCTTCATCGCGGTGAAGCTCGGCCGCGAGCAGAGCAAGGACGAGATCCTGCGCGGCTACCTCAACACCAGCTACTTCGGCCGCAACGCCTACGGCATCCAGGCCGCCGCCCACGCCTACTACGGCAAGGACGCGGCCGACCTCGGCACCGCCGAGGGCGCCTACCTCGCCTCCCTGCTCAACGCCCCCAGCCAGTACGACATCACCACCCACCCGCAGAACCGGGGCGCCGCCCTCGCCCGCTGGAACTACGTCCTCGACGGCATGGTCAAGGAGGGCTGGCTCACCCCCGCCGAGCGCGCGGGCATGCGCTTCCCCGCCCCGCAGCAGGCCGGCCGCTCCCCCGGACTCTCCGGCCAGCGCGGCTACATCGTGCAGGCCGTCGAGGAGTACCTCGCCCGCACCGGGACCGTGGACGAGAAGTCGCTGGCCGCCGGCGGCTACCGGATCACCACCACCCTCGACCCCGGTATGCAGGACGCCTTCGCCGAGGCCGTCGGCGAACGCGTCACCTCCCGGCTCGACGAGGGCAACGAGGCCGACCGCAACGTCCGCGTCGGCGGCGCCTCCATCGACCCGGCCACCGGGAAGGTGGTCGCCATGTACGGCGGCGTCGACTACACCCGCCAGTACGTCAACAACGCCACCCGCCGCGACTACCAGGTGGGCTCGACGTTCAAGCCCTTCGTCTTCGCCGCCGCCGTCGAGCACTCCGCCACCACCCAGGACGGCCGCCCGATCACCCCCAACACCGTGTACGACGGCACCTCCGCCCGCCCGGTCCAGGGCTGGCCCGGCGCCGCCTACACCCCCGAGAACGAGGACGACGTCTCCTACGGCCCGCTCAGCGTCAGCCGTGCCACCGACGATTCGGTCAACGCCGTCTACGCGCAGATGGCCGTCGACGTCGGCCCCGACGAGGTCCGCCGCACCGCCATCGCCCTCGGCCTGCCCGCCGCCACCCCGGACCTCACCGCCTCCCCCTCGATCGCCCTCGGCCCCGCCACCGCCAGCGTGGTCGACATGGCCGAGGCGTACGCGACCCTCGCGGCGCACGGCCGGCGCACCCCGCACACCATCGTGGAGTCGCTGACCCGCAACGGGACCGAGGTGGCCCTCCCCGACCGCACGACCCGGCGGGCCGTCTCCCGGGAGGCCGCCGACACCACGACCGCGGTGCTGCGCAACGTGGTGGAGGGCGGCACCGGCGCCGCCGCCGGCGCGGTCGGCCGCCCGGCCGCCGGCAAGACCGGCACCGCCGAGGAGGACCGGGCCGCCTGGTTCGCGGGCTACACCCCCGACCTCGTCACCGTGGTCGCCGTGATGGGCCAGAACCCGAAGACGGGCGCGCAGACCCCGCTGTACGGCGCCCTCGGCGCGGCCCGGATCAACGGCGGCGGGGTGCCCGCCGAGATCTGGGCCGACTACACGGCGGCCGTCCTCGAAGGCAGCGAGGTCAGCGACTTCGATCTGCGGGTCACCGAGGAGATCCGCGAGGAGGAGCCCCCGCCCGGCGAGGGCGAGGGCGACGGCGACGGCGAGACCGAGGGGGAGACCGGCGAGGTGCGGGAGCAGCCGTGGGACGAGCAGGCGGGCGGACCGGCGGCGGGCTCGCGGCCCTCCCCCGTAGCCGTCGCCCCCCTCGTCCCCCCGGCGCCGGCTCCGGCGTCCGCACCCCCGGCGGCCCCGAGCGGCCCGGCCACCCGTGCGCCCGCGCCCCCGACGCCGGGCGCCCCGGCAGACCCCGCGCCGGGCGCTCCGGCAGACCCCGCGCCGGCCCCGCACGGATAGCCGGCCGGGCTCAGTGCCCGGAGGTCGCCTTCAGGCCGACGACCGCCACCAGCAGCAGGCACACGAAGAAGATCCGGGCCGCCGTCACCGGCTCACCCAGGACGACCATGCCCACGACCGCGGCCCCCGCCGCACCGATCCCGACCCACACCCCGTAGGCCGTCCCGATGGGGAGGGACTTCGCCGCCTGCGACAGCAGCACCATGCTCGCGACGATCCCCAGACCGGTGAACACACTGGGCCAGAGCCGGGTGAACCCGTCCGTGAACTTCATCCCGATCGACCAGCCGACCTCCAGCAGACCGGCGACCACCAGCAGAACCCAGGCCATGACGACACCTTCCGAAACGCGGGGACACGTACTCAGGTGCGTCGTCTTTGCGGAAACCCGGTACGGCGCGTCTCGTCGGGGTCCCCCCACGGTAGCAAGCGGCCGGGGGCGGACGCGGCGAAGGGCCCCGGACGTGCCGAAGGGCCGGTGACCTGGTCACCGGCCCTTCGGCACGCCTCGCGGAGGGAAGCCTCAGCCTCGCGGAGGGAAGCCTCAGCCTCGCGAAGCGACGTCTCAGAGATACAGCCCGGTGGAGTCCTCCGACCCCTGGAAGCGGTCGGCCGCCACCGCGTGCAGATCCCGCTCGCGCATCAGCACATACGCCACCCCGCGCACCTCGACCTCGGCCCGGTCCTCCGGGTCGTACAGCACCCGGTCGCCCAGCTCCACCGTGCGCACGTTCTGGCCGACGGCGACGACCTCGGCCCAGGCCAGACGCCGGCCCACGGCCGCCGTCGCCGGGATCACGATGCCGCCGCTGGACCGGCGCTCCCCCTCGGGGATGTCGGTCCGCACCAGCACACGGTCGTGCAGCATCCGGATCGGAAGCTTGTCGTGCTGGGTGGCGTGCTGGGTCCGCTGCTCATGACTGTTGGCGCTCACGCGACAAAATTACCCGCCCCGGCGACCGCCGGACGCCCAGGGGTCGGCCGGGTCAGCCCCGGCGGCGGCGCGCCGACATCGCCAGCAGCCCCACCAGGCCGACGGCGACCAGCGCCACCGGCACCACGCGCTCCAGCCTCGGCGCGCCGTCGTCCGAGACGAACTTCCCCTTCACGTCCGACATCGTGCGGTTCACCGCGACGAACGCGCGCCCCGCCGTCGCGTCCACGGTCGACACGACCTTCGCCTTCGCGTCGCCGATCACCGTCTTCGGGTGCACCCGCACACCGATCTCGTCGAGCATCTCGGCGAGCTGCTCGCGCCGGCGCACGATGTCCGCCTCGATCTGCGCTGGGGTCCTGGTATCCGACACCGCCGCCGCCTTCCGTCTCCGGGTCCGCCTGTGTGGTCCTGCATCGACAGTCTGTCAGCACTCGCGCCACCGCACCCCACGGCACCCCCATTACGCTCGACGGCGTACTCACCCGCGTGACCCGAGGAGAACCATGAGCGAGCGCCTCCAGCCCGGCGACACCGCCCCCGCCTTCACCCTGCCCGACGCCGACGGCAACGAGGTCTCCCTCGCCGACCACAAGGGCCGCAAGGTGATCGTGTACTTCTACCCGGCGGCGCTCACCCCCGGCTGCACCAAGCAGGCGTGCGACTTCACCGACAACCTTGAGGTCCTCGCCTCGGCCGGCTACGACGTCATCGGCGTCTCCCCCGACAAGCCGGAGAAGCTGGCGACGTTCCGCGAGCAGGAGAACCTCAAGGTCACCCTGGTCGGCGACCCGTCCAAGGAGGTACTGACCGCGTACGGCGCCTTCGGCGAGAAGAAGCTCTACGGCAAGACGGTGACCGGCGTGATCCGCTCCACCGTCGTCGTCGACGAGGACGGCAAGGTCGAGCGCGCCCTCTACAACGTCAAGGCCACCGGCCACGTCGCCAAGATCATCAAGGACCTGGGCATCTGAACCGCCGGGGCCCGCCCTGTGACCGCGACCTCGCTCGAACGGGGTCGCGGTTTGCTTTCGCCACGATCGGTCAGACGTATCCCCTGGCAGGACCACCCAGGAAAGGACACGATCATGGCGGAGCCCGGCCAGGGGCCGACCCCGGACCCCGCGGCGGTCAAACGCCACCCCATCCTTTTCCGCACGATCAAACAGCGGAAGAACCCCAAGCTCAGGCGGACGGACATCACCGTCACCGACGAGGCCGCGGTCAAGCGGGCCGTGAAGGCCGCCTCGCTGGGCAACGCCATGGAGTGGTTCGACTTCGGGATCTACAGCTACCTGGCCGTCACCATCGGTCGTGTCTTCTTCCCGTCCGGCAACGACACCGCCCAGTTGCTGTCCTCCTTCGCGACCTTCGCGGTCGCCTTCCTGGTGCGTCCGCTCGGCGGGATGTTCTTCGGGCCGATGGGCGACCGGATCGGCCGCAAGAAGGTGCTCGCCCTGACGATGATCCTGATGGCGGTGGGCACCTTCGCCATCGGGCTGATCCCCTCGTACGCCTCGATCGGCTTCTGGGCCCCCGCCCTGCTGATCCTCTTCCGT
The DNA here is from genome assembly GCF_000377145.1 of Streptomyces sp. CNT372. Classification (NCBI taxonomy): domain Bacteria; kingdom Bacillati; phylum Actinomycetota; class Actinomycetes; order Kitasatosporales; family Streptomycetaceae; genus Streptomyces; species Streptomyces sp. CNT372. The sequence continues at coordinate 127,348 of NZ_KB897778.1, read as the reverse complement.
CTGGTTCAGGGCTTCTCCACCGGCGGCGAGTACGGCGGGGCGTCCACCTTCATCGCCGAGTACGCCCCCGACAAACGGCGCGGCTTCTTCGGCAGCTTCCTGGAGTTCGGCACCCTGGCCGGCTACGTCGGCGCGGCCGGCCTGGTCACCGCGCTGACCGCGCTCCTGGGCAGCGCGACCATGGAGGACTGGGGCTGGCGGATCCCGTTCCTGGTCGCGGGGCCGCTCGGCCTGGTCGGCCTCTATCTGCGGTTGCGCCTGGACGAGACGCCCGCCTTCCAGAAGCTGGAGGAGGAGTCCGCACACGCCTCCGAGGCCGCGGACACCGTGGAGACCTCCGCGAAGGGGGACCTGGCGAGGATCTTCCGCGAGTACTGGCCCACCCTGATCCTCTGCATCGCCCTGGTCGGCGCGTACAACGTCACCGACTACATGCTGCTGTCGTACATGCCGACCTATCTCTCGGACGAGCTCGGCTACAGCGAGACCCACGGGCTGATGGTGCTGCTCGGGGTGATGGTCGCCCTGATGTGCGTCATCAACCAGGTCGGGAGGCTGAGTGACCGTTTCGGCCGCAAGCCGCTGCTGATGGCCGGCATGCTGGGCTTCCTGGTGCTGTCCCTGCCCGCGTTCCTGCTGATCGGGCAGGGCAGCATGGCGGCGATCATCGTCGGGATGGCGATGCTCGGCCTGTCCCTGGTCTGCATGCTGGGCACCATGTCGGCGGCCCTGCCGGCCCTCTTCCCGACGCATGTGCGCTACGGCTCGCTGTCCGTGGGCTACAACCTCTCCGCCTCCCTCTTCGGCGGCACGACCCCGCTGGTGATCACCGCGCTGATCAGCCTGACCGGCTCCGCTCTGATGCCGGCCTACTACGCGATGGCCGCGGCACTGGTCGGTGTGATCGCCGTCGCGTGTATGAAGGAGACCGCGCAGAAGCCGCTGGACGGCTCGCCCCCGTCGGTGAGCACCAAGGAGGAGGCCGCCGAGATGGTGATCGCGACGGCCCCCGATCCGAAGTTCTGACACCCTCCGCCGGGCCAAGGGCCGCCCGCTACGATGAATCATCGCCCGCGGCCTTGCTGGAACTGGTCAGACAGGCTGGGTTTAGGTCCCAGTGGGCTTTCGCCCGTGTGGGTTCGAGTCCCACAGGCCGTACGACGGGATGCACGAGGGCCGGGCCGCGCAGCACGCGCGGCCCGGCCCTCGTCGTACGGAGTCCGGCCGGCCTCAGCCCAGCAGTTCGCGGACCACCGGGACCAGCGCGCGGAAGGCCTTGCCGCGGTGGCTGATGGCGTTCTTCTCCTCGGGGCTCAGCTCGGCGCAGGTCCGGCTCTCGCCGTCCGGCTGGAGGATCGGGTCGTAGCCGAAGCCGTTGGTGCCGTGCGGGGCGCGGCGCAGGGTGCCGGTGAGGCGGCCCTCGACGACGCGTTCGGTGCCGTCGGGCAGGGCGAGGGCGGCGGCGCAGGCGAAGTGCGCGCCGCGGTGCGGGACGTCGATGTCGAGGAGCTGGGCGAGGAGCAGGTCCAGGTTGGCCCGGTCGTCGCCGTGCCGGCCGGCCCAGCGGGCGGAGAAGATGCCGGGGGCGCCGCCGAGGACGTCGACGCAGAGGCCGGAGTCGTCGGCGACGGCGGGCAGGCCGGTGGCCTGCGCGAGGGCGTGGGCCTTGAGGAGGGCGTTCTCGGCGAAGGTGACGCCGGTCTCCTTGACGTCCGGGACGTCGGGGAAGGCCTCCGCGCCGACGAGGTCGTGGGGGAGGCCCGCGTCGGCGAGGATGGCCCTCAGTTCGGTGATCTTCCCGGCGTTGCGGGTGGCGAGGATCAGGCGCGTCATGCCCCCAGTATCTACGGGGTGCAGACCTTGGTGATCTCGGCCGCCGCGTCGGTCACGGGGGCGAGGTCGGGGGTGGCGTCGCCGGCCTCGATGGACGCGCGGACGTTCTCGACGCCGGTGCCGAGGTCGTCGACGGCCTTGCTGAGGTCGGCGTTGTCGGTGGTGTCGCCCAGGTTGCCCAGCTCGCGGTCGATGGCGTCGAGTGCTTCCTCGGCCTGGGTGGGGTCCTCGGTGGCGCTGGAGGCGGCCCTCTGGAGGTTGTCGACGCTGGTGGCGATGGCGTCGGCGGTCCGGACGCAGTCGAGTGCCGTGTCGAGCGCGCTGCAGCCGACGGCTGCGGGCACGAGCAGGGCGACGGCGGCGACGGTGGCGGCGGTGCGGCGGCGCGCAGGCATGGAGGTCCTCCCCGGTGACGGACGGGCGCGCGGTTCGGCCCGGGCGCCCGTTACCGGTAGGGACGCCGCCGGGGGGCCGGGTGGTTGCCGTGACGGGCGCCACCGCGGGCCGGTCCCCCGGCGGGTGCCGCCGGTCAGGCGGTGGGGGCCGTGGTGTCGAGGGCGGCCCGCTGGAGGGCGGCGAGGTCGGCGCAGCCGCCGGTGGCGAGGTCGAGGAGGGCGTTGAGCTCCTTGCGGTCGAAGGGCTCGGCCTCGGCGGTGCCCTGGATCTCGACGAACCGCCCGTCGCCGGTGCAGACGACGTTCATGTCGGTCTCGGCGCGCACGTCCTCCTCGTAGCAGAGGTCGAGGAGGGGGACGCCGTCGACGATGCCGACGGAGACGGCGGCCACGGTCCCGGTGAGGGGCTGCCGGCCGGCCTTGATCAGCTTCTTGCCCTGGGCCCAGGAGACGGCGTCCGCGAGGGCCACGTAGGCGCCGGTGATCGCGGCGGTGCGGGTGCCGCCGTCGGCCTGGAGGACGTCGCAGTCGAGGACGACGGTGTTCTCGCCGAGGGCCTTGTAGTCGATGACGGCGCGCAGCGAGCGGCCGATCAGCCGGCTGATCTCGTGGGTGCGGCCGCCGATCTTGCCGCGGACGGACTCGCGGTCGCCGCGGGTGTTGGTGGAGCGGGGCAGCATCGAGTACTCGGAGGTGACCCAGCCCTCGCCGCTCCCCTTGCGCCAGCGGGGGACGCCCTCGGTGAAGGAGGCGGTGCAGAAGACCTTGGTGTCGCCGAAGGAGATGAGGACGGAGCCCTCGGCGTGCTTGCTCCATCCGCGGTCGATGGTGACGGGGCGGAGCTGTTCGGGGGTGCGGCCGTCGATGCGTGACATGGGGGCGAGCCTATCGGCAGACGGGTGAGGGGCCCGTTCCGGATGATCGGATCGGACCCCTCGGGCGGTACGGTCGCGCGCCGCGCGGGCGGTGCCGTCGCGGGCCGCCTCAGGTCGGGTGGCTGCGGCTCGGGCCGCGGCTCACATCATGTCTTCGATGTCGGCGGCGATCGGGTCGGCGTCGGTGCCGATGACGACCTGGATCGCGGTGCCCATCTTGACGACGCCGTGGGCGCCGGCGGCCTTGAGGGCGGCCTCGTCGACCTTGTCGGGGTCGACGACCTCGGTGCGGAGACGGGTGATGCAGCCCTCGATCTCCTCGATGTTGTCGATGCCGCCGAGACCGGCGACGATCTTCTCAGCCTTGCTGGCCATGTCTTTCTCCCTGAGGTTCTGCGCGGTGCGCTGTCCGGCCCATGAATGATCCGGTTTGTCACGGTAACGCACGGTTGGCCCATCCTCACGGGCGGGTCGCCGTCTCGTCCCCAATGATGACGATCACCAGCGCTCCGCCCCGCGTCTGCCATGGGGCGGGTGCCGGAACCGCCTGCCGACTGGTCTACACCAGTCTGCAAACACCTGCCAAACAGAGCCTGTTCCGGGAGGACGCCCATGAGCACCGAGAGCACGGCGACACCGCGGCGCAGCGGGTGGAGCACCCTCTTCCAGGGGCTCCAGAAGGTGGGCCGCAGCCTCCAGCTCCCGGTCGCCGTACTGCCGGCCGCCGGCCTCCTCGTCAGCCTGGGCAATCTCTTCGCCGCGTACCTCGACGGCCCGTTCTGGGAGAAGACCGCGAACGTCCTGATCAAGGGCGGCACCGGCATCCTGGACGGGGCCCTCGGTCTGCCCCTGCTCTTCTGCATCGGTGTGGCCATCGGCTTCGCGAAGAAGGCGGACGGCTCGACGGCACTGGCCGCGGTGGCGGGCTTCCTCGTCTACTTCAACGTCCTCAAGGCGTTCCCGATCGACGGCTCGGTGACCGAGGAGCTGCCCGACGGGGTCCCGCAGAACCCGGGCGTCCTGGGCGGCATCCTGATCGGCCTGCTGACCGCCGTGATCTGGCAGCGCTACCACCGCACCAAGCTGGTCGAGTGGCTGGGCTTCTTCAACGGCCGGCGGCTGGTGCCGATCATCATGGCCTTCGTCTGCTGTGCGCTCGGCGTCCTCTTCGGCCTGCTGTGGGAGCCGGTGGGTGACGGGCTGACCACCTTCGCGCGCCAGCTGATCGGCCTGGGCGCCTGGGGCGCCGGTATCTTCGGCGTCGCCAACCGGCTGCTCATCCCGATCGGCATGCACCAGTTCCTCAACACCTTCTTCTGGTTCCAGGCGGGCGAGTACGAGGACGACGACGGCACGGTGGTGCAGGGCGACCTCACCCGGTTCTTCGCGGGCGACCCGGACGCCGGCCTGTTCATGTCGGGCTTCTTCCCGATCATGATGTTCGGCCTGCCGGCCGCCGCCCTCGCGATCACCCACTGCGCCCGGCCCGAGCACCGCAAGAGGGTCGCCGGTCTGATGGTCTCGGTGGGCCTGACCTCGTTCGTGACGGGCGTGACCGAGCCGATCGAGTTCTCCTTCATGTTCGCCGCGCCGCTGCTGTACGGTCTGCACGCGCTGCTGACGGGCGCGTCGATGGCGATCACCTGGGCGCTGGGCGTGAAGGCGGGCTTCAGCTTCTCGGCGGGCCTCATCGACTACGTCGTCAACTGGCACCTGGACACAAAACCGTGGCTCATCATCCCGATCGGCGCCTGCTTCGCGGTCGTCTACTACGTGCTCTTCAGAGTTCTGATCACTGTCTTCAATATTCCGACTCCTGGGCGTGAACCCGAGGAGGTGGAGAAGGAGGTGGAGCGCGAGCAGACCAGGTAGCGCGCCGCCGCACCCCTCCCACCAGGCAGAACGCGCGGCCCCCGAGGCCCCCGGACCCAGCGGGGTCCGGGGGCCCTCGCGTGGTTGACCTGATTGTTATCCCGGGCGGGAAATTCGCAGGTTCCTTATCTAACGTTCACCGTGCTACAACAGGTCTACACCACTCAAAGGTGTAGACCACGCGGTCCAGACCACACCCGGCCGCGTCCCCCTTTTGAGACGCCGCCCTCCCCCGTGTTCCGCTCGGCGACGTCTTGTCCCATGGAGGAAGTTGATGTCCACGGCAAGCGCCGCCCCCGGGGCGGACAAGAAGAAGACGGGCGCCGGCGCGATGGCGGTCATGCAGCGCATCGGCCGCAGCCTGATGCTGCCGGTCGCCGTGCTGCCCGCGGCCGCGCTGCTGGTGCGCTTCGGTCAGCCCGACATGCTGGGCAAGGAGTCGTTCCCGACCTTCATCACCAAGATCGCCGGGTATATGGCGGCCGGCGGCGGCGCGCTGCTCGACAACATGGCGCTGCTGTTCGCCGTCGGCATCGCGATCGGCTTCGCCAAGAAGTCGGACGGCTCGACCGCGCTGGCCGCCGTGGCCGGCTACCTGGTCTTCAAGAGCGTCCTCGGCACCTTCACCGACAGCAGCCTGCCGAAGAAGGAAGCCATCGTCGACGGCAAGATCGTCATGGTGGAGCAGGCCGTGGACGCCAAGGTCCTCGGCGGCGTGGTCATGGGCATCATCGTGGCGCTGCTCTACCAGCGCTTCTACCGCACCAAGCTGCCCGACTGGGCGGGCTTCTTCGGCGGCCGCCGGCTGGTCCCGATCCTCTCCGCGTTCGCCGGTCTGCTCACCGGCATCCTCTTCGGTCTGATCTGGCCGTGGCTCGGCGCGGGCCTGCACTGGTTCGGTGAGAGCCTGGTCGAGTCCGGCGCGGTCGGCGCCGGCATCTTCGGTGTCGCCAACCGTGCCCTGATCCCGGTCGGCATGCACCACCTGCTCAACTCCTTCCCGTGGTTCCAGGCCGGCACCTACGAGGGCAAGAGCGGCGACATCGCCCGCTTCCTCGCCGGTGACCCGACCGCCGGACAGTTCATGACCGGCTTCTTCCCGATCATGATGTTCGCCCTCCCGGCGGCCTGCCTCGCGATCGTGCACTGCGCCCGTCCCGAGCGCCGCAAGGTCGTCGGCGGCATGATGTTCTCCCTCGCGCTGACCTCCTTCGTCACCGGTGTCACCGAGCCGATCGAGTTCACCTTCATGTTCATCGCCCCGGTGCTGTACGCGATCCACGCGGTGCTGACCGGTGTCTCCATGGCGCTCACCTGGTCCCTGGGCATGAAGGACGGCTTCGGCTTCTCCGCCGGCGCGGTCGACTTCTTCCTCAACCTGGGCATCGCGTCCAACCCCTGGGGCCTCGCCCTGGTCGGCCTGGTCTTCGCGGCGGTCTACTACGTGGTCTTCCGCTTCGCGATCACCAAGTTCAACCTGCCGACGCCGGGCCGCGAGTCCGACGAGGAGCTGGCCGAGCTCCAGAAGGCCGAGGCCAAGTAGCCCCACGCCCCGCCGGTCCGGCCCCACGGACCGGCACCCCGCATCCGGAGCCCCCGCCCTTGTCCTCAGGGCCGGGGCTCCGGTCATGTCCGCAATCCGTGGTGTCCCGGGCACGGGACGGTCGGGACGGTCGGGACGGTCGGGAAGCGGGCGAGGGGCGGTCGGGAAGCGGGCGGGGCCGCGTCAGAGGGTCGTCTCCTCGCCCGGGACGCAGAGGACCGGAACGGTCGACAGGTGCAGCAGCTTGTGCGGGGTCGACCCGAGGAGGGCGCCCCGCATCGGGCTCTCCCCGTAGCTGCCGACCACGATCACCCGGCCGCCGTGCCGGGCCGCCGCGTCCAGCAGGGCCTGGGCCGGGCGTTCGTCCAGGATCTCCACGGTGGTCGGGACGCCCGCCTCGTCTGCCGCCTCCACCGCGTGCGTCAGGGCGACGCGGCCCGCCTGGCGGACCGCGTCGGAGTGGGCGCCGTACTCCTCGCCGATCCCGCCGCCGGGCGCGGCCGCCCCGTACACCAGCACCAGGGGTTCGCCGAAGGCTGCGGCCACCTCGATCGCGACCCGCAGTGCCCGCAGCGCGCCCGGGGACTCGTCGTAGCCGAGGACCACCGACATGTCAGGACCTCCCCGGCGGCGCGGACGGCGGCGCGGACGGCGGTGCGGACGGCGGTCCGCTCCCGCCGTGGACCAGGTCCGGGTCGGCCACCGAGGGGCGCTCGCGCCAGAACGGGCCGCCCGCGAACCGCTGCGCGACCATCACCAGGAGGCCCACCACCGTGATCACGATGCCGATGACCAGCGGCGGCCCGAGGCCGAACCAGGACACCCCGCTGTACGAATTCGCCGGGTCGGCCATGTCGGCGACCGACTCCACCAGCAGCCAGGCCAGCAGCCCGGCGCCGACCAGCGGGCCGAGGCCGATGAGCAGGAAGTTCTTCACGCTCTCGGTCAGATGGCGGCGGTAGTAGACGGCGCAGGCCACCCCCGTGAGCGCGTAGTAGAAGGCGATGAGCAGCGAGAGGGCGGTCAGCGAGTCGAAGAGGGCGTTCTCGCTGATCTGGTTGACGACGAGGTACCAGAGGATCGCGACGACGGCGACGCCCCAGGTGCTCACGTCGGGGGTGCGGAAGCGCGGGTGGATGCGCGCCAGCGTGCCGGGCAGGGCGCCGCGCCGGGCCATCGACAGGGCGGTACGGGAGGCCGGGATGATGGTGGTCTGGGTGGAGGCGAGCGCGGAGGTGGACACCGCGAGCAGGACGATCCAGTCCCAGCCGCCCATGGCCTCGTTGGCGAGGACGGCGAAGATGAACTCCTCCTCGGCCGCGTTCTCGGCGAGGAAGGCGGGCCCCGCGTAGGCGACGACCGCGATGCCCACGGACAGGTAGGTCACGACCAGCACGACCGTGGACCAGACGCCGGCCCGGCCCGGCGCGCTCGCGGAGTCCTTGACCTCCTCGGTGAGGTTGACCGCCGACTCCCAGCCCCAGTACATGAACACGCCCAGCAGCAGCCCTCCGGTGAGCGCGGCCCCGCCGGCGCCGAACGGATTCAGCCAGTCGATGTCCGGCGTGACCGCGTCCAGCGAGCCGGTGCCCGCGTAGACCCGGTAGAGGGCGACCGCGGCGAAGATCAGCAGGCAGATGATCTGGGCGACGATCAGGGCGTTCTGGACCCGGGCGGAGGCCTCGGTGCCGATCACGCAGATCGCCGTCATGACCAGGATCAGCAGCACGGTGAGCAGCTGGCGGACCAGGTCGTTCTCGGCCCAGCTGTCCAGGCCCACGGTCAGCAGTCCGAAGCCGACGGCCACGTCGGCGAGGGAGCCGACCACCAGCACACCGGTCATCATGATCGCCCAGCCGCCGAGCCACCCGGCCCAGGGCCCCATCGCGCGGGTGACCCAGGAGAAGGTGGTGCCGCAGTCCTGGTCGACGCGGTTGAGGTAGAAGAAGGCGGAGGCGATCAGCAGCATCGGGACGAACGAGGCCAGGACCACGCCGGGGGCGTAGACGGCGACGAGGGCCACGATGGGGCCGATGACGGCGGCCAGGGAGTAGGCCGGGGACGTCGAGTTGATGCCGATGACGAGCGCGTCGAAGAAGCCGATCGCGCCGTGCTTCAGTTCGGGGCGGCGGGTGCCGGGTTCGGGTTCCTTCGGCGGGCCGGTGTCCGCGAGATCTTCTGCCATGGCCCCCTCGCAGGCCGGGCGGTGATGCGGTCGGGGCCAATTCTGCCACCGGGCGGTCCGCCCGGCCCGGTGGCAGCGGCCGGGCCGCTCAGACCTCGTAGACGGCGCCGGGGACGGCGATCTCGGAGGGGCCCGCGTAGACCTCGCGGGCGTCGGCGAGGTTGCGCTCGCCGTCCGTCCACGGCGGGATGTGGGTCAGCACCAGCCGACCGGCCCCGGCCGCGGCGGCGGAGGCGCCCGCCTCCCGGCCGTTGAGGTGCAGGTCCGGGATGCTCTCCTTGCCGTGCACGAAGGAGGCCTCGCACAGGTAGAGGTCCGTCCCGGCGGCCAGTTCGTCGAGCGCGGCGCTGACGCCGGTGTCCCCGGAGTACGTGAGGGAGCGGCCGCCGTGCTCGACCCGGATGCCGTACGTCTCGACGGGGTGGGCCATGCGCTCGGTGCGGACCTGGAACGGCCCGATCTCGAAACTCCCCGGCTTCAGGGTGTGGAAGTCGAAGACCTCGCTCATCGAGGAGGGCGACGGGGTGTCCGCGTAGGCGGTGGTCAGCCGCTGCTCGGTGCCCTCGGGCCCGTAGACCGGGATCGCGGGGCAGCGGCCGCCGTCGTGGCGGTAGTAACGGGCCACGAAGTACCCGCACATGTCGATGCAGTGGTCCGCGTGGAGATGGCTGAGGAAGATGGCGTCGAGGTCGTAGAGACCGCAGTGGCGCTGCAGCTCGCCCAGGGCGCCGTTGCCCATGTCGAGGAGCAGCCGGAAGCCGTCGGCCTCTACGAGGTAGCTCGAACAGGCCGAATCCGCGGACGGGAACGACCCCGAGCAACCGACGACGGTGAGCTTCATGGAGCGTGAACCTCCGTTGGCGAAGGAGGGCTGGGGGAAGGTCGTGCGGTTCGTCGAGCGTAAGGCCGCCCTGGGCCTGTCGCTCCTCAGCGACGCTCTGTTGTGGGGGAACTCACCTCCGTGTCCGGACAGGGCCGGACGGGCGAGGGTACCGTCTGGACCATGGACTCGTGGTGGTGGCTCGCCGTGGGCGCGGTCGTGGTGCTCGCGCTGGTCGTGGCCCTGTCGGACGCCTTCGGGCGGAGCGGACGCCCGGCGCGGCGGCGCAGGCCCCCGGCGCGGCCGGGTGAGCGCGCCCGGGGCGGGGTCCGTCCCCGGCCCCCGGCCGGTCCCCGGCCCGGACGGCCCGGCGGCCCGGAACGCGGCGGGCCGGAACGTGCGCCCCGGGCGGGCGAGATCTGGTGGGCGGACGTGCCCTACGAGGACGGCCCCGGCTCCAAGGACCGGCCGTGCCTGGTCCTCTCGGTGCGCGGCGGGACCGCGCTGGTCGCGAAGATCACCAGCAGGCACCACGAGGAGCGGCCGGGGGTGATCGCGCTGCCGGCGGGCTCGGTCGGGGACGCACGGGGGCGCGCGAGCTTCCTGGAGACGGACGAGCTGCGCGAGGTCCCGGTGCGAGGGTTCCGGCGCCGGGTGGGGAGGGCGGACCCGGCGGTGTGGGCGCGGGTGCGTCACCTGGCCGCCTGAGCCCGCCGGCGCGCCACGACCGGGCCCACGATGCGGGGACCCGGCCGGGCGGGGCCGGGTCGTCGCGTCACGTCACGCGGCGTCGCGTCACGCAGCTGGCGTCAGGCCCAGAGCTGGCCCTGGAGGGTCTCGATCGCTTCCTCGGTGGTGGCCGCCGTGTAGACCCCGGTGGAGAGGTACTTCCAGCCGCCGTCGGCGACGACGAACACGATGTCCGCGGACTCCCCCGCCTTCACCGCCTTGCGGCCGACGCCGATGGCCGCGTGCAGGGCCGCGCCGGTCGAGACGCCCGCGAAGATGCCCTCCTGCTGGAGGAGTTCACGGGTGCGGGTGACCGCGTCCGCCGAGCCGACGGAGAAGCGGGTGGTGAGGACGGAGGCGTCGTACAGCTCGGGGACGAAGCCCTCGTCGAGGTTGCGCAGCCCGTACACCAGGTCGTCGTAGCGCGGTTCGGCGGCGACGATCTGCACGTCCGGCTTGTGCTCGCGCAGATAGCGGCCCGCGCCCATCAGGGTGCCGGTGGTGCCGAGGCCCGCCACGAAGTGGGTGACGGAGGGCAGGTCGGCCAGGATCTCGGGGCCGGTGGTGGCGTAGTGGGCGCCCGCGTTGTCCGGGTTGCCGTACTGGTAGAGCATCACCCAGGACGGGTTCTCCGCGGCCAGTTCCTTCGCCACCCGCACCGCGGTGTTGGAGCCGCCCGCGGCGGGGGACGAGATGATCTCGGCGCCCCACATGGCGAGCAGGTCCCGACGCTCCTGGGAGGTGTTCTCCGGCATGACGCAGACGATGCGGTAGCCCTTGAGCCGGGCCGCCATCGCCAGTGAGATGCCGGTGTTGCCGCTGGTGGGTTCGAGGATCGTGCAGCCGGGGGTGAGCCGGCCGTCCTTCTCCGCCTGCTCGACCATGTGCAGGGCGGGCCGGTCCTTGACGGAGCCGGTGGGGTTGCGGTCCTCCAGCTTGGCCCAGATCCGGACCTCCTCGGAGGGGGACAGCCGCGGCAGGCGGACCAGCGGCGTGTTGCCGACGGCCGCGAGCGGGGAGTCGTACCGCATCAGCGCATGCCGCCGGCGACGGCCGGGAGGATCGTCACGTTGTCGCCGTCGGAGAGCTGGGTGGAGATGCCGTCCAGGAAGCGGACGTCCTCGTCGTTGAGGTAGACGTTGACGAAGCGGCGGAGCTGGCCCCCGTCGACGATGCGCTCCTGGATGCCGGTGTGGCGGGACTCGAGGTCGGCGAACAGCTCGGCGAGGGTGTCGCCGTTGCCCTCGACGGCCTTGGCGCCGTCGGTGTAGCTGCGGAGGATGGTCGGGATGCGGACCTCGATGGCCATGGTGCGGTCTCCTGTCGGAAGGGGTGCGTTGGGCGCGCGGCCGGTACCCCGCGCGAGGGGGTGCTGCTGAGGCTGGGGTGCGTCCGCGCGTCAGGCGGCGCAGGCGCCCGGACGGGGGGCGCGCGCCGTACAGATAGCGCTGGCGAGGCGGCACAGATCGACGTGCAGCCGCGCAACGAGCAGCAGGGTGCTCGGCGTCTTGTCGCTCACGTCTGGGACAACCATGCGGTCATCGTATCGATTCCCTGTCCGGGATCCGGAGTGTGATCTCAGATGATGGACACTCTCCGCTCACCATGCGGTCGCGGGAGGTAGGTGACCGAGGGTGCGCCGGTGCGCGGGTGCACCGCGACCTCCGCGTCCACACCGTAGACCTCGGCCAGCATCTCGGTGGTCAGCACCTCGGCGGGAGTCCCGGCGGCGACGGCTCGGCCGCCGTTCAGCACGAGGAGCCGGTCGCAGTAGTAGGCGGCGATGTTGAGGTCGTGCAGGGCGAGCAGGGCGGTGGTGCCGAGGCCGCGCACCAGGGAGAGGACGTCGAGCTGGTACCGGATGTCGAGATGGTTGGTGGGCTCGTCGAGCACCACCAGGGCGGGCCGCTGGACGACGGCGCGGGCGACCAGGGCGCGCTGGCGCTCACCGCCGGAGAGGGTCGGGAAGAGGCGGTCGGCGAGGCCGGTGATCCGGACCAGGTCGAGGGCGGCGTCGACGGCGGCCGTGTCACCGGCGTTCTCCGGCTCCCAGAAACGCTTGTGCGGGGCGCGGCCCATGGCCACGATCTCACGGACCGTCAGTTCGAAGTCGGTGTGGCCGTCCTGGGGGACGGTGGCGAGGCGGCGGGCCCGCGCCTTGGTGCCCATGGTGTGCAGGTCCTCCCCGTCGAGGAGGGCCCGGCCGCCGGTGGGACGCAGGGTGCCGTAGACGCAGCGGAGCAGGGTGGTCTTGCCGCTGCCGTTGGGGCCGACCAGACCGAGGGTCTCGCCGGGCTCGACGGTGAACGAGACGCCGTCGACGAGGAGTCGGCCGCCCACCGCGCGTCCGCCGTCCGCGCGGTGGGACAGCTCTTCGACGGTGAGGCGGGCGGCGGGGGTCGCGGCGGGGGCGCTGGGCGGGGGCCCGGGTCTCATACGGTGGCTCCTTCGCCTCGGCGGCGCATCAGCCACAGGAAGAGCGGCCCGCCGGTGAGTGCGGTCAGTACGCCGACCGGGACGTCCTGCGGGGCGGCGACGGTCCGGGCGGCGAGGTCGGCGACGACGAGGGCGACGGCCCCGCCGAGCGCGGCGACGGGCAGGAGGGCACGGTGCCCGGCGCCCACCAGCAGCCTGGCGGCGTGCGGGACCATCAGGCCGATGAAGCCGACGGCGCCGCTGACGGCCACCATCACGGCGGTGACCAGGGACACCAGGACGAAGACGGCGGCCCGGAAGCGCGAGGTGTCCAGGCCGAGCAGGGTCGCGCCCTCCTCCCCCGCGAGCATCAGGTCCAGCGGCCGGGCCAGGGCGACGAGAACCACGAGCCCGGCGGCGAGGACGGCCCCCGGCATGAGGATGCCGTCCCAGCGGGCGCTGCCGAGCCCCCCGAGGCTCCAGAACAGCGCCTCCCGGAAGTGTTCGGGCCGCCCGGAGGCGATGAGGACCAGGGTGGTGAGCGCGGTGAGGATGTACGAGACGGTGACGCCCGCGAGCACCAGCCGGCCCCCGGTCATGGTCCCGCCCCGGCGGGCGAGGAACCACACCGCGACGGTCGCGGCGAGCGCCCCAGCGAAGGCGCCGGCCGGCATGGCGACGGCCGTGGTGAGGCCGCCGCCGATGCCGAGGACCAGGACGGTGACCGCGCCGGTGGAGGCGCCGGAGGAGATCCCGAGGAGGAACGGGTCCGCGAGCCGGTTGCGCACCAGCGCCTGGAGGACGGTGCCGACGACGGCGAGCCCGGCCCCGACGATCGCGCCGAGCAGCACCCGGGGCAGCCGGACGTCCAGCAGGATCGTGCGGGTCGGGCTGCGTTCGGCCTGCCCGGTGAGCACGGCCAGCACCTCCCCGGGCGGAATCGGGACGGACCCGAGGCCCAGCCCCGCGACCACGGCCACGGCGAGCGCGACGAGCAGCCCGCCGACGACGACCGCGACCCGCGCCCGCCCGGCGCTCACGCCGCCCCGCCGCGGCCGGGCCCCACGCGGGGTCGCCGCCTTCCGGCCGGGGGCCGGACCGGGGCTGGGGGCGGCCGGCTCGGCCGCCCCCTCGTCCGGCGAGGTCGCCCGGCCCTCCGGCGGGGGGACTCGGTCGCCCGGAGAGGTCGTCCGCCCGGCCTCCGGCGACACCGGCGGGGTCGCCTTCCGGCCGGGGACGGAGCTGGGGTCGGGGGCCGGACCGGGGGCGGCCGGCTCGTCGTCCGGCGAGGTCGCCCGGCCGTCCGGCGAGGTTGCCCGCCCGGCCTCCGGCGACACCGGCGGGGTCGCCTTCCGGCCGGGGGCGGGGGCGCTCGGCTCGGCCGCCCCCGCGTCCGGCGAGGTCGCCCGGCCCTCCGGCGGGGGGACTCGGTCGCCCGGAGAGGTCGTCCGCCCGGCCTCCGGCGGGGGCACCCGCCCGGCCTCCGGCGACACCGGCGGGGTCGCCTTCCGGCCGGGGACAGAGCTGGGGTCGGGGGCCGGACCCGGGGCGGCCGGCTCGGCCGCCCCCTCGCCCGGCGGGGTCCCCCGGTCGGCGGCCGGCTGGGGGACGCGGTGCGGGGAACGGCGCACCGGGTCAGTCCTTCGGCCCGGCCGGGTGGAGCTGGTCGGCGAGGCGCGCGACCGCGTCCGGGGCGCGGACGCCGAGGACCGCGTCGGACAGCGGCAGCACCGCGAAGCGCTTGTCGCGGATCGCCGGGACGTCCGCGAGGGCCGGGTCGTCCAGGAGGCGCTTCTTCTTCTGCTCCACGGTCGTGGACCCGTAGTCGTAGATCACGACGACCTCCGGCTTGCGGGCCACGACCTGCTCCCAGCTCGCGTCGCCGAAGGCCTTGTCCAGGTCGGCGAAGACGTTCCGTCCGCCGGCCCTGGTGATCATCTCGTTGCCGATGCCCTTGCCGCCGGCGGTGAACGCCGTCTTGTCGCCGCTGTCGTAGACGAAGACCGAGACCGGCTCCGTGCCCTTCAGCTTCGCCGCGGTGGCGGCGACCCGCTTCCGGGCCTCCTCGTTCCACGACTTCGCCCGGTCCGCGACCCCGAAGGTGCGGCCGACCTCGTCGATCTCGCGGTAGACGTCGTCCATCGTGGCCGGGCGGTCGGTGCAGTTCTCGATGTTGAGGCGGCTGTCGACGCCCGACCTCGCGAGGTCGTCACGGCTGAGCCCGTCCTTGGCGTCGAAGGCGCTCGCGTAACCCCCGTAGACGAAGTCCGGGTTCGCGGCGAGGAGCTTCTCCTTGGAGGGGTACTCCTTGGCGATCACCGGGACACTGTCGTACGCCTTCTTGTACGCGGGCAGCACGGCGTCGTCGAGGTAGGCGGTGCCGACCAGGGACTTCTCCAGCCCGAGGGCGAGCATCACCTCGGTGACGTGCTGGTTCATGGTGACGACGCGCTCCGGCGGGGCGTCGAAGGTCGTCCTGGTGCCGCAGTTGTCGACCGTGTAGGGGAAGCCGGCCGCCGCCTTGCGGTCGGGCTTCGCCTCGGTGGTGCCGGCGCCGCAGCCGGTCAGCGGGACCAGCAGGGCGGTGACGGCGGCGGCCGTCAGGGCGTACGGGTGCCTGGGCATGGCGGGGGCCTCCTCCGGGGATGTCCACGTCCCCTGGCCGGTCGGAGCAGGCGGCAGGTCAGTTCCTGACTTCCAGGCTCGGGGCCTGGTCACAGTGGCGGGACCGTGCCGGTGTCGCACCGGCTTCCTGGACCCTGCCGCCCTGGTGTCGTTGATCGGATGATCGGGCTCAGTATGCCGCCGGTCCCGATCCGCCCCGGCACCGCCCCCGGTCGGGGCCCGTCCGCGGCCCGTCAGGCCGGGTACGCCTCCACGACCTCGACGTCCTCCTCCGTGATCACACCGTCCACGATGCGGAACGAGCGGAACTGGAAGGGGCCCGCGTCGTCGGTGTCCGCGGTGGAGACCAGGACGTAGTGGGCGCCGGGCTCGTTGGCGTAGGAGACGTCCGTGCGCGAGGGGTACGCCTCGGTGGCCGTGTGGGAGTGGTAGATGACCACCGGCTCCTCGTCGTTGTCGTCCATCTCGCGGTAGAGCTTGAGGAGATCGGCCGAGTCGAACTCGTAGAACGTGGGCGACCGGGCCGCGTTCAGCATGGGGATGAAGCGCTCGGGACGCCCGGAGCCCTCCGGCCCCGCGACGACTCCGCACGCCTCGTCGGGGTGGTCCTCGCGGGCGTGGGCCACGATCCGGTCGAACAGGGCTCGGGTGATGGTCAGCATGGGCGACAGAATAAGCGGGCGGCCTCCGGACACGAGATCCGGAGACCGCCCACTGAGACGACCGGTGGGACGCGGGCCGCGCCCGCGGGTCAGCCGCCGCTCGTCGAGGTCTCGCGCTCGGCGGTCCGCGGGTTGCCCTTCCGCAGGACCCGCCGGCCGACGACCAGGCACACGGCCCAGAAGGCGGCCACGTACAGGCAGACCCGGGCGTCCTCGTCGTAGGCGATCATGCAGGTCACACCGGCCAGGAAGATCAGCGCCACCCAGCTGGACAGCGCGCCGCCCGGGGCCGGGAAGGAGGAGGCGCGCAGCCGGCCGGCGTCCACGGCGGAGCGGTAGCGGATGTGGCTGACGAGGATCATCATCCAGGTCCAGATACCGGCCGCGGTGGCGACGGAGACCACGTAGCCGAACGCCTTCTCCGGGACGACGTAGTTGAGGACCACGCCGAGGCCCATGAGGCTGACCGAGACGCCGATGCCGACGGCCGGGGTGCGGCGGCTGTTGAGCTTGCCGAAGGCCTGCGGGGCCTCGTTGTTGGAGGCCAGGTCGCGCAGCATCCGGCCGGTGGAGTACATACCGGAGTTGCAGGACGACAGGGCCGCGGTGAGCACCACGAAGTTGACGATGCCGGCGGCGAGCGGGATGCCGATCTTCTCGAAGGCGTGGACGAAGGGGCTCTCGCCCGCGGAGAACTCGGTCCACTCGACGACGGAGAGGATCACCGTGAGGGCGCCGACGTAGAAGATGATGATGCGCCAGGGCAGCGTGTTGATGGCCTTGGGCAGGGTCTTCTCGGGGTTCTCGGACTCGCCCGCGGTGACGCCGACGAGCTCGACGGCGAGGTAGGCGAACATGACGCCCTGAAGGGTCATCAGGCTGGAGCCGATGCCGTTCGGGAAGATGCCGTCGTGGGCCCAGAGGTTGGAGGCGGCGGCGGTGTCACCGGCGTCGGAGAAGCCGAGGGTGAGGACGCCGAGGCCGATCACGATCATGCCGATGATCGCGGTGACCTTGATCATGGAGAACCAGAACTCGACCTCGCCGAAGATCTTCACGGAGATGAGGTTCACGCCGAAGAGGACGACCAGGAAGACCAGCGCGCTGACCCACTGAGGTATCTCCGGGAACCAGAAGTGCATGTAGATGGCGGCGGCCGTGAGTTCGGCCATGCCGGTGACCACCCACATCAGCCAGTACGTCCAGCCCGTGGCGAAGCCGAAGAACGGGCCGAGGAACTCCCGCGCGTACTCGGCGAAGGAGCCGGAGACCGGGCGGTAGAGGAGCAGCTCGCCGAGCGCCCGCATGATGAAGAAGATGACGACGCCCGCGAGCGCGTACATCAGGATGATGCTGGGTCCGGCCTTGGCGATGTTCGCCCCGGCGCCCATGAACAGGCCCACGCCGATGGCGCCGCCGATGGCGATCATCTGGACCTGACGGCTGCCGAGTCCCCGCTCGTAGCCCTCGGACGAGGTGTTGCTCCCGGCCTCGCCGCCGGCGTTCTTGTCGACCTGCACCGAGGTCATGGTGGTGCGCCCTTTCTCCATGCTGATCCGCTCCGCTGCGTAGCGGCCGCGGACCAGGTCCTGATCCCCCCGGATGTGGATGGAGTGCCACCGGCGGTCTGCCGGCTCAAGCGCCCTCGGGAGACATGGGTGGCGTTCCCGAGCGGAGGTGAAGATCTATCACGCCCGCACCGGCGATCCACCGGGGGAAAGGTGGCGCAGGACACAGAAGGATCAGGACGTACGGGACGTACGCGCCGAAAGGGCCTCGCGCGCTTGGGGGGATCTTTGTCCGGATCTGAGCGTCCGCTGAGCGAACACGCCCTCACCCTGTGTGACCGCGCACGCGGTCACGGCATCAAGGTCTCCACCAGGCTCTCCTGGAGCGCTCCGAGCCAGAGGTAGGCCATCACCATGGGCTTGCGGGGATCGGAGTCGGGCAGCCGGTAGAGGGCGTCGTTCTCGTCCTCGTCGCCGACCTCCAGCCGGGTGCCGATCGTCAGACGCAGGTCGTTGAGGGCGCCCAGCCAGTGCAGGCAGTCCTCGCCGCCCAGCTCCAGCACGGCCCCGCCGTCGCCGGCGGGGGTGAGGGAGTCGAGAGTGCGGACCACCGCGAGGGCGTCCTCGCGCTTGCGGGTGCGCAGGTCGGTCTCGGTGAAGCGGCGGAACTCGGCGGAGCGGGCCCGCAGTTCCTCGTCCGCCGCGTCCGCGTCGGGACCGGTGTACGCCTCCGGGAAGAGGCGGGCGAGGGCCGGGTCGGCGGGGGGCTCGCTGGGGCCCTCGGCGAACAGGGCGGCGAGCGGGTCCTCACCCCGGGCCGGCTCGTCGCCGGGGCCGATCAGCTCCAGCAGCTGGACCGCGAGGGAGCGCAGGATGGAGATCTCCACCTCGTCCAGCACCACGGCGGCGCCGCCGCCCTTCAGCGGCTCGAAGTGAGAGCTCATCAGTTCCGGTCCTGGGAGAGGGTGGCCCACAGCCCGTAGCCGTGCATGGCCTGCACGTCGCGCTCCATCTCCTCGCGGGTGCCGCTGGAGACGACCGCGCGCCCCTTGTGATGGACGTCCATCATCAACTTGTGGGCCTTGTCCTTGGGGTAGCCGAAGTACGCCTGGAACACATAGGTGACGTAGCTCATCAGGTTCACCGGGTCGTTGTGCACGAGGGTCACCCAGGGCACGTCCGGTTCGGGGACGGCAGCGATCTCCTCGGCCGACTCGGTCCGCTCGATCTCCAGTGGCACGGTCACTCCACCCATGCTGCCACCTGAGACCCCCCGTCGCACAAACGACCCCGGGCCCTCCCCGGCCGCCGACAGCTCGCGGAGGAGCGACCCCGAGAGGATCTCGTCAGATTGACGAAATGGGGTGTACGCTTCTGGCCATGGCCGCACCGGACGGAGGCGGACCCCGTTCGTCCTGCCCCTGGGACGGGCGGCCGGACACGAAAACGCGAGGTTGATCGTCGTGAATGTTGCGGACCTTGGGCTGCCGGTGGACGTCCCGTCGACCGCGCTCTTCACCGACCAGTACGAGTTCACGATGCTCCAGGCGGCGCTGGGGGCCGGCACGGCGGAGCGGCGCTCGGTCTTCGAGGTCTTCACCCGGCGGCTGCCCGGGGGCCGGCGCTACGGCGTGGTCGCCGGTACCGGCCGGGTCCTGGACGCGATCGAGAACTTCCGCTTCGACCAGCCCGTCCTCGACTTCCTGCGCGGGCACCGCATCGTCGACGAACCGACCCTGACCTGGCTGGCCGGCTACCGCTTCCGCGGCGACGTCCACGGCTACCCGGAGGGCGAGGTCTACTTCCCCGGCTCCCCGATCCTGCGCGTCGAGGGCTCCTTCGCCGAGTGCGTCCTCCTGGAGACGGTGATCCTCTCCATCCTCAACCACGACTCGGCGATCGCCGCCGCGGCCTCCCGGATGTCGGCGGCGGCCGGCGGACGGCGCCTGATCGAGATGGGCGCCCGGCGGACCCACGAGCTGGCCGCGGTCGCCGCCTCCCGCGCCGCCTACGTGGGCGGCTTCGACTCCACCTCCGACCTGGCGGCCGGTTTCCGCTACGCCATTCCCACCGTCGGCACCAGCGCCCACGCCTTCACCCTGCTGCACGACAGCGAGCGGGACGCCTTCCGCGCCCAGGTCGACTCCCTGGGCCGCGGGACCACCCTGCTGGTCGACACCTACGACGTGGCCGAGGCCGTGCGCGCGGCCGTCGAGATCGCCGGGCCCGAGCTGGGAGCCGTCCGGATCGACTCCGGGGACCTGCTCCTGGTCGCCCACCGGGTGCGCCGCCAGCTCGACGAGCTGGGCGCGGTGAACACCAAGATCGTGGTCACCTCCGACCTGGACGAGTACGCCATCGCCTCGCTGGCCGCCGCGCCCGTCGACTCCTATGGCGTGGGCACCCAGCTGGTGACCGGCAGCGGCCACCCGACCTGCTCGATGGTCTACAAGCTGGTGGCCCGCGCCCGGTCCGCCGACCCGGCCGCGCCGCTGGAGCCGGTGGCGAAGAAGTCCCTGGGCGGGAAGACCTCGATCGGGGGCCGCAAGTGGGCCGCCCGCCGGCTCGACGGCCAGGGCGTCGCGGAGGCTGAGGTCATCGGCACCGGCGAGGTCCCGCGCGAGCTGGCCGGGCGGCAGCTGCTGGTCCCGCTGGTCAAGGGCGGCGAGGTCGTCGCCCGGGAGCCGCTGGACGCGGCGCGCGAGCGCCACATCGCGGCCCGCGCCACGCTCCCGCTCTCGGCGACGCAGCTCTCCCGGGGCGAGCCCGTCCTGCCGACCGAGTACGTCTGACCGAGTACGCCCCCGGGCCATCCCCCGGGTACACCCCACCGGCTCGTCCGGCCGCGTACGTCACCGGGCCGTCCGGCCGAGTACGCCCGGCCGGCTCAGGGCAGGCAGGGAGCATCCGGCCCGGCGGGAGCGGGCACCGGCCCGCGCACCCCCTCCCGCACGGCCGCCGGAGTGGCTACGCTCGGTAGTGCCGCGAACCCCGTTCCCCCTCCGCCACCACCACAACCACCGAAGGACACCCGCCATGCACCGCGCGCTGATCGTCGTGGACGTCCAGAACGACTTCTGCGAGGGTGGCAGCCTCGCGGTCGACGGGGGCGCCGATGTGGCGGCCGCCGTCACCGAGCTGATCGGCCAGGCCCAGGCCGGCTACCGGCACGTCGTCGCCACCCGCGACCACCACATCGACCCGGGCGACCACTTCTCCGCCCACCCGGACTACGTCGACTCCTGGCCCCGCCACTGCGTCGCCGGCACCGAGGGCGTCGGCTTCCACCCGAACTTCGCCCCCGCGGTGGCCTCCGGCGCCGTCGCCGCCGTCTTCGACAAGGGCGCGTACTCGGCCGCCTACAGCGGCTTCGAGGGCTCCGACGAGAACGGCGCCACCCTCGCGGAATGGCTGCGCGACCGGGAGGTCACCGAGGTCGACGTGGTCGGCATCGCGACCGACCACTGTGTGCGCGCCACGGCCCTGGACGCGGCCCGGGAGGGCTTCACCACCCGGGTGCTGCTGGATCTCACGGCGGGCGTGGCCCGCGCGACCACGGACGCCGCGCTGGACGAGCTGCGCGCGGCGGGCGTGAAGCTCAGCGGCGAGCCGGTGGTGCGCTGAAACGATCCGGTGCGCCGATCGGTCCGGCACGCTGAATCGATCCGGTGCGCCGATCGGTCCGGTGCGCCGAAGCGATGCGGCGCGCTGTACCGGTCTCCCGCGGGCCGAACCGGTCCGTCGCGCGCCCATGGGCCCGCGGCGGACCCGCGCCCGGGCGCCCGCGCCTCAGCCGCGCTGGGCGACCGGTCTGAGCAGGGCCCGTATCGGGTGCCACAGCTCCTGGGACGGCGGCCGGCCGGAGCGGACCTGGTCGCACCGCCACAGCAGGCCGTCGGGGTGGTGCAGCACGGCGGTGATCTCGTCGGGGGTCGGCGGCTCCGCGTTGCCCCGCAGATAGACCGCCCGCAGCCCCAGGTTGCGCAGCCTGGTCAGGGCGCGCGCCCGGTTGGCGGCATGGACCAGGAACCGGACCGTCGTCCCGTCCCCCACCGGATTCGGCAGGCTGAGCGCGACGACGACGCTGCCTCCTGGCAGCTTGGCGAAACCTCCGCCGGGCATGCGGAACCACTCCCCCGAGAGTCACTGTCAATAAGAACTTCGTCCCCCGCACCTAAACACGATCGGCCGCCGCCCGCTAGAGGGCGACGGCCGATCATGGTTTGACCTGCTGCTTTACCGACTACTTACCCGAAGGGCCGACCTTGATCTTGATCGTCTGGCCGTGCTTCGGCTGCTTGACGATCGAGATGCGGGTGTTGGTGTCAGTTACCTTGACGCCGGCGGTCGGGTTGTCCGCCGTCCAGTAGGTGCCCCTGCGGTCGTCGAAGACCGAGACGCCCCTCTGCGACGGGATCCTCACCTTCACGCCGGCCTTGTGGAGGGTCAGCGCGTCGGTCCGGTAGAGGCTGAAGGTGGAGTCGTACGACTGGATGCGGTTGCGCATCAGGGAGCCGTCGGCCCACTTCAGCTGCGCCGGGTGGGCGTCGATCGGAAGGAGCAGACCCTCGCCCGGGTGGACGCTGGTGTTGTTGTCCTTCTGCGAGGTGTCCCACTTCCAGATCAACAGGCCCTTCTGGTACGCGTAGTGCTCGACCCAGCCGTCCTTGGGCGCCGCGAAACCGAAGTTGTACGGGCCCGTCTTCAGCGTGGTGTCGTAGCTGACGTACTGGCGGTTCTCCGCGATGTAGTACTGCTCGTAGTCCTGGGTGAAGGACTCGCCGATGCGGGAGAAGCCGTTGGACGTCCAGCCGGCGTCGTCGCCCTCGGCGTTGTCGCTGAACAGCGCCTGGCCGTCGGCCTTGACGGTGATCGCGTCGGCCGTGAAGCCCTTGCCGGCCACACCGCCGTCCGTCTGGTAGCGGAAGCGCAGGTCGATCTTCTTGCCCGCGTACGCGTCGAGCGGGTAGACCAGCTTGCGGTGCTCCTCGCTGGGGCCGGTCAGGCCCGGCTTGTCACCGGCGTCGCGCGGGATGGCCTTACCGTCCGCGGTGCCGTCCACGGCCGTCCAGGTGGCGCCGCCGTCCGTCGAGACCTCGGTGTAGAGGTAGTCGTACTCGGCCTCGATGTCCCACCAGCCGTCCAGCTCCAGGGAGGCGGCGGACTTGCCGGTCAGGTCGACCGAGCGGGTCAGGGTGTTCTTGAGGTCGTCACCCGTGTCGCTCCACCACTGCTTGGAGCCCTCGGTGGGCTTCACGACGGTGGTGGTGACGGCGCGCTTGGGCAGCTCGACGATCAGCGCCTGCGGCCGCTTGGTGTTGTACGCGGCGACGCCCAGGGTGTGCGTGGACTTCTTGCCCGCCTTGGCCGTCTCGTAGTTGAGCCAGCCGAGCTGGAGCTTGTCCCAGGCGGTCATGTCGCCGGGCAGGTCGCCGATCGAGTCCTTGCCGCGGCCGAGCCAGGAACCGGACGACATCAGGGTCCAGAAGCCGGTCGAGTTCTCGCCGCCCTGGGTGTCGTAGTGGTCCGGCAGACCGAGGTCGTGGCCGTACTCGTGGGCGAAGACGCCGAGTCCGCCGTTCTCCGGCTGCATGGTGTAGTCGCCGACCCAGATGCCCGAGTCGCCGATCTGCGTGCCGCCCGCCCGGTTGTTCGCCGGACCGGTCTTGCCGGCGTCCGTGCCGTAGGCGTACCAGCGGTGGGCCCACAGGGCGTCCTCGCCCTGGGCGCCGCCGCCGGCCGACTCGTCCTCGCCCGCGTGGACGATCTGGAAGTGGTCGATGTAGCCGTCGGGCTCGTTGAACTCGCCGTCGTTGTCGAAGTCGTAGCGGTCCCACTTGTCGTACTGGGCCAGCTGCGCCTTGATCTGGGCGTCGGTGCGGCCCTGGGCCTTCTGGTCCGCCGTCCACGCCGTGACGCCGTCGCGGACCGCGTCCCACACGTTGGCGCAGTTGGACTGGCCGCAGTAGTTGGAGCCGTAACGGGCCTCGTTGTAGTCGACCTTGACCCAGTCGGAGACCTCGCCCTCGACCGAGTAGCGGCCCGACGAGGTCTTCTCGAAGTAGGTCTTGACGGACTCCTTCTTCTTCCCGTTCTTGTCCTTGCCGGTGCCGAAGTAGAGGTCCTGGAAGTGCTTGCGGTTGTAGTCCGCCTGCCAGGCCGTCGAGTTGTCGACCGTGCGGTCGGGCTTGGCGATCTGGTTGTGCAGCGGACCCGGGTCGCCGCCGTACTTCTTGACGGGCGGCTCGGGGCCGTCGCCGTCCGGGTCGTGCATCGTCGTGTTGTCGACCTTGTCGCCGAACTCGACCAGGATGGTGAAGATCTTGTCGGTCTTCTCCCGGCCCAGCTCCACGTACTTCTTGTCGTGGAGTTTGACGACCTTGGATCCGCCGCGCTTCTGGACCGTGGCCTCGCCGGATATGACCTGCTCCAGGGCTGCCTGGCGCTGCATCTCCTGCTGCTTGCTGAAGGGTCCGTCGAGGTCGTGCTCGACATGGCCCTTGTGGGGGGCCGGGTCGTGGCGCTCGATCGCCGCCGGTCCCGCCGGGCGGTCGTCGGCCTGGGCGAAGGTGACCGCCGAGGCCGTCGCGGTCGTCGCCGCAAGAGCCACGACGACCGCGGACGCTCTGAACGTCCGTCGCTTGCTGGTCACTTGATGGTGTCCTCCCCCGCGTCCCGTCGCAGGCGCGGACCGGATGGTGGGGTCGTCCGCGGGCGCGGTGTACGCGTCTCAAGTGACGACATTCGACCGGAGTCGCGGAAGAAAAGACAGACCTTGACTTGAACAGGCCAACTGCACTATGCAGAAGGGGAGATCCGGTATCCGGACGAGTCCGGCATCGCCCCGCTCCGGGGCCGGCTCCGGGTCCCCGGCCGTGACCCGGAGGCGCACCGGCCGGGTCCGCCGGGGGGCGCGGTGAATCCGTGCGCCCCCCGTGCACCGGCACCGTGGGTCAGGTCACGCTTACCCGGCGTTCCCCCCGGGCATCCAGGACCGTAGGGTGCTGGACCGTGCGACCAGGTCCAGTTGCCCAGCCCGCCCCTGTCCCGAGGACGGAAACCGCGATGCCGCGTCCGACTGCCGCACAGTACGCCTATGGTTCGGCGACCGTCGTCTTCACGACCGTCGCCCTGCTTCTGCTGACCCGTGCGGAGAGCGGCGCCGCCGTCGTCTCCGTGTGCGTCGCCGCCCTGGCACTGGGACTCGTGGTCGCCCTGCGGATTCCGCTGCGCCGCCCTGCCCGGGCGGGCGGCGCCCGGCCCACCGGCCGGGCCCCCGCCCCCGGGTCGCGGGCCGCCGCCCCCTCGGCCGACGGCCCGACCACCCGCGTGCCCGCCCCGCGCGCCGGGGCCCGGGTCGGCGAGCACTCGCTACGCGGCTGACACGACGACGGTCTTGCCCGCCTTGTCGTGCAGCCCCTGCTTGTACGGCTTGTCGGCCGCCACGGTGATCAGGATGACGATCCACCAGACGCAGTAGCAGCACACCAGCGCGGGCACCCAGAGCACAGCGGCACGCAACAGCGCCGCGCTGGTGTCCGGTGTGCGGCCGTCGTTGAGCATGGCGACGCGCAGCTTCATCAGCCGCTTGCCGACGGTCCGCCCGTCCGTCTTGGTCATGAGGGTGTCGTAGCCGACGTACGCGACCACCGAGACGAGCGTCCACAGCCACTGCCGGCCCGTGTTGACCTGCTCGGTGAACTCGTCCCAGTCGTCGCCGTTCGACGACCACTCCCAGCCCCCGAACAGGAGGGAGAGCAACGCCAGCGGGATCGCGATGATCAGGATGTCGATCAGACGGGCCACGAAGCGCTTGCCGAACGGCGCGAGCGGGGGCATCCCGGCGAGCGGGTCCGATCCCCCGTAGGCGCCGCCGTAAGGGTCGGAGCCGTAGGGCGGGGGCTGACCGCCGTACGGTCCGCCCGGCCCGCCCCCGCCGCCGGGCGGACCGTACGGGGAGCCGCCGCCGCTGCCATAGGGGTCTCCACTGCCGGGCGGAGGTGTGCCGCCGGGGCCGCCGTAGGGGGAGCCGGAGCCGGGCGGCGGGGACTGGCCGCCGCCGGATCCCCCGGGCGGGCCGGGCTCCTCGGGCCTCTTGCGGAACGGGTCGTCATCGGGCGGCGGGCCGGGCGGCGGCTGGTCGTTGCTCATGGGGGCAGTGCACCCCGGTGCCCCGGGCCCCGCAAGGGCTCGCGCGCGTTCGGGGGAACCCCTGGCGACACGCGCGTGACGGGCAGTCAGCCGCTGACGAAGGTGTGCGCCGCCTTGTCGTGCCAGCACTGCCGCCACGGCCGGTCGAAGACGCACCACAGCACGTTCGCGAGCCCCACGACGAGCAGACCGAGCACGCCGTAGAGGAGCCAGCGGCGCAGGGCGCCCCCGAAGGAGGGCGGTTCATGGGTCTCGATGTCGAGCACCCGCACCCCGCAGAGCTTCTTGCCCGCCGTGCGGCCCCACTTGGCGGTCGGCAGCGCCTCGTACAGCACTCCGAGCAGCAGGAGGGCACCGAGGACGATGCCGAGGTGCACGGCGGTGGTGCCGTCGACGAGCCAGACGGTCACGGTCTCCCCGGACAGCCGGGCCGCCTGGATCTTGCCGTCGATGTGCTCCCAGGCGCTGGTGCCGACGGGCACGGCGACGGCGCCCACCAGCGCGCCGAGCAGCACGGTGTCGATCAGCCGGGCGGCGAGCCGCTTGCCGAGGGAGGCGGGGCGGGCGTTCGCCTGGGCCTGCGCGGCGCGGAGGAAGGGGTCGTCGACCGGGGGCTTCCACGGCAGGACGGGCTGGTCGGCGCCGGCGGACGCGGGCCCGGACTGGGCCAGTTGGTGGACCTGCTGCGCCCAGGACGCGGCTCCGCCGCCGGAGCCGTCGGTGACGGGGGCGGGGGTCTGCGCGGGGGCGGGGGCAGGGGTCGGCGCGGCCGGGGTCGCCGGTGCCTGGGCGGCTTGTGCGGCCGCGGGCTGCCGGGGCACGGGCTCCGGGTGCGCGGGGGCGGGCGGCGGGGTCTGGGCCTGGGAGGCGGGGGCGGTGGTGGCCGCCGGGCCGGGGCGCTGGGGCCGGATGGTGACGGTGTGCTCGGCCCTGGGCTCCGCGCCGGGGCGGACCGCGCGGATGGTGACCGTGCCGTCGGCGGGCGGCTCGGCGCCGGGGGCGGGGTCTGCGTCGGCGGCCGGGCGCGGCCGGGGCTCGGCCCGCGCGTCGGGCCCCACGGAGCGCATCCCGGGCAGCCTGCCGCCGCTCGGGTCGACGGGGGCGGGACCGGCCGGGTCGGCGGACGCGGCCTGCGCGGGCGCGTCGGCGGGGCGGCGCGGATCGGGCGCGCTCCCCGCCGGGTCTGCCGGGCTGCCCCAGGAGACGCGGTTGTCCAGGTCGCCGCCGAAGCCGGACTGCCGGGCGGCGTCGGCCCCCCACGCGGACGCGGGCTCGGGACGGGACGGCTCGACGCCGGGCTCCTCGTCCAGGAAGACCGGGCCGGTCTCCTCGACGGCGGCCGGGGGCCGGGGGGCGGGCGCGCGCGAGGCACCCGGGGCGGCGGCCGTCGACGCGGGCGGCGTGGGCATGTCCTCGCCGGAGGCGGGCGCGGGCCGGCTGGTGCCGGGCACCCAGGAGGCGCCGTTCCAGTACCGGACGTACCCGGGGATGGAAGGGTCCGGGTAATAGCCAGGGGCAGGGCTGGTGTCACCGGTGGCCGGGGTTGGGGCGCTCATCACCGTGGTCCCGT
Organism: Streptomyces sp. CNT372; assembly: GCF_000377145.1. Taxonomy (NCBI): domain Bacteria; kingdom Bacillati; phylum Actinomycetota; class Actinomycetes; order Kitasatosporales; family Streptomycetaceae; genus Streptomyces; species Streptomyces sp. CNT372. The sequence goes on along the minus strand of NZ_KB897778.1, from coordinate 100,165 downwards.
ATCTTCTCGAGTCCTCAATACAAGGGTCCACATCTATCAGACCCTTGAGCGCGGCCGGGCCGGTCCTTCGACAACGGCCACTTTCCGGTCACTTCGCGAGCACGGAAAGTTGTCTCCGAAAGTCGCGTAAGAGTTGCGTGGCAAGTCCCTCTCTTCCGGTGAGGCCCGTGGCGTACGGGCACGCACCAGAGCGGACGAGAGGAACGACGACGATGAAGAACACCGTGGTGGAACGCGAGCTGGAGCTGAACCTCGTGCTCTCCCCCGAGCGCTGCATCCCCGTGCCGGCCCGCCTGACCTACCGCGCGGCCGACCCCTTCGCCGTCCACATCGCCTTCCACATCGGCTCCGAGCACCCGGTGCACTGGACCTTCGCGCGGGAGCTGCTGGTGGAGGGCGTCTTCCGGCCGTGCGGGGGCGGGGACGTGCGGGTGTGGCCGACGAAGTCGGCGGGCCGCGGCGTCATCCTGATGGCGCTGAGTTCACCCGACGGGGACGCCCTGGTGGAGGCGCCGTCGACCGCGGTGTCGGCGTGGCTGGAACGGACCCTGCGGATCGTCCCCCCGGGCACGGAGGCGGAGCTGCTGGGCATCGACGACGCCCTGGCCGAACTGCTGGCCCCGGCGGGGGCGGACGAGCGGCCGCGCCGGGGCCCCGCGCGGTCGGAGGACTCCCCGGACGGCGAGGCATGAGCCGGGCGGGGGGCGGTGCCGGGGCCGGGGCCGGGGCCGACGGCACGGACGGGGGCCCGGGCGCCACGACGGCCCGCGCGGGTGTCAGAAGAGCTTGCCCGGGTGTCAGAAGAGCTTGCCCGGGTTGAGGATGCCCAACGGGTCGAAGGTCCGCCGGATGCCCTGCTGCAACTCCAGCCCGACCGGGCCCAGTTCGCGCGCGAGCCACTCCTTCTTCAGTACGCCCACGCCGTGTTCGCCGGTGATCGTGCCGCCCAGCTCCAGACCGAGGGCCATGATCTCGTCGAAGGAGGCGCGGGCGCGGCTCGACTCGTCCTCGTCGAGGTGGTCGAAGCAGACGACGGGGTGAGTGTTGCCGTCGCCCGCGTGGGCGCAGACGCCGATGACGAGGTCGTACTTCTCGGCGATCCGGGCGGTCCGCTCGATCATCTCGCCGAGCCGTGAGCGCGGCACGCACACGTCGTCGATCATGGTCGCCGTCTTGACGGCCTCCAGGGCGGGCAGGGACATCCGGCGGGCCGTGAGCAGGAGTTCGGACTCGGCCGGGGAGTCCGCCGGGACGACCTCGCTCGCCCCCGCGGCCTCGCACAGACCGGCGACGAGTGCCAGGTCGGCGGCCGGGTCCGGGGTGTCGAAGGCGCAGAGCAGCAGTGCCTCGGTGGTCTCCGGGAGGCCCATCGCACCGAGCTTGTTGACCGCGCGGACGGTGGTGCGGTCCATGATCTCCAGCAGCGAGGGCGTGTGCCCCTGCTCCATGATCGCGCAGACGGCGTCGCAGGCCCTGGCCGCGGAGGGGAACTCGGCGGCCAGCACGAGCTGGACCGGCGGCTTGGGCTTCAGCGCGAGGACGGCCTCGACGACGATCCCGAGGCTGCCCTCGGAGCCGACGAACAGCCGGGTGAGGTCGTAGCCGGCGACGCCCTTGGCGGTGCGCCGGCCGGTGGTCAGCAGCCGCCCGTCGGCGAGGACGACGGTGAGCCCGAGCACGTACTCGGCCGTCACCCCGTACTTCACGCAGCACAGGCCGCCGGAGGCGGTGCCGATGTTGCCGCCGATCGTGCATGTCTCCCAGCTCGACGGGTCGGGCGGGTAGTACAGGCCGTGCTCCTCCACCGCGCGTGACAGCACCGCGTTGACGACCCCCGGCTCGACGACGGCGATCCGGTCGACCGGGCTGATCTCCAGGATCCGGTCCATCCGGGTCAGCGAGAGCACGATGCAGCCGTCGGAGGCGTTCGCCGCGCCCGACAGGCCCGTGCGGGCGCCCTGCGGAACGACGGGGACGCGCAGTTCGGTCGCGGTCCGCATCACGTGCTGGACCTGTTCGACGGTGCGCGGCAGCACCACGACGGCCGGGGTGCCGGCCTCGCAGAAGCTCGCCATGTCGTTGCCGTAGGAGACGGTCACGTCGGGGTCGGTGATGAGGGCCTCGGCCGGCAGACCGGCGCGCAGCCGCTCCAGGAGATCGTCCATGATCCCAGCCTCGCACCGGGGGCCATCGGTGTGAACCCGTCTGCGTTCCACCGGGTGCCGCCGGGTGTGTTCTCCGTACGGGCTGCCCCCTGACGCACAGTGAGCGCCATGAGACGCACAACCCTCAAGAACGTTGCCGTCGGCACGCTGGTCGGCGCGACCCTGGTCACCGGGGTGGTCCTGCTCGCGCCCGGCTGGGGGGAGGGGGACGACGCCCGGCCCGGGGGCCCGGCCGCGCGGGCGCTGGCCGCCGCGGGGGCCGGGGCGCCGGCCGCGCCGGCGGATCTGGCGGCACTGATCGCGCACCACGAGGACCGGGTCCGGGACCGCCCGGAGGACGCCCGGGCCTGGGCCGAGCTGGGGGCGGCCTATGTGGAGCGCGGTGTCCGGGCCGGTGACACCGGGCTGTTCCCGAAGGCGGAGCGGGCGCTCGGCCGTTCCCTGGCCCTGCGTCCGGCCGAACGGGGGAACACGGCCGCGCTGGTCTCCCTCGGGGCGCTGGCGAACGCCCGGCACGACTACCGGGCGGGCCGGGACCGGGCCGAGCAGGCGCGAAAGCTCCGGCCGAAGGAGTGGGCCGTGTACCCGGTGCTCGTCGACGCGCTCGGCGGACTCGGCGATCACGCGGGCGCGAGCCGGGCGATGGACACCCTCCAGGAGCTGGCCTCCGGGCCGCAGGTGAAGGGCCGCGAGGCCCAGCTCTACCGGGACAAGGGCTGGCGGGAGGACGCGGCGGCCCTGGCGTACGACGCGGCGGAGCACTCCACGACCGGCGCGGAGAAGGTGGCGGCCCGGCACCGGCAGGGCGAACTCGCGTGGGAGCGCGGCGAGTACGCGGAGGCGATCGGCCACTACGACGCGGCGCTGAAGTCGGAGCCGGAAGACCACCGCTCCCTCGCCGGCCGGGCCCGGGCGCTCGCCGCGGTGGGCCGGACGGACGAGGCGCGGCGCGCGTACGCGGAGGTCCTGGAGAAGGCGCCGCTGCCCGGATACGCCCTGGAGGCTGGCGAGTTGGACCAGTCCCTCGGTCTGGACGGGGAGGCGGCCGACCGGTACGCGCGGATGCGGGAGCTGGCGGACGAGGCCCGGGCGGACGGGGTGCACACCGCTCTGGTGCTGGCCCGCTACGAGGCCGACCACGGCGACCCGGCGGTGGCGGTACGCCTCCTGCAGGGCGAATGGCGGCGCGGGCACCGGAGTGTGCACATGGCGGACGCGATGGGCTGGGCCCTGTACCGGGCGGGCCGGGCGGACGACGCGCTGCCGTTCGCGAAGCGCGCCACCGGTCAGGGGCTGCGCAGCGCGCTGCACTCGTACCACCGGGGCGAGATCGAGCGGGTGGCGGGCGAGGAGGGGTCGGCCCGGCGCCATGTGGAGGAGGCGCTGCGCACCAGCCCGGAGTTCTCCCCGCTGCTGGCACCCGCGGCCCGGGCGGCCCTGAAGCGCATCGGCGAACCCGCGCCGGGCGGTCCGGCGGACCTGTGGGGGGACGGGCCGACACCGCTGGAGGAGCCGGATGCACCGGAGGAGCCGGATGCACCGGAAGGGCCGGAGGAGACCTGACGGGTCTGTCCCGGGAGAGGGGACGGCCGCTGCGGACCGGCAGGCCGGTCCGCAGCGGCCGTCCCCCTGTGCGGGGCTGTCAGAGGTTGCCGCGCTTGGCCTGCTCGCGCTCGATCGCCTCGAAGAGGGCCTTGAAGTTGCCCTTGCCGAAGCCCATCGAGCCGTGGCGCTCGATCATCTCGAAGAAGACCGTCGGACGGTCCTGGACCGGCTTGGTGAAGATCTGCAGCAGATAGCCGTCCTCGTCGCGGTCGACCAGGATCTTCAGCTCGCGCAGGGTCTCGACCGGCACCCGGGTCTCGCCGGCCCACTCGCCGAGGGTGTCGTAGTACGAGTCCGGGGTGTCGAGGAACTGCACACCCGCCGCCCGCATCGAGCGGACGGTGGCGACGATGTCGTTCGTGGCGAGCGCGATGTGCTGGACACCCGCTCCGCCGTAGAACTCCAGGTACTCGTCGATCTGCGACTTCTTCTTGGCGATGGCCGGCTCGTTGATCGGGAACTTGACCTTGAGCGTGCCGTCGGCGACCACCTTGGACATGAGGGCGGAGTACTCGGTGGCGATGTCGTCGCCCACGAACTCCTTCATGTTGGTGAAGCCCATGACCTTGTTGTAGAACGCCACCCACTCGTTCATCCGGCCCAGTTCGACGTTGCCCACGCAGTGGTCGATCGCCTGGAAGGTGCGCTTGGCCGGCGGCTCGACGATCGGGGACGCGGGCACGAAGCCCGGCAGGTAGGGGCCGTCGTAGCCCTTGCGCTCGACGAGGGTGTGCCGGGTCTTGCCGTAGGTCGCGATCGCGGCGAGGACGACAACCCCGTGGTCGTCCTTGACCTCGTGCGGCTCGGTGATGCCGGTGGCACCGTTCTCGACGGCGTAGGTGTAGGCGGCGCGGGCGTCGGGGACCTCGATGGCGAGGTCGACGACGCCGTCGCCGTGGGCGGCGACATGGTCCGCGAGGAAGTGGCCCCACTCGGTGGAGGGCTTGATCACCGAGGTGAGGACGAAGCGGGCCGCGCCGTTGGTGAGGACGTAGCTCGCGGTCTCGCGGCTGCCGTTCTCCGGTCCGGAGTACGCGACCAGCTTCATGCCGAAGGCCGTCGAGTAGTAGTGCGCGGCCTGCTTGGCGTTGCCCACGGCGAAGACGACCGCGTCCATTCCCTTGACCGGGAACGGGTCGGCCTCGCGCGCGGTGTCGGGGGTGTGATGCGTGGTCTCAGTCATGGCAGCAGGCTCCCTCCGCTCCACAAGGTGCGCAATAGTTCTCGTGACGACTGGGCAATGTGCTCAGCGGATTCCCTCTTCAGGCGGGCGTTGTGTACAGGATGACCACCCCGATCGGGGGTGCGTCGGACACGGAGGAGACGGCATGGCGATCGATCACCTGGACGGCCGGCTGATCGTGCTGCTCGCGCGGGAGCCCCGGATCGGGGTACTGGAGGCGTCGCGGCGGCTGGGGGTGGCGCGCGGGACGGTCCAGGCGCGGATGGACCGCCTCCAGTCGGGCGGGGTGATCCGGGGCTTCGGTCCGGATGTCGACCCGGCCGCGCTGGGCTATCCGGTGACCGCGTTCGCGACGCTGGAGATCAAGCAGGGGCAGGGCGCGGACGTGCGGGCGCACCTCGCGACCGTCCCCGAGGTGCTGGAACTGCACACGACCACCGGGCACGGGGACATGCTGTGCCGGCTGGTCGCCCGCTCCAACGCGGACCTCCAGCGGGTCATCGACCGGGTGGTGGGCTTCGAGGGGATCGTGCGCGCGTCGACCGCGATCGTGATGGAGAACCCGGTGCCGCTGCGGATCATCCCGTTGGTGGAGCAGGCGGCGGAGGACTCCCGGCGGGGCTGAGCGGTCCACATCCCCAGGCATGCAAAGAACTCGTTGCAAAAAACCGTTGCAAAGCCTTCTTTGCATGTCTATGGTCGTCCCATGAACGAGGAGAACGACGAGCCAGGGCCCCGGGAGCACCGGGCCGCCCAGGAGCAGGAGCGCGTCCTGCGGACGCTCGACCCGCGTTCGCTGCGGGGGCTCGCCCACCCGCTGCGGATGCGGCTGCTCGCCACCCTGCGGCTGGACGGCCCGGCCACCGCGTCCCAACTGGCCGGGAAACTGGGCGAGTCGAGCGGCGCGACCAGCTACCACCTGCGGCAGCTCGCCGCGCACGGCTTCGTGGAGGACGCCCCGGAGCGCGGCAAGGGGCGGGAACGCTGGTGGCGGGCGGCCGAGCAGGGGATGCTCTTCGACGAGTCCCTGAACTCCGACCCGGACCCGACGGTGCGCGGCGCCGCCGACCTCTACCTCCACGAGCACGCGACCATGCACACCCAGGAGGTCGCGAGCTGGCTCGCGGTCCAGCGCGAGTGGCCGGAGGAGTGGCGCCGGAGCGCCGACCTCAGCGACTTCACGCTGCGGCTGACCTCCGCCCAGGCCCTGGAACTGAACGAGCGTATCCACGACCTGATCGAGAGCTACCGCGAGGCGGCGCCGCCCGAAGGCACGGCCGGGGCGGCCCAGGTGCGGCTGCACACCCATCTGCTGCCGCGCGCCCTGGACTGAGCGACAGCGCGCCGAGCCCCTGGAACGGGGCCGGGGCCGGGCGTGGGTACGCGCCGCGGTCACGGCACCGCCATGCCTTCGGCCGCCCCTCCCCCTTCCGCCGCTCCGCCCCGCGCATCCCGCCATCCGAACCGAGTGACACGAGGTGACGACCGCCATGCACACCCCGCACTCCGCCGACGTCCATCTGCTGCTCCACCGAGCCCGCGCCGACGAACTGCGCGCCGAGGCGGACCGGGCACGGGCCGTCCCGCCGGAGCCGTGGCGCACCCGGCTGGGCCGGGCCCTGGTCGCAACGGGCCTGCGCCTGCTGCCCCTTTCCGAGGGCTCGGTCCGCCTCCGGGCCGCCCTCGGGGAGTGCTTACGGCCGGCCGTGCCCGGCCCCCCGCTCCCCGGGTCCTGCGGGCGGCCTCCGTCGCGGCACCCGCGCGCGTTCCCCGGGTCCTGCGGGCGGCCTCCCCTGCGGCACCCGCGCACCCCTTCGGCTCACTCGCCGTCCCGGAACCGCGCGGGCGCCGGGCCGGTCCACCGCGACGAGCGTCCGATATGAGCGGGCGGGCGGCAAAGACCGCGCGGGTGCGGACCCCGGCCGGGCGGCGGGGGCCGTTCGCCGCCGTGCTGGCGGCCAACGCCGTGTCCATCAGCGGCAATTCACTCACCCTGATCGGCGTCCCGTGGTTCACCTTGGAGACCACCGGCAGCCCCGGCAGGGCCGGGCTGGTGGCCTTCTGCGCCACGCTGCCGGTGGTGGTCTCGGCCGTCACCGGCGGGCCGGTGATCGACCGGATCGGCCGCCGCCGGGTCAGCGTCCTCAGTGACCTGGTGTGCGCGGCCGCCCTCGCGGCGATCCCGCTGCTGCACTGGTCCGGCGCCCTGCGCTTCTGGATGCTGTGCGCACTGATGGCCGTCACCGGGCTGTTCCACGCCCCCGGCGAGACCGCCCGGCACGTCCTCGTCCCCGACCTCGCCGCCCGGGCCGGGACCAGCCTCTCCCGGGCCGCCAGCCTCTTCGACGCGGTCTCGCGCGGGGCGCGGATGGCGGGTGCGGCACTCGCCGGGGTGCTCATCGCCGTGATCGGCGCGGAGGCGGTGCTGGTGATCGACGCGCTGACCTTCTGCGGCTCGGCGCTGCTCGTCGTGTACGGGCTGCGGGGTGTCGCCACGGCCGAACCCCGGCGGGCCGAGGCCCCCGTCTCGTTCCGGGCGTACCGCGCCGAGCTGCGCGAGGGATACGCGTACGTCCTGCGCAACCGGCTGCTGCTGGCGATCATGCTGACGGTGATGCTCACCAACGGCCTGGATCAGGGCTGGAGTTCGGTGCTGCTGCCGGTACACGCACGGGAGGAGCTGGGCGGCGCGCGGGAGTTGGGCATCCTGGTCGCCCTCTTCGGCGGCTGCGCGCTGCTCGGCGCCCTCCTCTACGCGGCGGTCGGCCACCGGGTCCCCCGGCGGGTGCTCTTCACGGTCGCCTTCCTGCTGTGCGGGGCGCCCCGGTTCACCGTCGCGGCCCTGGTGGACGGCCCGGTACCGCTGGGTGCCGTCATGGCCCTCGGCGGGCTGGGCGCGGGGATGCTCAACCCGATCCTGACGACGGTGATGTACGAACGCGTCCCCGAGGAGCTGCGCAGCCGGGTCATGAGCCTCTCGACGGCGGTGGTGCTGATGACCACCCCGCTCGGCGGGCTCGCGGCCGGGCGGATCATCGAGTCGGCGGGACTGGCGACGGCCCTGCTTGTCTTCGGCGCGCTGTACTTCCTGGCGACGCTCTCCCCGGCGGTGTTCCCGTGCTGGCGGGAGCTGGACTCGCCCCCGGCGCCGGGTCCGGCACCGGAACCCGCGCCGGACCGGGCACCGGGCCTCGCGGGCTCGGCGGGCACGGCGGGCACGGCGGGCTCAGCAGGACCCGCGGGCTCAGCGGGCTCAGCAGGCGGGGACCTCGCCGCCGCGCTCCAGGGCCCGCAGCGAGTCGACCGCGCCGCTGAGCGTGGTGACCGGGATGAGGCGCATCCCTGAGGGCAGCTCGGCCTGCGCGTCGCCGCACTCGGCCTTCGGCACCAGGAAGACCGTGGCGCCGTCCCGCTTGGCCGCCTGGGTCTTCAGGGAGACGCCGCCGACCGGGCCGACCGCGCCGTCCGCCGTGATGGTGCCGGTGCCCGCGACACTGCGTCCGCCGGTGAGGCTGCCGCCCGCGCCGTCGCCGTCGAGCTTGTCGACGATGCCGAGGGAGAACAGCAGGCCGGCGCTGGGGCCGCCGACGTCGGCGAGGTGGAGGGAGACGTCGACCTTCGCCGGGTCCTCGTCGAGGTAGGAGAGGGCGGCGGTCGTGGCGTCGTCCTGGGAGTCGGCCATGTCCCGGGCGTTGGTGCGCTCGACCTCACGGACGGACTTGCCCGCCGGGTAGACGGCGTCCCTCGGCAGCACCGCGCGGTCGGTGCGGAACCAGGCGTCGACCACGTCACCGAGACCGACGTCGGCGGAGGGCCCGGTCGCCACGATGGTCGTCATCCGCAGGGCACCGTCGGTGGGGCGGGTCGGCGCGCCCTTGATCGTGATGATCTCGCGGCCCTGGTCCTTCCCGAGGACGTTCGCGGTCATGCCCGGCTGCGCCACGACGAAGGGCAGCGGCGCGAACCCGGCGACGGCGATCAGCCCGGCGACGGGGAGGGCGCAGAGGGCGAGGGCGCGGGGGCGCGAGAGGCTGGAGAACACACCCACAATCTATCCGGCCGCACGCCCCCGGCGGACCGGGCGCCCCTGTCCCCCGGCCCCCTGTCCCCCGGCGCCCGGACGGCTCCCCGACCGGCGGTCGGGCATCTCCTCCTCGGCGGACGGGCCTCTCCTCTCCGGCGTGCGGACGTCTCCCTTCCGGCGGGCGGACGTCTCCTTCCGGCGGGCGGGCCGCGGGCCCGGCGTCAGCGGAGGGCGTCCGCCACCTCACGGGCCGCGTCGACCACCCGCGGGCCGACCCGCTCGGGAACCGCGTCCGCCAGCATGACCACGCCCACGCTCCCCTCTATCCCCGTGACGCCGACCAGTGCCGCGGCCGCGCCGCACGCGCCGGCCTCCAGCTCGCCGTGGGTGAGGGTGTAGCCCGCCTCGGCGTTGACGCTCTGCCGGGCGGCCAGGATCGCCTTGCCCGCCGCGCCCCGGTCCAGCGGGTGGCGGAACCCCGCGCGGTAGGCGACGTGGTAGTCCGTCCAGGTCGGCTCGACGACGGCGACCGCGAGGGCCTCCGCGCCGTCCACCAGGGTGAGGTGGGCCGTGGCCCCTATGTCCTCCGCGAGGGAGCGCAGCGCCGGCATGGCGGCCTCGCGCACCAGCGGGTGCACCTGGCGGCCGAGGCGGAGCACGCCGAGGCCGACGCGGGCCCGGCCGCCCAGGTCGCGCCGGACCAGCGCGTGCTGCTCCAGCGTGGCGAGCAGGCGGTAGACGACGGTCCGGTTGACGCCGAGCTTGTTGGAGAGCTCGGTGACGGTCAGCCCGTGGTCCGTATCGGCGAGCAGCTTGAGGACACGCAGTCCCCGGTCGAGCGTCTGAGAGGTTTCCGCGGTCACGACGCCCCCTCCTTAGGAGTGAGTGACGGCGGTCCCCCGACGGAGGTGACGGCACCGGTCCCATTCGGCGACGCACCCAGAGGCCGCCGGCAGGCCATGGCACACCGACTGCGCTCCGCGGCGGCGCTGCCACGGGGCGTGTGTATTGCGGGGACATTAGCGAGCGGCACCGCTCAGCGGAAGACCTCGTCCAGAATCCGGGCGATCTTCTTCTGCGGGCGCGGGATTGATCCCGCTTCGGGAATTCTGTCGCCCCACGCGAATACGCGACCAAGAACTCCGCGCACTCGGGAAACTCCGGGGCTGATTCCGTGCCCGTGCCCGGGTCTCAGCGTCCCGTCGGCCGGTCCGGGAGGGGACACGCGGGGTGCCGGCCGGCGTCACCGGGCGGGGAATTCCGTCGCGGAACTCCCCGCCCCCCGTGCGCATTACGGTGCGAAACCGCCCGCCGCGGCAATTCCCGCCTGCCGGGAATTCACCGCATACGGGTCGCCCACTCCTGCACCTTCTTGATCCTTTCCCGGATCTGGCCGGCCGTCGCCTCCGCGCTCGGCGGTCCGCCGCACACCCGCCGCAGCTCGGTGTGGATCACCCCGTGCGGCTTGCCGCTCTGGTGGACGTACGCGCCGACCATGGTGTTGAGCTGCTTGCGCAGCTCCAGCAGCTCCTTGTGGGAGACCACCGGCCGCCGCTCGGCGGGCAGTTCCAGGAGGTCGGCCTCCGCGTCCGGCTTCTTGCGGCTGTGCGCGATCTGGCGTGCCTGCCGCTTCTGGAGGAGCAACTGCACCTGGTCCGGCTCCAGCAGCCCCGGGATGCCGAGGTAGTCCTGCTCCTCCTCGCTGCCCGGGTGCGCCTGCATGCCGAACTCGGCGCCGTCGTACAGGACCCGGTCGAAGACCGCGTCGGACTCCAGCGCCTCGAAGGGCAGCATGTCCTGCTCGCCGGTGTCCTCGTCCTGCTGCCTCTCGGCCTCGGCCATCTCCTTCTCGGACTCGGCGTACGGGTCCTCGTCGGAGTCCTTCTTCGGCTTGTCGAGGGCGTGGTCGCGCTCGACCTCCATCTCGGAGGCGAAGCCGAGGAGGTTGGGGATGGTCGGCAGGAAGACCGACGCCGTCTCGCCGCGCCTGCGCGAGCGCACGAAGCGGCCCACGGCCTGGGCGAAGAACAGGGGCGTCGAGATGGTCGTCGCGTACACCCCGACCGCGAGGCGGGGCACGTCGACGCCCTCGGACACCATGCGGACGGCGACCATCCAGCGGTCCTCGTTCGCGCTGAACTCCTCGATCCTCTTCGACGCGGCCGCCTCGTCGGAGAGTACGACCGTGGCCTTCGTGCCGGTGATCTCGCGGATGAGCTTGGCGTACGCGCGGGCCGAGTCCTGGTCGGAGGCGATGACGAGGCCACCCGCGTCGGGGATCGCCTTGCGGACCTCGGTGAGCCGCTGGTCGGCGGCGCGCAGCACGTTCGGCATCCAGTCGCCGCGCGGGTCGAGGGCGGTGCGCCACGCCTGGGAGACCGCGTCCTTGGTCATCGGCTCGCCGAGCCGGGCCGCGACCTCGTCACCGGCCTTGGTGCGCCAGCGCATGTTGCCGCTGTAGCTGAGGAACATCACCGGCCGGACGACGCCGTCGCCGAGGGCGTTGCCGTATCCGTAGGTGTAGTCGGCGGAGGAGCGGCGGATGCCGTCGGGGCCCTCCTCGTAGGTGACGAAGGGGATCGGGTTGGTGTCCGACCGGAAGGGCGTACCGGTCAGCGCGAGCCGCCTGGTCGCCGGCTCGAACGCCTCCAGGCACGCCTCGCCCCAGGACTTGGAGTCACCTGCGTGGTGGATCTCGTCCAGGATGACCAGGGTCTTGCGCTGCTCGCAGCGGTTGCGGTGCAGCATGGGGCGCACACCGACACCCGCGTAGGTGACCGCGACGCCCTGGTACTCCTTGCTCAGCGGGCCCGCGCTGTACTCCGGGTCCAGCTTGATCCCTATGCGGGCGGCCGCCGAGGCCCACTGCTTCTTCAGATGCTCGGTCGGCGCCACCACGGTGATCTGCTGCACCACGTGGTGGTGCAGCAGCCACGAGGCGAGCGTCAGCGCGAAGGTCGTCTTGCCGGCGCCGGGCGTGGCGACCGCGAGGAAGTCGCGCGGCTGCTCCTGGACGTACCGGTCCATGGCCCCCTGCTGCCAGGCACGCAGCTTGTTGGCGGTACCCCAGGGGGCCCTGCCGGGGAAGGCGGGTGAGAGGTGGTGGGAGGCGGTAGTAGTCACGGTCTCCGGGGGACTGTCTCGGCTGGACGGGACGCGGTACGTCGGGACGGGGCGCTGTACGACAACCGGGCCACCCTACCGGTGGGCGGGGCGCGTTCCGGGAGCCGCGACGCCGTGACCGCGACGGGTGCGACTCAGCTCACAGTGCCCACCGGTGCCGCGGGTACCCGCAGTCGGGTCGCCACCCACGCCCCCGCCAGGGCGACCGCCGCCATCGGGAGGAAGACCGCGGCGAAGGCGGCCGGGTGGGAGGCGGTGGCGGCCGTGGTCGCGGGGCCGTGGGCCGAGGCGCCGAGGGCCGCGCCGCCGAGGGCGGCGAAGGCGGCGCCGCCCGCCGCGAGGAGGAGGACGTTGGAGAGGGCGTCGGAGATCTGGAGGGCCGCCGAGTTGGCGCCCGCCTCCTCGGGGGCCGAGAGCTTCAGCAGCAGCACGCTCGTCGAGCCGATGACCAGGCCCATGCCGAAGCAGCCGTAGGTCCAGGCGACGGCGACGATCCACACCGGGACCGCCTCGATCAGGACGGTCGGCGCGGTGGCGATCGCGGCGGCGACCAGCAGCATGCCCAGGACGGCCAGCCGTTCACGGTGAGGCTCGGCGCGCGGCCGGGACTGGGCGAACGAGCCGAGCGCCCAGGTCGCGCCGCCCGCCGCGAGGGAGAGCCCGGCCAGCGTCGGCGACAGCCCCCGCTGCGTGACCAGCATCAGCGGGACGAACGACTCCGCGGCGATGAACGACCCGGCCGCCACCCCGCGCAGCAGGACGACGGACGGCAGTCCGCGCGCCGCCCGGTAGGTGCCCTTCGGCAGCACGCCGAGCACCGACGGCACGAGGAGCGCGGCCCCCGCCGCGGCCGGCAGCAGGGAGAGCCAGCGCAGGTCCTGCCCGGCGTACTGGAGCAGTCCCGCGCCCAGCGAGATCCCGAGAGCGAGCCGGATGCGCCGCCGGTCGAACCCCGCCACCTGCGCCCCCGGGCCGGCGGGCCCGGAGGCACGCTGCCGGATCGCGGGCAGGGCGAGCGCGAGGGGCACCACGACCAGGGCCGGGATACCGAGGAACACCCAGCGCCAGCCGAGTTGCTCGGCGACCGTGCCGGCCACCAGCGGGCCGACCACCGACGGGATCACCCAGCTCGCGGCGAACGCGGCCATGATCGCGGGCTGGAGGTGCGAGGGGTAGGCGCGGCTGACGACGACGTACAGGGCGACGATGACCAGCCCGCCGCCGAGCCCCTGCACGGCCCGCCCGAGGACGAAGACCCACATCGCGGACGCCGTCCCGGAGAGCGCGAGGCCCGCGGCCCACGCGGTCATCCCGAGGGCGAGCGGCCCGAGCGGGCCCCGCCGGTCGGCCCACTGCCCGGAGACGACCATGCCGAAGAGGCTGGTCGTGAAGTAGGCGGAGAAGGCGAACGCGTAGAGGGGGATGCCGTGCAGCTCACGGGCGGCCACCGGCATGGCGGTGCCGACAGCCGTGGCCTCGAAGGCGATGAGGAAGACGACCGAGACGATCCCGACGCTGAGCGCCCGGTAGGGCGCCCGCAGCACCCCCTCACGCCCGCCACCGCCCCCGGCGGTGACGGGGGCGGGGGGCGGCGGGGGCGGCGCGACATGGGTGTCACGCGGTTCGGGGGTGGCCATGCCCTCAGCGTAAGGGGCATGAGCCGAGTTGGACCCTGTCGCGGGTCGGGTCCGGCCTCGTCCCTTGGTCGTAGGCCACCCACGCCCTGTTCACCGTTTCCGCCGCCGCGGATCGCGCGACGCGAGGAGGTGGCCGGATAGGCACGGTGGTTCCGCCTGCGAGCCGTTCCCGCATGCGAAACCCCGCTACAATCCCCGCCGGCGCCCTCGGCCATGTGCGTGCGCCGGCACGCGGCACCGGCGCAGCGGGCTACGGGGAACGGGGAGACACATCATGACGTGGGACGAGGAGTGGGGGGCCGCGCGGGCGCGGACCTCCGGATCGTTGCAGACGCGCATCAACAGCACGGCGAACGGCGGGCAGGACGGCCCGGGGCTGACCGTCAACCAGGACGATCTCGGAGCGGTCGGCCACGACGCCCACCTGCTGCACGGACAGCTGAGCCGTGCCGGGGACCACGCCCGCCCGGCGACGTTCTCCGCCGCGACCGCCCTCACCAACGGGAACTTCACCAGCGGGGCACAGCTGACGATCGTGCACGACCGTTGGAACACCCAGCTCCGGACGCTGCTCGACGCCTGCGCGCAGATCTCCAACCACCTCGACTACTCGAAGAAGACGCACGCCCGGAACGACGCGGACATCGAGGGTGAACTGACCGCCGTGTCGAAGCTCAGCCAGTACATCAAGTAGGACGGCCCCGGAATGCTGACCTTCGAGGACGTCGTCAACGCGCCCGTCGCCAAGCTGAAGACGGCGGCGGACGACTGGGCCGAGATGGCCACCCGGCTGGAGAAGCTGGCGGACGAGGCCCGCCTCGGCATGAAGGCCAAGTCCGACCGGGCGCGCTGGCAGGGCGTCAACGCGGCCGTCACCAAGCCGTTCATCACCAAGACGGCCAAGGAGTTCGGCGACGCCGCCGCGCAGGCCAAGGGCATCGGTCTGCTGCTGGCCGACGCCCACACGTCCTTCGCCGAGGCCCGCAACGCCCTCGTCCGGATCCGGGACGAGGAGGCCCCCGCGGCCGGAGTGCGCCTGGACGCGAAGGGCCGGGTCCACCACGTACTGCTGAGTGAAACGGCACGCCACGATCCGGAGGACCCGACCACACCGGCGGAGCGCGCCAAGGCGGAGGCCGCCGTCGCGGCATGGCAGCGGCGAGTGGACCGGCTCGTCGAGGACTGCTCCGACGCCGATGCCTCGCTCAAGCGCGCCCTGGCGGCGAACGTCCCGGACGCGCACGACTTCACCAAGCCCAAGCACCGGACCCTCGACGGCGAACAGGCTTCCCGCGCGGCCGAGCTGATGAAGAAGGTCACCGGGGAAGGCGGCACCGCGCGGAACGTGGCCGCGCTACGGGAACTCGAGGACCTTCTCGACGACAACCGGAACGACCGTGAGTTCTCGGCCGACTTCTACCGGCGGCTCGGCGCGGAGGGCACGTTGGAGGCTTACACGCGGATGTCCTTGGACTCGACCTCGCTGGGCCCGGCGGGGGCCGACCGGGCGGGCATGGTCCGCAACATCCAGGGCGACATGGGCGCGATCCTGGGCCTGGCCACGCAGCCCTCGACGCCGAACCATCTCGACGCGGCCTGGACCAACCAGCTCCTGCGGGCGGGCCGCAAGGAGATGGACACGTCGCACTACCTGGCGGGCCCCCAGGTGTACGGGTACCAGGCCCTCGGGGCACTCCTCCGTGAGGGCACCTACGACAAGGACTTCCTGCTCTCGGTCGGGCGGGACATGGTCGCCATGGACAGGCAGAACCCGTCTGTGTGGAACCACAACATTCCCCTCGACCCGCGTGTGTCCATCAACCTGGACGAGTCCGGCAACAGAGGCTTCAACCCGCTGACCGGGCTCATGGAGGCGATGAACCGTCATCCCGAGGCGTCGGCGGCGTTCTTCAACGAGCCGCTTCGCGAGGACACCGACAAGGACGGCGTGGTCACGCTCGCGGACGGGGTGGTGAAGGGGAAGGACGCGCAGGCCGTCGTCGAGTACATGCTCGACAAGAAGCCCCAGGACGACTGGTACGACACCGGCCCGGGCGGTGAGGCAACCGGCCAGGAGGCCCTGGGCCGTGCCCTGGAGGCGGCCGTCACGGGCCGCGTTCCGGGGGCCGAGGACGCGCCCTCGGTACCGCACAGTGCGGACATGGCAGGTGTGATGGAGAAGATCGTCGCGAAGATCGGCGAGGACCCCGGACTCGTGGCCGCGGGGCAGGCCGGCGAGGAGACGGGCACGCTGCACGGTCTGGTCGGACGGTTCGGGAACATGGCCGCGGAGTACATGCCCGACCTGCAGGCGACGGCGGAGAACGGCAACGGGCAGATCCGGCCGTTCGGTGTCGCCGCCGACTTCGACAAGGCGCAGATGGCGTTCTTCCTCGGGGCGGTCGGCCAGGACCCGGGGGCCTACGGCGCGATCACCAACGCCCAGCAGGCGTTCACGACGGCGCTGGTCTCGGAGGTCCTGCACAACCCGGACCGCTTCCCGGACCGGGCCGAGGGCGTGAGCCAGGCGGTCCACCCGGGCGGCGAGATCGCGGGCATGATGACCGAGGCCCGGGCACAGGCCATCCACGACACCAAGGCCCATGAGGCGGACGAGTTCAACAAGGGCGTCGAGGACAACGCCAAGTGGACCAACCGCATCATCGACCTGGTCGGCGGCAAGTACGTGGAGATGCTGCCGGTGGCGGGCGACGTGATCATGTGGATCAAGGAGGACGTGTCGGCGTCCGCGGTGGAGGGGGCGAAGCAGGACATGACCGCGAAGGGCGCGCGTGAGTCCGCCGAAGCCTACTTCGAGGCTGAAGCCACGGCCAAGGAGAACGCCATGAACGCGGTCGATCGCGCGGGGAGGGCTGCGGGGCTCTCGGACAGCGAGATCAGTCAGCTCAAGGGATCTGCCTCACTGAAGACCGCGGTCGCCCACTCCCTCGGCCGCGACGCGGTCGATACGACGAACCCTTAGGAACGGCCTTCCATGCATCCGCGTTCGAGGAAACCTGCCGCCGCTGTGGCCACAACCTGCCTGATCATCGCTATGGGCGGCTGTACGAGCGAAGGCACGAAGGCAGTCCCCGAACTGCCGGACCGCATCTGCTGGGACATGTTCAGCAGCGAGGACGTGAAGCCGCTGCTTCAGGGAGGAAGCAAGGCGGTCACCTACTCGAGCCGATTCTCCCGGCTCATGGAGCACGGGTCCATTTCGTGCTCGCTCGACATCGACGGAGTGCCCGGATTCTTCTTGACCGCCTACAAACGTGATTCGGCACAGGAAATCGACTGGTCTTCCCGGGAGTCCGCCCGGCCGGCCAGCGTGGGTGAGAAGGGGATCATCTGGCACGGCGGAGGGTCTTCCTACTTCGTCTGCACTCCATCCGGTTCCGCCGTCGACAGTCGCACGTACATCGACCTGACGCTCACGACGCTGAGCGCACCCGAGAACGCGAAACCCCGCGACCTCCTGCTCAAGCTCCTCCGGCAGTACGTCGACGCCGTGCGCGCCAAGCTGGACTGCCCTGCCTGACGCGCACCCCTCAGGAGTTCGCCGCCCCCACCGCCGCCTGGGGGCGGATCGGGAGGCGGTTGACCGGGCGGCCGGTGGCGGCGCGGACGGCGGAGGCGACGGCGGCCGGGGCGGTGACGACCGGGACCGCACTGGCGGGCTTCGCGCCGAAGGGGGCGACCACGTCGCGTTCCTCGACGAGCTTGACGATGCGGATGTCCGGGGCGTCCAGGGCGGTCGGGAGGGCGTAGCCGGTCAGGTCCGGGTGGCGGACCAGGCCGCGGGCGGTGCGGAGGTTCTCCGTGAGGGCCGCGCCGATGCCCTGGGTGACGCCCGCCTCGATACGGATCGCGAGCTGGGCCGGGTTGAGGACCTGGCCGACGTCCTGGGCGACGGCCATCTCCACGACCCGGACGGAGCCGAGTTCGATGTCCACGTCCACCACGGCGCGGATCGCGCAGAAGGCGAGGCCCACGAAGGCGTCGCCCTGCCCGGCACCGTCCAGGGGCTCGGTGGGGTGGGGGCGGCACTGGGCGGTGGCCCAGAGCTCCTTGCCCTCCATCGCCTCGGTGACCGTCGTGGAGAGCACCCCGTCGTACGAGGTGATCTTGCCGTCCGTGATCTGGAGCAGTTCGGTGGACATGCCGAACTGGTGGGCCAGCGGCTGGAGGAGCTGGGTGCGGACCATCTTCGCCGCGCGTTCGACCGCGCCGCCGGAGACCCAGGTGTGGCGGCCGTGCGCCGCCGGGCCGGCCGGGGGCTGGTCGGTGTCGACCGCGGCCACCCGCACGTCCTCGATGCCCAGGATCTCCTGGACGATCTGGCGGGCGAGGGTGGAGAAGCCCGAACCGGTCTCGACCGCGGCGCAGATGACCGTGGCGACCCCGTCCTGCACCCGGACCGTCGCCGTGGAGACCTCGTCCGCGCCCTCCGCGCCGAGCATGTGGACCATGCCGAGCGCGTAGCCGACGCCCCGGCGCACCGCGCCCGGTTCGCCCGCGCCCTCCGGGCCGCCGGGCAGCAGCCAGTCGTCCTCGGGGGTGTCCTTGGGCAGCGAGGGGAGCGGAAACTCCCGTACCGCCTGGAGGAGTTCGGCGACCGGGGCCGGGCAGGTGACGGTCTGGCCGGTGGGCAGGATGTCGCCCGTGGCGAGGGCATTGCGCAGCCGCAGCTCCGCCGGGTCGACGCCGAGCCGGGCCGCCAGCTTGTCCATCTGCGCCTCGTACGCGGCGCAGACCTGCATGGCGCCCTCGCCTCGCACATGGCCGGACGGCGGGTTGTTGGTCCGCACGGCCCAGCCCTCGATGAACGCGTGCGGCACGACGTAGGGGCCGCAGGCGAACGCGACGGCGGCGGCCAGGGATTCGGAGGAGGTGTCGGCGTACGCGCCCGCGTCCAGCAGGAGTTGGGCCTCGACCTTCACCAAGTGACCCTCGGCGTCCGCGTGGTGGCGGTAGCGGAGGAGCGTGGGGTGCCGGTGCGGGTGGCCGAGGAAGGACTCCTCGCGAGTGGCGGTCAGCTTGACCGGGCAGCCCGTGCGCAGTGCGAGCAGCCCGAGGGCGAGCGGGAAGCCGGGGTCCTCGCGGTCGCCGGTCGCACCGGGGACGCCCGTGACGACGACCTTGACGCGTTCCTGCTCCAGCCCGAAGCAGGCGGCGGCCAGGGCGCGGTCGGCGTGCGGGTCGGTGGAGGCGAGGTACAGCTCGACGCCGCCGTCCGGGCGCGGCACCGCGAGCCCGGCCTCGGCACCGATGGGCGCCGGGTCCTGGCGGCCGATCCGGTACAGGCCCTCGACGACGACCTCGCCGGTGGCGTCCGGATCGCCGTAGCGCAGCGGGATATGGCGGACGAGGTTGCCGTCGGGGTGCAGCGGCTCCGCCTCGAACGCCTTCTCCGGGTCGGTGACCGGCTCCAGGACCTCGTACTCGACCGCGATGGCGGCGGCGGCGAGGCGGGCGGTGTCCGGGTGGTCGGCGGCCACGGCGGCGATCGCCTCGCCGTGGTGGCGGACCACCTCGGAGGCGAAGACGGGCCGGTCCGCGATCCGGCGGCCGTACGCGGAGTCGCCGGGCACGTCCTCGTGGGTGATCACCGCGCGCACGCCCGGCATCTCGCGGGCGGCGGAGGTGTCCACGGAGACGATGCGGGCGTGCGGGTGGGGCGAGCGCAGCAGGGCGGCCCAGAGCAGGCCCTCGGCCCACAGGTCGGCCGCGTAGGGGAAGACGCCCTCGGTCTTGGCGCGGGCGTCGGCCGCCGGGAGGGAGGCGCCCAGGCCGTGGACGGGCTGTTCCGGGGTGGGGCCGCCGCCGTCGGTGACGAGGGAGGCCGGGGTGGTGGTGGCCGCGTCGTTGCTCACGCCATGCCTCCGTCGTGCGGGTGGACGTCGTGCGGGTGGGCCTGCACGCCCCCGGCGCCCGGGGGTGCCTGGTGCGGGATGCGCGCCTGCGGGTCGGCGGACGGGTCCGCCGGGGAGTCGTCGGCCTCGCCCGCCGTGCCGGCCGCGCGTTCGGCGACGACCTCGCGGACGGCGGCGAGCACGCCCTGGTAGCCGGAGCAGCGGCAGAGATTGCCGCAGAGTGCCTGCCGGGTCTCCAGCTCGGTGGGGGCGTGGTTGCCCTCCAGCAGGTCGTGGACGGTCATGGCCATGCCGGGGATGCAGAAGCCGCACTGGACGGCCCCGCAGGCGGCGAGCGCCCGCTGGACGTCGGAGGGCTCACCGCCGTCCGCGAGGCCTTCGACGGTCCGGACCTCGGACCCGGCGGTGGTCGCGGCGGGGACCAGGCAGGAGGCGACGAGACGGCCGTCCACCTGGACGTTGCAGGCACCGCACTCGCCCTGCGAGCAGCCGTCCTTGGCGCCCGCGAGGCCGAGGCGTTCGCGCAGCACGTAGAGCAGGGACTCGCCTATCCAGGCGTCGCTGACGGGGCGGTCGGTGCCGTTGACCCGCAGCACGTAGGAGGTGGCGGGGTGCTCGTCGCCGGGGGCCGCGACGGGCTCGGGGGCGGAATCGTACGCGGATTCGGGGGCGGATTCGGGGGCGGATTCGGGGGCGGAATCGTGCACGGGCGCGGTCGCCGGGGCGAGGTCGGACCGCGTTTCCGGGTCGGCCGGCGTTTCCGGGTCGGCCGGCGCCGGGGCGGGCGGGCCCGCGGCGTCGCCGTCGCCGTCGGCCGGGCGGACCGCGGTGGGGTCCCCCGGGTCGCCGGCGGACGCCTCCGGCGCGGGCGACGGCGCCGGAGGTTCGGCCGCGCCCCGGGCGAGGTCCGCCTCGATGACGGGGCCCGGGTCCTCGGCGGGGGGCTCGGGCGCGGGCTCGGCCGGGTCCCCGGCGTGGGCGACGGCGTGCGGGGCGACGTGGGCGACGGCGTCCGGGGCGACGTGGGCGACGGCGTCCGGGGCGACGTAGGCGCTCCCGGCCGGGCCGTCGGCGGTCTCGGGGGCGTCCCCGGCCGGGTCGGCCGGCTGCGCGGGGAGCTGGTCCGCCCAGGGGGCCGCCGCACCGCCCGGGAGGGTCGCCCAGGGTGCGGGCGCGCCGCCGGGCAGGGTGGCGGACGGGTCGCCCGGGGCCGGGTCCGTGCGCGCCCGGTCCGTGCGCGCGAACTCGCCCGACTCCTCCGGGAGGTCCCCCTCCGCGATCGGGATGGACCACTGGCCGGTCATCTCGTGCGCGACGGTGGGGGGCGTCTCCTGCGGGAAGGTCCACTGCCCGGTCGCGTGCGGGTCGGCCGCCGGGTCCGGGCGGGTCTCCCCCGGCTCGGGCCGGCGCACGGCCTCGGGCCGCCCACCGGACGCGCCGTCGTCAGCGCCGGCAGCCGGCCCGGCTCCGGGCGCAGCCGTTTCGGGACCCCCCGCCCAGCCGCCCGGCGACCCCGGGGCGGTGTCCGCCGCCGGGGAGAGCGGCTTCAGCGGCAGGATCATCGGCGGGGTGTAGCCGTGTCCGGGAGCCTCCAGTGGGGCGCCGTCCGGCAGGCCCTCGGGCGGCAGCTGGACGAAGGCCGTCGACTCGCCGTCGTAGTCCGAGCCGGGCGCGGTGGGCTGCCAGCCGTCGTAGTCGGGCTCGAAGCTCTGGCCCGCGCCCTGGGTGTCCTGGCCGCCGGACTCGTACGCGCCGGGCACGCCGGGGTAGTGGCCCTGGCCGTACGGCTGCCCGTACTCCGGGCCGTAACCCTCGCCGGCCGGGCCGCTACCCGCGTAGCCGTGCGTGCCGTACCCGCCCGGGGCGCGGTACCCGTGGCCCTGCCCGGCGGAGTCGCGCACGAAGCCGTCGGGGAGCCGCAGCCCGTCGCCGCCCTGACCGTAGTCCGCGCCCTCGGCGTACTCCGCGCCCTCGCCGTACTCCGCGCCCTCGGCGTACTCGGCCCGGTTGCCGTACTCGTCGTGCCCGGAGTACCCGCCGGGCCGGGCCCGCTCCGCGTACTCGTCGCGCTCCGCGCGGTCGTCGCGGTCCCCGTCCGGCCGGTCGCCGGTCCGGGGGCCGTGCCGGTGGTCCTCGTTGCTCATGACAGCGCCCTCCCCAGTGCCCGTCGGGCCAGCGCGGCGACCGTGCGCCGCAGGTGCAGCACGGCTGGCGGCAGCACCTGCTGCTGCTCGCCCGGAGCCGCCGGTTCCGGGTCCGGGACGCAGGCGGCGGCGACGTACTCGCCGAAGGCCGCGAGCGCCTCGCCCGCGAGCCCGCGTTCCCCGTCCCAGTCGATCAGCGAGGCGATCCAGCGTTCCGCCTCCAGCGGCCGCAGCGGCATCGGCGCGATCGCCCCGACCGCGCAGCGCACCCCGCGCCGGGCCGGGTCGAGCACCACGGCGACCGAGGCGGTGGCCCGGCCGGGGCCGGTGCGCCCGGTGGCCTTGAGAAACACCTGCGGCGCGTGCAGCAGCGGGACGCGGACGTATCCGATCAGCTCGGCGGGGCCCAGCATCTCGCGGCCCGCGAGCAGGTGGGAGACCGGGATCTCGCGGCGGGCGCCGCCCGGCCCGGCGACGACGAGGTCGGCCTCCAGCGCGGCCAGCACGGGCAGGGTGTCCCCGGTGGGCGCGGCGGAGGCGATGTTGCCGCCGAGGGTGCCGGCGTTGCGGATCTGCGGCGGACCGGCGGCGCGCGCGGAGGCGGCGAGCGCCGGGATGAGGGCAGCGAAGTCCGGGCGGCCCATCCTCGCGTGGGTGAGCCCGGCGCCCAGCAGGGCGTGGCCGTCCTGGTAGCGCCAGCCGCGGATCTCGCTGATCCGGCCGAGGCCGACGAGCCCGGCGGGGCGCAGCCGGCCCCGGTTGACGGCCGCCATCAGGTCGGTTCCTCCGGCGACGGGCACGGCGGCGGGCATGGCGGTGAGCGCCGCCACGGCCTCGTCGAGCGAGTCCGGCAGCGTCACCGACTGTGTCGTCCGCGGTGCGTGCGTGGTCACCCAGTCGCCCCTTCCCGGTGTCCAGGCCATCCCGCCTGTGTTGCCGTACCGTACGTGCTCACAGGCCGGACGTGGCAACTCTGGCACATCTTCCGGGCCGCCCGCCGAGAGGGTCCGCGAAGGGGCCCTCTGCGACAAAAGTCCGATTGACGGCTGTTGGCTGAATATCGCACGCGGGGACGGCGGTTCACCGGGAAGGGGTCCGGGCGCCCCGGACCACCGGGAAGGGTTTGGCGGGCCGGGAAGGGTCCGGCCGACCGGGCGGGGGCCCACCGGGCGGGGCGGGCCCGCCCGTCAGCCCTCCGGCGGCAGCCCTTCCAGCGGCCGCCCCTTGACGCCCGGGCGGCGCTGCCACGGGTGCGGGCCGCCCGGCGGCCGGTAGCCGACACCGAGCGCGTCCAGCCTCGCGTAATGGGCGTTCATCCGCTCCTCGAAGGCCCCGAAGTCCCGTTCTGCGGGCGGCGGGAGGGGTGACCAGGCGACCTCCGCGAACGCGGCCAGCCGCGGGAAGACCTGGTAGTCCACGCGCGAGCGGTCCGGCATCACCTCGGTCCACACGTTCGCCTGGGTGCCCAGCACATGGGCCGCCGCCTGTGCCGGCAGCCCCGGTGGAACGGGTTCGAAGCGGTAGACGTCCTCCAGGGTGCGGACGTACGCGATCGGCATCGGCTCGTCCTCGCCGGACGCCTGCCGGTAGTCCAGGTACACGTGCTGCTCCGGGCACATGACCACGTCGTGACCCGCCTCGGCGGCCGCGATCCCGCCCCGGTAGCCGCGCCAGGAGGAGACGGCCGCGCCGGGGGCGAGGCCGCCCTCCAGGATCTCGTCCCAGCCGATGAGCCGGCGGCCGCGGTCGGCGAGCCAGCGGTCGAAGTGCCGGATGAACCACGCCTGCAGGGCGTCCTCGTCGGGGAGGCCGAGTTCCTTCATCCGGGCCTGCGCGGCGGCCGAGGCGCGCCACTGGTCCTTGGGGCACTCGTCGCCGCCGATGTGCACGAACTGCGAGGGGAAGAGCTCCAGCAGCTCCTCCAGCACGCCCTCGTAGAAGCGCAGGGTGCCCTCGGTCGGGGCGAGGACGTTCCGGCTGACGCCCCAGTCGTCCCAGACGCCGAGCGCCGTGGTGTCCACCACGTCCGTGTTGCCGAGTTCGGGGTAGGCGGCGATGGCGGCCTGCGAGTGGCCGGGGATGTCGATCTCGGGGACGACGGTGATGTGCCGGCCGGCGGCGTAGGCGACGATCTCGCGAAGGTCGTCGCGGGTGTAGAAGCCCCCGTGCGGGGTGTCGCTCCACAGGTCGGACAGGCGGTGCCCGTGCTTGGTGCGCGGGCGCCAGGAGCCGACCTCGGTCAGCCTCGGGTAGCGGGTGATCTCGACGCGCCAGCCCTGGTCGTCGGTGAGGTGGAGATGGAGGACGTTGAGCTTGTGCGCGGCCATCAGGTCGAGTTGGCGGAGCACGTCCTCCTTCGGCATGAAGTGGCGGGCCACGTCCAGCATCAGCCCGCGCCAGCCGAAGCGCGGCGCGTCCTCGACGGTCCGCTCCGCGAGACCGCTGACGGCCCCGGGGTCGATCCGGGCGCGCCGGAAGGCCGCCGGGCCCAGGAGTTGGCGCAGGGTCTGGGCGCCCCAGAAGACGCCGGCGGGCCCGCCGCCGCGGATCTCGACGCCGTCGGCGCGGATGCCGAGCCGGTACGCCTCGGGGGCGAGGCGGTCGTCGGTGAGGAGGGTGAGCGCGTTGGGCGCGCCGGCCGGTCCGGGGGCGAGCGGCAGCCCCAGGGCCGGGCCGACGGAGGCGCGCAGCCAGTGTCCGGTCCGCTCGGTGCCGGGTCCGGTGTGCAGGGTGGTGCGCTCGTCGGGCGTGAACGTGCCCGCGCCGGCGGCCCCGAGGCGCACGGGCGCGGGCACGAGACCGGCGTCGGGGGACGCGCCGGTGGTGGTGACGGGGGCGGGGGCGGGAAGGGGGCCGGGAATGGGTTCGGGCATAAGGGGTCCTCAGTCCTTCACCGCGCCGCCGAGGCCGGAGACCAGGCGGCGCTGTACGAGTACGAAGAAGACGAGCACGGGCACGGTCATCACGGTGGAGCCCGCCATGATGCCTCCCCAGTCGTTCTCGTCCGGCTTGAAGAAGACGAGCAGGGCCATCGGCAGCGTCGACTGGGAGGTGTCGCTGATGATGAACGACTTGGCGAACAGGAAGTCGTTCCAGGTGGAGATGAACGAGAACACACTCGTCGCCACGAGTCCCGGGAACACCAGCGGGAAGAGGATCTGCCACAGGAACCGGGTGCGGCTCGCGCCGTCGATGTACGCGGCCTCCTCCAGTGCCTCGGGGACCGCTTTCACGAATCCGCGGAGCATCCAGATCGCGAACGGCAGTGAGAAGGCGATGTGCGGAAGGATCAGCGAACCGAGGGTGTTGAGCTGGCCCGCGTCGCGCATGAGGAAGAACAGCGGAATGGTCAGCGCCTCGATCGGGACCATCTGCGCGACGAGGAACATGATGAGCAGGGTGGTGCGGAAGCGGAACCGGAACCGGGTGACCGCCGTGGCCGCGAGAAAGGCGATCAGGGCGGAGGCGAGGACCACACTCACCGCGACCACCGTGCTGTTGAGGAAATAGCGCCCGAATTCCTCCTGCTGGAAGACCCGGCGGAAGGAGTCGAGGGTGGGCGCGAGGGTCCACGGCCGGGGCTCGGCGGACTGGATCTCCCCGGCCGGCTTGAAGGCGGAGAGGACCATCCAGTACAGCGGGAAGGCCACGACCAGGGCGGTCAGCAGGGCGGCGGCCTCGGCGGCGAGCCGCCAGGGGCGGCGGACGCGCAGCCGGCGGGCGAGGCCCGCGGCGGCGGGAGCCGGGCGCGCGGGGGCGGGCGGCTCGGGGGCGGTGCTCATATCTCTTCTCCCTGGCGTCGCAGCAGCCGCAGGTACACCAGGGTCACCGCGAGCAGAATCAGCAGCATCACCACGCCGATGGCCGAACCGAGGCTGTACTGCGAGGAGGCGAACGCCTTCTGGTACGCGTACACGTTGAGGACCAGGTTCTGTCCGGCGATTCCGCCGCCGTTCGTCATGACGTAGATCTGGGTGAAGACCTTGAAGTCCCAGATGATGGACTGGATCGTCACCACCACGAGAATGGGCCGGAGCATCGGCGCGGTGACGGAACGCCAGATGCGCCACTGCGAGGCCCCGTCCAGCGAGGCCGCCTCCAGCACTTCCCCGGGAATCGCCTTGATGCCCGCGTAGACGGTCACCATGACGAACGGGAAGGAACACCAGACGACTTCGAAGAGGACGAGGGCGAAGGCGCTCATTCGCCCGTACGTCCAGGAGAAGTCGCCCAGCCCCAGGACCTTGTTGACCGGTCCGAAATCGGGGTCGAAGAGGAACACCCACACCGTGGAACCGGTGATCGCCGGGGTCGCCCAGGCGCCGAGCGCGGCCAGCATCAGGGCCAGCCGGGGCAGGGCGCGGACGCGGGTGAGCAGGACGGCGAGCGAGCAGCCGACCGCGAGGGTGGCGACGACGCAGGCGGCCGCGAAGACCACGGTCGCCAGCAGCACCTGCCAGAACTGGCTGTCGGCGAAGAGGGTGCGGTAGTTGCCCAGCCCCTGGAAGGTGGTCGGTTCGCCGCCGCTGACCTGGGCCTGGGTGTACTCCAGGAAGGAGATCAGGCCGAGCTGGTAGATCGGGTAGACCAGCAGTCCGGCGAGGACCACCAGGGCGGGGGCGAGATAGAGCCAGGGGGTCCAGCGCCCCCGGCCGGACCGCCGCCCGGCCGGGGCGCGCCGCCGCGCGGGGCCGCGGAGCGGGCTCTTGGTGACCGCCGCCGCGGGGGCCGCGGCGGCGGCCGTGGTGTCGTGCGCCATGGGCTCAGCCCGCTTCGGCGAAGGCGGCGTCCATCTTGTCGGCCGCGTCGCCGGCCGCCGCCGCCACGTCCTTCTTGCCGCTGACGATCTCCTGGAACATCGTGGGCAGCACGAGGGAGGCGTCGATGCGGCCCCAGGCGGGCGAGGCGGGCACGAACCTGGCCCCCGCGCCCAGGGTCTCGATGAACGGCCCGACGAACGGCCGCTTCTTCGCGGCCTGCTCGCGGACGTCCGTGTAGGTGGGCAGGAAGCCCATCGCGTCGAACAGCTTGCCCTGGGTCTCCTTGCCGGCCAGCCGCTTCAGCAGGTCGACGGCGAGAGTCCGGTGGCCGGTGCTGCGCAGCACGCCGAGGTTGTTGCCGCCGGCGAAGGCGGGGGCGATCTCGCCTTCCTTCGCGCCGGGCAGCGGGACGACGGCGTACTTGCCCTTCACGGAGCCCGCCTCGACGGCCTGGTGGCTGAAGTCGCCGCCGATGGCCATGGCCGCCTTGCCGGAGGCGAAGGCGGTGACGGTCGCGTTGCCGCCCATGGAGGCGCACTTGGCGGCGGGGCAGTTGTCGTCGCCGAAGAGGGAGGTGTAGGTCTCGATGCCCGCGCGGGCGGCGGGGCTGTCGATGGCGGCGGTGTGCTTCCCGCCCTTCTCCTCGGCGAGTTCGCCGCCCTTCGCCCAGATGAACGGCAGCGCGCCGTAGGTGTAGGCGCCGCCGACGGCGAGGCCGTACAGCTCCGGCTTGGCCTTGCGGATCTTCTTGGCGGTGGCGACCAGTTCGTCCTGGGTGCGCGGCGGCTCGATGCCCAGTTCGCCGAAGACGTCGGTGCGGTAGTAGAGGGCGCGTACGCCGACGAAGAAGGGGGCGCCGTAGACCTTGCCGTCGACGGTGACGGACTGCCGGGCGGTGGGGTCGGTGTCGCGGGCCTGGTCCCAGGCGTCGAACTCGGCGGTGACGTCGGCGAGTCCGCCGTCCTTGACGTAGCCGGCGGTGTCGGTGTTGCCGTACTCGATGAGGTCCGGGGCGCTCCGCGGGTCGTTGAACGCGGCCTTGATGCGCTGGGCGCGAGTCTCGACGGGTATGTACTCGATCTGCACGCGGGCGCCGTCGTTGGCCTTCTCGAAGGCGGCCACCGCCTCGTCGACGACCTTCTCCTTGGGCTTGTTGTTGACCTCCTGGAAGAGCCAGACGCGCAGGGTGCCGCTCGTGTCGTCCCGCCCGGCGCTGTTGTCGGACGTCTGGGGGGCGCAGGCCGTGAGGCCGGCCAGGGCGAGTGCCGCGACGGGGGCGGCGAGTTTGGCGATGAGCTTCATGCGTGGACCCCTACGAAGAAACGTTGCAACATGCGCAACGAGCGTTTCGTACTGCACAACACGCAGGAGGCTAGAGCGGGCCGCCCGGCCGGACAAGAGGTCTCAACCACTCTGTGACCGGCGGGAGCAGCCCGTGCAACGCGCGCCGGCAGGAGCGCCGCCAG
Organism: Streptomyces sp. CNT372; assembly: GCF_000377145.1. NCBI lineage: Bacteria > Bacillati > Actinomycetota > Actinomycetes > Kitasatosporales > Streptomycetaceae > Streptomyces > Streptomyces sp. CNT372. The sequence goes on along the minus strand of NZ_KB897778.1, from coordinate 72,182 downwards.
GAGGTGTCCGGCGGATCAGGGCCGGTCAGGACGCGGCGTCTGGTGCGGTGCATCGCAAGGCGCCGGGATGCCTTCATAGCGGAGCTATTCAGGCATTTTGGCAACGCGGCGAGGTGCCGTGCCAGGCGTCGTGGCCCCGGCCAAGATCCGCCGGACACCTCCTACGGGCGCCGGGCACACGAACGGCCCCCGGGGCGCGCCGTGAAGCGCGCTCCGGGGGCCGTGGAGCCGAGCCGGCCGGGTGGCGGTGCGGGGACTACTTCTTGTCGCCGTCCTTGCCCTTGCCCCCGCCGGAGCCCATCGAGTCGTAGATCTCCTTGCACATCGGACAGACCGGGTACTTCTTCGGGTCGCGCCCCGGCACCCAGACCTTCCCGCACAGGGCGACGACGGGAGTGCCGTCGAGGGCACTCGCCATGATCTTGTCCTTCTGGACGTAATGGGCGAAGCGCTCGTGGTCGCCGTCGCCGTGCGACGTCTGCGGCGTCGGTTCTACGAGGGTCCCGGTGCCTGTCCCGCGCTCGGGCTCAAGAGTGCTCATGGGCTCCAAGGGTACCCACGCGGGGAGCCGTACGGGAGCGCCCTCCGGGAGCGGGGCCCCCGGGTCGGCGGACTCAGTTCAGACTGGGGTCGTCCGGATACGTCGCGAACATCGCCAGCTCGCTCCGCTGCCGCCGCAGCACCGCCCGCCACAGGCCCTCCGGGCGGGGCGAGGAGACGTCCCCGGGCTCGGAGTCGACCACGTACCAGGCCCCGTCCTCCAGCTCGGTCTCCAGCTGGCCGGGCCCCCAGCCCGCGTACCCGGCGAAGATCCGCAGCGAGCCGAGGGCGGAGCCCAGCAGCTCCGGCGGGGCCTCCAGGTCCACCAGGCCGATCGCGCCGTGGACGCGCCGCCACCCGAGCGGCCCCTCGTCCCCGGGGATCACCGCGACGCCGAGCGCGGAGTCCAGGGAGACCGGGCCGCCCTGGAAGACCACCCCGGGCTCCCCCGCGAGGGCGGCCCACGCCTCCAGGATGTCCACCACGCCGACCGGGGTGGGCCGGTTGAGGACGACGCCGAGGGACCCCTCGTCGTCGTGGTCGAGCAGCAGGACGACCGCGCGGTCGAAGTTCGGGTCCGCGAGGGCGGGAGTGGCGACGAGCAGCCGCCCTGTGAGCGAGGACACCTCGGTCATGCGAGACATGATCCCGCATATTCGCCGTCCGCGGGGGCAGTAGCGACGATGCGCGCCCGCCCGCAGGTCGCGGCGTGCCCGGCGCGCGCCACCGGCACCACGGGGGCGGCGGGCGCCGGTGACCGTGCGCGAGAGACCGCCGACGGTACGTGTTGTGCCGAATTCATTACGTCCCCGGGGGCCCCTCGCCCATACAGGGCAGGGCCTTTCGCCCCTTACCCTTTTCTCTGGCCACCCGTCCGACCTCCCCTCCGCACCACTGGGTGGGGACCCCTCCGGAACGCGAGATTCATGACCGGCACAGACGATGTACTCCTTGTCCACGGCGGCACCCCGCTCGAGGGCGAGATCCGCGTCCGCGGCGCGAAGAACCTCGTGCCCAAGGCGATGGTCGCCGCACTGCTCGGCAGCGGCCCGAGCCGGCTGCGCAATGTGCCCGACATCCGCGACGTGCGGGTCGTCCGGGGGCTGCTCCAGCTCCACGGCGTAACCGTGCGCCCCGGCGAGGAGCCGGGCGAGCTGGTCCTCGACCCGACGCACGTCGAGAGCGCCAACGTCGCCGACATCGACGCCCACGCCGGCTCCTCGCGCATCCCGATCCTGTTCTGCGGCCCGCTGCTGCACCGGCTCGGCCACGCGTTCATCCCGGGCCTCGGCGGCTGCGACATCGGCGGCCGGCCGATCGACTTCCACTTCGACGTGCTGCGGCAGTTCGGCGCGACGATCGAGAAGCGCGCGGACGGCCAGTACCTGGAGGCCCCGCAGCGCCTGCGCGGCACCAAGATCCGCCTGCCGTACCCGTCCGTCGGCTCCACCGAGCAGGTGCTGCTGACGGCCGTGCTGGCGGAGGGCGTCACCGAGCTGACCAACGCGGCGGTCGAGCCGGAGATCGAGGACCTCATCTGCGTGCTGCAGAAGATGGGCGCGATCATCTCCATGGACACCGACCGGACCATCCGGATCACCGGTGTCGACAAGCTCGGCGGCTACACCCACCGGGCCCTCCCGGACCGTCTGGAGGCCGCCTCCTGGGCGTCCGCAGCGCTGGCCACCGAGGGCGACATCTACGTCCGCGGAGCGCAGCAGCGCTCGATGATGACCTTCCTCAACACCTACCGGAAGGTCGGCGGCGCCTTCGAGATCGACGACGAGGGCATCCGCTTCTGGCACCCGGGCGGGCGCCTGGAGTCCATCGCGCTGGAGACGGACGTCCACCCCGGCTTCCAGACGGACTGGCAGCAGCCCCTGGTGGTGGCGCTCACCCAGGCGACCGGTCTGTCGATCGTGCACGAGACGGTGTACGAGTCCCGGCTCGGCTTCACCTCGGCGCTCAACCAGATGGGTGCGCACATCCAGCTCTACCGGGAGTGCCTGGGCGGCTCCGACTGCCGCTTCGGGCAGCGCAACTTCCTGCACTCGGCGGTCGTTTCCGGCCCGACCAAGCTCCAGGGCGCGGACCTGGTCATCCCCGACCTGCGCGGCGGCTTCTCGTACCTGATCGCGGCCCTGGCGGCGCAGGGCACCTCCCGGGTGCACGGCATCGACCTGATCAACCGCGGCTACGAGAACTTCATGGAGAAGCTGGAGAAGCTCGGCGCGAAGGTGGAGCTCCCGGGCGGCGCGGTCGTCTGACCCGCCCGCGCCCCGGAAGCCCCCGCCGAGGCCCCCGCAGACTTCCTGCGGGGGCCTCGGCGCGTCCCCGGGCCCGCCGGGGCCTCTTCGGCGGGACGGGCCGACCGGGGGGCCTCGGCGGCCCGGGGACGCACGCGAGGGCGGGCACCGGATGAACCCGGTGCCCGCCCTCGCTCGTCGGCCTGGCGGCCTTACTTGCCCTTGGCGGCTTCCTTGAGCTTGGAGCCCGCGGAGACCTTCACGCTGTAGCCGGCCGGGATCTGGATCGGGTCGCCGGTCTGCGGGTTGCGCGCGGTGCGAGCGGCACGGTGGGTGCGCTCGAAGGTCAGGAAGCCGGGGATGGTGACCTTCTCGTCGCCCTTGGCGACGACCTCGCCAACGGTCTCGGCGAGAGCGGCCAGAACGGCGTCGGCGTCCTTGCGGGTCACCTCGGCGCGGTCGGCCAGCGCGGCCACCAGCTCACTGCGGTTCATGTTGTTACTCCCGTGTTCTTCTTGCTGTTGAGGCGTGCCACGCGGCAGGGCCGCACTGGCACAGCTAAGCCGATGCTGCCAGGGCCCTCGGACAGTCCCCGGACCCGGGTCCGCTGTCAGACCCTCGCGCCCGAATAGGCATCCTGCCCCCACCACCGGCGGGAACGCCAATCCGGCACTCTCCTGAGTCACACGAAAAGCGCCACAGTCCCGTCGTGATGACGTTGCGTCGACTGTGCCGGGACTCCTTGGAGCGGTCGGGGGTTCATGAACCGCCACCCTAGAGGGGGTTTTGGGGTGCCATGAACCGCGACGCGCCGTATGTCAGACGGACGTGGGGGCCGTCACAGCCGTCCCGGCGGCCTTCGCGGCCTCCCGGACGGCGCCCGCGACCGCGCCCGCCACCTTGTCGTTGAAGACGGACGGAATGATGTAGTTCGGGTTCAGCTCGTCGTCGGTGACGACGTTCGCCAGGGCCGCCGCCGCGGCGAGCATCATCGTGGTGTTGACGGTGCGGGACTGCGCGTCCAGCAGACCGCGGAACACACCCGGGAACACCAGCACGTTGTTGATCTGGTTGGGGAAGTCGGAGCGGCCGGTGGCCACAACTGCCGCCGTCTGGCGCGCGATTGCCGGATCGACCTCCGGGTCCGGGTTCGCGAGCGCGAACACGATGGCGCCGTCGGCCATCGCGGCCACGTCGTCCGCGCCGAGGAGGTTGGGGGCGGAGACGCCGATGAACACGTCCGCGCCGGCCACCGCCTGCTTGAGGGTACCGGTGACCCCCTCGGGGTTGGTGTTGTCCGCGATCCAGCGCAGCGGCGAGTCGGGGGCCGCGTCGCGCAGGTCCTCGCGCTCCGCGTGCACCACGCCGTGGATGTCGGCGACGACCGCGTGCTTGACGCCCGCGGCGAGCAGCAGCTTGAGGATCGCGGTGCCGGCCGCTCCCGCGCCGGACATCACCACGCGCACGTCGGAGACCGACTTGCCCACCACCCGCAGGGCGTTGGTGAGCGCGGCGAGCACCACGATGGCGGTGCCGTGCTGGTCGTCGTGGAAGACGGGGATGTCCAGCGCCTCACGCAGCCGGGCCTCGATCTCGAAGCAGCGGGGCGCGGAGATGTCCTCCAGGTTGATGCCCGCGAAGCCGGGGGCGATGGCCTTGACGATCTCCACGATGGCGTCGGTGTCCTGGGTGTCCAGGCAGATCGGCCAGGCGTCGATGCCGGCGAAGCGCTTGAACAGGGCCGCCTTGCCCTCCATCACGGGCAGGGCCGCCTTGGGGCCGATGTTGCCGAGGCCGAGGACGGCCGAGCCGTCCGTCACCACCGCGACGGAGTTGCGCTTGATGGTGAGGCGGCGGGCGTCCTCGGGGTTCTCGGCGATGGCCATGCAGACCCGCGCCACACCGGGGGTGTAGACCATGGAGAGGTCGTCGCGGTTGCGGATGGGGTGCTTGGACGCCATCTCGATCTTGCCGCCGAGGTGCATCAGGAACGTACGGTCGGAGACCTTGCCGAGGACGACGCCCTCGATGCCGCGCAGGCCCTCCACGATCTCGTCCGCGTGCGAGGTGGAGGAGGCCGCGATGGTGACGTCGATGCGCAGCTTCTCGTGACCGGAGGCGGTCACGTCGAGGCCGGTCACGGACCCGCCGGAGGATTCCACGGCGGTGGTGAGCTGGGAGACCGCGGTTCCGCTCGCGGGCACCTCCAGCCGGACCGTCATCGAGTACGAGACGCTGGGCGCCGTTGCCATGACCGGGTTCCTCTGCTTTCCCTAGCTTCGTTGCTACGCGGCGCCGGGATCAGAGCCGGGCGGCGCCCTCCGATGGTGACACCTACCTGCGAGTAGCAGGTAATGCGGTCATAGAGTTTTCGGAAACTGTTTTCCACCATACGAGAAGTTGCCGGGAAACAGAAGAGGTCCGGGTCACCGGGGTGACCCGGACCTCTGTCCGGAACGTCGAATGGCACCGACCCGCCATGCTCGCCTCGCGGCAAGTGGTCGCTCGAAGCGACGAAGGTTGGGCCCGGGGGCTTGGATCGGGCCGGTGCCACACCCAGGCTAACGCACCACCCGCAGAAGTGATTCCCCTCCGGTGGGTTGACTCGCCGGAGGGGACCCGCGCGGGCTCGCCGGTAGGACCCGCAGGGGCTCCGACGAGGGCCGCGCCCGCTCCGGAGGCCGCCGCGGGAGAGGGCCGCGCCCGCTCCGGGGGCCGCCGCAACGGCCCGGATGGCGCGCTCCCGAGGGGCCCGGAAGGCGGGCTCCCGGCGGGGCCGGAGAAGGGCGGCGGGCCGTTCAGTCCCTCAGCAGGTCCGGCACGCCCTCCCGGTCCGGCTGGTCGCGGCGGTCCGCGACCACGGTGAGCTGCTGGGTGGCCCGGGTGAGCGCCACGTACAGCACCCGCAGGCCGGCCGGCGACTCGTCGGCGATCTCGGCCGGGGAGACGACCACGGTCGCGTCGTACTCCAGTCCCTTGGCCTCCAGCGAGCCGAGCGCGACGACCCGCTCCCCCAGCCCGGACAGCCAGCGCGCGGCCTGTTCCCGGCGCCTCATCGCGACGACCACGCCCACCGTGCCGTCCACCTCGGCCAGCAGCCGCTCCGCCTCGGCCCGGACGGTGCCCCCGAGGCCCACGGCGCCGCCCCGCCCGTCCCCGCCGCCCCGCCCGTCCCCGGCTCCCTCCGGCACCACGGCGAACCGCGGCCGCAGCCCGGTGGAACGGACCGCCTTCGGGGACTCCATCCCGGGCATGGCGAGGGCGAGGACCTTGGCCGCCAGCTCGGCGACCTCGGCCGGGTTGCGGTAGTTGACCGTCAGCTCGAAGCGGCGGCGGGGACGGGTGCCCAGCGCCTCCTCCCGGGCCTCGGCGGCCTCGTCCGGCGCGGACCAGGACGACTGGGCCGGGTCGCCGACGACCGTCCAGGTGGCGTGGCGACCCCGGCGGCCGACCATCCGCCACTGCATGGGGGTGAGGTCCTGGGCCTCGTCGACGATGACGTGCGCGTACTCGGTGCGCTCCGCCGCCAGCCGTTCGGCGCGCTCGCGCTGGGACTCCTCGCGCTGGGGCATCAGCTCCTCCAGCCCGGTGAGCTGGTCCAGCGGGTCCAGGTCCCGCTTGCGGCGGCGCGGGCGGGCCGGGGTGCCCAGCAGGGTGGCCAGCTCGTCCAGCAGGGCCACGTCGTGCACGGAGAGGGCGTCGCGGCGCAGGGAGCGGGCGAGTCTGCGCACCTCGCCGGGGTTGAGGACACGGCGGGCCCAGCGGCCGAGCCGGCGCTCGTCCGCCATGGCCGCCAGCACCCCGCGCGGGGTGAGTTCCGGCCACCAGGCGTCCAGGAAGCCGGTGAAGGCGTCCTCGGAGGTGACGTCCTCGTCGAAGGAGGACCGCAGTTCGGCCGCCAGCTCGGGATCGGTGTGCCGGCCGGCCGCCCCGGACTTGGCGTACAGGGCGTCCAGCAGCAGTCGGCGGGCGCGGGGGCGGAGCAGGTTGACCGGGGTGGTGCCGCCGAGGGCGGTGTTCCGGATGCGCCGCAGTTCCTCCGCCTCCAGCTCCAGGCGGCGACCGAAGGCGACCACCCGCAGCCGTTCGAGGCTCCCGGCCGGCCCGGTGCCCTCCTCGCCGAAGGCGAGCTGCCCGTCCGCCTCCCCCGGCCCGTCCGCCTCCCCCGGCGCGGCGCCGGGCAGCTCCAGGGCCCCGCGCGCGGCCTTGCGCAGCACCTTGACCATCCGGGACGAGCCCTTGATCCGGGCCACGGCCGGTTCGTCGTACGCGGTGGCCTCCGCGCCGTCCACCAGGGAGCCGAGGGCCCGGATCGCGACCTGGCCCTCCTCGCCCAGGGAGGGCAGCACGCCCTCGGTGTAGGCGACCAGCAGCGGGGTCGGGGAGACGATCAGGATGCCGCCCGCGTAGCGCCGCCGGTCCTTGTAGAGGAGGTAGGCGGCCCGGTGCAGGGCCACGGCGGTCTTGCCGGTGCCCGGCCCGCCCTCCACCAGGGTCACGGAGGCGGCGGGGGCCCGGATGACCAGGTCCTGCTCAGCCTGGATGGAGGCGACGATGTCCCGCATGGAATGGCTGCGGGCCTGCCCGAGGGCGGCCATCAGGGCGCCGTCGCCGATCACGGGCAGCGGCTCTCCGCCGAGGTACGCGGTCAGCTCCGGGCGCATCAGGTCGTCCTCGACGCCGAGGACCTTGCGCCCGCGGGAGCGGATCACGCGCCGGCGCACCACCCGGCCGGGGTCGACCGGGGTGGACCGGTAGAAGGGCGCGGCGGCCGGGGCGCGCCAGTCGATGACCAGCGGGGCGTAGTCGGAGTCCAGGACGCCGATCCGGCCGATGTGCAGGGTCTCCCCGATGTCGGCGGTGCCGTCCGGGCGCAGGGCGTCGTCGGCGGGTTCGACGGAGGTGTAGGCGCCGTCCGGGCCCTTGACGCCGTCCTTGCCGTCGAGCAGGTCGATCCGGCCGAAGAGGAAGTCCTCGAACTCGTTGTTGAGGCGGTTGAGGTGGATGCCCGCGCGGAAGACCTGCGCGTCCCGCTCGGCGAGCGCGCCGGGGGTGCCGACCTGTCCCCGCCGGGCGGCGTCGTTCATCAGGAACTCCGCCTCGTGGATCTTCTCCTCCAGCCGCCGGTAGACCCGGTCCAGGTGGACCTGTTCCCCGGCGATCTCCCGGTCGCGCACCGAATCGGCGGCGGACGGGACCGGCGGAGCGGTCTCCTGGTCGACAACGGAATCAGCGGCATCCTGCGCGGCCACCGGGCCCCCTTCTGACGTGCACTGGGCAGCCGTCAACCGTACGCGACGGGGGTGGACATTGCACCTGTACCGGGCCGGGAAGCCGCGACACCTGCCCGGGGCCCCGGGCCGGGAAGCCGCGACACGCGCGGGGGCCCGGGCCGGGAGACCACGACGGGCCGGGACAGCGGTGTGTCCCGGCCCGCGCACGCGGCCGGTCCCGGGTCCGGGGTGGCTACGCGTCGACCTCCACCAGTCGCTGCCCGTCGAAGGTGCGGACCTCGAAGCGGTCGATGTCCTCGCGGTTCATGGCGGAGCCGCCGTGCACGTACAGCGGGTTCTTCGCCGACTTCTCGGGGCTGTCGGGGATGCCGTACCCCCACTTGGGGACCGCCCAGGAGGTGACGACCTCCTCCTCGCCCGTCTTGGAGACGGCGACCAGACTGCACTTCAGCGGGCCCCGGACGTTCTTCAGTTCCAGGACCGTGTGGGTGCCCCAGCCCTTCTTCTCCAGGCCGACGACCGCGCTGACCTTCGTCGTCGCGTCGGTGGCCTGCACCTTCTCGTCCATGTGGTGGAAGAAGGCGTCCTCGGCCGGGCTGGTCGGGTGCGCGTCGGCGGCCCGGGTGGTGCCGCCCCCGTCGTCCGAGGTGGCGACGACCGCGACGGCGGGACCGGCGATGATCAGGGCCGCCGCGGCGGCGATCACGTACATCCCGCGGCGGCGCTTGGCGGCTCGCTTGGCCGCCACCTCGTTCAGCAGGCCGCCGAGTACCCGGGGGCTCGGTGAGGTGGGCACCACGGGCGCGGGACGCGGGGGCGGGAAGTCGGCCGCGCCCGGGAGGCCGTAGAGGTTCTGCGGCGGCGCCGGGGCGGGGGCGTCGGCCAGCATCGCCAGCATCGGCTCCATGCCGGAGAACTCGTCCAGGCGGTGGGCGCAGATGTCGCAGCCCGCCAGATGCGCCTCGAAGGCGGAGGCGTCCGACTCGTCGAGCACGCCGAGCACATACGCACCGACCGCGTCGTGCACGGACTCCTGTTCATAGGATTCGTACCGCTCGTACCCGTTCATGCCGATACCCCCCTCTCCTCCAGTGCGAGCTTCATGGAACGCAGTGCGTAGAACACGCGGGACCGCACGGTCCCGCTGGGTATGCCGAGCGTTTCGGCCGCCTCATTGACCGTACGCCCCTTGAAATACGTCTCGACCAGTACTTCCCGGTGTGCGGGCGTCAAATCGTCGAGCGCATCCGAGAGCGTCATCAGCCACAACGCCTTGTCGATCTCGTCCTCCGCGGGCATGACCTCGAGCGGCGACGGGTCGACCTCCTGCGGCCGGGCCTGCCGGCTGCGGTGGCCGTCGATGACGATGCGCCGGGCGACCGTCACCAGCCAGGGTCGGACAGAGCCGGTGGCCTGATTGAGCCGGCCGGCGTTCTTCCAGGCACGGATGAGCGTCTCCTGCACGACGTCCTCCGCGCGCTGGCGGTCGCCGGCGACGAGACGGAGTACGTAGGCGAGCAACGGTCCGGCGTGTTCGCGGTAGAGCGCACGCATCAACTCCTCGTCGGGGACGGAGGTGTCGACGCGTGGCTGTTCCGCGCGATGGCGGGCCCGTTGCGGACGGTCATCGGCCACGGCGGCATCCTTGCGCACCTGAACCTCCCGGTCGAGACCCTGATCTGGACGGCTGACTGCTTGTTGCCCTCATCTACGGGTCCGGCCGGGGGATCACTCAACGCGAGCACGGGAAAGTTCAAGATCTTTTACGGGAGGGGGCGCCGGCCGCCGGAAGGGCGGTCGTGCGGCGCCGGTGGCGGGCCACCCGCTCGCGGTTGCCGCACACCTCGCTGGAGCACCAGCGGCGCCGCCGCCCGCGCGAGGTGTCCAGGTACACCCGTGCGCACCCCTCCCCGGCACAACGGCGCAGCCGGGCCCGGCAGTCGGGGTCGGTGAGCAGTTCCACGGCGTCCCGCGCGACGGCGGCGAGCAGGGTCTCCCGGGTGGGCTCGGCGCTCAACGCCCGGACGAGGGTGCCGTGTCCGTCGGGCACGGCGCGGATGCGGGGCGGCGGGCCCTGGGCGAGGGCGTTGACGGTCTCCAGGGCGCTCGCCACACAGCGACCTTCGAGAGCGGCGGTCACCAACTGGTCCACGGAGCTGCGCAGTTCGACGAAGGCGCCGGTCCAGTCCGGCGCGAGGGCGGGCAGCCGGGTGCCGGGGGGCACCAGCCCGGCGCCGAGCAGCCAGAGCGCCAACGCACTGGGTTCGGCGAGGGGTTCAGGGGCGTGCGGGGCACCCGGGGCGGCCGCGGAGGGAGGCGGCGGGGGCGGGTTCGGCGCGGTGGCGAGGAGGTCCAGGCAGACGCGTCCGGAGTCGAACCGCCACCGTGCGCCGGACTTCGCGGGCGGGGTGCCGCCCTCACCGCGCTCACCGGTACCGGCCGTCATGTTCCTGTCACCGCCTGAGTCGGGTCGCCGCCGGGTCTCCCCTCCAGGGTGCCCGCCCCGCGCCACCCCCGGAACCCCTCGTACGGCCATGTACGGCCATGCACGGCCATGCACGGCCATGTACACGCGGGCCGGGCCGGCCCGCGTGACCACCGCGTGAGACCACCGCGTGAGACCACCGCGTGAAGCGTCCGCGCCGGCCTGACGGCTGCTCAGGCGCTCGCGTCGTACTTGGCGTCCGCCGCGGGGTCCAGGGCCAGCCGGTAGCCGCGCTTGACCACCGTCTGGACGAGCTTGGGCGCGCCCAGCGCCGTCCGCAGCCGGGCCATCGCGGTCTCGACGGCGTGCTCGTCGCGGCCGGAACCGGGCAGCGCCCGCAGCAGCTCGGCCCGGGAGACGACCCAGCCGGGACGCTCGGAGAGGGCGCGCAGCAGCGCCATCCCGGCCGGGGGCACCGGCCGCAGCTCCTCGTCGACCAGGACCGCGTGACCGCGGATCTCCACCCGCCGGCCCGCGACCGGCAGCGCCCGCGCCCGGGCGGGCAGTTCCGCGCCGAGCAGCTGGACGAGCGGGCCGAGGCGGAAGCGTTCCGGCTGGACCGTGTTCACTCCCGCGGCCTGGAGCGGCAGCGCGGTGACCGGCCCCACGCACGCGGCGAGCACCTGGTGGTCGAACACGCGCACCAGTTCCGCCAGTTTCCCCTGCGACTCGGCCCGGGAGAGCAGGGACGCGGCGGCCGGGGCACTGGTGAAGGTCACCGCGTCCAGGGCCCGTCCGAGCACCTGGTCCAGCAGCCGGTCCAGCGGGCTGATGTCCTCCGGCGGCATCCAGCGGTAGACGGGGACGAGGACGACCTCCGCGCCCCCGGCGCGCAGGGACTCCACGAAGCCGGGCAGCGGTTCGCCGTGCAGCTGGAGGGCGATCCGCCGCCCGGCCACGCCTTCCTCCAGCAGCCGGTCCAGGACCTCGGCCATCGACTCGGAGGCCGGCGACCACTCCTCGGTCAGGCCCGCGGCCCGGATCGCGCCCTTCACCTTGGGCCCCCGGGCGAGGAGTCGGACCTCCCGCAGCCGGTCCAGCAGGTCCTCGCCCACCCCCCAGCCGTCCGCCGCCTCCACCCAGCCGCGGAAGCCGATCGCGGTGGTCGCGACGACGACGTCCGGCACCCGGTCGATGATCGCCTTGGTGGCGGCGAGGAGTTCGGTGTCGTCCGCGAGCGGCACGATGCGCAGCGCGGGCGCGTGCAGCACCGCCGCGCCGCGCCGCCTGAGCAGCGCGCCGAGCTCGTCGGCCCGCCGGGCGGCGGTGACGCCGACGGTGAAGCCCGCGAGCGGGCCGTGCGGTTGGCCGTGGTCGTGCATCTCGGTCATCCCCACTGGAGGTACTCCACCCGGATCGCCCTCGGGGCCGGCCGGTCCGTCGGCGGGCCGGCCGGCCCCGTGGTGCGCTGAACTGGCCGCCGAGCCTGTCAAAGGTGCGTGACGGGCCCGGATCGGCGGTATTTCCTGGTTGTTACGCGGCGGGGCGGGCGGGCTGCCCGCCGGCTGCGCCCGTGCGCGTCCCGGTCAGACCCGGGCGTAGGCGGGCTCCGCCTCCGGCGCGCCGAGCGGCTCGTCCTCGGTCCCCGCCGGGGCTCCGGCGCCTTCGGCGGCCGGCCGCCGAAGGTATACCGCCCAGGTCACCGCGGAGCAGAGGGCGTAGAAGACGAGGAAGGAGACAAAGGCGGCCGTCCCGGTGCCCGCGGTGAGGAACGACTGCCGGAACGCGAGGTTGATGGCGAGGCCCCCGACCGCGCCGATCGCCCCGATGAACCCCATCGCGGCCCCGGAGAGCCGGCGCCCGTACGCGGCGGCCGCCTCCCCCGTCATCCCCCGTGCCAGCGCCTTGTTCTGGAAGATGCCGGGGATCATCTTGTACGTCGAGCCGTTGCCGAGGCCGGTCAGCACGAACAGGGCGATGAAGCCGACGAGGAAGACGGGCAGCGACTGGGCCAGCGAGGCGGCGATCACCACACCGGTGGCGGCGGCCATCGCGAGGAAGTTCCCGAGGGTGATCCGGGCGCCGCCGAAGCGGTCGGCGAGCAGCCCGCCGACGGGCCGGATCAGGGAGCCGAGCAGCGGGCCGACGAAGGTGAGCGAGGCGGCCTGGAGCGGTGTCCGGCCGAACTGGGTCTGGAGGACGAGGCCGAAGGCGAAGCTGTAGCCGATGAACGAGCCGAAGGTGCCGATGTAGAGCAGCGCCATGATCCACGTGTGCCCGTCCCGGATGGCCTCCTTGGCGGCACCGGTGTCGTTGCGGACGGGGGCGAGGTTGTCCATCCACAGCGCCGAGCAGAGCGCGGCGACGACGATCAGCGGCAGGTACACGCCCAGCACCAGCCGGGGGTGCGCGGCCCCCGCCGTGCCGATGACCAGCAGGGCGACGAGCTGGATGACGGGGACGCCGATGTTGCCGCCGCCCGCGTTGAGGCCGAGGGCCCAGCCCTTCTTCCGCAGCGGGAAGAAGGCGTTGATGTTGGTCATGGAGGAGGCGAAGTTGCCGCCGCCGACCCCGGTGAGCGCGGCGACCAGCAGGAACGTGGCGTAGGAGGTGCCGGGTTCCATCACGGTCCAGGCCGCCACGGTGGGCAGCAGGAGCAGCAGGGCGCTGAAGACGGTCCAGTTCCGGCCGCCGAAGCGGGCGACGGCGAAGGTGTACGGCACCCGGATCACCGCGCCGACCAGGGTGGCGGTGGCGATGAGGAAGAACTTCCCGGCGGGGTCGATGCCGTACTCGGGCCCCATGAACAGGACCATCACGGACCAGAGGCTCCAGATCGAGAAGCCGATGTGCTCGCTCAGTACGGAGAAGGCGAGGTTGCGGCGGGCGATCCGCTCCCCCTTCGCCTCCCAGAACGCCTCGTCCTCGGGGTCCCAGTGCTCGATCCAACGGCCTGCCATCGCGCGCCTCCACCTGCTGCACCTGTGTGTCCTGTCGTGGGAGGGACGCTAGGCACGGCGCGTTTCGGCCCCGGTGGCCACAGGTGACCGGTGCGGAACGTTGCTCTCACGGGCGGCGGGGCCCGGCCGTGAGGGCACGGCGGTGAAGACCCGGCGGCGGCGGGGCGGCGGCGGTGGCCGGCGGTGGCCCGCTGGTGAGGCCCCGCCCGGCCGGCGCACCCGTGCCAGGGCCACGCACCCGCGCGCACCCCCCCGGGCCAGGACTACGCACCCGCCCCCGCGCCCGGCGGGCCCCGCCCGTCATGTGCCCGCCATCACCGCCCGGTCGGTGTCCGGCAGCCACGCGCCCGGCGGCTCCGCGAGCCAGCCCTCCGCCGCCGCCAGCTCACCCGCGGCGGCCCGCAGCGCGTCCAGCGCCGGGTGGCGCAGCCCCTTCCGCCAGACCAGGGACACCGGCGACAGCGGCACCGGGTCGCTCAGCGGGCGCAGCACGGCCCCCGGCATTGGCGGGAAGTCCACGACGGCCAGCACCGGATGCCGGCTCCGGGCCATGATCCGCCGGAACTCCTCGGCGCCGACCGCCATCGGCGAGGGCGGCGACAGCTCGATACCGCGGCCCGCGAAGAGCAGCACCGCGTACTCGGTCCACTCCCGGGTGCGCGGATTGCCCGCCCCGGCGTAGACCCGCTCGCCCGCGAGCGCGCCCAGCGGCACGGTCTCCCGCGCGGCGAGGGGATGGTCCTCGGGCAGCAGCACCGCCATCGGCTCCAGCCGGACGGGCTGATGGCCGAGCAGGGCGCGCACCTCGGGGGCGAGCCCGGCGATCCGGCCGAAGGAGACGTCGATCCGCCCGGCGAGGATCTCCGCCGCCGCGCCGGACAGCCCGCTCTCGTAGCGGGCCATCAGCTCGCAGTCGGGGGCCAGTTCGCGCGCCCGGTCCAGGACCCGGCCGGAGATCAGGCCGGGCGAGTTGAGGTCGACGAGCAGGGGCCGGGCGCTCCCGTCGGCCGCGGCGAGGAGATCGTCCTGGGCGGCCAGCACCCGCCGCGCGTACGGGAGCAGGCGGTCGCCGTCCGGGGTCAGGGCGACCTGACGGGTGGTCCGTACGAAGAGTTCCGTGCCCAGCTCCCGTTCCAGCCTGCGGATGTCCCGGCTCAGCGCCTGCTGGGCGACGAAGAGCCGCGCGGCGGCGCGGGTGAAGTGGAGTTCGTCCGCGACGGCGGTGAAGGCGCGCAGCAGCCGGGGGTCCAGGTCTCGGGGCACGGTGCATTCAACAACACAGGTGCGTGAATGACCACCGACCAGGTGTTGGACCGTCCCGGCCGGGTGCGGCCAGGGTAGGGGTCATGCCGCAGACCACCCGGCCCGCAGGGGCCCGCTCCGTCCTGCCCGCGATCACCCCCGGCCACCCCGCCTTCGTCCCCCGCCACACCCCCGACGGCCCGCCGTCCCGGGGCGGCACGCTGCGCGGCCCTCTGCACGGGCCGCCCCGCAGGCCGCCCCGGCGGCCACCGCGCCGTGCCCTGGCCCTCGCGCGGCGGGGTGGCGGCCGCCGCACCCGGCCGCCCGGCCCGTACGCCCGTCTCTTCACGATCCCGGGGACCCGCGCCTTCACCGCGGGGAACCTGATGGCCCGTCTGCCGATGGGCATGTTCGGCGTCGGGGCGATCCTGATGATCGCAGGCACCCGGGGGTCGTACGCGCTGGCCGGGGCGGTCACCGCGACCGGTCTGGCGGCCACCGCGGTGGTCGCGCCGTGGACGGCCCGGCTGGTCGACCGGTACGGGCAGGCGCGGGTCGCCGTGCCCGCGACCGTACTGGCGGTCCTGGGGCACCTCGCCCTGGTGCTCTGCGTGCGCGCGGACGCCCCGGCCTGGACCCTGTTCGCCGCGTACGCCGCGACCGCGACCTGCCCCAACACCGGCGGTATGTCCCGGGCCCGCTGGGCGCATCTGCTGCGCGACGACCCGGCGGCCAGGCACACGGCGAACGCCTTCGAGCAGGCCGTCGACGAGCTGTGCTTCATGCTCGGCCCGGTCCTCGCCGCACTGCTGTGCTCGGCCCTCTTCCCGGAGGCGGGCACGCTGGCCGCCGCGTTCCTGCTGCTGACGGGCGTGCTGCTGTTCACGGCCCAGCGCTCCACACAGCCGCCGGTCTCGCGCACCGCGCCCGGTCCCGCGCCGCTGCGGGCGCCGGGGATGCGGCCGCTGCTGGTGGTGTTCCTGTCGACCGGGGCGGTCTTCGGGTCGATGGAGGTGGTCACCCTCGCGTATGTGGACGGCCCGGCGGGCGGCGCGGTCCTCGCCCTCCAGGCGGCCGGCTCCTGTGCGGCGGGCCTGGTGTACGGGCGGGTGCGACGCGTCGCCGGGCTGACCGGCTGCCTGGCCGCGATGACCGCCCTGATGGCCCTGCCGCTGCTGGCCGCGGCCGGGACGGGCACGGTGTGGGCCCTCGCCGCGGCCCTGCTGCTGGCGGGTACGGCGACGGCCCCGACGATGGTGACGGGCATGACGGAGATCCAGCGCCTGACCCCGGCGGGCCGTGCCAACGAGGGGATGACCCTGGCGGTGACCGCCCTGCTGGGCGGCATCGCGGCGGGCTCGGCCTCCGGGGGCTGGGTGGTGGAGCACCTGGGCGCCGCGACCGGCTACACCGTCCCGGTCACGGCGGCGGCCCTGGCCCTGACGGCGGCCCTGGCCCTGACGGCGGCCGCGGGCACGGCCGGGACCCGGCGGGCGGGCTGAGCGGCCCGTCGCCGGGCGGCGCAAGGGCTGCGCGGCGGGAAGGCTGAGCGGCCGTCTCCGGGCGGCGCAAGGGCTGCGCGGCGGGAAGGCTGAGCGGCGCCCGGGCTGAGCGGCCCCCGGGCTGAGGCTCTGGCTGGGGCCCGCTCAGACGCGGGCCTCGAAGACCAGGTTGAACGGTGTCTCCACGGCGCGGCGGAAGCGGCTGAATCCCGCCTCCTCGGCGACCTCGCGCAGCCGCTTCTCCCCGGCCTGGGCGCCGAGGCAGGCGGCCACGTCCTGGGCCATCGACGACGGGGTGCAGATCACCGTGGACGCCGCGTAGTAGACCCGGCCCACCGGGTTGAGGTTGTCCGCGAGGTCGTCGTTCGCGAACGGCTCCACCAGCATGACCGTCCCGTCCTCGGCGAGCGTCTCGCGGGTGTGCCGCATGGCTCCCACGGGGTCGCCCATGTCGTGCAGGCAGTCGAAGAAGCACACGAGGTCGTACCCCTGCCCCGGGAAGTCCGCCGCCGACGCCCTGGCGAAGGAGGTGTTGCCCGCCACCCCTTCGTCGGCCGCGAGCGCGGTCGCCCGGTCCACCGACGCCTGGTGGTAGTCGAAGCCGTGGAAGGTGGACGCCGGGTAGGCCGCCGCCATCAGGACGGTGGAGACCCCGTGGCCGCAGCCGATGTCCGCAGCCGTGGCACCGGCGGTCAGCTTCTCCTGGACACCGTCGAGGGCGGGAATCCACTCGGCGACGAGGCCGGCCCGGTATCCCGGCCGGAAGAACTGCTCGGTGCCGAGGAAGAGTTCCGGATCGTGCTCGTCCCATCCGAACCCGTGCCCTTCCCGCAGGGCCCGGGCGAGCCGTTCCCGGTCGCGGTAGAGCGACGAGACGATGTGGTAGCCGCCGACCACGTAGGCGGGGCTGTTCTCGTCCGCGAAGACGAACGCCTGCTCGGGCGTCAGCGTGAAGGTGCCGTCCGCAGCGTCGTACTCGACGTAGCCGCTCGCCGCCTGTGCTGCGAGCCACTGTCCGACACAGGGCGCGGGCAGCTCCGTGCGCTCCGCGAGGCCGTCCGCCGTCATCGGGCCCGCGCCGGCGAGGGCGGACCACAGCCCGAGGTCCGCCCCGAGCTGGACGAGTACGCCGTTCATCGCGGCGCCGATATCGGTGACGGCCTGCCCGAGAAGCTCGTTCAACCGCTGTTCGTCGACAACGGACCGGTGGCCGTGCGCTGTCGCCGTCACAGGAATCGCCTCCTCGTGAGGCTGGGGTGATCGTGGTCCCCGAGGCAGAATCCATGCTATCCACCCGATATCGGAGCAAGAACAAACAGGCCGCAAAGAACGGCCGTGACGGCTTCCGTCGTCCCGGAGCCGGGAGCGCTCCGGGACGACGGAAGCACCGAGACGCCCCGGCTCTCCGGACATGACGAAGGCCCGCCGGTGGGAACCGGCGGGCCTTCGCCCACATGGGATACGGGGCGGCCGGGCGCTTGCGCCCCCGGACCCCATCGGTGGAGATGGCGGGAATCGAACCCGCGTCCAACGGTGCGGAAACAGGGCTTCTCCGTGTGCAGTCCGCTGCGATTTTCTCAGCCCCGGAGATCACGCGGACAAGTCTCCGACGGGCTCAGTCACTGTTTGGTTTCCCTCTCGACCCCGTGACCGGGCCTAGAGGTTTAGTTCCCTAGCTGACGCCAGGATCCGGGTCGGGAACACCCCCGGGCTGACGCTCCATGAGTGAAGGTTCGTCTCTACTGCTTATCAGGCAGCGAGGGCGAAGGCTTCGGAGTTATCGCGCTTGGTGTTGGCGATTATTGGTTGCGACATATGGTTAACGAGATCATTGCCGCTTCCTCGACACGCTTCCCCTGCTTCGACAGCCGCTGTCGAAACCGATCATCCCCATGTTGAGTTGACAAACCCCTGTCGCCAGGAGCGATGCCATCGTACGTGACCAACGCACGACGATGCCAGCGTATTCCGCCCGGCCCGGGCGGAAGCCCGTGGCGGGCCCGGTCTCCCGGGTCGGGAGACTAGGCGCGCTGCTTGCGGCGGGCCGCCGAGATCGCCCGGTCCGTCTCACGGCGGTCCTGCTTCTCCCGCAGGGTCTGCCGCTTGTCGTACTCCTTCTTGCCCTTGGCCAGCGCGATCTCGACCTTGGCGCGGCCGTCCTTGAAGTACAGCGCCAGGGGCACGATCGTGTGACCGGTCTCCTGGGACTTCGACTCCAGCTTGTCGATCTCCTCGCGGTGCAGCAGCAGCTTCCGCCGGCGCCGCGCGCTGTGGTTGGTCCAGGTGCCCTGGCTGTACTCGGGGACGTGGACGTTGTGCAGCCACGCCTCGCCGCCGTCGATCTGCACGAAGCCGTCCGCCAGCGACGCCCGTCCCTGGCGCAGCGACTTCACCTCGGTGCCGGTCAGCACGAGACCGCACTCGTAGGTGTCGATGATGAGGTAGTCGTGCCGCGCCTTCTTGTTCTGCGCGATCAGCTTGCGCCCTTTTTCCTTTGCCATAGTGCGGTCATTTTCGCACTATGAGGCACCCCTGAGGCCACCCAATACCGACCGGGCCCGCCGCTCGGCGCCCTCGGAGGCGGGAAGGTCCGGAGTGATGCCCCGGCCGTCGACATGGTGCCCGGCGGGGGTGCGGTAGTGGCCGACGGTCAGCTCGGCCACCGAGCCGCCCGGCAGCTCGCTGGGCATCTGGACCGAGCCCTTGCCGAAGGTGCGGGTACCGACGGTGACCGCCCGGCCCCGGTCCTTCAGGGCGCCCGCGACCAGCTCCGCCGCGCTCATGGTGCCGCCGTCGACCAGGGCGACCAGGGGCCGGCCGGTGTCGCCGCCGGGCTCGGCGTACAGCGCCCGCTGCTCGCCCCGGACGTCGTAGGTGGCGACCAGGCCGCCGTCCAGGAAGGCGGAGGCGGCGCTCACGGCCTCCGAGACCAGGCCGCCCGCGTTGCCCCGCAGGTCGAGGAGGACGCCCGCGCCTTCCGGGGCGCCGCGCACGGCCCGGCGGACCCGCTCGCCGGAGCCCTTGGTGAAGGCCTCGACCCTGATCAGCACGGTGTCCCCGTCGAGCCGGCTCACCCGCACCGACTCGGTGGTCACCAGGGTCCGGGTGAGCCGCTCGGTCCACCGCCGGCCGTCCCGCTGGAGCCCCAGCTCCACCGCGGTGCCTCTGGCGCCGCGCAGCAGGGCCACGACCTCGGTGACCGGCCGGCGGGCGACATCCACGCCGTCGACCGTCCGCAGCCGGTCGCCGGGGCGGATGCCCGCCCGGTCCGCGGGGCCGCCGTCCCGCACCTCGGAGACCTCCAGGCGTCCGTCGCCGGCGCGGCGGGCGCCCAGGCCGACGCCGGAGTACTCGCCGTCGAGGGCGCTCTCGAACTCCTCGTACTCCCGGCGGTCGTAGACGGCACCCCAGCGGTCGCCGCTGCGGCTGACGAACTGCTCGGCCGCGGCGGTCCCGGACTTCCCGTCCGCCATCGCCTCGGCAGCGGCCCGGGCCACGTCCTCGCGGTCGACCGTGGCCGCCGCGGCGCGCGCCTCCAGCGGGCGCGGGGGGTCCTCCGTCTCGTCCCGGGGCAGGGCCCCGGTGGCCGCCGCGGTGGCGAGCACGGTCGCGAAGACCAGGGTCAGGGCCGCCCCGCGGCGGATGCCGTGGGGCCGGGGGCACGGATCGGGACGATCAGGACCTGACATGGCGATGAGTCTAGGACAAGCGAAGGGCGCCGTACGGACGTTGACCGTACGGCGCCCGGGGCGCATGTCACACCTTCAGGTACTTGCGCAATGCGACGAAAGCAGCAACGGCGGGCATCAGCAGACCGATCGCGAGGACCAGCGGCAGCTTCGTGAGGACCGCGTCCCAGCCGATGAAGTCGACCAGCTGCATCTTGTCCGCGAGGGCCAGCCCGTTGTCGATCAGGAAGTACCGCCCGACCAGCAGCATCACACAGGCGACCGCGCCGCCCAGCAGGCCCGCGACGGCGGCCTCCGCGATGAACGGCGTCTGGATGTAGAAGCTGGACGCGCCCACCAGCCGCATGATCCCCGTCTCCCGCCGCCTGCTGAACGCCGACACACGCACGGTGTTGACGATCAGCATCATCGCGATGACCAGCATCAGGCCCATCACGCACAGGGCGGCGATCCGCATGCCGTTCATCAGCCCGAACAGGTTCTGCAGGATGTCCCGTTGGTCCTGGACCGAGTGCACGCCGTCCCGGCCGGCGAACGCGGTGGCGACCACGCTGTACTTCTCGGGGTCCTTCAGCTTGACCCGGAACGACTCCTGCATCTGGTCCGGGGTGATCGTCGAGGCGATCGGGGTGTCCCCGTACTGCTCCTTGTAGTGCTTGTACGCCTGCTCCGCCGACTCGTGCTGGACGGTCTCGACGAGGTTCATCTCCTCCAGATCGGACTTGATCTGCTCCTTCTGCGCGGTGGTGACGGCGCCCTTGGCGCACTGGGCCGAGGTGGCCGCGTCGTTCTTGTTGCAGAGGAAGATGGAGACGTTGACCTTGTCGTACCAGAAGTCCTTCATCGTGTTGACCTGCTCACGCATGAGCAGGGCACCGCCGAAGAGGGCCAGCGACAGGGCGACGGAGATGATGACGGCGAAGGTCATCGTGAGGTTGCGACGGAGACCGACACCGATCTCCGACATGACGAACTGGGCGCGCATGGCGTGCTTTCAGCCTTTCAGTCTGTCCGGGCTCAGTGCTGGTAGCCGTAGACGCCGCGGGCCTGGTCACGCACGAGTCGGCCCTTCTCCAGCTCGATGACGCGCTTGCGCATCTGGTCGACGATGTTCTGGTCGTGGGTCGCCATCACGACCGTCGTCCCGGTGCGGTTGATCCGGTCGAGCAGTTTCATGATGCCGACCGAGGTCTGCGGGTCGAGGTTGCCGGTCGGCTCGTCGGCGATGAGCAGCATCGGGCGGTTCACGAAGGCGCGGGCGATGGCCACGCGCTGCTGCTCACCACCGGACAGCTCGCCGGGCATCCGGTCCTCCTTGCCGCCGAGGCCGACGAGGTCGAGGACCTGGGGCACGGCCTTGCGGATCTCGCCGCGCGGCTTGCCGATGACCTCCTGCGCGAAGGCCACGTTCTCCGCGACGGTCTTGTTCGGCAGCAGCCGGAAGTCCTGGAAGACGGTGCCCAGCTGGCGGCGCATGTGCGGCACCTTCCAGTTGGAGAGCCGCGCGAGGTCCTTGCCGAGGACGTGGACCATGCCCTGGCTGGCGCGCTCCTCGCGGAGCAGCAGCCGCAGGAAGGTCGACTTGCCGGAACCCGACGACCCCACGAGGAAGACGAACTCGCCCTTCTCGACTTCGAGGGAGACGTCACGCAGGGCAGGTCGGTTCTGCTTGGGATAGGTCTTCGAGACGTTGTCGAATCGGATCACGGGTGCACCACGGGTCGCCGGGAGTAGGTGAGCGTGACCATACGCGAACCCGCGTCGGCCGCGCAGTCACGGTCCCGGCTTGACCCTTATATCCCTTCTTGGGCCTGCCCTGGCCGCCTCCGCGCTCTGTCACGGGAGGGGGACGAAACGGGCGGGGCGCGCCGAAAAGCGCGTGAGCTGGCACAGTGGTAGGGGAACAGTCGCGTTTCCCTGCACGTTGTGGGGAGAGGAATGCGCCGACGGTCCGCGCCTGCGGCTCCGGCGTGCGGGAGGAGGAAGGCGCATGACGTACGACCGACTGGTGTGCGGGAACTGCGCCGCCCCGGTGGCCCAGGGCCGCTGCCCGGTCTGCCGCGCCAACCGTGAGCGCCTCCAGCAGGACGCCCCTTTCGCCGGGCTGAACCCGGCGGCGCTGCTGGTCCTGCTGGTGATCCTGGTCGCGGCGGTGGCGCTGCTGGCCGCCTGACCGTCCTTACCGACCACCGGGAAGGGCCCGGAGTGCTCGGCACTCCGGGCCCTTCCTCGCCGTCACTCGCTGCTGTCAGCCCTCGCCGCCCCCGCGATGACCGCGCGTAGCTCTCAGGCGACGGTGCGTCCGCCGACGAGGCGCGGCAGCATCCGGAAGCCGACGCCACCGGCGATCATCGTCGCGGCGCCGAGCAGCAGGAACGTGGTCTCGGCGGCGCCGGTCTCGGCCAGCTCCTCCTTGGCCTCGCCCTGCTCGACCGGCTGGGAGCCGGCGTTGTCGGTGTCGGTACCGGCGGTGGCGTCACCGTCGATCACGCCGCCGTTCGGGTCGGTGCCGTTGCCGCCGGTGCTGGTGCCGCCGTTGTCGCCGCCACCGGTGGCGGTGCCGCCGTTGTCGCCA
The DNA here is from genome assembly GCF_000377145.1 of Streptomyces sp. CNT372. Taxonomy (NCBI): domain Bacteria; kingdom Bacillati; phylum Actinomycetota; class Actinomycetes; order Kitasatosporales; family Streptomycetaceae; genus Streptomyces; species Streptomyces sp. CNT372. The sequence continues at coordinate 49,769 of NZ_KB897778.1, read as the reverse complement.
CCGCCGGTCGCGCTACCGGACGTACCACCGGTGGTCGGGTCGCCACCGGTCGTGCCACCGGTCGTCGGGTCACCACCGGTCGTGCCACCCGTCGTCGGGTCGCCGCCCGTGGAACCACCGGTCGTCGGGTCACCACCCGTCGTACCGCCCGTGGTCGGGTCACCGCCGGTCGTGCCACCGGTCGTCGGGTCACCACCCGTCGTGCCACCGGTGGTCGGGTCACCGCCGGTCGTGCCACCGGTCGTGGGGTCGCCACCCGTCGTGCCGCCCGTCGTCGGGTCACCACCCGTCGTGCCACCGGTGGTCGGGTCACCGCCGGTCGTGCCGCCCGTCGTGGGGTCGCCACCGGTCGTGCCACCGGTCGTCGGGTCACCACCGACCGTGCCCTCCGTGGCCCCCTCGTCCACGCCGCCGACGCCGCCGGACACCGTGGTGGCGCCTTCGGTGTCGTTGACGCCCAGGCCCGCCTCGATCTGGAGGCCGGAGTCCGGCGAGTCGTTCAGGCCGAAGGCCTGCGCGGCACCGGCGGCCGTCAGCGACGCACCCGCGGCGATCACGGCGCCGGCGGTTATGCGCGCGACACGGATCCGCGTCTTCTTCGTCATGTGTTTGCTACCCCCAGTAGCTCATCGTCATCAGGGCATCGCCCGGGGCAGCAGACCCAGGGGTGTCAACTCCGCCCCCGTTTCACACGCGCCCCGCGAACACGCATGCCGCACGCCAGCTTTCCCAGAATCCGAGGGGGCGTCAAGGTCGTTAGCAGGCGCGATGTCCGATATGAAGTCAGTTGACTGACCTGCCGGATGCAACTGTGACATAAAAGGGAACTGCCGCCCCGGGGGCGGCAGTTCCCTTGTCGACAAAGCGAGTTGCTACTTCTCCTGCTGCTTGCGCCAGCGAATTCCCGCTTCCAGGAAGCCGTCGATCTCGCCGTCCAGGACCGACTGCGGGTTGCCGACCTCGAACTCGGTGCGGAGGTCCTTCACCATCTGGTACGGGTGCAGGACGTACGAACGCATCTGGTTGCCCCAGGAGTTGCCGCCGTCGCCCTTGAGGGCGTCCATCTTGGCCTGCTCCTCCTGCCGGCGGCGCTCGAGGAGCTTCGCCTGGAGGACGTTCATGGCGCTCGCCTTGTTCTGGATCTGGGAGCGCTCGTTCTGGCAGGAGACCACGATGCCGGTCGGGATGTGGGTGATGCGCACCGCCGAGTCGGTGGTGTTGACGCCCTGGCCGCCGGGGCCGGAGGCCCGGTACACGTCGACACGCAGTTCGGACTCGTCGATCTCGACGTGGTCGGACTGCTCGACGACCGGCAGCACCTCGACGCCCGCGAAGGAGGTCTGGCGGCGGCCCTGGTTGTCGAACGGGGAGATGCGCACCAGTCGGTGGGTGCCCTGCTCCACGGAGAGGGTGCCGTACGCGTACGGGGCCTTGACCACGAAGGTGGTCGACTTGATGCCGGCCTCCTCCGCGTACGAGGTCTCGTAGACCTCGGTGCCGTAGCCGTGCCGCTCGGCCCAGCGCAGGTACATCCGCTGGAGCTGCTCGGCGAAGTCGGCGGCGTCGACGCCGCCGGCCTCGGCGCGGATGTTGACCAGGGCCTCGCGCTCGTCGTACTCGCCGGAGAGGAGGGTGCGGACCTCCATCTCGTCGAGCGCCTTGCGCACGGACTCCAGCTCGGCCTCGGCCTCGGCACGGGTGTCCGGGTCGTCCTCGGCCTCGGCGAGCTCGAAGAGGACTTCGAGGTCGTCGATCCGGCCGCGCAGGGCCTCGGCCTTGCGCACCTCGGCCTGCAGGTGCGAAAGCCTGCTGGTGATCTTCTGCGCCGCCTCGGGGTCGTCCCACAGGGACGGTGCCGCCGCCTGCTCCTCGAGCACGGCGATGTCTGCCCTCAGCTTGTCGAGGTCCAGGACGGCCTCGATCGACCCCATGGTCGAGGAGAGGGACTTCAGCTCTTCGGAAACATCGACGACTGCCACGGGTCCAGCGTAACGGCTGCACGGAGTGTCCCGTGCTGGCCCCGCAGCATCCGCCCCGCACGGGGCCCGGCCCGGGCGCGGGAGGTGTCCGGCCCTGCTCCGCCGGACGCCTCCTACGGCTCGGCGGGGGCGGACTGCCGGGTGTCCCCCGGCGCCGGGCCGTCCTCGTCGCCGCTCACCGCGAACCAGCCGCCGACCCCGACCGCCGCCGCCACGGCGATCGCCGCGACGCCCAGGGTGATCCGGCGCCGGCGCACGGACGCCGGGCGGTTGCGGGCCGAGCCCGGGCGGCGCTGGCCCGGGGTCCGGGGTGCGCGGGCCGTGCCGTGCGCCCCGCCGGCCAGCTCGTCCGGGGCCGGGACGCGCATCGAGGTGTGGGTGTCGCGGTTGGCGTCCGCGGGCGCGCCCCCCGGCACCAGGGGGACCGAGCCCCGGCGGCGCTGCGGGGCGGGAGCGTCCGCGGCCACGTCCTCGTACGGCTCCTCGGCCGGCCCGGCGTCCGGCTCGTCGACGTCCAGCGGCGGGATGCCCTTGAGCAGCGGCTGCAGCTCCCGCAGGCGGTGCGCCAGCTCCGAGGCGCGCAGCCGGGACGCGGGGGCCTTGGCCAGGCACTGGACGATGAGCTGCCACAGCTCCTCCGGGATACCCGGCAGCGGGACGACCGTCTCGGTGACATGGCGGCGCAGCACCGCGCCGGGGTGGCCGCCGCCGAAGGGCGTGAAACCGGCCAGCAGCTCGTAGAGGACGGTCGCCAGGGCGTAGATGTCCACCGCGGCGCGCGGGGGCAGGCCCTCGACGATCTCGGGCGCGATGTAGTCGGGGGTGCCGATGATCCCGGAGGCGTTCGGGGCGCCGGCGGCGGTGCGGGTGGCCTTGGTACGGCGCGGGGTGTCGATCAGCTTGGCCACGCCGAAGTCGGTCAGCAGGGCCGGGTGCGCGCCGCCGGGGCCGAGCGGGCCCTCCATGTCGAGCAGGATGTTCTCCGGCTTGACGTCGCGGTGGACGACCCCGGCGGCGTGGGCCGCGGCCAGCCCCTCGGCCACGTCGGCGGCGATGGCGACGGCCGCCTCGGGGGCGAGCCGGCGCTCGCGGTCCAGCCGGGTGCGCAGATCGGTGCCGCGGACCAGGTCCATGACCAGCGCCAGGTCGTTGCCGTCGACGACGAGATCGCGGACGCCGACGACCCGGGGGTGGTCGAGTCCGAGCAGGGCCGTGCGCTCCTGGACGAAGCGGCCGACGAGGTCCTGGTCGCAGGCCAGGTCCTCGCGCAGCAGCTTGACGGCCACGGGCCCCTCCGGCCCTTCCCCGAGCCACACCGTGCCGGCGCTTCCCCGTCCCAGGATCTGGTGGGCCGTGTACCGGCTGCCGATATTCCGTGCCAAGACTGCTCCCTGACTGCTCCCTCAGCGGCGGGCGTTGCCCTGAGAAACACCCCCACAACCTACGCGGGCATCGGGGAGCTGTGTGCCCCGGATGTCGCCGACCTTCACTTCTGCGGGATAAATCAGCCCGGATAAGTCGACAAATCCACCAAGTCGTCCACAGAGCCGTCCACCACCAGGTCCACCCGCTCGTCCACCCGGTCGTCCACGGCGGCACCCGGAGGCCGGGGCGGGGCGCACAGGGAGCGGCCCCCGGCGACGGTGGTCGCCGGAGGCCGGGGCTAGGGGCTCGGGGCGGAAAACCGTCCCGCCGCGGGCTACTGCGGGGTGGGAACCTCGTCCGCGGTCTTCTGGGCCTCGCCGAGCTGCGAGAACCAGTCGCTGACCGTGCCGATGCCGTCGCCGATGGCGTCCCAGTAGCTCTTGCCCTCGGCGATCCAGCCCTGGAGCGGGGTCAGCTCCCAGATGAGCCAGCCGCCGATGACGAAGAGCACGATCATGACCAGGCAGCCCTTGAGGCAGCCCAGGCCCGGGATGCGCACCGGGTTGGCGCTCCGGCGGCGCGGCTCGCGCGGCGGCCGGGGCGCGGGCGGCTGGGGCTGCTGCGGCGGGTTGTAGGGCTGCGGAGCCGGGGCGTACGGCTGCGGCTGGGGCGGCTGCTGACGCCGCTGGGGCTGCCGCGGCTGCTGGTACGGCTGGGGCTGGGGAGCCGGCGCGTGCTGCTGCTGCCGCTGGGGCGGCTGCTGCGGGGCCTGCTGGGGCCGGCGCTGCGGACGGCGGCGCAGCGGGTCCTGGACCGGGTCCAGGTACTGCATCTGCGTCTGCTCGTTGCGGTCCCGCACGGCGCGCAGCTGCGACTGCCAGGGGTGCGGGTCGTCGGGCCCGGCACCGGGCGGAACCGGCGGCATGACGGAGGTGGGGTCGGCCCCGCCGCCGCCCGGGCCGGTCTGCGGCATGACGCTCGTCGCAGCGGAAGGGTCGTACGCGGGCGGGCCGTCGCCCGGGCCCCGGCCCGCGCCGGGGCCGGTGTTCGGCAGCACCTGGGTGGGGTCGGCCGCGCCGGGGGTGTCCGGGACGGGCGCGGGCGCCGGGTCGGGCGCGAGCAGGGCGCCGACGGCGAGTGCCGCGTCCACCTGGGCGGCGTTGGCGTGGACGCCGATGCCCGCGGCCACCGTACGCAGCCCGCGGGCCAGGTTCTCGGCGCTGGGCCGCTCCCCCGGCTCCTTGCGCAGACAGCGTTCGATGACGGTCCACAGGGGCTCGGGGACGGTGGTGGGCCGCCGGGGCTCCTCGCTGAGGTGCCGGTGCAGCACCTCCAGGGCGCTGCCGCCGGAGAACGGGGGGCGGCCGGTGACCAGCTCGTACAGCAGGATGCCCGCGCCGTAGATGTCGACCGCGGAGGTCTGCGGCCGGCCCTCGGCGGACTCCGGTGCGACGTACGCCGGGGTGCCGACGAACTCGTGGGTGCGGGTCAGGCCCGGGGAGTCGGCGAGGCGGGCGATGCCGAAGTCGGTCAGCATCGGGTGCATCCGGCCCTCGGCGTCCGTCTTGAGCAGGACGTTCGCGGGCTTCAGGTCGCGGTGGACGACGCCGTCCGCGTGGCTCGCCGCCAGTGCGTCGGCGATCTGCGCGGTCATCAGGGAGGCGGCGACCGGCGAGAGCGGGCCGTTGTCGCGCAGGTAGTGGTGCAGGTCGGGGCCGTCGACCAGGTCCATCACGAGGGCGAGCAGATCGCCCTCGACGACGAGGTCCCGGGTGCGGACGATGTTCTCGTGGGTGAGCCGCAGCAGGACGGAGCGCTCGCGCAGGAAGCGCATCACGACGTCCGCGTCGTTGGCCAGCTCCTCCTTGAGGACCTTGATCGCGACGGTCTCGCCGGGCTGGCCGGGGACTGCCGCCTCGGCGCCCGCCGTCTCCCGCTGGCGCGCTCGCCAGACGGTGCCCGTGGCGCCGCGGCCGAGCGGCGTCTCGAGCAGGTACTTGCTGCCTACCGGCCGCACGTCGCGCTCCCTGCTGATCGGGGTCTCACATGGATCTCACTGGACCGGGCCCGCCGATGATCCTTTGATCCTGACGGCCGCCCGGTGTCCGGCCCACTGTAATGCCGGGGACGGGATCACCGGCGGCCCCGGCGGGACCAGTTTCCCGGTCGTCCCTGCGCGGAGAGAGACGCGAGGGCCGTACGCGCGGTTGCCGCACCCAAAGCCGACGAAGTTCGTGATTCGGGCCACGTCCGGGCCGTACCGGTGTCCGGGTCGTCCCCCGTTCGTTTCCCAGCAGGCACTTTTGCGCCCAGAGCCGACCATTCAAGATCACTTATGCGTGGGGGCCGGGCGTGTTGTCGGCGGCAGGTGCAAGGATGCCCTCAGCACAGAGCCGCACGGGGGGTGTCTTCCGGGCGCGCACGCGCATGCGGGCGGTCCGGGGCGGTGGCGGGGCTCGTGCGACACCTGCCGGGTGGGGGCGATCGGGGCAGCCGCTCCCTCTGCCGGGCACCGCGCGCAGAAGGGATTGCTGACGGCGATGCAGATCCGGCTCACGGTGCTCGCGCCGCGCGGCGGGCAGTCCGCCCCGGCGGGGCGGGCCTGCGACGTGCTGGTCACCGCCCCCGCGGGTACCGCGCTGGCGGCGGTGGCCTCGGGTCTCGCCTCCGCCGTCGCCGGGCCGGACGCCTCGGGCGCCGTCGTCCTCTACGCGGGCCGGGAACGGCTCGACCTCCAGCGCAGCACCCTCGGTGAGCCGCCGCTGCTCGACGGCGCGGTCCTCTGCCTGAACGCGCCGGCCGAGGACGAGCCGCACGCCCTGGAGATCCCGGCGGAGCTGCATGTCGTCGCCGGTCCCGACGCGGGCGGGGTGCATCTGCTGCACGGCGGCCGGATCAGCGTGGGCCGCTCGGCCGAGGCCGATGTGCCGCTGGACGACCCGGACGTCTCCCGGCTGCACTGCGAGGTGACCGTCACGGACGACGGCCGGGTCACCGTCGCGGACCTGGGCTCCACCAACGGCACGACCCTGGACGGCGCCCCCGTGGGGACCCGCCCGGTCCGCCTCGGCGTGGGGGCGCTGCTGCGCGTCGGCGAGTCCACGCTCCGCCTGACGGCCTCCGGCCGCGGGACGCCCCTCCCGACGGCGGCGGACGGCGAGGGCCACCTGCGCGTCCTGCGCGCCCCCGCCGTGCCGGACCCGGGCACTCCCGGGGCCCGCGTTCCGGCCCAGTACGCACCGGGGGCGGCGGGGCCGGGCGGGGACGCGTCCGCCCGGGGGGCCGCGCGCCCTGCCCCTGACGGCGGCGGCCTCGCCCACGGGCAGGGTCCCGGTGCCGAGGCCCCCGGGGGCTTCGCGTCTCCCGCCGCCCGGACCGGGCCGCCCGGGCAGGAGCTCCCGCGCCGGGCCCACCCGGCAGGCGCGCCCGAGGAGGGCGGCGGGCCCGCCGGCACACTGCCCGGCCCAGGGTCCGCGGCCTCCGGCACCCCGGACCACCCGACGGGCGGCATCCCGGGCCAGGCGCGCCCGGAAAGCGCCGACGACACCCCCGGCCGGGCCCACCCCGCAGGCGGCAGCGCCGCCGGCGCCGCAGCAGGCGCGCCCAGCGCGGGGCGCAGCCCCGGCAGCCCCGCCGGCACCACCCCGGACGCAGGGCTCGCGCCCCCCGACCGCCAGGCGGGCGCCGCCCCCGGCGCGGAAGCCGGCGCACCCCGGGTGAACCGCGCCGCCGGCGACTTCGTCCCCGGCGAGGGAGACACCACCCCGCCGCCCTCCGCCCGCCGCCGGCGTGGCATAGGCGCGTGGGCGCGACGGCTCGCCGGGGGGCGGGAGGAGCGCGGCGAGAGTGAGGCTCTGGCCGTGCCCGTCGTACCCGGCGGGGGCGGGCCGTCCAACGAGCGGTGGCCCGATCCCGCCGCCGTGCTGCTCACCGCGCTCGGGCCGGGCCCGAGGCTGTGGGAGCGGGACGGGGGCCACCCCGAGTCCCTGGTACTGCGCCTCGGCACCGCCGACCGCGCCGAGCTGCCCTCCGTGCCCGTGACCGTCGCCCTGCGCGAGGCCGGTTCGCTGGGGCTCGCCGGGCCGCGGGCCCGGCTGGCCGGGCTCGCGCGGGCCGTCGTCGCCCAGCTCGCCGCGCTGCACTCGCCCGCCGAGCTGGAGATCGTGCTCATCAGCACGGACCGCGCCCGCACCACCGAGGAGCGGCGCGCCGAATGGGCCTGGCTCGGCTGGCTGCCGCATGTGCGTCCGGCCCACGGCCAGGACTGCCGGCTGCTGCTCGCGTTCGACCGCGACCAGGCCGAGGCCCGCACCGCCGAGCTGACCCGCCGGCTGGACGAGGGGCCCCTCGGCCTGGCCTGGCCCGGCGCGGACCAGGCCGCCGTCGCCGAGGCGGCCGCCCGGCACACCGGCCCCCGGACGGTCGTCGTCGTGGACGGCGACCCCGGCTCCGCCGCCCTGCGCGAGACGACCGCCCGGCTCGCCGGGGCCGGCCCGTCCGCCGGTGTCCATGTGGTGTGCCTCGCCGAGACCGCCGCCGCCTCTCCCCTCTCTCCCGTCGCCGCGACCTACGAGTCCGCCTGCCGGGCGTCGCTGCCGTTCCGCGAGTGCGGGGCGGTCGCCCTGCTGAGCGGTGACGTCGCGACCGCCCTGCGCGTGCTGCGCGTCGCCGGCGGGCGCACCGCCGGGCACGGCACCGTCGGCGCGGTGGACGCCGTGTCGCCGGCCTGGGCCGAGCGCTTCGGGCGCGCGCTCGCCCCGCTGCGTACGGAGGGGCCGGCCGCCGCCCACCCCGGTCGCGCGTCCGCCCTGCCGCGTACCGCCCGGCTGCTGGACGAACTCGGGCTCGCCCGGGCCACGCCCGCGTCCCTGATGGCGCGCTGGGCCTCGGCCGGTGACGGCACGGTCGTGCTGGGCGCGGGCCCGCACGGCCCGCTGACCGTGGACCTGACGGCGGAGGGCCCGCATCTGCTGATCGAGGGGCCGCCCGGCAGCGGGCGCACCGAGCTGCTGCGGTCGGTGGCCGCGTCCCTCGCCGCGGGCGCCCGGCCGGACCGGCTGGGCCTGCTGCTGGTGGACGGCGCGGGCGGCGAACGCGGCGACGGCCTGTCCGCCTGCACCGACCTCCCGCACGTCACCGAGCACCTGGTGGCGAGCGACCCGGTGCGGATGCGGGCCTTCGCCCAGGCGCTGGGCGGCGAACTGAAGCGCCGCGCCGAACTGCTGGAGGGCACCGACTTCGCCGACTGGCACGCCCGCGGCACGGCGGGCGAGCGCCACGCCGTGCCCGCGCGGCTCCCGGGCGCCCCCGCCGGGCAGCCCGGCACGGTCGCGGAGCACCTGGTCTCCCCCCGCACCGCCCCCGGGGCCGCCACCCGCCCGGCGCCGGCCCCGGACGGCGCCGACGAAGGCGGCGAGCTCGACGCACCCGCCTCGCGCACCCTCCGTCTGCGCCCCGGCGGCCGGACCCGGCCGCAGGGGCCCGGCCCGCTGCCCCGCCTGGTCGTCCTGGTCGACGACTTCGACGCCCTGGTGGCACCCGCGCTCGGCAGCCCGGGGCGGCCCGCGGCCGGGTCCGTGGTCCGCGCCCTGGAGGCCGTGGCCCGGGACGGCGAACGGCTCGGCGTGCATCTGGTGGCGACCTCCTCCCGGCCCGACCGCACGGCGGACACCCACCTCGCCGAGGGGGCCCGGCTGCGGGTGGTCCTCCAGGCCGCCCCGGTCGCGCCGGGCCCGGACGACCCGGCGCCCGGCCGGGGCCGGCTCGGGCACCCGGACGGCCGGGTGACCGCCTTCCAGGGCGGCCGGGTGACCGGTCGCATCCCCCGTACGGCGACCCTGCGCCCGACCGTCGTCCCGCTGGAGTGGGAGCGGATGGGCGACCCGCCGGCCCGCCGCCCGGTGCGCGAACTGGGCAACGGCCCGACCGACCTGGCGCTGCTGGCCAGCGCCCTGGAACGGGCCGCCCGTTCGGTGGCGGCCGAGTCGCCGCCCCCGCTCACCCCGGCGCGTCCCTGACCGTGTGCGCCCCCGGCCCGCACCGGGGGCGCACACCCGCCGGCGCGAGCTGACGCGACGTCACAAGGCGATCACGAAAGGCGTGTTGCCCGCGATCGCGGTATTGCGGGGCCCAGGCGACGGGCGTAGACCTGCTGTCACGGGACATCAGCGCAGGGGACAGCAGCGCACGGGAGAGACGGGGCAGCAATGCGCAGAACTCTTCGTACGGGCAGGGCCGCAGTGGTGTTCGCAGCCATCGGCGCCCTGGCCCTGACCGGATGCGGATCGGACGGGGACGGTGCCGGGACGCCGGAGGACGGGCCCGGCAAGGAGACCGGGGCGACGGTCCGGCTGCCGTCCCTGAAGGGCGAGACCGTGCAGGTGGCCGCCGTCTGGAGCGGCCCCGAGCAGGAGAACTTCACCAAGGTCCTGAAGGAGTTCGAGAAGCGGACCGGCGCCACGGTCACCTTCGTGCCCGCGCAGGACCCGATCGTCAACTTCCTCGGCACCAAGATCGCGGGCGGCAGCCCGCCGGACGTGGCGATGCTCCCGCAGGTCGGCGCGATCCGGCAGGTGGTGGAGCGCAAGTGGGCCAAGCCCGTGGGCCCGGAGGCGAAGGCCCAGCTGGCGAAGAACTACTCACAGGGCTGGCAGGACCTCGGCGCGGTCGACGGCACGCCCTACGGCGTCTACTACAAGGCCGCCAACAAGTCCCTGGTCTGGTACAACACCACGGTCTTCGAGAACGCGGGCGCGAGCGAGCCGAAGAGCTGGGAGGAGTTCCTGTCCACCGCCGAGACGATCTCCGCATCCGGCGTGACACCCGTGTCGGTCGCCGGCGCGGACGGCTGGACCCTCACCGACTGGTTCGAGAACGTCTACCTCTCGCAGGCGGGTCCGGAGAAGTACGACCGGCTCGCCAGGCACGAGATCCCGTGGACCGACCCGTCCGTCAAGGACGCGCTGACCACCCTGGCCCAGCTGTTCGGCAAGCCGTCCCTGATCGCGGGCGGCGCGGACGGCGCCCTGCAGACCGAGTTCCCGGCCTCCGTCACCCAGACCTTCAGCGGCGGGGACACCCCCAAGGGCGCGATGGTCTTCGAGGGCGACTTCGTGGCCGTCAACATCGCGCAGACTGACGCGGAGATCGGCAAGGACGCCAAGGTCTTCCCGTTCCCGGCGGTCGGCGGCGGCGAGGCCCCGGTGGTCACCGGCGGCGACGCGGCCGTGGCCCTCAAGGACAGCAAGGGCGCGCAGGCCCTGCTGACCTTCCTCGCCTCCCCCGACGCGGCGGCCATCTCGGCCTCCGCGGGCGGCTTCGTCTCCCCCAACAAGGCCCTGGACACCGCCGCCTACCCGGACGACGTGCAGCGGGGCATCGCCGAGGCGCTGATCGCCGCGGGTGACGACTTCCGCTTCGACATGTCGGACCAGATGCCGCAGTCCTTCGGCGGGACGCCCGGCAAGGGCGAGTGGAAGGCGCTCCAGGACTTCCTGAAGAACCCGAAGGACATCGCCGGCACCCAGCAGCGCCTGGAGGCGGACGCGGCCAAGGCGTACAAGAGCTGACGGCATGGGTGCCGTGACGAAGGGGGGCCCGGCGGCGCCGGTGCCCCCCGAGGGCAAGCGCAAGAGCGTGACGGGCACACGTAAAGCGGTGGCGGTGGCCTTCCTGCTGCCCGCGCTGGTGCTGCTGGGCGCGCTCGTGGTCTACCCGATCGGGTACTCGCTCCAGCGGTCCTTCTTCGACCGGTCCGGCGACTTCGCCGGGTTCGCCAACTACGTCGAGATCTTCACCGACGACACCATCCTGACGGCGGTACAAAACAACGCGATCTGGGTGGTCGTCGCCCCCACGGTCGCCACCGCCCTCGGCCTGGTCTTCGCGGTGCTGACCGAACGGGTGCGCTGGGGAACGGCGTTCAAGCTGCTGGTCTTCATGCCGATGGCGATCTCCATGCTGGCCGCCGGGATCATCTTCCGGCTCGTCTACGAGCAGGACCCGGAGCGCGGGGTCGCCAACGCGGTCTGGGTGGGAGTCCACGACACCTTCAACGAGTCGGGCGGCTACCCCGGCGCCCGGCCGCTGCCCGTGCACCCGCTGGAGGCGGCCGGCGGCGGCGCGTACGTCACCAAGGAGCCCGTCACCGCGGGCACCGAGGTTCTGCTGCCGCTGGTCGGCGTCGCCCCCGCGAAGATGCCGTCCGACGCGCGACCCGCCCGCGAGGCCCCGGCGGCGGACGCCGGCGACGGGATCGGCGGCACCGCCTGGCTGGACTTCACCCGGGGCGGCGGCGGGCAGCCCAATGCCGTCGACCCGAAGGAACTGGGCCTGGCCGGGATCACGGTGCAGGCGGTGAAGGACGGCGAGGTGGTCGCCGAGACCACGGCGGCCGCCGACGGCACCTTCACCCTGCCCGCCGCGGCGGAGGGCGCCCTGCTGAGACTGCCCGCGGAGAACTTCCGGGAGCCCTACAACGGCGTCAGCTGGCTGGGCCCGACCCTGGTCACCCCCGCGATCATCGGCAGCTACGTGTGGATGTGGGCGGGCTTCGCGATGGTCCTGATCGCGGCGGGGCTCGCGAGCGTGCCGCGGGAACTGATGGAGGCCGCGCGGGTGGACGGCGCCAACGAGTGGCAGGTCTTCCGCAAGGTGACCGTCCCGCTGCTGGCGCCGGTCCTCGCGGTGGTCCTGGTGACCCTGATGATCAACGTCCTGAAGATCTTCGACCTGGTCTTCATCATCGCGCCGGGCTCCTCCCAGGACGACGCCAACGTGCTGGCGCTCCAGCTGTACCGGTCCTCCTTCGGCACGGACGCGGACCTGGGGCTCGGCAGCGCCATCGCCGTGCTGCTGCTCCTGCTGGTGCTGCCGGTGATGTTCTTCAACATCCGGCGGATGCGAAGGGAGGCACGGCGATGAGCGCCGAGGGGACCACGGTCACGACCGGGACCACCACCCGGACCGCGACCGCGCCGGAAGGGGCGGCCGGGACCGGCCGGAAGCGGCCCTCCCTCGCGGCCCGGATCGCCACCCGCACCGCCGGGGGCGCGCTGCGGGTCTTCCTGGTGCTCGCCGCGCTGTTCTGGCTGATGCCCACGGTCGGTCTGCTGCTCTCCTCGCTGCGCAGCCCCGGGGACATCGCGGAGAGCGGCTGGTGGGAGGTGCTGACCGCCCCGGCCCAGCTCACGACGGAGAACTACAGCCGGCTGCTGGAGAACGAGGCGATCACCGACTCGCTCGGCTCCACCCTGATGATCACCGTTCCGTCCACGGTGCTGGTGGTCGTCATCGGCGCCCTCGCGGGCTACGCCTTCGCGTGGATGGACTTCCCGGGCCGCGACTGGTGGTTCATGGTGGTCGTGGGGCTGCTGGTGGTGCCGGTGCAGGTGGCGCTGGTGCCGGTGTCCGAACTCTTCGGCGCGGTCGGCATCTTCGAGACGACCCTCGGGGTGGTCCTCTTCCATGTGGCGTTCGGGCTGCCGTTCGCCATCTTCCTGCTGCGGAACTTCTTCGCGGAGATCCCCCGCGAGCTGCTGGAGGCGGCCCGGCTCGACGGGGCGGGCGAGGTGCGGCTCTTCACCCGGGTGGTGATGCCGCTGGGCGGGCCGGCCATCGCGTCCCTGGGGATCTTCCAGTTCCTGTGGGTGTGGAACGACATGCTGGTGGCGCTGATCTTCGCGGACTCCGAGTCCGCGCCGATCACGGTCACCCTCCAGCAGCAGGTACGGCAGTTCGGCAACAACATCGATGTGCTGGCACCGGGCGCCTTCGTCTCGATGATCATTCCGCTGGCGGTGTTCTTCGCGTTTCAGCGGCAGTTCGTCTCCGGTGTGATGGCCGGTGCCGTGAAGTAGCGCGCGTGGCCGAAGGGCCGCCGGTCCGGGGGCCCTTCGGCGAGGAGGTGTCCGGCGGATCGGGGAGGGACGGCGGGCGACGCCCGCCCGCCCGGCGGATCAGGGCCGGGTCAGCGGGCGACGCCCGCCCGGGGCCGCTCCGTCACCGCGCCCCGGCCGTCCGCCGGGATGTACCGCCGGTTGAGGACGGCCTGCACGTCGACGTGCTCCCCCGCCACGATCGTCTGCGCCGCGTGCGGGGTGAGGACGGCCACGTACTGGTAGCCGAAGAGGGTGGGCCGGGCACGGGTCAGCAGCCGGGAGGTCGCGCTCAGCGCGCGGGCCGCCGCCCCGGCGCCCAGCACGGACCAGAAGGGTGCGCCCGTGGAGGTGAGTCGCAGTTCGTCGAAGCCCGCCGCGCGCACGGTGCGCCGCAGCCCGGCGCGGGTGAAGAAGCGCAGATGCGTCTCGTCCAGGATGCCGCGCCGGTCGTAGCCGAAGGCGCCGGCGGCGACCCGCAGCCGCGCGTACCAGTGGCCGAAGTTCGGCACCGACAGCAGCATCCGGCCGTCGGGGACCAGGGCGTCCCGGAGCTGCGCGAGCAGGGCCTCCGGCCGGGACAGGTGCTCGATGACGTCCGCGGCGACGACGTAGTCGAAGCCGGTGCCGGCCTCCGCGGGCAGCCCGCGCTCCAGGTCGGCAAGGACGAACCGGGAGCAGCGCTCGCGCACCCCCGGCACCTCCACGCAGTCCAGGCCGGTGACCGTGTGCCCGAGCGCCTCCAGCCGGGCCGCGAACTGCCCGCCGGAGCAGCCGACGTCCAGGACCCGGCCCGGGGGCAGGGTGCGCATGATCCGCAGGATCGCCGCGTGCGAGGACCCGTCGCCGTCCTTGAAGGCGTACTCGACGGGCTTGGGGATCCAGGGGCAGGTGCCGAAGCCCTTGAGCGCGAGGCGGTACTCCAGGACGTCCTTGACCACGTCCTTGGCGTAGCGCAGCCCGTTGACGTGGCAGATCTCGTCGCCGTAGTGCGTGGGGACGGGGATCTCCTCGATGCGCAGGCCCGCGTGGAGGAGCTGGACGATGATCTGGGTGTCGAAGTCGAAGGCGTCGCTGTTGCGGTCCAGCGGCAGCCGGCGCAGGGCGGCGACGCTGTAGGCGCGGTAGCCGGAGTGGAACTCGCTCAGCCGGGAGCCGAGAAGGGCGTTCTCGAAGCGGGTGAGGACGCGGTTGCCGAGCCATTTGTAGAGGGGCATCCCACCGCGCAGCGCGCCGCCCGGCTGCTTCATCCGGGAGCCGAACACGGCCTCGCACTCGCCGCGTTCGATCGGCGCGACCATCTGGGGCAGCAGTTCGGGGGCGTACTGCCCGTCGCCGTGCAGCAGGACGACGATGTCCAGGCCGCGAGCGGCGGCGATGGCGTAGCCGGCCTTCTGGTTGCCTCCGTAGCCGAGGTTCTTGGTGTGGCGCATCACCACGGTGGGCGGCACACCCTCACGCCGGGACCAGCGGCAGCCCGCCGTGAAGGTCTCGTCGGCGCTCGCGTCGTCGAGTACCAGGATCTCGGCGACGCGGGACAGGAAGTCCCGGGGGATGCGGTCGAGGGTCTTCTCCAAGGTGGCCTCGGCGTTGTACGCGACGACGAGAACGCCGATCCGGGGCCGCGCGGGCGCGGCGGCGGGAGCGGGCGCGGCGGCGGCGACGGGCCGCCGCGCGGGCCAGGGCACGGCGGGCTCCGCACCGGCGGGACGGGCGGCCCCGGCGGGGGCGTGGTCCCCGTGCGTGCCCGGGCCTTCGGCGCCGGCGGTGGTCGGGCCGGGGCTCCCGTACGGGCTCTCGGGCGGGCTCTCCATCACGGGGACGTACTCCACTCTGCGTCGGGCGGAACGGCGGCAAGGGGACCGGGAACGGCGGGGAACCACGGGCGGGGCGAGGGGCGTTCGGGCGGGGGTCAGTTGACGGGAGAGGCGGGCGCGGCCGGGGTGCGGCCCCGCGGGGCGACGACCGGCACCGGCCCGTCCTCCCGCGGGGCCGGCGGCCGGTCCAGGGCCCGGCGCAGCCCGGTCGCGATGCCGAGGGAGAGCAGCAGCCAGGCGGCCTCGGCGAGATGGAGCGCGGGGTCGCTCCACCGGACCGCGCTCGGGCCCGCGTAGACCACGACGGCCGCCGCCCCCGCCGCCACGCTGTAGAGCGCGCCCTGCCAGAAGCCGAACAGGAAGAGGCCGACCACGGGCCAGGCCAGATACTGCACGGCCGAGCCGGTGCTGAGCAGCAGGAGCAGGGTGCTCGCCAGCGCGACCGCGTACGCCGGGTCCGCCGGTCTGCGCCACGCGAGCCAGGCGCCCGCCCCCGCGCAGGCCAGCACGAACAGCAGATGGAAGTCCCCGCGCAGCCCCGCCACGAACCCGTCGGAGGCCCCGGCCAGATCGGCGATCCGCAGCAGACCCCACAGCCGCCACGGACCGCCCTCGTAGCCGAGCACCTTCTCCGCCAGTCCCTCGGGGACGGCCGCCAGCGCCGGACCCCACAGCACGGCGAGGACGGCGAGGAACCCCGCGCCGAAGCGCGCGGCGACCGGCCGGCCCGCCCGCAGCGCGGCGACGGCCAGCGCCGGTACGGCGACGACCGGGACGAGCTTCACACTGATCGCCACCGCCGCGGCCGTCCCCGCCGCTCCCGGCCGGCCGCGGTCGGCCAGCAGATACGCGGCGAGGACCATGAACATGATCGCGACGGAGTCGGTGTTGCCGTGGTAGCCGGAGGTGGCGACGAGCACGGGGCTCAGGGCGCAGCCGAGGGCGCAGGCCAGCGCCGTGCCCGGACTCCGGCGCCGGCGGACGATCTCCAGGACGAGGAGTGCGGAGACCAGATCCGCGAGGCAGGCGGGGGCGCGGATCAGACTGCCGAAGGGGATCCCGAGACGTTCCAGCCCGTCGAAGCCGAGGAGCATCAGGCCCGTGAGCGGCGGGTGGTTGTAGACGGGCTGGCCGGGGATCGGGGTCGCGTAGACGTCCACCGGGCCGACGCGGGCGATCACGGCGGCGAAGGCGTCGAAGATCCGGACGTCGGCGGGACCGCGGGTCGTGGCGGCGAGGACCGTCTTGGCGGCGAAGGCGGCCACCGACACGACGACCACGACGGCTCTCGCCCGTCGTACGTCGAGCGGCGCGGTTCCCGTACGCATGCGCAGACCCATGGCGGCCGAACGTAGCAACCTGCGACGCCGATGACGTGCACCGATGAACACACTTACCCGGCGGGGAGTTGACAGAGCTGCGTTCTCGGGCCGCGGGACGTCACGGGAATCACCCGTAAGGCGCACCGCGTGTCACGTAGCCCGGCCGGGCGGGGCTCCGGAGGCCGGGCGGGGGCCGGGCACGACCGCGGGGCCGTCTGCCTGCGAGGGCCGGGCGGGGCTCCGGGGCCGGGCGGTGCCGGGCCCGCCACGGGGCCGTGGGCGTACGGGGGACGGGCGGGCCCCGGGGGCCCGGGCGGCGGGCGCTCCGGGGGCCGGGCGTCAGCCGGTGCGGAGGGCGGCCACCGCGGAGCCGGCGAGGCCGTCCAGGTAGCCGGCGGGCAGCTCACCCCGGACGACGGCCAGCCGCCAGTAGAGCGGGCCCAGGATCAGGTCGAGCGCGCGGTCGGGGTCGGTCCCCGCAGGCAGTTCGCCGCGCGCCACCGCCTCGCGGACCACGGCCGCGGCCACCCCCTGGCGGCTGTCGAGGAGCACGGCCTTGATCGCGTCCGCGATCTCCGGGTTGCGCGCGGACTCCACCAGCAGGTCCGGGATGACCCGGGAGGCCACCGGGTGGCGCAGGGCGTGCGCGGCCACCTCCAGCAGGGCGCGCACATCCCCGTGCAGGGAGCCGGTCGCGGGCGCGGGCAGCCCCTCGGCGGCGACGGCCGAGACCAGGTCGAGCACAAGCGCCGGCTTCGACTTCCAGCGCCGGTAGACCGCGGTCTTGCCCACCCCGGCCCGGCGCGCGACGCCCTCGATCGACATCCGGGCGAACCCGACCGCGGCGAGTTCCTCGAAGACGGCCGTGCGGATCGCGTCGGTCACGTCCTCACGGAGCACGGCCGCCCCGGCCGGGGCGCGCCGGGGGGCGTCGCCGGGCGTCTCGCGGGGGGTACCGGGGGGCGTTCCGGGGTGTGCGGGCATGGCCGGAAGCATACCGGGCCGGGACGGAACGGTTGCGTTCCGACGTCAAGGAGTCCTACTGTTTTCGTAGCGACGAAACGGTACCGTCCTGACGTAAGCGTCCACCCGGCCGACCGCACCGAAAGCCGATCCGCGTGACCACAGCCCTCTCAGCCCCTTCCCCGGCACCGCCGCTCCCGGGACCGGACCGCACCGACAGCACCGCCGGAACCGCCGGGTCCGATGCCACCGCCGGAACCGCCGGGTCCGATCTCGCCGCCCTCGCGGCCCGCCACGGACTCACCGTGAGCGGCGCCCGCCCGCCCCTCGGCGCGTACCTGCGCGGCCTCTGGGCCAGACGGCATTTCATCGGCGCCTTCGCCACCGCCAAGCTCACCGCGCAGTACAGCCGGGCCCGGCTGGGCCAGATCTGGCAGCTCGCCACCCCGCTGCTCAACGCGGCCGTCTACTACCTGATCTTCGGCGTACTGCTCGGCACGGGAGACGACGTTCCCGACTTCGTGCCCTTCCTGGTGACGGGCGTCTTCGTCTGGACCTTCACCGCCAACTGCCTGATGGCGGGCACCCGGTCGATCTCCGGCAACCTCGGCCTGGTCCGCGCGCTCCACTTCCCGCGCGCCTCGCTGCCGATCGCGCTGGCGCTCCAGCAACTCCAGCAACTCCTTTTCTCCCTGGGCGCGCTGGTGGTGATCCTGGCGCTCTTCGGCGAGTTCCCCCGGTGGATCTGGCTGCTGGCGGTACCCGCCCTGGCGCTCCAGGCCGTCTTCAGCACCGGCCTGTCGATGGTCCTCGCCCGGGTCTGCGCCCGCACCCCGGACGTGGCCCAGCTGATGCCGTTCCTGCTGCGCACCTGGATGTACGCCTCCGGGGTCATGTGGTCCGTGGACAAGGTGCTGGCGAGCGGCCGGGTGCCGGAGGTGCTGGGGTCGCTGATCCGCTACAACCCGGCGGCCGTCTACATCGACCTGATGCGCTTCGCCTTCATCGAGTCGTTCACCGCCGAACGGCTGCCCCCGCACGTCTGGGCGGCGGCCGCCGGCTGGGCGCTGACCGCCGGGGTGGGCGGGTTCCTGTACTTCTGGCAGGCGGAGGAGAGGTACGGCCGTGGCTGACGACGACCGGCGCACACCTGTGGACGGCACCCGCGCACACCCACCCGTGGACGGCACCGGCGCACAGCGGCCGGCGGACGGCGCAGGAGGCGTCGTCGGCGAGCGCGTCCCCACCGTGGTCGCCGACGGCGTCCACCTCACCTACCGGGCGCCCGGCGGCCGGGAGATCCACGCGGTCCGGGGCGTGAGCTTCGCCGCGTGGCAGGGTGAGTCCATCGGTCTGGTCGGATCCAACGGTTCGGGCAAGTCCACCCTGCTCAAGGCGGTCGCGGGCCTGCTGCCCACCGCGCGGGGCCGGATCTGGACCCGGGGGCAGCCGACTCTCCTCGGTGTCAACGCGGCCCTGATGTCCGACCTTACCGGGGAGCGGAACGTGGTCCTCGGCGGTCTGGCGATGGGCATGACCCGCCGGGAGATCCGCGAACGCTACGACGCGATCGTGGACTTCTCCGGGATCAACGACAAGGGCGACTTCATCTCCCTGCCGATGCGCACCTACTCCTCCGGCATGAGCGCCCGGCTCCGCTTCTCCATCGCCGCCGCCCGGACCCATGACGTCCTCCTCATCGACGAGGCCCTGGCAACGGGCGACGCCCGGTTCCGGCGGCGCAGCCGCCGGCGCATCGAGGAACTGCGCGCCCGCGCGGGCACCGTCTTCCTGGTCAGCCACGACCCCACGACCGTCGCCGAGAGCTGCGACCGCGCCCTCTGGCTGGAGGCGGGCGTGCTGCGCGCGGACGGCCCGGCCGCCGAGGTGGTCGCCGCGTACGAGGCGTCCGCCCGAGGCACACAACGGGCACCGCGCGGGTAGGCTCCCCTGTTGCCGTCGGCGAGGGGGGACCGCGATGGGCGACCCACGGGGCCCGGAGCCCCTGCGTGACGAGGACCCGCGCGAGATCGCGGGCTACCGGCTCCAGGGCAGGATCGGCGAGGGCGGTATGGGCACCGTCTACCTCACCCGCAGCCGGGACGGCCGGCTGCCCGTCGCACTGAAGCTGATCCGCCGCGAGCACGCCCGGAACGACAAGTTCCGGGCACGTTTCGCCCGGGAGGTCGAGGCCGCACGCTCGGTGCACGGCCCGCATCTGGTCCCGGTCGTGGACCACGACGCCACGGCGGAACGCCCCTGGCTCGCCACCCGCTACATCCCCGGCGTGCCCCTCGACGCCACCCTGCGCCGTCTCGGCCCGCTCTCCCTCGACCGGGTGCTGCGGCTGACGGCCGGGACGGCGCTGGCCCTCGCGGCGGTGCACGCGGCCGGCCTGATCCACCGGGACGTGAAGCCCGCCAACCTGCTGCTGGCGGCCGAGGGCCCGTGGCTGCTGGACTTCGGCGTCGCGCGGGCGGCGGACTGCGCCTCCGCGCTGACCACGGCGGGCCGGATGGTCGGTACCCCCAAGTACATGTCGCCCGAGCACGCGCTCGGGCGCGAACTCACTCCGGCGTCCGACGTGTTCACCCTGGGACTGGTCGCGGCGGAGGCCCTGACCGCCCGGCACCCCTTCGGGGAGGGCAGCGGCTTCGTGATCGCCACCCGTATCGCGGGCACCGCCCATGAGCCGCCCGACCTGAGCGTCCACCCGCCCCGCATCCGCCCGGTCCTCGCCGCGGCCCTCGCACCCCGCCCCGAGGACCGCCCCACGGCCCCGGAGATCGCGGCCCGCTGCGCCGACGCGTGACCCGGCGCCGCGCCTGGGCGTACCCGGACGCCTCACGACGCACGCCCGCCTGACCGTGCGCCGGCGACGTGGCGGCGACGCGGCGGCGACGCGGCGGCACGCAGTCAGGCGCCGGCCCGGCCGAACCGTGCGCGTGCCCGAAGCGTGGCGGCCGAACCGTGCGCGCTCCGAAACCGTGCGGCCCAACCGTGCGCGCGCCCAAGGCGTGGCGGAACCGTCCGCGCGCCCGAACCGCGCGCCCGAAGCCCCGCCGTCGCACCGCACACGTGGGGGCCGGTCCCGCCCGGCCGCCCGGGACCGGCCCCCACCGTCATGAGCGCCCCACGCGGGCGCCCGCGCTAGCTGTGCGCCCGCAGCAGCTGCCGCATCGTCCGCATGGCCACCGACAGGTTCGCCAGGTCGAACGCGTCCGACCCCTGGATCTCGTCCAGGGTCGAGCGGGCGCGGCCGAGGATCGCCGCGTTCTTCTGCTCCCACGCCCTGAAGCGCTCCTCCGGCGTCGCCGTGCCGTTGCCCACGGACAGGACGTCCGAGGTCAGGGCCGCATGCGCCGCGTAGAGGTCCTCACGGATGGAGGCGCGGGCCATCGACTGCCAGCGGTCGGAGCGCGGCAGCTCGATGATCCGGTCCATGAGCTGGGTGATGGAGAGCCGGTCCGCGAGGTCGTAGTAGACCTCCGCCACGTCCAGCGGCGCCTGGCCCGTGCGGTCCGCGATCGCGACGATGTCCAGGATCGGGAAGGCCGAGGAGAACCCGGCCACCCGCAGTGCCAGCTCCTCCGGCACCCCGGCCGAGGTCAGCTCGCCGACGATGCCCTCGTACCACTCCAGGTCCGCGCCGCGCAGCATCTTCGGCAGCGAGTCCCAGACCTCCGCCACCCGCTCGGCGAAGAAGGCGACCGTCCCGGCGAGTTCGAGCGGCTGCGGCCGGTTGCCCAGCAGCCACCGCGTACCGCGCTCCACCAGCCGTCGGGAGTGCAGCCGCACGCGGGTCTGGACGTCGGCCGCGACCTTGTTGTCCAGCGCCTCGACCGCGTCCCACACCGCGGCGAGCCCGAAGATCTCCCGGGCCGCGGTCTGCGCCCGCACGATCTCCTCGATCGACGCGCCGGTCTCCTCCCGCAGCCGGTGCAGGAAGGTCGAACCACCGGTGTTCACCGTGTCGTTGACCAGGACCGTCGTGACGATCTCCCGGCGCAGCGCATGCGCGTCGATCGCCTCGGGGAACCGCTCGCGCAGCGGCTTGGGGAAGTACGCGTGCAGCAGCTTGCGCAGGTACGGGTCGTCCGGCAGGGAGGTCCCGACCAGTTCCTCCGCCGCCGTGATCTTGGTGTAGGCCAGCAGGACCGCCAGCTCCGGCTGGCTCAGACCGCGGCCGGTGTTGAGCAGTTCGCGGATCTGCCGGTCGCTGGGCAGGAACTCCAGCTCCCGGTCGAGGTGCCCGTCCCGCCCCAGCCGGCGCATGAAGCGCTGGTGGGCGTGGAGCAGGGAGGGCGCCTGGACCACCGCGTTGGCCAGGGCGGTGTTCTGCGCGTAGTTGTTCCGCAGCACCAGCGCGCCGACCTCGTCCGTCATCTGCGCGAGGAGCTGGTTGCGCTGCTTGACGGTCAGATCGCCCTCGGCGACCAGGCCGTTGAGCAGGATCTTGATGTTGACCTCGTGGTCGGAGGTGTCGACGCCGGCGCTGTTGTCGATCGCGTCGGTGTTGATCCGCCCGCCCTTGCGGTCGAACTCGATCCGCCCGAGCTGGGTGCAGCCCAGGTTGCCGCCCTCGCCGACGACGCGGACGCGCAGGTCCTCGCCGTTGACGCGGATCGGGTCGTTGGCCTTGTCGCCGACATCGGCGTTGGACTCCGAGGACGCCTTGACGTAGGTGCCGATGCCGCCGTTCCACAGCAGGTCCACGGGCGCCTGGAGGATGATCTTCATCAGCTCGCCGGGCGTCGTCTTGGTGACGCCCTCCTCGATGCCGAGGGCCGCCCGCATCGCCGCGTTGACCGGGATCGACTTGGCACTGCGCGGGTGGATGCCGCCGCCCTGGGAGAGCAGCGAGGTGTCGTAGTCGGCCCAGGAGGAGCGCGGCAGCTCGAAGAGGCGGCGGCGCTCGGCGTAGGAGGTGGCCGCGTCCGGGTTCGGGTCGATGAAGATGTGCCGGTGGTCGAAGGCGGCCACCAGC
This sequence comes from Streptomyces sp. CNT372, assembly GCF_000377145.1. Classification (NCBI taxonomy): domain Bacteria; kingdom Bacillati; phylum Actinomycetota; class Actinomycetes; order Kitasatosporales; family Streptomycetaceae; genus Streptomyces; species Streptomyces sp. CNT372. Next base: position 27,461 of record NZ_KB897778.1, on the reverse strand, counting down.
CGGATGTGCTCGCTGAGCAGCATGCCGTTGCCGAACACGTCACCGGACATGTCGCCGACGCCGACGACGGTGAAGTCCTCGGTCTGGGTGTCGTGGCCCAGCTCGCGGAAGTGCCGCTTCACGGACTCCCAGGCGCCGCGCGCGGTGATGCCCATGCCCTTGTGGTCATAGCCCGCGGAACCACCGGAGGCGAAGGCGTCGCCGAGCCAGAAGTCGTAGGAGAGGGCGACCTCGTTGGCGATGTCCGAGAAGGAGGCGGTGCCCTTGTCGGCCGCGACCACCAGGTAGGTGTCGTCCTCGTCGTGCCGGACGACACCGGCCGGGGGCACGACCTCGCCCGCGACCATGTTGTCGGTGATGTCGAGCAGCGCCGAGATGAAGGTGCGGTAGCTGGCGATGCCCTCGGCGAGCCATGCGTCCCGGTCCACGGACGGGTCCGGGAGGTGCTTGGCGACGAAGCCGCCCTTGGCGCCCACCGGCACGATGACGGTGTTCTTCACCATCTGCGCCTTGACCAGGCCGAGGATCTCGGTGCGGAAGTCCTCGCGCCGGTCGGACCAGCGCAGACCACCGCGGGCGACCTTGCCGAAGCGCAGGTGGACGCCCTCGACACGCGGCGAGTACACCCAGATCTCGAAGGCCGGGCGGGGCGCCGGCAGGTCCGGGATGGCCTGCGGGTCGAACTTCATCGAGACGTAGGAGTGGTTGGACCCGTCGCCCGCCTTCTGGAAGAAGTTGGTGCGCAGGGTCGCCTTGATGACGGTGAGGAAGGAGCGCAGGATGCGGTCCTCGTCGAGGGAGGCGACCTGGTCCAGCGCGCCGTCCAGCTCCTCCAGCAGACCGTCGATCAGCTCGGTGCCCGCTCGCTGCCGCTCCGGCGACATCCGGGCCTCGAAGAGGGAGACCAGCAGCCGGGTGGTGTGGACGTTGTTGCGGAGGGTGTCCTCCATGTAGTCCTGGCTGAAGGTGGAGCCGGCCTGACGCAGGTACTTGGCGTACGCGCGCAGCACCATCGCCTCGCGCCAGTCGAGCCCGGCGCCGAGGACCAGGGAGTTGAAGCCGTCGTTCTCCGCCTCGCCCCGCCACACCGCGGCGAAGGCGTCCTGGAAGCGCTCGCGGGCGTCGTCCGCGAGGTAGTCGCCGCCGCCGGCCGCCGGCAGCGGCATCCGCAGGCCGAAGTCGTAGATCCACGCCTGGGTGCGGTCGGCGCAGCGCAGCTCGTAGGGGCGTTCGTCGACGACCTCGCAGCCCAGGCGCTGGAGGATGGGCAGCACCGCGGAGAGCGACACCTGCTCGCCGGTCCGGTAGATCTTGAAGCGCCGCTCTCCGGGGGCCGCGCCGACCGGCTCGTACAGGGAGAGCTGGAAGTCCTTCTCGGAGTGGGTGAGCTGCTCCATGCGCACCAGGTCGGCCACGGCGGAGCGCGGGGAGTGGTCGGCCTTGTAGCCCTCGGTGAAGGCGCCCGCGTAGCTGCGCAGCAGCTCCGCAGCGCGCTCCTCGCCGAACTCGGCGTTCAGCGCCTCCCCGAAGCCGTCGGCCCAGGAGCGGGCCGCCTCGACGAGCCGGGCCTCGATGCGCTCGGTGTCGGCGTCGGTGAGGTCGGGCAGCTCGGTACCGACCGGGACCCGGACGACGAAGTGGATCCGGGAGAGGATCGATTCGGTGTTCCAGGCGGTGAAGTCGACGCTGGAGCCGCCGAGTTCCTCCTTGAGGATGTCGATCAGCCGCAGCCGGACGCCCGTGGTGTAGCGGTCGCGCGGCAGGTAGACGAGGGCGGAGTAGTAGCGCCCGTACTCGTCCTGGCGCAGGTACAGCCGCAGCCGGCGGCGCTCCTGGAGGTAGAGGACGCTGGTGACGATGGCGCGGAGCTGGTCGACGGGGGTCTGGAACAGCTCGTCGCGCGGGTAGGTCTCCAGGATCTGGAGGAGGTCGCGGCCGTCGTGGCTGTTGGGCGAGAAGCCGGCGGCCTGGAGGACCTCGGCGACCTTGCGGCGGATGACCGGCACCCGGCGCACCGACTCGGTGTACGCGGCGGAGGAGAAGAGGCCGAGGAAGCGGCGCTCGCCGATGACGTTGCCCTCGGCGTCGAACTTCTTCACGCCGATGTAGTCGAGGTAGCTGGGGCGGTGCACGGTGGCGCGGCTGTTGGCCTTGGTCAGCACGAGGAGCTTGTGCTCGCGGGCCTTGGCGCGGGCGTCGGCGGTCAGCCGGCTGAAGGACGGGCTGACCGGGTGGGCGTGGTTCTCGTCGTCGCCACCGTGCTGGGGGTCGGAACGCAGGATGCCGAGACCGGTGCCGGGCACGGCGGCGAGCGCGTCGGAGTCGGTCAGCTCGTACTCGCGGTAGCCGAGGAAGGTGAAGTGGTCGGCGGCGAGCCAGCGCAGCAGCTCGCGGGCCTCCTCCACCTCGTGCTCGGGGACGTCGCCCGCGGTCGGCTCGTCGGGCAGGCCGTCCGCGAGCTTCAGCGCGGCCTGGCGCATCTTCTCCCAGTCCTCCACGGCCTCGCGGACGTCGGACAGGACGCGGAGCAGGTCGGCGGTGATCTGCTTCAGATCGGCGCGGTCGGTCTCGCGGTCGATCTCGACGTGGATCCAGGACTCGGTGAGCGCGTCGTGCGGGAGCTTCTTCAGCCCGGTGCCGCCCGGCAGCACCTCGATCAGCCTGCCGGTCACGTCACGGCGGACGACGACCTGCGGGTGGACCACGACATGGATGCCGCGGCCCTGCCGGGAGAGCTCGTTGGTGACCGAGTCGACCAGGAAGGGCATGTCGTCCGTGACGACCTCGACGACGGAGTGGCTGCAGGTCCAGCCGTTCTCCTCGACCGTCGGGGTGTGCACCCGGACGTTCGCCGTGCCCTGGGGGCGGTTCTCGGCGAGGCGGTAGTGGGAAAGGGCGGCACCGAAGACGTCGACCGGGTCGCGGTCGGCGAGGTCCTCGGGAGCGGTGTGCAGGTAGTAGCGCTGGAGGTACGAGAGCACGGTGTCCCGGTCGGGACGCTCCCCGTGCTCGGCCACGGTCGGGAGGTTCCCCCCGACCGGGCTGTGCTCAGCTACCCGGGCGGCCCGTGCGAGCAGCTCGGCCTTGGCTTCGTCCAGCTTGGTCTGCATGTCCTCTGGCTCCTGTCGCGCGCCGTTGCGTGACGTAGGTGAAAGATGCTGCGGCCGGGCGCCACGACGCGGGGTGTCCGGTCGGTGTCGACGTCATGCCGCCGTGGGTGAGGTCCGGGGTGCCGAGCGCCGGATACGGCGGGTGGGCCGGACGGAGAAGATGATCAGTCGTCGCCCGGACGCGGTGGCTCTCCGGGCGCTCTCCCCCGGCAGCGGCCGGGCGGTACCCGGCGGGGGCTTCGCTGCCCCCCGGGCGTATCGCGCTGATCACGCCCCCAGGCTATCGTCCCTTCCCCCCGGAACGTCATGAGCCGTATGTGTACAAAAGAGTGCCCACAAGTTTGACACTCTGGACAGCGACACAGGCCCTCATGGCAACCAATCACCGGGAGCAGCCATGACCACCAAGATCCTGATCGTCACCGGGGACGCCGCCGAGTCCCTGGAGGTCCTCTACCCCTACCAGCGGCTGGTCGAGGAGGGGTACGAAGTCCATATCGCCGCCCCGAGCCGCAAGCAGCTCCGTTTCGTGGTGCACGACTTCGAGCCCGGCTTCGACACGTACACCGAGAAGCCCGGCTACACCTGGCCCGCCGACCTGGCCTTCTCCGAGGTGGACCCCGGGGACTACGCGGCGGTGGTGATCCCCGGCGGGCGGGCGCCGGAGTACCTGCGCAACGACGGCGAGCTGCGCAAGATCCTCAAGGCGTTCTTCGACGCGGACAAGCCCGTGGCCCAGATCTGCCACGGTCCGCTGATCACGGCGGCGCTGGGCGGGATGGAGGGCCGCCGGGTGACGGCCTACCCGGCTCTGGAGCCGGACATGCAGGCGGCCGGGGCCTCCTTCCAGGACGCGGAGGCGGTCGTCGACGGGGTGCTGGTGTCCTCGCGGGCGTGGCCGGATCACGCGGCCTGGATGCGGGCCTTCCTGAAGATCCTCCGGGAGACGGCGCCGGCGACGTAGCGCCTGTGCGGGCGGGTCCGTGCCGTGGCCCGGGGGCGGCGTCGGCTCTCGGGCGGTTCGGGCGGTTCGGGGCGGGGTCGGCTGGGGCGGTTCCGCGCTCAGGAGGCGAGGCGCAGGGCCTCCGCGACCGCGTCCCTCAGGGTGTCCACGACGGGCACCCCCGCCCGCTCCAGGCTCGCCCGGCTGTGCGAGCCCCCGGTGTAGAGGACCGCCCGCGCCCCGACGTGCGCGGCCGCCACCGCGTCGTCGACCGCGTCCCCGATGACGACGGTCCGGCCCGGGTGCAGACCCTCCAGGGCCGCGAGATGGCGCTCCATGTGCAGTGCCTTCGAGCCGCCGGAGGGGCCCGTGCGCCCGTCGACCCGCAGGAACCGCGCCTCAATGCCGTAGCCGCGCACCACCGGGACCAGCTCCTCGTGGCCGTACATGCTGAGCAGCGACTGGCTGCGGCCCGCGAGCTGCCACTCCCGCAGCAGCTCCTCGACCCCCTCGGTGAGCAGGCAGGCGGACCGCTGCTCGCGGTAGTGCCGGTGGAAGACCTCGTCCATCGCCGTCCACTCGCTCTCGGACGGCAGCCGGCCCATCAGCCGCTCGTAGAACCGGGGTATAGGCACGCAGTACAGCTCGCGGTACTGCTCCAGTGTGACGGGCCCGACGCCTATCTCCGCGAAGGCGGCGTTGGTCGCCCCGATGACCGCGGTGATGTCGTCGAGCAGTGTGCCGTTCCAGTCCCAGACCAGATGGGCCTCGTGGTTCCCCGTCTTCCTCATGGCCGTCAACGCTACCGGCCGGGTCGGACAGCGCGGCAGGGCGGCTGGTGGCACTCGGCCCGCTCAGCCCCGCCCAGCCCCGCTCAGCCGACGAGGTTGGGGATCTCCTGCACACCGAACCAGAGCAGTTCGTGGTCCTCCGCGCCGTCGACGGTGAACCGCGCGTCGTCGTCCCCGTGGTCCGCGGCCCCCAGCGCCGACACGGCGGCGGAGACGTCGGCCACGGCGTCGTCCGCGTCCACGTGCACGGCCGCGGCCTTGGCCAGCGGGACGGCCGAGGCGATCCGGACCTCGCCGAGGGAGCGCGCGTCCAGCACCTGGTCGGGGTCGGCGACGGCGTCACGGTCGGGGACGTCCACGGCGACGACCACGCGGCGGCGGGGGGCGTCCGGGACACCGGCCAGCAGACGCAGGGAAGCGGCGGCCGCGCGGTTCAGCGCGGCGTACTCCAGCTCCTCCATGTCGTCGGAGACGTACCACTCACGCAGACCCGGCGTGACCGCGTACGCGGTCAGCGGGCCGGGGCCCAGTTCACCCGCCCGGTGCGCCTCTGCGAGACCGGGGAGGGTCAGGGGGACGTAGACGCGCATGGTGGCCGCTTTCGTAGTCGGAAATGCGCCCTCAGGATACGTGCGGCGTCCCCGATCGAGGTGCCGCTCCCCGCTCCGCGGGCGTCCACCCGACGCCCCCGCGGTCCCCGTGTCGCGCCCGGCCCGCAAGGTCAGGACCACCCTGATAGGTGAATCCCGCGGACCTCCCCCGGGCCGCCCGGGGCACGTTGCGGGGCCCGGTGGCACGCCATAGAAGTTCCCCCGTCGAAGCTACTTCCCGGTATCAGCGCCGGGACCACAGCCAACGGGGGCGATCTGCATGAACAGGACCCGGCCGGCGGGACGCCACGACCAGCGCCGACCCGCCGCGGCAGCGGCGGCCGCACTGACCCGTGCCCGCGCCCGGCAGCACAAACCCCACTACTGGTTCGCGGACCGTCTCCTCGCGGTCCTCAGCGGCCGGCGCCCCGTGCACTGGATGCTCGGGCACACGGTCGGCGAGGCGTACGAGCAGCTGATCCGCCTCGCCCCGGGCACACCCCTGTGCCCGGCGGACCGCCTCTCCCCGGTCGTCCGCCACTGCGGCGAGTTCCACCCCGGCCCGGGGGTGATCGAGGCCTTCGCCCGCATCGGCTGGGGCGAACGCGTCACGGCCATGGCGTTCCGCCTCGAACAGGGCCCCGACCTGCGCTGGCGCTGCGCAGCGGTCGAACTCGGCGGCAACCCCGTCGCCCCGAGGGATCCGGACCAACGCGGATGATCCCCGGGGCGGGAGGCTGCCCGCGGCCCGCGGCGCGCGGGTCAGACCCGCCCCGGCCGGCCCGGGGCAGGCCGAAAGCGCCCCGAGCGGCCGGCCAGGGAGTCCCGGGGCCCGATACAGCGCGCTGGGGCCAAGCATGGGGCCCACGGCCGGCAAGGGTGCGGCCGGATACGCACTGTGGCTCCGAGCGCTCCCGGCGCCCGGAAAGCGCGCCCCGCGCTCGCAGCCTCGGGGCGCGGGGTGCGCACGGCCCGCCCGGCGGGCTCCGCGCCCTTGGCCGGACCGGGACGGGCGCCCCGGGGGTGCGGGCGCGCACACGGCCCGCCCGGCAGGCCCTGCGGCCTCGGCCGGACCGGGCCCGTGGGGGCCGGTCCGCCCGGCGGCCCGGCGGGGCCCTGCGGGATCTGCACGGGCACGCCGTTCGTCCGGGGGCACCCGCCTTCGCGAAGGCCGTGGCGTCCGTCCCGGACCGACGCGGATGCCCCACCCCGCAGGGCGCCGGGCCCTCCGGGGTGGGGCGCCCCGGCGCCGGGGCAGCCCAAGAGCGCCCGGCTCGGCCGGTCCTCCGGGGAGCACGAGAGCCACCTGCCTGGCCCGCCCCGACTCCCAGGGGCAGGCACTGCCCCGCCGCGCGCGGCCTGAACGGGCCTGGCCGTCCAGGCTCCCGGGAGCAGCCACCGGCCCGCCGATCGCGGCCTGAACGGGCCGGGCCGACCAGGCTCCCAGGGGCAGACCACCGGCCCGCCGGGCACGGCTTGAGCGGGTCTGGCCGACCCGGCTCCGTACGGCAGGCACCGGGCGCGGCCCGAGCGGCCTACGCCCCTCCGGGCGGTGCACCCAACGCACCACCCGGCCTCAAGCGCCCTGAGAGGCCCGCACCCGCAGGGCGCGGGTTGAGCGGCCTCGGCGGGCGTACCCGCCAGGAGCGTCCTGGGCGGCCTGCGACGCCCAGGACGCGAAACGACAGGTCTCCGGGACCACCCTCCGCGTCCGGCCCCGGACGGGTGCGTGCCGGACGGACACCCGCGCCCAGCGGCCCGCCTGCCGGCCAGGGGCCCCGGGCTCGGGAAAGCCTCGGGTCACCGCCTCCCGACCGGCCGGCCCGGCTCAGGGCCGCTCAAGCCACGCAGGCGCGAGCAGCGCGACGGGTCAGGCGGAGCCCTCCGCCGACCTGCCACCGACCTGCCCCCGGGCACGGCGGCACGACGGGCGAGCACGGGCACGTCGCGGCCCGGGCACGCGGGGGCGGGGGCCGGGGGCGCACGACTCCAACCAGCGCGTCCAGAGACGCGCCCACCCTCCGTCCCGGCGGGCCCGGCGGGACGGAGGGTGGGCCGCAGGCCCCAGGGGCGCACGGGTCGGCACGCCCCCCAGAACCGCCATACGCCCGGCGCCGGGCACGCACGGGCACGTCGCCGACAGGTCACAACAACCGCCCCGCCCACACCCCGGGGCGGGGGCGGGCACATCCCACCAGCAGTCCGGTCCGCGGGCCCCGACGGGCCCGGCGCCCGGTCGGCACCCGAGCGCAACCGCAGCCCGAGCCGCAGGCACACCCACGCTCCACCCGGGGCTGCTGGGCCCGGGTGGAGCCTGCCCCTGCCGAGCAGGCGCGCAGGCCGGCACGCGCACGCGCCCCACCCACGACCACCCCGTGGGCCCGGGCCGGACCAGGGCCCGGGCGGCCGGCCACCAGCACCCTCCCGGCGCGCAGACGCCGCAGGGCCAGCCAACACCACCCACGCCCCGCCCGCCCGGAAGCCACCCGCGCCCCCTCGCCCGGCCCACAGACGCCGCAGGCCCGGAAGCCACCCGCGCCCCCTCGCCCGGCGCGCAGACGCCGCAGGGCCGGACACGTCCCCGTGTCCGGCCCTGCACCCCGCGCCCGCGCTGCGCGCGGAAGGCGCGCGCTACTTCTTGCGGCGGCGACCGCCGCCCTTCGCCGCCTTGCGGCGCTCCGCACGCGTCATGCCGTCCGAGGAGTCGGAGCGACCCTGGCCGCCGTCGCTGGCGAAGTCGCCCTCGACGACACCGCCCTCGCCGTCCACCGTCGGCGCGGAGAAGTGCAGCCGGTCCGGACGCTGCGGGGCCTCCAGGCCCTTGGCGCGGATCTCCGGGCGGCCCGTGCCCGCCGACTCCTTCGCCAGGGAGGGCTTCTCGGCGGCGTCCTGCACCGGGACCTCCTCGACCTGCTGCTCGACCTGGACCTCCAGGTTGAACAGGTAGCCGACGGACTCCTCCTTGATGCCCTCCATCATCGCGGTGAACATGTCGAAGCCCTCGCGCTGGTACTCGACCAGCGGGTCCTTCTGGGCCATCGCGCGCAGGCCGATGCCCTCCTGGAGGTAGTCCATCTCGTAGAGGTGCTCGCGCCACTTGCGGTCCAGTACCGACAGCACCACACGTCGCTCCAGCTCACGCATGATCTCCGAGCCGAGCTGCTTCTCGCGCTCCTCGTACTGGGCGTGGATGTCGTCCTTGATCGACTCCGCGATGAACTCCGCAGTGAGCCCGGCACGGTCGCCGACCTCGTCCTCCAGGTCCTCGATCGTGGTCTTCACCGGGTAGAGCTGCTTGAACGCGCCCCACAGCCGGTCGAGGTCCCACTCCTCCGCGAAGCCCTCGACGGTCTCCGCCTGGATGTACGCGTCGATCGTGTCGTCCATGAAGTGACGCACCTGCTCGTGCAGGTCCTCGCCCTCCAGGACGCGGCGGCGCTCGCCGTAGATGACCTCGCGCTGCCGGTTGAGCACCTCGTCGTACTTGAGGACGTTCTTGCGCGTCTCGAAGTTCTGCTGCTCGACCTGGGACTGCGCGGAAGCGATCGCCCGGGTGACCATCTTGTTCTCGATCGGCACATCGTCCGGGACGTTCGCCATGGCCATGACCCGCTCGACCATCTGCGCCTTGAACAGGCGCATCAGGTCGTCACCGAGGGACAGGTAGAACCGGGACTCGCCCGGGTCGCCCTGACGGCCGCTACGACCGCGGAGCTGGTTGTCGATCCGGCGCGACTCGTGGCGCTCGGTGCCCAGCACATACAGGCCCCCGAGGTCCTTGACCTCGTCGTGCTCGGCCTTGACCGCCGCCTCGGCGCGCTCCAGCGCGCCCGGCAGGGCCGCGGCCCACTCCTCGACGTGCTCCACCGGGTCCAGGCCGCGCTGGCGCAGCTCCGCCTCGGCGAGGTCGTCCGGGTTGCCGCCGAGCTTGATGTCGGTGCCTCGGCCGGCCATGTTCGTGGCGACCGTGACCGCGCCGCGGCGGCCGGCCTGGGCGACGATCGTGGCCTCGCGCTCGTGGTTCTTGGCGTTGAGGACCTCGTGCTGGATACCGCGCTTGTTGAGCTGCTGCGAGAGGTACTCGGACTTCTCGACCGAGGTGGTGCCGACCAGGATCGGCTGGCCCTTCTCGTGCTTCTCCGCGATGTCGTCGACGACCGCGGCGAACTTGGCGACCTCGGTGCGGTAGATCAGGTCCGACTGGTCCATGCGGACCATGGGCCGGTTCGTCGGGATCGGCACCACGCCGAGCTTGTAGATCTGGTGGAACTCGGCGGCCTCGGTCATGGCCGTACCGGTCATACCGGAGAGCTTGTCGTACAGGCGGAAGAAGTTCTGCAGGGTGATCGTGGCGAGGGTCTGGTTCTCGTCCTTGATGTCCACCCCTTCCTTCGCCTCGATCGCCTGGTGCATGCCCTCGTTGTAACGGCGGCCGGCGAGGATACGGCCGGTGTGCTCGTCGACGATCATGACCTCGCCGTCGATGACGACGTAGTCCTTGTCCTTCTTGAACAGTTCCTTCGCCTTGATGGCGTTGTTCAGGTAACCGACGAGCGGGGTGTTCACCGACTCGTAGAGGTTGTCGATGCCGAGCCAGTCCTCGACCTTGGCGACACCCGCCTCATGGATGGCGACGGTCCGCTTCTTCTCGTCGACCTCGTAGTCGCCGGTCTCCTCGATGCCCTTGAGCTGGTTGCCGGCCTCGCCCTTGGTCAGCCGGGTGACCAGCTTGGCGAAGTCGCCGTACCACTTGGTGGCCTGGTCGGCGGGGCCGGAGATGATCAGCGGGGTGCGTGCCTCGTCGACGAGGATGGAGTCGACCTCGTCGACACAGGCGAAGTTGTGGCCGCGCTGGACGAGCTCGTCCTTCGACCACGCCATGTTGTCGCGGAGGTAGTCGAAGCCGAACTCGTTGTTCGTGCCGTAGGTGATGTCGCAGTTGTACTGCTCACGGCGCTGCGCCGGCGTCATGTTGGCGAGGATGCAGCCGACCTGGAGGCCCAGGAACTTGTGGACCCGGCCCATCATCTCGGAGTCGCGCTCGGCCAGGTAGTCGTTGACCGTGATCAGGTGCACGCCCTTGCCCGACAGGGCGTTCAGGTACGCGGGGAGGGTACCGACGAGGGTCTTGCCCTCACCGGTCTTCATCTCGGCGACGTAACCGAGGTGCAGCGCGGCACCACCCATGATCTGGACGTCGTAGTGACGCTGGCCGAGGACGCGCTTGGCGGCCTCGCGGACGGTCGCGAACGCCTCGGGCATCAGGTCGTCCAGGCTCTCACCGTCGGCGTACCGCTGCTTGTACTCCTCCGTGAGCGCCCGCAACTCGGCGTCGGAGAGGTCGACGAAGTCCTCTTCGATGGAGTTGACCTGGTCCGCGATGCGGTGCAGTTTGCGCAGGATCTTGCCTTCGCCTGCACGCATGAGCTTGTTGAAGACGGACACTGAGGCTGGTCTCCTTGCCGGTCGGGCCTGGCACTGGGTCGGTGTGGACACTGGCGCGGGCACGGCAGGTGGGCCCCACCGCACCGGCCATCGTAAGCGAGGACCCCGCCGAGTCGGGAGGTCCGGGGCCACGGAGGCCGGCTGTCCGCCACCAGGTGAACGCGCGGGAGCGGTGGAAGGTGCCGGGGAGCGGACAAAAGTGCTCGCGCCGCCCCGCCGCCCCGACCACAATCCCGGACATGGAGCCGACCACACTCACCACCGAACGCCTGCTGCTGCGCACGTTCACGGCCGGGGACACCGAGGCCGTCTTCCGGTCCTGCCAGGATCCGGACATCCAGCGGTGGACGACGGTTCCCTCCCCCTACGAATGGCACCACGCCGCCGAGTACACCGAGCGCATGGTCCCGGACGGCTGGCGCAACAGCACGATGTGCACCTTCGCCGTGCTGACGCGGGACGGGGGCTCGCTGGCGGCCTCGGTCTCGGTCACACTGCGCACCTTCTCGGGCACCTGGGAGATCGGCTTCTGGACCGGGAAGGAGCACCGCGGGCAGGGGATCATGACGGAGGCGCTGGCAGCGGTGTCGCACTGGGCCTTCGTCCGGCTCGGTGCGACCCGGCTGGAGTGGCGGGCCGAGGTGGGCAACGCGGGCTCCCGCGCGGTGGCCGAGAAGGCCGGCTTCCGGATGGAGGGCTCACTGCGGGCCGCCCTGCTGAACAAGGACACCCTGCGGGACGTCTGGATCGGCTCGCTGCTCCCCTCCGACCTGGACCTCACCAGCACCCACCCCTACCTCCCCGCCCGCGTCTGAGGGGCCCGGAGCCGACGGCTCCGCGACGGTCCAAGGGCTCTGCCGGGCAGTCCCCCCGGGGCCCCTCCGGACTGTCAGAGGCTGCCCGTAGGGTGCCGTCATGACCACGCTGCCGCCCTCCGCCCTCGAACTGTCCGCCGACGAGGCACGCTGTATCGCGCTGCGCGCCCAGGGGTTCCTCGGCGCGCCGGACCGGCGCGGCGGCGTCAGAGGGGTGCTCCGGGCTCTCGGCGCGGTCCAGTTGGACACGATCTCCGTGCTGGCCCGCTCCCACGAACTGATCCCGTACGCACGGCTGGGCGCCGTCGGCCGCCGCACCGTCGAGGACGCGTACTGGACCGAGGGCCACAGCTTCGAGTACTGGTCCCACGCCGCGTGCATCCTCCCCGTCGAGGAGTGGCCGCACTTCGCCTTCCGCCGCCGCGCCTACCGCCGCCGTCCGCAGTGGCACCACGACCTGCCCGACGGGGCGTACGAGGCGGTCGTCGCGCAACTGCGCGCCGAGGGGCCGCTCACGGCCACCGAGCTGGGCGGCGCGAAGAACGGCGGCGAGTGGTGGGACTGGTCGGCCTCCAAGGTCGCCGTCGAACGAGCCCTGATGTACGGCGAGGTGGTCTGCACCGAACGGCGCGGCTGGAAGCGGGTGTACGACCTCGCGGAGCGGGCCGTTCCGGAGGCTCTGCTGCACGACGAGATCGACGACACCGAGTGCCTTCGCCGTCTGGTCGCACAGGCCGGGCGGGCGCTCGGTGTGGGCACCCGGTCCGATATCGCGGACTACCACCGCCTCAAGGGCGAGCAGTTCGACGCGGTGGTCGCCGACACGGGGCTGGTGCCGGTGCGGGTGGCGGGCTGGGCCAAGCCGGCCTGGGCGGACCCGGCGGCGCTGGAGGCGCCGCCGCGCGGCCGGCACCGCACCACTCTGCTCTCGCCGTTCGACTCACTGGTGTGGGAACGCGCCCGCACCGAGCGGATCTTCGGCTTCACCCACCGGCTGGAGGCGTACGTCCCCAAGCCCAAGCGGGTGCACGGGTACTTCGCGATGCCGCTGCTCTCGGGCGGCCGGCTGCTCGGCCGGGTTGACCCGGCGCGGGAGGGCACCACCCTGGTGGCGCGGCAGGTGTCGCTGGAGTCTGCGAAAGCCGTGGAGCCGATGGCGCGGGCCCTGCGCGAGGCCGCGTCCTGGGTCGGCTGCGACACGGTCCGGGTGGAGCGGATGGACCGGCCCGAACTCACGGTGGATCTCGTCAAGGCCCTGGGCTGACGCGGTGCCCGGGTGAGGCCGCGGGCCCGGTCCGCCTCAGCGGATCTCCAGGATCTTCTCCCGCATCGCGTAGACCACGGCCTCCATCCGGGAGTGGAGCTGCAACTTCTCCAGGATGTTGCGCACATGGTTCTTCACGGTGTTCTCGGAGATGAACAGTTCCTTGGCGATGTCCCGGTTGTTCATCCCGGTGGCGACGAGCTTGAGGACCTCCAGCTCCCGGTCGGTCAGCCGGGGCGCGGGCACCAGCCGGCGCTCGTCGGTGCGCTGGATCATCGACTTGAACTCGGTGAGCAGCTTGGAGGCCATCGAGGGGCTGATCTGGGACTGGCCGTCCGCGACCGCGCGGATCGCGGTCGCGACCTCGTCGGTGGAGATCTCCTTGAGGAGGTATCCGGTGGCCCCCGCCTTGATGGCGTCGTAGAGGTCGGCCTCCTCGTCGCTGATCGTCAGCATGATGATCTTCGCGCTGGGGGCCACCTCCTTGATCGAGGTGCAGGCCTCGATGCCGCCGCGCTTGGGCATCCGCACGTCCATGAGGACGATGTCGGGCAGCAGATTGGCCGCCTTCTCCACCGCCTCGGACCCGTCCCCGGCCTCACCGACGACCAGGATGCCCTCCTCGTGCTTGAGGACGATCTCCAGTCCGCGCCGGAAGAGCGCGTGGTCGTCGACGACGAGGACCCTGATCGGCTCCGGTTCGCCGGGCCCGGCGGCGTCCGCCGGATCGGCACCGGCGACCGCGTCGGTGTCGGCGACTGCGGGGTGGCCCGCCTCGCTCCGCATCGGCCCGAAGCTGTCCGCCATCGTTCCTCCCCCTGAGGCCGTGGCCCGAAGATCATGTCTGGTCTGCCAACATCACTGCGCCGCGCGTCCGTTGGCTGTCCACGTCATGCTTTCATGCCCGGACGACAGAGCGGGGATCCTGCGGTCGCACAGTGGTGCCCCTGGGGGCGCACGGGGCGCTCCAGGGGCACCACAGCCGGCTGACGCACTGTCAACCGGTCATACCGCGGGCCTTCCCGCGGGGGATACGGACGGCACGGCCGCCCTGTTCACCAGCGGAGGATCCCGGTCCCACGGCTGTCAGCCGCCGAGTGCGCCGCCGGCCCCACCGGCTTCGGTCCCGGCCAGCGGGTCGGTCTCCAGGTGGATGACGCCGTAGTCGTAGGCGTGCCGCCGGTAGACGACACTGGGCTGCTTCGTCTCGGAGTCGACGAAGAGGTAGAAGTCGTGCCCGACCAGCTCCATCTCGTAGAGCGCCTGGTCGAGCGTCATGGGTGCCGCGGTGTGCAGCTTCTCGCGGACCACCAGCGGTCCTTCGCCCTGCACCTCGAGCGAGCCGATCCTGGTGGTCGGGACGGACTGGTCCGCGTCCCGGGGGACGGGCTGTCCGTTGGCGTTCAACTCGGCGACGCCGGGCACCACATCGGGCACCTCGGCCGCCGTCAGACGTCCGTTGCCGCGCCGGTCGTGGCGCTTGTCGTGCTCCTTGCGGAGCCGTGCCTCCAGCTTTCCGGTGGCGAGGTCGAGCGCTGCGTACGGGTCGCCGGCGGATGCCTCGGCCCTGATGACCGGCCCTCGCGTGCGGAGCGTGATCTCCACCCGGTCGGAACGGTCGGCCTGCCGCGGGTTGTGCTCCTTGGACACCTCGACGTCGAGGCTGATCACCTTGCCGTCGAGCCTCTGGATCTTGTCCAGCTTCAGCTTCTCGGCCACGTGCTTGCGGAACCGCTCGGGCACCTCGGTCTTGCGGCCCTTGACGACGATGTCCACGCAGAACTCCGTTCCCGGATCGCTCCGCCCCTCATCGGCCGCGGAGCATCTCCCTTTGTGCACCAGACCCCGACGGTCACGGGGCCTCGGACTTGGCGACTTTCACCTCCTCCTCCCCAGTCGGCAAGATCTCCACCCACCCGATTTCGAGATGTCCTCTGTCCCGTATCCCGTGCGGGAAACATCGGAACCGTGCGGCGAGGTCCGGTATCAGCCGTGCCTACAACCGAACATAGCTCGCTGCGGCCGATCTCGGCACCCGCTACCCGAAGGTACCTCCGATCAGGGGTTTTTGCCCTTCTACCACCTGCAACGTTGCGAGTTCCGCGTCAGTTCCGGGTTTATTCCGAGAACGGCTCTCAATGGGCCACGACGGCCGCGCTCAGCCGTGCGAGTCCCGGGCCCGGTGACCGCGGCGATCCGCAAGCCGCGCCCGCGGCACTCAGTGCCCTCGCCGCCTCGGCAAGGGAGGCCCCGGTCGTCATCAGGTCGTCCACCAGGACGACCGCCGCGCCCGCCCACAGCGACTCGGCTCCCCGGCGCACCCCCAGGGCCCCGGAGACGTTGGTGAGCCGCTCGGGGCCCGTCAGCTCCGCCTGGTCGGCCACCGGGCGGGTCTGGCGCAGCACCGGCAGGACCCGCGCGGACAGCCCGGACCGGCGCAGGTCGGCGGCCGCCGCCAGGGCGATCCGGCGCGTGGCATCGTGCCCCCGAGCCGCGACCGCCCGGCGCGCGGACGGCACCGGCACCAGGACCAGCCCCTCGGCGTCCCCGCCCGGTCCCGTGCCCCTGTCGGGATCAGGTCGCGGAAGGCCGGCCCGCACCGCTCCGGCCAGGGCCCGGCCGAGCGGGCCGGCCAGGAACGTCGCGCCACGCTCCTTGTGCGCGATCAGCACGGCCCGCACCGCCTCGCCGTAGACCGCCGCAGCGTGCACCGGCGGCAGCCCCCTCGGCGCGGGCTCGGGACGCACCCGCCGGGGCGCCTTGCCGGACAGCACGCCCTCGCACGCAGGGCACAACCGTGTACGCCACCGGCCGCAGCCCGCGCAGTCGACCGGGAGGACCAGACCGGAGAGCTCCTGCCACCACCCACGCACCTCTCCACGGTGGCAGCCCGCCACCGGCCCGCCAACCCCTGTGGACAACCTTGGGGCGAACCCGCGACCGAAGCCCCGGATCGGCTGCCAGGAGGTGTGTGCCAGGAGGTGTGTGCCAGGAGGTGTCCTAGCCCGGGTACACGGGCGAGGAGCCCTCCTTGACCAGCGTCTGCCAGTTCGCGCCGGCGGGCAGCCGCACGATGCCGTCCTCCTCCGAGTACGCCACCAGGGGCTTGCTCTCGTCGTCCGACGCGGCCACGGCCCTGACCTGGTTGAGACCCGGCAGCAGTGCGTTCGCGGAGGTGGAACCGTCGGTCTGGATGTAGCGCACCTGCTGCACCCCGCCGGACTCCTTGCCGACGAGGACCAGCCTGCTCGGCCCCGCCCAGGAGACCGCGGTGACCGTCTCCATCTGCGGCGCGGCCGGACGCAGCTCGGTGACCGTCACCACCGGGTCGTCGGCGGGTCCCTGCCGCTCCACCCGTCCGATCTTCAGCGTCGTCCTGTCGTCCTTGGTGAGCAGGAGGGCGATGCGCACCCCGTCCGCCGAGACTCGCAGCGCCTCGATGCGTGCGCCGTCGAGACCGGGCACGATCCGGACGTCCTGGGGTGTGTCCTCGCCGTCCGGGACCCGCATCAGCGCGGGGTTCTCCGGGTCGCGGTCGGCCACCCACAGGTCGCCCCGGCCGTCCCAGCTCGGCGCGGACAGCCGGTTCGCGGCGCTCGCACCCTGGCTGCGGACGATCTCGCCCTTCAGCTCGGAGCCGTTGACGATCGAGGACACATACAGCGCGGCGGCGTTCCGGGTCACGGCGGCGGCGGTCCGCTCGTCACGGGAGACCGCGACGCTGCCCATCGGCAGCGAACCGTCACCGAAGGGACCGGGCACGTTCCGCGGCTCGGTGTCCTCCGCGGCGCCGCTCTCCAGGAGCGCCAGGCGGTGCTCCTTGTCGACGAAGTACTGGTTGTCCGGGCTGCCGACCGCGTGGTCGGGCGCGTACTCCTTGGCCTGGCCGCTGCTCAGCACACAGAGCTGGGAGCCGTCGCGCCGCTGGAGCTCCACCTGCTCCACACGGGAGGAGGAGAGGTCCTTGAGCGTGAACAGGATCTGGGCGGCCATCCGCGTGCACTGGGAGCGGCCCACCCCGGAGGCCCGCTCGTTCAGCGGCACCTTGAGGACGTTCCGGTCGTCGAAGGTCAGCATCCGGGTGCCGGCCTTGAGCGCCGTGCCGGTCGGGAAGCGGGATTCCACCACGGGCCTCAACCAGTCCGTGGGGCCCTCCAGCAGCGCGGACACGGCCTGGGTGACGGGATCCTGCCTGGTCACCGGGTCCTGGCGCTGACGGATGAAGACGGGGTCGGCGACCATCACACTCCGCCCCGAGGCGAAGTAGTACTTGTTCACCGAGACGTAGTTGCGTTCGAAGTCCGAGGCCCCCAGCAGCAGGCCGGGCGGCAGGCTGTCGATCCGCCACTCCCCGTCCTTGCCCTGCTGGGAGAGGTGAATGGTCCGGCGGTAGTCGGACGGTGTGACCGGCTGGTAGGCGCGCTGGGCGTCGACCGCCGCTATCTGCCGGCCCAGCAGCGGATAGCTCATCCCCGGCTTGTCCCGGCCGCCCAGACTCGGCACGCCCGGGTCCGGCGCGGCCGCCAGGACCGTGGTGCTCGCCTCGGGCCGCCACCGCTTGGAGGTCTCCGGCGCGAGATAGGACCGGGCCGTGGCGAAGTTGGAGTCGTCGCTGGTCATCGCCTCCAGGAAGCCGGTGACGATCTCGTCCGGGGTGGCCCCCTTGCGCGGCTGGACGGCGTACACCCGCACCTGCGAGTCGCCGCGCTGCGAGGCCTTCACCGGGTGCACGTCACCGCTGTCCGGCATGGACGCGCAGCCGGCGAGGACCACGGCGACGCAGCCGAGCAGCGCCGGGGCACGCAGCACCCGCGCCCGCCCCCTTCGTCGGTCAGCGCCCACGACCCGTGTCCTCCCGTTCCGGTGAAACCTGCTCGGCGGGCCGGTCGGCCCGCTCCCCCACGGGCCGTGCCACGACCCTCGCACCGCTGCCGGGCAACGCCGCCGGGTCGACCCCGACGGGCGCCGCGCCGCGCTGCTGCGCGGGCAGCCGCGAGAACTCCGCCGCCGGCTGAACGGGCACGGACGTCATCCGCTGCCCGTTCGCCGGTGGCTCACCCGACGAGCGGGCACGCTCCCGGTTCTGCCGCGAGTCCTCGGGCTCCAGCGGTATCGGCGAACCACGCAGCGGCTCGTCCGCCGTGCGCGGCAGCGTCAGGCGGAACTGGGAACCGCCGCCCGGCTCGCCCCACGCCTGCAGCCAGCCGCCGTGCAGCCGGGCGTCCTCCACGGCGATGGAGAGGCCCAGGCCCGTGCCGCCCGTGGTTCGGGCGCGCGCGGGGTCCGCCCGCCAGAAGCGGCTGAACACCCGGGTCGCCTCGCCGGGCTTCAGGCCCACGCCGTAGTCGCGCACCGCGACGGCCACGGCGCCGCCGGCGACCGCCATCCGCACCACGACGTCCTTGCCCTCGCCGTGCTCGACGGCGTTGACCACCAGGTTCCGCAGGACGCGCTCCACCCGCCGGGCGTCGGCCTCTGCGACCACGGGCTGCTCGTCGCCCCTCACCAGGATCCGCGAGCCCTTCCGCTCGGCGAGCGGCTCGGCGCCGCCGATGACCCGCCGCACGACCTCGCGCAGGTCTATCGGCTCGGCCTCCAGGGCGGCGGCGCCCGCGTCGAACCGGCTGATCTCCAGCAGGTCCGCGAGCAGGGACTCGAAGCGGTCCAGCTGGTCGCCGAGGAGTTCCGCGGACCGGGCCGTCACCGGGTCGAAGTCGCTGCGGGCCTCGTGGATCACATCGGCCGCCATCCGCACCGTCGTGAGCGGGGTACGCAGCTCGTGCGAGACGTCGGAGACGAAGCGGCGCTGCATCCGCGAGAGCTCCTCCAGCTGCTGGATCTTCAGCTGGAGGTTCTGCGCCATCTTGTTGAACGCCTCACCGAGGCGTGCGATGTCGTCCTCGCCGGTGACCTTCATCCGCTCCTGGAGGCGGCCCGCCGCGAGCCGCTCGGCGATGCCGGCGGCCATCCGCACCGGGGTGACGACCTGCCGGACCACCAGCCAGGCGATCGCGCCCAGCAGGGCGACGACGAACAGGCCGGCGGTGGCGAGGGTGCCCCTGACCAGGTTGAGCGACTCCTCCTCCTGGGCCAGCGGGAACAGGTAGTACAGCTCGTAGGGCTTGCCCTCGATGTCGTTCAGCCGGGTGCCGACGACGAGGCCCGGCTCCGCGTCGGAGGCGTCGTTCCAGTACCGGATGCTGACGTAGGTCTCGTAGGTGCCACTGCCCTGGCCGACCGCGTCCCGCAGTTCCTGGGGGATGGACGCGGGGTCCACGAGGCCGGAGGTGCGGGGGGCGCGGCCGGTGCCCTCGCGCTCGGAGTCGGCGCTGAGGGCGACCACGTTGTACGAGCCCTGGCCGCCGCTGGCGAGCTGCACCACCAGGTCGGAGCGCCAGGAGTTGGCGTTCCTGGCGCCCGTCGGCGAGCCGTCCTGGCCCGCGGGGCCGACCGGCACGTTGGCCTGCTCCTGCGCCACGGCGAAGCCGCCCGCCGCCTGGCTCTGCGCCGCCCTGCTCTTGGCGTCGAGGAGGCCGTTGCGGACCTGTCCGATCACCACGAAGCCCAGCAGCAGCACCACGCCGAGGGACATCAGCAGGGTGGTCGCGACCACCCTGAGCTGGATGTTGCGCCGCCACAGACGGACCGCGGCCAGCAGGGGCCGCCGCAGCCAGCGCATGAAGAGCCTGGGTATCGGCCCGCTGGGCGCACCGTCCTGGAGCAGACGGCCGAATCGCGCGGGCTTCCGCCCCGGTCCGGCAGCCCGCCCCGTACGGACTCCCGGCTCGCCGGGCTTCGGAGCAACGCTGCCACCGGACATATCAGCTCGGTCCCGCCTTGTAACCGACGCCCCGCACGGTCACCACGATCTCCGGGCGCTCGGGGTCCTTCTCGACCTTGGAGCGCAGCCGCTGCACATGGACGTTGACCAGCCGGGTGTCCGCCGCGTGCCGGTAGCCCCACACCTGTTCCAGGAGAACCTCACGGGTGAAGACCTGCCACGGCTTGCGCGCCAGCGCGACCAGCAGGTCGAACTCCAGCGGCGTCAGCGCGATGGACTGGCCGTCGCGCTTCACCGAGTGACCGGCCACGTCGATGATCAGGTCACCGATGGTCAGCTGTTCGGGCGCGGGCTCCTCCGACCTCCGCAGCCGGGCCCGGATCCGGGCGACCAGCTCCTTCGGCTTGAACGGCTTCACGATGTAGTCGTCGGCCCCGGACTCGAGCCCGACCACCACGTCCACGGTGTCGCTCTTGGCAGTGAGCATCACGATCGGCACACCGGACTCGGCCCTGATCAGACGGCACACCTCGATGCCGTCCCGGCCGGGGAGCATCAGATCGAGGAGCACCAGGTCCGGCTTGGTGTCCCGGAAGGCGGCCAGCGCCTTGTCGCCGTCCGCCACGAACGACGGCTCGAAACCCTCACCACGCAGCACAATGCCGAGCATCTCGGCCAGTGCGGTGTCGTCGTCGACGACAAGGACTCGTCCCTTCATATTCGACATCATCCCATTAGCTAATCGTTACCTGTCGTGACCTGGCACACAGCTGCGCGATTCCGTCTCCGGTGACCGGCGAGAGGACCCCCTCCTCGGTGACGATCGCGGTCACGAGTTCGGGAGGGGTCACGTCGAACGCGGGGTTGTACGCCTGCGTCCCCAGGGGTGCCACGGACACCCCACCACCGACCTGGCCATCCGTGCCCGCCCGAGGGGGTGTGAGCTCGGTCACTTCGCTGCCGGGGCGCTGCTCCACCTCGATCGCGGCCCCGTCCGGAGTCGACGCGTCCAGGGTCGTCGTCGGGGCCACGACGACGAACGGCACATGGTGGTAGCGGGCGAGCACCGCGAGCGGGTAGCTGCCCACCTTGTTGGCCACGGAACCGTCGGCGGCGATCCGGTCGGCCCCGATGAGGACCGCGTCGACCTCCCCCGCGGCGAACAGGGACCCGGCGGCGTTGTCGGTCAGCAGGCTGTACGCCATCCCGTGCCGGGCCGCCTCGTACGCGGTGAGCCGGGCTCCCTGGAGCAGCGGCCGTGTCTCGTCCACCCAGAGGCGGCGCAGCTCACCGGCCCGGTGGGCGGCCAGCGCGACGGCGAAGGCGGTGCCGTCGCCGCCGGAGACCAGTGCCCCGCTGTTGCAGTGGGTCAGGATCCGGTGCCCGCCGCCCGGAAGGAGCTCGTCCAGCAGGGCCAGACCGTGCTCCGCCATCCGCCGGCTCGCCTCCGCGTCCGCCCGGTGCAGTTCCCGCGCGGCGGTCAGCGCTGCCTCGGCGGCCCGGTCGTGGCCCGCGCCCGCGGCCAGGGACTGCCGGTAGACGCCGGCCGCCAGCCGGACTCCGTGCCCCAGGTTCACGGCGGTGGGCCGCGCGTGCCCCAGCAGTGCGGCCGCCTCGTCGACGTCGAAGCCCCGGGCCGCCGCGAGAGCGACGCCGTAGGCGCCCACGATCCCCAGCAGCGGCGCCCCGCGGACGGCAAGGCTCTGGATCGCCCCGACCAGCGCCGGCACATCCGTGCAGACCAGCTCCACCTCCTCGGCCGGGAGCCGCGTCTGGTCGAGGAGCACCAGGACCGGGCCCTCCGGCGGCTCGTCCCAGCGCAGGACCGAGAGCCGCGGCGGCACCTTCCCCGTAGTGATCTGTACGCCGTGATCAGCCATTCGACCAGTCTGCCCGGTGAGGCTCCGACAATGAAGGGACCGTGGGGAGACCGGCCCCCGCCCGCCTCCACCGGCCTCGTGGCACGATGGGCGCCAACCAGCCGCCCTTCCGGGTGGACGCACACCGTGAACGTGCCGGGCGCGAGCACCGGTACCGCGGCCGATCCATGAGGTGGACCACCGTGAACGACACTCCGGGCTGGGCCTCGCCCGGGTCGGCTCCCTCCGACGGGCAGAACCCCTCCGACGGACAGAACCCTGGCGTCCCGCACCCCGCCGCCCCCGTCGACGGCCCCTCCCCGAAGTGGTCCCAGGAGCAGCCGCCCCCGGGGCAGTGGTCCGCGCCCGGTCACCGGCAGGCCCCCGGCCGCCCCGCGCACGGGTGGGGCGGGGCGCCGGGCGGCGGCTGGGGAGGCCCGCCGCCGGCCGCCAAGCCGGGAGTGATCCCCCTGCGGCCCCTCGGTGTCGGCGAGATCCTCGACGGCGCCGTGTCGACACTGCGGCTGCACTGGCGCACGATCCTGGCCGTCACCGTCACCGTCTCGGTGATCACCCAGATCGCCGCGATCCTCGCCGAGCGCTACCTGGTGCCAGCCCCGCCGGAGATCGACCCCGACGCCGCCCCGGAGGAGGCGCTGCGCCAGTCCTTCGACTCCCTGCAGGCCACCCTGATCGGCATGGGGCCGGCCATGCTGATCACGATGATCGGCACGCTCTTCACCACGGCGCTGCTCACCGTGGTGATCAGCCGCTCGGTGCTGGGCCGCCCGGTCACCCTGCCCGAGGCGTGGCGCGAGGCCCGGCCCCGGTTGCCGCTGCTCCTCGGCGTGATCTTCCTCCTCCCCGTCGGTTCCGCTGCGATCATGACGATCGGCATGCTGCCGGGCCTGCTCCTGGGCGGAGTCGGCGGAGCGCTTCTCGTCGTGCTCGGCGCCGTCGCGGCCTTCGTCGTCGTGCTGTGGCTGCTGGTGCGCTTCGCACTCGCCGCGCCCGCCCTGGTGCTGGAGCGGCAGGGCGTCTTCGCCTCCCTTCGCCGGTCGGCCAAGCTGGTGCAGGGCTCCTGGTGGCGCGTCTTCGGCATCACGGCGCTGACCCTGCTGCTGACCCTGCTGGTCAGCATGGTCATCGCGATTCCGTTCACGATCACCGCCTTCGCGGTGGACGGCATCAGCCTCAGCGACTTCCTCGGCGACTCGTCCCCGGAGTTCGGCTGGAGCTTCCAGATCATCACCGGCATCGGCTCCGTCATCGCCTCCTCGGTGACCTACCCGATCTCGGCGGGGGTCGCCGCGCTGCTCTACGTCGACCAGCGCATCCGCCGCGAGGCACTCGACCTCGAACTCGCCCGCGCCGCCGGCGTCCCGGGGTACGGCACCGACTCCCGCGGCGACCGCGCCACCGGAGGCTGATGCGGTGCTGCGCGCGGGGGGACCGAGGGCGACGGCCGAGCTGATCGCCCGGGGTGATGTGCCGGTGGACACTCCGCGTGTCCCGGCACGGGAGGCGGCGGAGCGGGAACTCTCCGACCCGATGTACCGGGAGCACGAGCCCAATGTGCTCCAGCGTGCCATCGACGCGTTCTGGGACTGGGTGGCCGGCCTGTTCGACGGCTTCTCGGGCGGGCCCGGGGGCCCGGCCGGCCTCGTCGTCATCGTGCTGGTCGTCGTCGCCCTGGGCGCCGCACTGTGGTGGCGCCTGGGCAGACCCCAGCGGACACTGCCGGCCCCGGACTCCCTGTTCGCCGACGGACCCCGCAGCGCCGCCGAGCACCGGGCAGCGGCCGAGGACCACGCGGCGGCCGGCCAGTGGAGCCAGGCCGTCCAGGAGCGCCTGCGCGCCGTCGTCCGCGCGCTTGAGGAGCGCGCCCTGCTCACTCCCCGCCCCGGTCGCACCGCCGACGAAGCCGCTGCCGAGGCGGGACGCGCGCTGCCCCAGCACGCCGACGGGCTCCGCACCGCTGCCCGGGCCTTCGACGACGTCACATACGGCGGCCGCAGTGCCGACCGCGGGATGTACGAGCGCCTGCGCGACGTGGACCTCGCGATCGAACGGACCAAGCCCTCCCTGGAGACCACGACACCGGGAGAGCCCGTATGACGACCACCTCCCCCACTTCCCTGGCCCCCACCGGACGCCAGGTGTGGGCCCGGACCCGCGGCCTGCTGGCCGTCCTCGCCCTGCTGGTCGTCGCCGGCATCACCATCGCCGCACTGCAGTCCGGCGGCCGGCACGGCCGGCTCGACCCCCGGTCCGTGGACCCGACCGGGAGCCGCGCGGTGGCCGAGCTGCTGGAGCGGGAGGGCGTCACCGTCCGCCCGGTCACCTCGCTGCCGCAGGCCGCGGCGGCCGCCGGACCCGGTGCGACTCTTCTGGTCACCGACCCGAACCTCCTCAGCGAGCCCCAACTCCGCGCGCTCCGCGCCACGATGTCGGCAACCGCGGGACGCACCGTCCTGCTGTCCCCCGACGCCATCGCCTTGGACGTCCTGGCCCCGGACGTGGACACCGACGCCCCGGCACGGGTCGCGCCCAGGGATCCGCAGTGCTCCTACCCGGTCGCCCGGCGGGCCGGCGACGCCGATCTCGGCGGCGAGCGCTACCGCACCGGGCTGACCGGTGCCGACGCCTGCTACCCGAGCGGCGGACTGCCGACGCTCCTGCGGCTGGACAACACCACGGGCGGTGGCGACACCGTCCTGCTCGGTGCGCCGAATATTCTCTACAACGACAGACTGGACGAACACGGAAACGCCTCCCTGGCTCTCCAACTTCTCGGTTCACGAAACGAACTCATCTGGTATATCCCCTCGCTCGGCGACACCTCCGTGAGCGAGGAACCCCGCGGCGACGGCGGGGACGGCGACCCGGCCGACGACAACGACGCGAGCGGTGAGAGCACCTTCCTCGACCTCGTCCCCGAGGGCTGGGTCTGGGGGACCCTCCAACTCACCGTCGCCGCCGTGCTGGCCGCCGTCTGGCGCGGCCGTCGCCTCGGCCCCCTCGTGACGGAACGTCTGCCGGTGGCCGTCCGCGCCTCCGAGGCCACCGAGGGGCGCTCCCGGCTCTACCGGAAGGCCAATGCCCGGGACCGGGCCGCCTCCTCGCTGCGCACCGCCTCACGGACCCGGCTGGGCCCGCTGCTCGGCGTCGCCCCCTCCGACGTCCACTCCGCCGAGAAGCTGCTCCCCGCACTCTCCGCCCGCATCCCCGATGCCGGACGGGACTTCTCCACCCTGCTCTTCGGCCCCGCCCCGGACGACGACCTCTCCCTGATCAACCTGGCAGACCGACTCGACGCCCTCGAAAGAGAGGTACGCACGCCATGAGCGCCCCGACCCCCGAGACCACCGAGCAGGCGGACCGCGCCAGGGACTCGCTGGAGGCCCTGCGCGCGGAGATCGCCAAGGCAGTGGTCGGCCAGGACCCCGCCGTCACCGGTCTCGTCGTCGCACTGCTCTGCCGCGGCCACGTCCTGCTCGAAGGCGTCCCGGGTGTCGCCAAGACCCTCCTCGTCCGCGCCCTCGCCGCCTCCCTGGAACTCGACACCAAGCGCGTCCAGTTCACCCCCGATCTGATGCCCAGTGATGTCACCGGGTCTCTTGTCTACGACACGCACACCTCCGAGTTCTCCTTCCAGCAGGGACCCGTCTTCACCAACCTCCTGCTCGCCGACGAGATCAACCGCACCCCTCCCAAGACGCAGTCGGCGCTGCTGGAGGCGATGGAGGAACGACAGGTCACCGTCGACGGCTCAGCCCGCCCGCTTCCCGAGCCCTTCCTCGTCGCCGCGACACAGAACCCCGTGGAGTACGAGGGCACCTACCCTCTGCCCGAGGCGCAGCTCGACCGCTTCCTTCTCAAGCTCACCGTCCCGTTGCCCTCGCGCGAGGACGAGATCAGCGTCCTGACCCGTCACGCGCAGGGCTTCAACCCCCGTGACCTCGACGCCGCGGGCATACGCCCGGTGGCCGGCCCGTCCGACCTGGAGGCCGCCCGCACCGCCGTCTCGGCGACCTCGGTGTCACCCGAGATCGCCGGCTACGTCGTCGACATCTGCCGCGCCACCCGCGAATCCCCGTCCCTCGCCCTGGGCGCGTCTCCCCGCGGCGCCACCGCTCTGCTCTCCACCGCCCGGGCCTGGGCCTGGCTCACCGGCAGGGACTACGTCATCCCCGACGATGTGAAGGCCCTCGCCCTCCCCACACTGCGCCACCGGCTCCAACTCCGGCCCGAGGCGGAGATGGAAGGAGTCACGACCGACTCCGTCATCACCGCGATCCTCGCCCACGTCCCCGTACCCCGGTGAGGCTTTGATGGCCCTCACCGGACGCACCGCACTCCTCGCCGCGATCGGCACCCTGCCCGTCGGCTTCCTCGCCCCCAGCTGGACGGGGATGCTCGCGGTCAACGCGCCCCTCACCATCGCCATCCTGTGCGACTACGCCCTCGCCGCGCCAGTGCGAGCGCTCCGTTTCACCCGATCCGGTGACACATCAGTTCGACTCGGTGACGTTGCCGCCGTCCAGCTGACCGTCACGAACGCCTGCCCCCGCCCGTTGCGCGCCGATGTACGGGACGCCTGGCCGCCGAGCAGCTGGACGACCGGCACCGAACTCGCGGCGTCGAGGCAGCGCGTACGCGTCCCCTCGGGCGAGCGCCGCGTGATGACGACCGTGCTGACGCCCACCCGCCGTGGGGACCGGCACGCCGAGCAGGTCACCGTCCGCTCCTACGGTCCGCTCGGGCTCGCCGCCCGCCAGGGACGTCACCGGGTCCCCTGGACCGTCCGGGTCCTGCCGCCCTTCACCAGCCGCAAGCATCTGCCGTCCCGGCTGGCCAGGCTGCGTGAACTGGACGGCCGCACCAGCGTTCTGACCCGGGGCCGGGGAACCGAGTTCGACAGTCTCCGCGACTACGTCCCCGGGGACGACACCCGATCCATCGACTGGCGGGCCACCGCGCGCCGGACGACGGTCGCAGTCCGCACCTGGCGACCGGAGCGGGACCGGCACATCCTCATGGTCCTTGACACCGGTCGCACCGCGGCGGGACGGGTCGGCGACGTCCCCCGGCTGGACGCGGCGATGGACGCCGCGCTGCTCCTGGCATCGCTGTCCGCCCGCGCGGGCGACCGCTCGGGACTGCTGGCCTACGACCGACGGGTCAGGGCTCACGTCCCGGCCCGCTCGGCCCGCGAGACCCTCCCGGCCATGGTCGACGCGATGGCGCCCCTCGAGGCCGCGCTCGTGGAGACGGACACCCGTGGGCTCAGCGCCTCGGCGCTCAAGAACGCCCCGAAGGGGTCCCTGATCGTCCTCTTCACAAGCCTGGACACGGCACCGATCGAAGAGGGCCTGCTTCCGGTTCTTCCGCAGCTCACCCGCCGGCATACGGTCGTCGTGGCATCGGTGGCGGATCCTCGCGTATCCGAGATGGCACAGGCGCGGGGCAGTATCGAGAACGTATACGACGCGGCCGCCGGCACCCGGGCCCAGGCGGAACGCCGCCGTACCGCGGAGCAGTTGCAGCGCCACGGCGTGGTCGTCGTCGACTCGGTCCCGGACCGGCTCGCGCCCGACCTGGCCGACGCGTATCTGACGCTCAAGGCGACGGGTCGGCTCTGACATTCCCCTGGCGGCCCCCGGTCGGGTGCCTGGAAACGCAAAAGGGCCCCGCCCTCCGGAGAATTCCTTCTCCGGGGGGCGGGGCCCTTTTCAATGATTGTTCGGCGGTGTCCTACTCTCCCACAGGGTCCCCCCTGCAGTACCATCGGCGCTGAAAGGCTTAGCTTCCGGGTTCGGAATGTAACCGGGCGTTTCCCTAACGCTATGACCACCGAAAC